>JBCCLB010000089.1:0-26635 GCA_039027095.1 Myxococcota bacterium
AAGACTCAGCCGAAAAGACTCAGCCGAAAAGACTCAGCCGAAAAGACTCAACCGAGAAGACCCAGCTGAGAAGACCAGCCGAGAAGACCCAGCCGAGAAGACCCGGCGAAAAGACCCAGCCGAGAAGACTCAGCCCGGTCACCGCGACGGCTCGCCCTTGAGCACGGCGAGCTTGTCACGGTGACGGGATTGGCTTTCATTGTACGCGGCGCTGGGAAGCCCGAAGGCCCGTGCCACGCCCCGCAGCATGTTCGTTTCGGACACGGTGATTTCATCGTCGGCGGCGGCGACGTCGACGAGCACGTCGAGGAGCTGGCGCCGGAACGTCTCGTCCGTGAGTTCGAGCAGCTCGCGCGCGTACGTGGTGGCTTCCGCACTCGCGATGCGCACGACGTCTTGACGCATCACGGCCACAATGGCGGCCACCCCCGCCTCGTCTAGCCCTTGAATGCGGCCGAGCGTGACCCGAATGACCTCCTCCTCGGAGGCCTCGACCTCGAGGTCGGCGTAGGCGACGCAAGCCAATAGGGCGGCCGTCGCCCCGACGATACGAATGTGCACGTCATCTTCGTCGCGCCCCCCCGCCGTCACGGCTCGCCGAACGACGTCGTAGAGCGCTCGCGCCCGCGCGTCGCCCGGTTCGGTTCGCCGCGATTTGAGCCAGGAGAACACAGGTACTCGAATACCGCTACTCGGCTGGCTCCGCCTCGTCGAGGGTCCCCACGTCGAGCGCGCCGCCGCGACCGTCCTCGCGGCGTGGGCCCGGCACCGACGTGGCGGCGCCTGCGTCCGGCGCGACCCGACCCGGCACCGGGGCGCCCGCGAAGGCGTGGGCGATGAAGAGCACCAACGAGATCCACAGAACGTCGGCGAGAAACAGGTGCACCAGCTGCAGCCAGACCGGCGCCAGCAACATCACGTTGACGAGCCCGAGCCCGAGCTGACTCAGCACGGTGACCCGAACCCAGAGGCCCCAGCGTGCCACCCCCGGTCGCCCCTCGCTGCGGTCCTGAAGGAAGGCGCGGTACCCGAGGGTGAGAAAGGCAGCCCCGACCGCGATGAAGGGGTGGGCCACCCGAAGACGCACGAGAAAGTGCGCGGTCGGGGAGAGATCGGCCGCGAGGGCCGTCCCCAGGCTTTCGGCGGGGAAGAGCGTGTCGCCCAACGCGGCGACCGAGCCACTGAGTCCGGTGAGGATGATCGACGCGAGGACGACGCCGGCCAGGGCCCCTCGGGTCCCCGTGCCGGCGAGGCGAACCCGAGCGGCGCCGCGAGCGTAGTGCGCGGTGAGCGTCATCGCCCCCACGAGCAGAAAAGTGCTGACGAGGTGCACCCCCATCCACACCGCGCGCCCGACCGATTGGTCGTCGGCGACATATTTGAGGACGACGATGCCCGCGCCAATGATGACCTCGAGGAGCATGAAGCCCCCCGCCCACCCCGCGGCCTGCCGGACGCGGTGGCCGCGCGGGTACAGACGCCTCGCGAGGAGCACCTGCGCCAGCACGATCAAACCGCTCAAGCCCGACGTGAGTCGGTGACTGAATTCGATGAGGGTCTCGACGGAGGGGGCGCGAGGAACCACCTCTCCGTTGCAGGTGGGCCAATGGCTGCCGCACCCCGCGCCCGAGCCCGTGGCGCGCACGAACGCCCCCCACACGATGACCGCGAGTGTGTACGCGAGCGCGAACCAGCAAAAGGTCGCAAATCGCGTGCGCCCCCGCGCGGCAGCTTCGCTCGCCATACCCGCATGCGCTAGCACATCGATCGTGGTCCCTCCACGGCCGGTTTGGTCTCCGTTCCGTCTCTGAGCCCGTAGCTCGATGTTTACCGATTCTATCTTCCCGACGCCGGCCCCCTGCGTCCGCGAGCACCATGCCGACACTCCCGACGGGTGGTCGCTTCATCTCCGATCCACCCGCGACCGGGAGCACTTCGACCCCACGGCCCCGCCGCTGTTGATCCTGCCCGGGTATGGCATGAATTCGTTCATATTCAGTTACCATCCGAGGGGGACGAGCCTCGAGCGAACGCTGGCGGCGGCAGGGTTCGACGTCTGGGCCGTCGACCTTCGGGGACAAGGCAAGAGCACTCGGCGCGTGGCGGGGGCGCCCGCGGCGTCCCTCCAGCGTTACGCGGACGTCGACCTTCCGGTGGCGATCGATCACGTGCTGGCGCACCGGAGCCCGCGCGCGCGGGACCTCACGCTGATCGGATGTAGTCTCGGGGGCAGCCTGGCCTACGCCTACCTGGCGCGTCGGCCGGATCCTCGGGTCGGACGCCTGGTCACGATGGGCGCCCCCCTCCGCTGGACGGAGGTGCACCCGATCCTCCGGCTCGCATTCTCCTCTCCGACCCTCGCTGGATGGGTGCGCGTTCCGCGGACGCGGGCTCTGGTGCGGCACGCGTTTCCCCTGCTGACCAAGTGGCCCGCCCTGCTCTCGCTCTACATGAACCCGGCCACCATCGACACGAGCCGCATCGATGCCATGGTGCGCACCGTCGAAGACCCAGAACCTCTGGTCAATCGTGAGATTGCGCATTGGATCCGGGACGTCGACCTCCACGTCGCAAACCGCAACGTCACCGCCGCCCTCGCTCACTGCACCATCCCCCTCTTCGTCGTGCTCGCGAATCGCGACGGCGTGGTTCCGCCGTCGACAGCCTCGTGCGCCACCGACGCGTGGGGCGGGGCTGACACCTCGACCCTGGTGGTGGGAGACGACGAGAATTGGTTCGCCCACGCCAACCTGTTCATCGCCGACGACGCTCCTCGGCTCGTCTTCGAGCCGCTCATCGCGTGGCTACGTGCTCGCCAGATGCCATCGAACGCAGAGGCCCTGCGCGCCTCACCGTAAACGCCGACGCCCGGAGCCGGCGAAAACCGGTCCGGCGGCAACAGATGGCACCGCGCTCACTTCTTGGGGAGCGAACGCATCATCCGGCGGGTCCAACGGTCGGCCGGCCGTAGCCGCGCGACCAACGAAAACCCTCGCCGCGCGTCGTCGTGGCGACCCGCCACCATCGCCAGGCACGCTCGTACGAAGTGCGGGAACGGAGCGCCGTGGTCCTGGGCGAGCACCTCGCACGCCGTTTTCTCGAGCGCCTCCGCCTCGGCCGCGAGCGTGGCGCGAAGCGTCGCGTTGGTTTTGAACGCGCGGAGAAAGAGGCGGTATAGCGGAAGCGATACGTGCGAGGGGTCGGCCTCAGCTGCGGCGCGAAGCCGCTCGGTGGCTCTGGTCCCATCGCCTCCCGCGAACGCATCCCGTACCTCCGCTAGGAGGGGCTCCGCCGGAGAGCCGACCTCGGCGGTTTCCCGGTCGTCGATGAACGGTTCCGACGTGGCTCGAGGGTCGAAGGTGGGTGCACCGCGCCGAGCTTGCATCGGTCGAGACCGACGTCCTTCGAGGGGAGGCCCACCGGGACGCGACGGACCCGGGTGGGGGGCCTCGGGAGAAGGCGTACCGGGAGGTTCCCCCGGACGCGACGGACGGGGGACGGGGGTTGCAGGGGGCGAGGCGCTTTCCAGGCTGCGGAAGGTACTTCGCCGTGGCACCGCGCGACGCGTGCGATGGACCTGAGGGCGGTAGGGAACCGATGACGTACGGTCTCCCGGGGCCACGCCGGGAGGCGACGTCGACAGCGCGGGGGTGCTGCCGCGCCGCCCCAGGGGAGCGGCCGGGGTGGAGATGGCCGTCGCGGCCGCGGGCCCGGACAGGGGAACGGGCGCGCCGCTCGACCAGCGAAGCCGGCCGGCCGCCGAAAGCCCGAGTACGAGGCCTGCCACCGCTTCCGCCGGCGCTTGGGACGCAGCGAGCACGTCGGCCAACGTGCCTCCCTGGGCGAACTGACGCAGGACGACTCGCTCGTGCCCGTCGACCACTTCACATCGCGTCATGATCTCGTCCGCGTCGCCGCCGAGCGTCCCCGTCCGGTCGCCGTGGTCGCGAACGAAAACGAGCGTCGCCGCGAGCGGCCATCGACGCGCCGCCTCGACGATGACGGCATCGACCGTGGGCGCGTCCGGCGCGGCGGCCGAGGGGAACCACGACGGGAGCGACGCGTCCAAGACGATCTCGAGCCCTGAGCGAAGAAAGGCGTGCACCAGCTGCGGGAACACGACGTCGGGCCGCGCGAAGACACGGGTACCGTCCGTGACCGCGGCCGGAACGCCATCGACGATCGCGAAGGACCGTCCTTGCGCCCTCAGGAGGCACGTGACCTTCTGCCGCCCGCACCGACGCAGAACGTGCGCCCGCTTGAGAAACACGGCCACAGATGCGTGGGTCGGCTCCGCCGCGACAGCATGCCGACCTCGGGCGTCGCCCTCGTTCGTCCCCACGGTCGGCAGACTACCTCAAGCGGCCCGGCGACCAAAGCACGTCGGGCCGGCTCCGGATCGACGCGGCGACGCCCTCACCGACCGCTTGGGGGGACCGCCGGAGAAGGTTTAGGCTTTCTCTTGTGAGGTGCATCGCCCGCAGATCCTCGCCTGGTCGGCGCGTCGTCGCCCTCGCCGTCTCGCTCGGCGCGCTCACCCCCACCGCGGGTCACGCGCAATCCGAAGACGACGCAGAGACCCTATTCACTCGGGGTCGTGCCCTTGCCGCGGAGGGCCGCTGCGGGGAAGCGCTTCCCCTCTTCCGCCAGAGCCACCAGCGCGCCCCCGCGGTCGGCACCCTTCTCAACGTCGGGGTGTGCGAAGAAGCCGAGGACCGTACCGCGAGCGCCGCGCGTGCCTTCGAGGAAGCTCGCGCGCTCGCGTCCTCGTTAGGGGACGAGGCTCGGAAAAAGTACGCCGCAGAACGCCTGGCGTCGCTTCGACCGCAACTTCGACGACTCCGCGTGGTGGTGCGTACACCGACGAAGGGGCTCGTCGTACGCCTCGATGGTCGCGTCTTGGCCGCGCCCGACTGGGGTCGTGCCATCCCCCTCGACGCGGGCGAGCACCGGATCGCGGCGCGGGCCCAGGGCCACCATGATTACGAAGCGAAGGTCACGCTTTCGGAACCGGGTACGACGCTTCAGCTCGAGGTGCCAGCGCTGACCTCCACCACCGCGCCGGCACCGCCCCCCGCGATCGTGATCCGCCGCGAACGAGGATTCGGTTCCGCCCCGAAGATCGCGGGATGGGCCGTGGGCGGCGTCGGACTCGTCGCCGTTGGTGTCGGCGTCGGACTCGCGCTGCGCGCCGACGAAATCGTCGAACGCGCCCGCCCGCTCTGCCCCGACGCCGACAACGCCTGCCTCCCCGAAGGCGTACGGCTTCGCAATGAAGCGCAAACCAATGAGCGGGCCGGGATCGCGCTGCTCGCGGTAGGCGGCGCCGCCCTCACGACCGGCGCCGTGCTGTTGGGACTGGGCTACGCGAGCGGCCCCGACGACGACGATGACGACCGACTGCTCGACCGGATGGCCGCGGCCCCGTGGTTCGACCCCACCGGCGGGGGCGGCTTGACCGTTCGGGGCTCGTTCTGAGCGCTCAGCGGTAACTCAGGGGGTCACGGGAGGCGGCCCGGTTCGACGTTGACCTCTCGCCGCCCGCGCGAGGCGAAGGAAGGCGGCCGGCGGCGTCGGCCTCGGCCGAGGGGAGCGCCGGAGGCGGCGCGTCCGCGACGGCGTGTTCGCTCCCGACGGAAGGAGACGCGCCCCGGGGCGTGTCCGCCCCCGACGCGCGGCGTTCTACGACGGGTGGCGGCGTCCACGAGTGCAATTGGGTCCACCGGGGCGTCGCGACCCGGGGGCTCGGTCCCGAGATGGCAAACGCCGTGGCGCCGCCGAGACCCATCGACACGATCGCGCCGGCGAGCATGACGGTTCGCGAGCGCCGGCGGAAGGGGCGTCCCGCGGGGAATGGCGACCTCGGGGTCTTGGCCACGCTCGGCGGCGCGTCCAGCTCGCGGAGGCCTCGCGCACTGGCTCGGCTCCGCGGAGGCGCGTCCGCCACCTCCCACAATGCCGTGGCGACCTGCAGCGCCGACGGGCGGGTGTCGGGGTCCTTGGCGAGACAAGCCCGGACGATGGGCGCCAGCGCGAGGGGGAGAAAACGGTCGTCGAGCGGCACGGGCGTGTCGTCGCACACACGGTCGATGAGCCCCGGGGGCGCGGCGGTTCCCCCGTGCGACGGAAACTCGGGCGCGTCGTAGGGACGTCGTCCCGTCGTCAACTCGTGGAGGACGACGCCGAGCGCCCAGAGGTCGGCCGGCGGCCCCGTGGAGGCGCCGAGCCACTGCTCCGGAGGCATATACATCGGCGTCCCCCCCACGACCGTCAGGGTGGGCTCCCCCCCGCTCGTCATCCCTGGCCACGCGTCGCCGGGCACCCCCAAGGGCTCCACCTCGACCGTCTTGGCGATGCCGAAGTCGACCACGCGTGTCCGCCCGTCCCGACCGAGCATGATGTTCGTGGGTTTCAAGTCACGGTGGACGACCCCGGCCGCATGCGCGGCGGCGAGGGCGTCGGCGACTTCAGCCCCAATCCGCGCCATCTCCTCGAGGCCGAGGGTCGCGCGACTCATCCGTGACCGGAGCGTCTCTCCGTCGACGAACTCGAGCGCGACGTACGGTTGCCCCTCCGATTCCCCCACGCCGTGAATGGTGACGATGTTGGGATGACTGACCTTGGCCATCGCCCGGGCTTCGCGAAAGAACTGCTCCCTCAGCTTGGGCCGCACCGCGAGCTGGGGTTTGACGATCTTCAGGGCGACCGAACGCCCGAGGGCCGTGTCCCGCGCGAGATAGACCTGACCCATGCCGCCCTTCCCCACCGCGTGCTCGACCCGGTAGTGATCGACCATCGTGCCTGGGCTCAGTTCGAGCGCGATCGGGGGGGTACTGACGCGACTGACCTCGGTGAGAATGGGCGCAGACGTCGTCGTCCCCCCTTGCGCGAGCCGCGCCCGGCATGCGGCGCACCGGGTGAGGTGGGCCGCCACGTCATCCTGCACCGTGTCTGGCAACGCACCAGCACGGAGCGCGACCACCGTCTCATCGCTGAGACAAGGCTCCGCAGGGGAGTCTGCCGGACCTAGCGCCACTTCTTCAACATGCCACGCCGAGACCTGCTTGGGGTCATCTTCTGCGGCCGACCCGACGGCGACGGTCTCCCGTCCGGCGCAAAACGGCCTCTCGGCTCCCGCAGCGCCCGCCCATCCCGAGAATGAGCCGCCCGGGCACGAGCTAGCGACCCAGTCGGAAACGGCCGACGAACGCTTGGGCTCCGTCCGACGACCACGGAGGCAGCGCCGCGCCGTCCCCCGCTGCCCCCTGCTCCCCCGCCCAGAAGATCTCGACCCCGTCGTCGTCGTCGTCCGCGGACGGATCGAGGCGTACCGCGATGCCAGCCTGGCGAAGCAACGACCCCGAAGCACCTCCCTCGAGGTCCCCCAACAGCCACTCCGCCGTCCCCGAAGGCGCGAACGAGGCGAGAAAGTAGCCGGCCCGGTCGGCTCCGGGGGGCGCCACGCGTTCTGCTTCGAAATTGCCCGCCGCGATCCGTTGGTCGTACTCGCCCAGCACGAGGAATCCTCCGTCCCACGCGGCGATCGCGTGGGTCGGGTCGTTGCCCACCCCACCCGCCGACCAGACCCAACTCGGACAGGTGGCCCCCGAGGGGCGGCCCATCGCGAACGCTTGGATCTGCGACCCGGTCACGAGGGTCGCATCGCACGGAGACGCGGGGCTGCCGTCTTCCGGGACGGCGGCGATCACCGCGGTTCCGCTGACCCAACCGGCAACGGCGAGCGTGCCATCATCGCGACGCGCTCCGGCGAGGAGGCGGGCGCTCCGACTTCCGTTGGCATCGCCCACCACGAGGGCCCCGTCGTAGGCGAACGCGCCGGCGCCCGCGGCGCGAAAGGTGACATCGAAGCCAACCGATGCCGACCCGTCCGGTTGGAGCTGCAGCAAGCGAGGAGGGTCGACCCCGTCGGTGGCTCGCACTTCGGGGCGAACCGCCGAGCCGATGACGTGGAGCGCTCCGTCGGCGTCGACCTCGAGATCGAGGCCGTTGGGGTTGATGGCATCGTTCGCGTCGTTTTTTGCCCCCAGCAGGCCGTGACACGTGAAGGTGTCGGTTCCGAGGGCGATCGAGCCGACAAAGGTGTTGTGGCTCTCGCTCGTGACGCAGCCGGAGAGAAAGCCCGAGTTGCCCTGTTGGTGCCCGACGACGAAGAGCTCCCCCTGCCGCTCCACCACCGCATCGAGCCACTGGTTGCCTCCCGAGCCCTGGGCGAGGCCAATCGCCGAAACCCGTTCACTCGCGAACAGACGCGGATCGAGTTCGAACACGACCCCCTGAACGTTGGTCCTCAGCGCGGCGGGAAAAGGCAACCCCGGGGGGACCACCACGGGGCTGGTCCCAGCGGCCCGGAGGTTTGCCACGAGCACGAGGCGGCCGGTCGGCGTGACTTCTAGATCGGTCACCTGTTGCGTGCGCCCCGCCGCGCCGAGCGTAAAGAGCCAACGCAACGACAGGTCGGATGCATCGTAGGCGGCGACGAAGACATCGGCATCGCCGACCGTCGCGGCGACCTGACCCCCGAAGTCGACGGAAGCCCCCCCGAAGACCCCGGCCGCGACGACGAGTGCGTCACCGTCCGCGGTTGTCATGGCGACGAGGTCTGCGATCGCAACCGCGGCGCCGTCGCCGGAGGCCCGCACGGCCACCGCGTCGACGGGACACGGCCACCCGCCGTCGGATCCGCAGGTGCACGCCCCCGTTCCCCCTTCCGATTCAGAGCACGTCTGCCCGGCGGGGCACGCCTGCCCGCAGCCACCGCAATGGTCGGTGTCGACGCGTGGGTCGACGCACCGACCCTCGCAGCGGATGAGGCCGGTGGCACAGTCGCCCCCGCAGGCGCCCTCCTCGCAGCCGATGCCCGTGGCACAGGCGACATCGCACCGTCCGCAATGATCGGGGTCTCGCGACAGATCGAAACACCCGCTCGGGCATTGGGTGAAGGGCAGGTCGCACCGACACGCGCCTTCGTCGCAGCGGAACCCAGGAGCACATCGAGCCCCGCAGGCGCCGCAGTGGAGGGGGTCGTGGTCGAGGTCGACGCAGCGCTCGCCGCAACGTTCGCTCCCGCGAACACACGGATCTTCCTGGGCGTCGGCGATGCAGCCCGCGGCGAACGCCACCGCGAGGGGCCAGGCGGCGACGACCGCGGCGCCGACGAGACGCCGCCTCGGTCCCGGCCGTGCCCCGGTCCGCAACTCAGTACGCAAAGGCTGCGATGAACCCGTCATCGTTTCCCACCTGAAAGAGGGTTTGCGCCCCGATGCGCAGGCGCGCGCCGTTCGTGGTCCCGGGCAGGAGGAACAGCCCTTGCCGGTAGGCGGCCCGGCCGGCGCGTTCGGTGCCGAGACCGTCGACGAGAAGGACCGGCCCGCCGGGAGGCGACGGGGCGAGCGCATCATTCACGGCGAACACCAGCATGCCGAGGTCGGGCGCCTTTTCGACCACCGAGCCGCCGGGGACGACGAGTTCCTCCCCCCGGACGTTCCCCACCACCAAGAATCGGGCGGGGTCGTCGGTGGCCACCAGATCCACGCCCTCTTCGTTTCGGAACGACGAGAAGCGCGCCGTGGGTCCCATCGGCCCGAGCGCCACGGGATCGAGGAGCACGACCGCCATGTCGCGCCCCGCCGGCTGCGGTACGTCGACGCCCGGGACAAACCCGTGGCGATGGTCGAGCAACAGCGCGAGTCGATCGCCGCGGTCGAGGAGCGCGCGTCCCACCGCGCAGTCACGGGTCTGGAGCTGCATGGACCCCGTCGTGCAGTCGCGGTCGGTCTTGATGGCGGCGACGTTCGTGGCCTGCAGGTCGGCGTCGAGGCCGACCAACAACACTGCGCCCGGGGCCCGGTTCGGCGTGGGGTCGTCCAAGGCCACGGTCAGCGGGAGCGTGGAACTCGAGTCCATGGCCCTTTCGTAGCCTGCGGTCAGCACCACGGTGGGCTCCCCCGCGGCAACGTCGCGCCGAAGGACGATGTCGCCCCGCGGATAGAGCTCGCCGGCGACGGTGTACCGCGCACACGAGGTGACCGAAGAACACCCCGGCGCCGAGAGCGGCCATCGCAAGGTCCAAAGCGCGGCGGCCGCTGCGATGCCGGGAGGAGGACTCTCGTCGTGGTCGAACCCCATCAAGTACACATCGTCGTCCCCCACCGCGACCGCGTAGCCAAAGCTCCCCTCGGGCCGGTCGTCGCAGAGCACCCGATCGACGGCACCATCGCGCATCAAGGTGACGGCGAAGGCATGCTCGCGTCCGTCCGCGGCCGAGCACAGCGCGCCCGTGGCCGTGCGAAGTTCTTGCACGAAGCTTCCCGCCACGACCGCCCCTCCGTCGGGTAGAGGGGCCACGTCGTAGACGCGTTGGTCGTCGTCCCCGCCGAGCCGTGTGCACCACCGGATGCCGCCCGTGGGCCGCACGCCGGCCACCCAGAGGTCGGTCGTTCCGGGCGAGGCGCCATCGGTGCACCCGAGGGGCCCCGACGTCGCCCGCGTGTCACCGGCCGCGTAGATGGTCGCACCGTCGACGTCGAAGGCCAGGGCCTCGGACCGATCCGTGGCGGGGGTGGCCGCGTGCTCCACCCATGTGGCGCGCCCCGGCGCACACGTCACCTCGCGCGGCCCCATGGGGTCAGTCGTGTCCACACAGGCGGGGACACACGCGCCGCCGTCGCATCTCCGGCCCGGGTCACAAGAACGTCCGCAGTCACCGCAATGCTGGGGGTCGCGCGCGACATCCACGCAACGGCCGTCGCAAAAGGCAGAAGCGGCGCACGGTTCGCATCGGCCGTCCTCACAGCGCTCCGTCGCCGCGCAGGTCGTACCGCAACGGCCGCAATGGTCGGTGGACACCGAGGTCGAGACGCAGCCGTCACCACAGTCGACGAGCCCCACCGCGCAGCCATCACACGTGCCATCCACACAACGGGCGCCCTCCTCGCAGGTGGCGCCGCACGCCCCACAATGCGCGACAGCGAGGGAGAGGTCGACACATCGGCCGTCGCACAGACTGAGGTTCTCGTCGCAGAGGGCTCCCTCCGGCGACGGGATACAACTCGCGCCCAAGACCAAGGCGCCGACGCCGCAACCGAGGCCCCACCGCCACCATCGAGAGGCTCGGCGCCCATGCCTCAGGCGAGGCCACCTCACGCCCACGTCACGCTCTCCTCACGCCCACCGGGCGATGGTAGCGGCAAAACGGGGGCCTGTGCCCACGCCCGGAGATAAGCTGCCCGCCAAGGCTTTGCCGCCGATGGCGTCGACCGACCTTCACCCGGGGCCCCAGGCTTCAAGATGGTCGAGGTCCCACACGAGCACGGTGCCGTCTTCGCCACCACTGACGACGTGCCGACCATCGGGGGTAAAGGCGAGCGCGGTGATGGGGCGCTCGTGACCACCCCCGAAGCGACCCCTCACCCCTTCGGCGGTGCTGACGGCGATGGTACCGTCATCGCGAGCGACGGCGAAATGTTCGCCGCGGGGGCCGATGGCGACGGGGCCCGACGAGGCCACGGCAAAGCGGCGCAGGGGTTTGAAGCGGGTGCCATCGAAAGCGACCTCGAGCAACCTGACGTCCTCGACGAAGAGGCGCTCGCCGACGAGCGTCAGCGCGCCGCGAACGTCGGCGAGTGCGGCGACGCGATGGCCGGTCGCGCGTTCGAAGGCCACGAGGCCCGCGTCCCCCGACACGAGCACGTGGTCGGGGGTCAGGGCGAGGTGCGCCGCGCCCGGGAGCTCGTTGTTCCATTGGGCCGTGCCGTCGAGGCCGAACCAGCTGACGCCCTCGGGCTGCTCCCCGCCCTGGTCGTTCCAGCCTCGGTCGAAGATGGTTGCGAAGCCATCGTGGCCGAGGGCCACCTTCACGACGCCCCGCTCGTAGAGGCCAGCGTTCAAGACCTTGGCGGGCGTGTCGCTTCCCAAGCCGCCGAGGTAGATCGCCTTGGACCCGGAGGCGAGGACGCGGTCCTTCGAGATGGCAACAGAGCGGACGCCGAATTGGACGTGACGAAGAGCGTCTCCCGTCGACAGATCCCACAGCCGCCACGCGCGGCCGTCCGCGGTGGAGATGACCCGGCCGTAGGGGCCGAAGCTGATGGAACGGATGGCCTCGGCGTGACCGGGCGGCTCGTCGGGGAGCCCGATGGACGTGGTGGCACGAACATGGACGTGGCCGTCCCGCTCCACCGCGATCCGGCGCCCGTCGGGGGACATGGCGCGGAACCGGGCACGCTCGACGGTGGCCAGCTTCGCGAGGCCGTTGGCATCGTAGACGTGCAAGGTGCCGCTTTTGCGCCAGACGATGCGCGTTCCGCCGGCGACGACGGCGATGTCGCCGATATCAGGGGAAGGGGAAAGGGAAAAAACCGACCGGCTGTCGTCGCCGATGCTCTTGGTGTGGACGACCTGGCCGGCGGCGGTCTTCCACTGGAGCGTCTTCTTTGCTGCGACCGCGAAGTGGCGACCGTTGGGGCTGAGGGCGATGGGGCTGTGTCCTTCGTAGACCTTGCGGCGCCGACGAAGGTCCCACACCGCCCGCTCGCCCCCGAAGTGGAAGGGGCTGACGCCCTCGGTGACGACGATGAGATCGCCCGCGACGTCGGTGACCATGGCCGGCGATGGGGGCGTCTTGACGGGGCGCTTACCGGGGAGCGGCTTGCGCCGGGGCTTGACCGGGATCGTCATCCGACCGCGGACCGCACCGCTGGTGAGGTCGTAGACGACGACGGTGCGGTCGCGCCACACCGCGAGACGCGTGGCATCTTTGGAGGCCAAAAAGCCGGTGGGCGGCGTTCCGAGCACCCCGACGAGCGCGGCCGTCTGAGCGTTGGTGTTCTTGCGACGAGCCGAGCGCGGGGCCGGAGGCAGGGCGAAGCTGCGCACGACCGCGCCGGTGAGCTCGCACCGCTCGACCTTGCCGTCGGTCCCGACGAGGACGAAGGTGCGGTCCGCGCCCGCTTCCAAGCGGAAGGCGCGATCGAATCCGTCGAAGGTCCGGAGCGTCTTGCCCGAAGCGACGTCGCGCTCTTCCAGCTGGCCGTCGCGTAGATGCCAGGTGAGCAGCGAGCCCTGATCGTCGAGGAAGAACCGAAGGGGGTTGTGGGGGGCACGGTGGCGAAGCGTCCCGAGTCGCAGGCGCGCGCCGGCCGGAAGCGGGTCGCCGTAGGCATCGACGGCGGAAAGCGTCGCGGGTGCGGCCGTGGGCATCTCGGCGGTGCGGGCGTCCGCGGGCGGAACCGCGTCGCCGACGGTAGGCCCCTCGAGCGGTGAGGATGCGGGAGGCGCCGGCGTCCCCCCACAAGCGGCGAGCAGCCCGAGCGGGGCCCACCCATTTCGGCTCCATCGGCGCGTTCTCATCGTGGTACCCATGTACGCCGCCTTCTCGGGAGATCCTCCCCTGACGCGCGTAGCCTAGGCACTCATGCTGACGTCCACCACCACCCTCCGGCTGGCCTGGGTGGTGGCCGGTCTCTCGATGAGCTGCGCCACCCCGCCGCCTCCCGCGACGCCGAACCAAACACCGAGGCCGACCATCGACGTCTCGCCGGGCGGCGAGGCGCTGGATCCCGCCCCCGCACCGGAGCCAGAGCTCCCGTCCGAGCCCGGTGCGGATTCAGTGCCGAACGCTGCGGAATCAGCGCCGACCGATGCGGCGGAGATCGCAAGCGACATCGTCTCGTCTTTCGTGGCCCTCGAGGCCAAGCGCGCGGCGAACGCAGAAGCGCGCAAGGAGCGTATGAAGGATGTCTTCGGGAGCGGGGGCCTCGGACGGCCCGCGTCACGATGAGCCTCGAAAAGCGCCCGGTGTGGGCTGACGCACGGCGGCGCGTGAGCCGAGCACGAGCGACAAAACCGGGGCACGTGCCCACGCCAGCGGATAAGCTGCGCCCATGGCTCTGCTCGGATCGCGTCCGCGGCGTCTCTCACGCCGCCTCAAGAAAGAAACCCGAACGGAGCACGACCTCGCCGAAGCGAGCCGATTCGCCAAGTTGTTCTTCAAGGGGCGCTTCGACCAGAGGGGCTACGCGAAAGGCCTCGCCCGCATCGAACCGGTCTACGCCGCGCTCGAAGCGGGCCTTGAAGCCCATGACATCTTGACCCCGTTTCAACGGCCCCACGTCTACCGCCGCGACGTGATCCGCTCGGATCGCGAGCGGTTCGGCGCCGACCTCGAGCCGGTCGAGACCAGCTACGCCGCCCGCATCCGCGAGATCGCCGCCGACCAACCCTTCCGCCTCCTCGGGCACTTCTATGTCCGCTACTTCGCCGACATGTCGGGCGTCGCCAAAGTGGCCCCGATGGCCCACCGACTGCTCGGGATCGACGCCGAGGTCCCGCTCGAGTTCTTCCGTTTTCGACGCATTCCCGACTTGCGCGCGGAGAAAAACGACCTTCGCCGCCAGCTGGATGCGGTGCCTCCTGCCTTTCACGAGGCAGTGCTCGACGAAGCAAAGCGCTCCTTCGTGCTCCATCGGGACCTCGTCGACGGGTTGCTCGTCGACCTCGAAGCCCCATCGTCGCCGCAGGTCGCCTCGGCGGAGCGGGCGTCCGCACCGCCCGTCTGAGGCCCTCGTCCTCGTTGGCTGCTGCCGTCTCACGACACCCTCGACCACAACCCTTGTTGGCGCCGGTCACATCTGGTTAGACCGGCGGTATATGTGTGCACACGCGTACATGGTGGTTGCGTCTCACACCTCATGCGCTTACTGAAGGTGACATTCGTTTTCAGAGGAGGCGAGCATGAGGCGATCGAGGGTGACGGGCTGGGCGCTGGCCGCGCTGGTGACGGGGTGTGGCGTGGACGCGGGGTCGGACGCCAGCTGGGTGACCGGCGACTCGGGCCCAGGTCTCGTCGACGACGACGTCCCGCCCGAAATCCGTATCGGGGCGTTGACGGACGGGATGCGAATCCACGTCGCGGCGCTGCGGCCGGCCTTTACCGCCACGGATGACCGCGCCCTCGCCCGCGTCGCCTTCGAGATCAACGGGGTGCGCACCGAAGTGGGCGCCGAAGACCAGACCGAGTGGTCTGAAGCGGTCTCAGCCCACGCCCGGGCCGGTGACAACGTGATCTCGCTCTTCGCCGAGGACGCGGCCGGGAACACGGCCGAGGCGACCATCCGCGTGTCGCTCGAGCGACACCTGTCCGGGGGGGGAGCCCACAGCGCATGGGTCCGACCCGACGACGGCCGCACGGTGTGGACCTGGGGCCGAAACAACAAGGGTCAGCTCGGGCTCGGGGTCGTGGACGACGTTGGTCGCGAGGTGCCGAGCCGCGTGCCAGCGCTCGCCGACGTGACCTGGCTCGACCTCCGACAGAACCACGCGCTGGCCGTGACGCAGGACGGCGTCGTCTTCGCCTGGGGTGACAATCGTGAGGGTCAGCTCGGGCTCGGTCTTCTCGACGCCCCTGACTTCGACGACCGCAGCGGGCCCACGGCCCTCGAGCTGGATGCGCGCGCGGTGATGAGCGCCGCGGGGTACGACCACGGCTTGGTGCTGCTCGAGAGCGGAGCCGTCGTCTCCTTTGGCGCGAACGGGAGCGGACAACTCGGCGACGGCAGCACCGAGGAGCGAAGCGCCCCCGCAATCGTCGAGGGCCTCGACGGCATCGTGCAGGTCGTCGCGGGCTCCAAGCACTCGGCCGCACTCCACGACGATGGGACGGTGTTCGTGTGGGGGCGCAACGAGTATGGAACGCTCGGGGATGGGACCCAGGACGAGAATCCCCACCCCCAACCGCGCGGCGTGCCTGAGCTCACCGACGTGGTTCAACTCGCGTCGGGCCGCGACCACCTGCTCGCCCTGCGTAGCGACGGCACGGTGTTCGCGTGGGGCCTCAACCACAACGGTCAGCTCGGCAACGGCGACCAAGGCAGTGGCGCCGAAGTCCTCCGTCCGCAGCCGGTTCACGATCTCGAGGGCGTCGTCGCGGTCTTCGCCGACGGCAACTACAGCTTCGCGGTCCGTGACGACGGTTCCGCCGTGGCCTGGGGGCAGAACTTCGGCGGCAACCTCGGTCTCGGCGACGAGGACACGCAAGATCGAGCCCTGCCCTCGGAAACATTGGGTTTCGAGGGAGGTCTCGCCGCCATCGGACTCGGCGCCCTCCACGGGCTCGCCCTGACCGACGAAGGCGCCCTCTACAGCTGGGGCTGGAGCTTCCGCGGGTCGCTGGGGCGCCCCGGACTCGACCATGCGGCGGCCTATCCGACGCCCACGATGGTGCCCGTCGCCCCGCTCTCGAGCCCGCCCGAGGCGCCGGCCCCCTGAAGCCGCCGCTCCGACGGGGGAGGGTGGCGGTTTCGGCCGGATGGCGTAAGGGCAAGGGGTGGTGAACGCTCCTGCCCCCGCCGACGCCACGACGTCCGACCCCGAGACGCCGGTCACGTCGTCTTCCTCCGCTTGGCGGCGCTACCTGTGGATCGCGGCCGGGGTGTTCTGTTTCGTCGTCGGCGTCGTCGGCGTCGCGCTCCCGGGGCTGCCCACCACCGGTCCGATGATCCTCGCGTTGGCCTGCTTCGCGCGGGGATCCCCGCGTCTGCACCGCTGGCTGTGGTCGCACCCGCTGTTCGGCCCCCCCCTCCGTCGTTGGAAGCGCGAGCGCACCATGCCCCTGCGCGCAAAGGTGTTGGCGCTGGCCATGATGGCGACGAGTCTCGGATACGTACTCGGGTTTTCCCCGCTCGGCACCGTCGCGAAAGTCGCCGTCGCCGTCGCGCTCGGCGTCAGCGCCGTCATCGTGTACCGCATTCCTCACGCCGTGCGACCGGGCCGCGTGCCCCCGAGGCCCGACGACGACGACGATACCGAGACGTCCTGATAGGTGACGGCCCCCCCGGCGGCCGTCTTCAGTCCCGCACGCGGAGATCGATGTACTTCTCGGCCCCCGCCAGCCAGTCGGCGGCGGGGCGGCCCTGAGACACATGCTCCACGACGTCGTCGGCGATGGCCGCGCAGTGGTCGAGATTGCAGTGCAGAAAGAGCCCCTGGCGCCCGAAGGGCATCGCCTCGTACGGCAAGGCATCGATGCGACGGAGGGTCTCGCGCCATTGCTTCAGCCAGCCCCGACGGTAGAGGGGATAGACGTGCGACAGATAGACCTGGTCGGCGGCGACCGGCTCCATCTTCTCGGGAATGATCCGGGCGCGCTGGAGCTGCCCCACGAGCGTGTCTCGCTTTGCACCCTTGGTGAAGTCTTGGTCAGGGCCCCACGCACCTTCGGGGATCTCCACACAAAGGACGGTTTCGTCGCCGCGGTGAAGCTCGGGAGAGTAGTTTTGGAGGTCGGCGACGCGACCGAACCAATAATCCGGATCCGGACTGTAATACGTCTCGACTTCGTCGATCTTGGAGGTCGGTAGCGCGAGATAGACCAGGTAGATGCCCCGGTGCTCGAGCTCGGTGTCGACGAGGTCCGCGATGTTGCCGCTGAACAAGACCGGCCCCGACGATCCATTGGGCTCGAATTTCGCCCCGTACTCCGGCTCGACCCCACGCTCGGCCAGCTCGGACAACAAGTAGTCGATGATGCTGCTGATGCCCCCCGCGGGGTAGGCGAATCGTTCGGACTTTTCGATGGGGCCCCGCGACGCGCGTTGCAGCAACCGGCCGACCCGGCCCTGGATCAACGTGAGAGGTCGCGAAAAGGAAAACCGCTTCTTCGCCACGGTCTGAGACAGCTCTTCTGCCGGGAGCCCCCACACTTTCTCCGCATACGGGCGATAGAAGGCCTGGTATGCCTTATTTCCGACCCGCGACGACACGAAGTCGGCAAACCCGATGTCGTCCTCTTGTCGGCGTGCGCGCGCGCGCTCCCGCTCCCATGCACTCCAGGCGCGGCGTCGGGCCGGCTGCGTGAGGAGGTCGAAGGCAAACGCGGCGGTCGCGACCGGTCCCAACGTCCCGAGGAGGGCCATGGCATTGGGGGGATACTTCAGGTGGCGTTGCCCGAGGACGAGGCGCCCGCGGCGGGGACGAATGAGCATCTCGCCGCGCTGTTCCAGCGCCGCAAAGAGCGGATGCACCAACGCGTCGGGATGAATCCGATGCGACCCGAGATCGCAGGGGACCCCGCGAAATTGATGCGCCCCCGCCAATCCCCCCGGGTGCGATTGACGCTCGAGTATGCGAACGTCCCGTCCCCGCTGTTTGAGCTGGAGCGCGGCGTACAGCCCCGATATGCCTGCCCCGACGACGACGGTGGTTCCGTTGGTTTTCATCCTTCAACCTATCTGCGTTGCGCACGACTTTGGTAAGAGAGAGTCGTGTCCGAGTCCGTATCGACCCCTCGCCCGAAGCGCGGCGCCTCCTTGCCCCCCGGGGAGCAGGTCCTGGCGGTACTCGCCATCGTGGGCCTCGCGTGGTTCAGCATTCCCGGCACGGAGCAGGACATCGACGGCCAGCGATTCAGTCGAGGGGTTCTCGAATTCGACATCGGATCGTACGCTCCGCACCCGCCTGGTTACCCCGTGCTCATGGGGCTCGCGAAGGGCTACCACGCGTTGTTCGGGGGTGCACCCCACCGTGCCGTCGCGATGGGCTCGGTCGTCGGGATCGCGATCGCCACTGCATCCCTTTACGCCATTGCGCGGCGACTCTTCGACGAGCGGGTCGCGCGGCTGTCGTTGTTGCTCAGCCTCGCCTCTCCCCTGATCGCGATCTTTTCCTCTCGACCTCTGAGCGACATGCTCGGCACCGGCCTCGGCCTCGGCGCCGTGGCGTGCGCCCTGGAAGCCCACCGACAACTGGACCAAGCGCCGGCGGAGTCGACGTCGCGGGCCCGCGCGTTCGCGGTCGCGACCGGGGCGCTGATCGCCTTGACCCTCGGAACCCGGCTGTCCGCCGTGCCCGTGACGGCCGCCGCGGGGCTCAGCTTGCTGCTGCGGGCGCCCACACGGTGGGCGGCGCTCGCCGGGGGCGTCGGCGGCTTGCTCTTGTGGGCCGTTCCCTTTTTTGCCGCCGTTCCCTTCGAAACCGTCGCGCGGTCGATGGGCCGCCACGCCGGGGGCCACTTCAACCACCACGGAGGCAGCGTGCTGACCGTGTCGGACCCCATGCTGCGCACCGTCTCGTTCGTCCGGGCCATGTGGGCGCACGGGGCGGGAGGCCCCTGGAGCGGACGCCCACCGTCGACCCTCTTCGTCGGCTTCGCCCTGGGCCTGCTGGCCTTCGCGGCCCCATCGAAATCGCGCCGCGCCGCGCTCGGGCCGTCGAAACTGATCGGCGCGTGCTGGCTCGTACACTTCGCGTGGGTGATGCTCGCGCAGAACATCCAATGGCAGCCCCGGCACGTGCTGCCGCTCGTTTGGCTTGGCTTGCCGTGGCTCGCGAGCCGTGCGCTCGAGGTATGGGGGTCGTCCCAAAACGATGGCTCGGTTTCCCGCGAGGAGGCCGCGCCTGCGGAGGGGGGCGGCGCCGCCGCCGCGACCCAAAGATGGTGGCCGGGCGTGCGCCGAGGAATCCTCGTCGCCGGTCTCGTCGCCGGCATCGCCGAGAGTCGACGGCTGGTCGACATTCAGGAGCATGTACGCCCCGCTCCGGTCCGCATCGCGGAATACGCCGCCACGCGGGCCCAGACCGAGCCCCTCATCGTGGCCACGACCCAGCTCCGCGGCTGGATCCAGTACCGGGCGCCAGGGGTCGACGTGCGACGTGTTCGGTCGTGGAAAGAAGTGGGCGACTTGCCGACCGACAAAATCGTCTTGGTGACCAGTGAGGTACCGGGCGCGCGCCGTTTTGGCAGCCCGGTGGCCAAGGCCGACGCCGAACCGTTCGTCAGCTACGTTCTTTATCGCATGCGTGTTCACGAACGCAGACCGACGCCGTCTTCGGCGGACACGCGCTGAGCCATCGTTGGGCTCCAGACAAACATCGGCCGGCGGGCTGCGTTGAAAACCCACCGGCCGACGTCGCCCGACAGGCGAATGAGCTACGAGCCGCTGCCGCCAGTGCCGAGGCCACTCCCCGAACCGCTGCCGGAGCCCGAACCGCTGCCCGAGCCCGAACCGCTGCCGGAACCAGAGCCCGAACCGCTGCCGGAACCAGAGCCCGAACCGCTGCCGGAACCAGAGCCCGAACCTTCGTCGTCGTCGCCGCAGCCAACGGTTCCGAAGGCCAAACAGGCCGCCGCGAGCAGGGCAAACCCCTGAAGCATCAGTGTCTTTGTTTTGCGTTGCATGGTGTCGTCGTTTCCAGAGGGGAACGTAGGCCGAGCCGGCCGACGCGCAGAATGTAACAGGGATGGCTGATGTTGAAATTAATTTTCAACAAGGACCGCGCTTTCGCGCCTCGGAACTCAGGTCACGGGGCGTCGAGGCTCCCCCGCCCGGGGGCCTAAGTTGCCGTAACGATGGTAATCGTGGCTGATGCTCTGTTCCCTGAGGTACCACAGGAGCTCGATCCGGCCCTCTTCCAGCACCGGAGCGCGGGCGATGAAGATCCCCGTGTCTCCCGTCGCCGCGAGCACCTCCCGAGGCGCCCGTTCGCCCGCGTAGCGAACCCGCTCGGTGTCCTCGCGCGCCACGACGGCGGCGAGCTCGGCGTCGGTCTCCGTCACGAACGCGATGCTCCCCCCCCACCATTCGGTGAGGCGGTCGAGGCGCTCGAGCCCCGGGACCGAGGCCCCCGGCGCACGGCTGACGGTCACGTTGGCGCCCACGGTCTTGGCGGCGCAGACCCGGGCGTAGAGGTCGAACACGTCGTCCTCGGGCGCTACCCGCACCCGAATCCGGGTCAGGGGTCGGTAGCGTCGGAGGTTGTCCTGACCGACGAGTCGAAATGCGTCGTCCTCCGATGCAAAGAGTTCCGTGAAGCGATGGTCGTAACTGTCGATGGCGCGCAGGACGCGTCGCACGTCCGAATCCGGGCGGGCCCCGCGGCCGCGACCGTCGTGCCCGAGTTCACGCCAGAGCGCTTTCCTTAGGACTTCGACTTCGGGGCAACGGACGGCGCGGTCGAGGGGCGGGGCGCCATCCGCGGGAGGGACATCCCGCCAGTCGCAGAGCGGCACGACGTAGTTCGGACCGCCCGCCTTGATGCCGGACCCGAAGGCGCTCTTGCCCATCCCGCCGAACGGTTGCCGGTACACGATGGCGCCGGTCGTGCCCCGGTTGATGTAGAGGTTCCCGGCCCGCACCCCTTCGCGCCACGCCTCGACCTCGCGCCCATCCAGGCTCTCGATGCCCGAGGTCAGCCCGTAGCCCGTGGCGTTGACGAGCCGAATGGCGTCTTCGAGGTCGTCGGCGCGCATCACGCCGAGAACGGGCCCGAAGAACTCGGTGCGATGGGTAAAGCTGCCGTCGACCACCCCCCACTTGATGCCCGGCCGCCACAACGCGGGGTTGTCGTCGACCATCCGGGGGAGCAGAGCCCAGCGCTCGCCATCCTCGTGCTCCTTCAGCCCGCGCTCGAGCGGACCCGACGGCGGGTTCACGAGCGGCCCCAACTTCGTGTCGAGCGACCACGCCGAGCCGACGTGAAGGCTCCGTACCGCGTCGACGAGGGTCTCGCGAAACTTCGGGTCGTCGTACACCTCGGCCTCCAACACCAAGAGCGAGGTCGCTGAGCACTTTTGTCCCGAGTGGCTGAATGCGGAGTGCACCACGTGCTTGATCGCCTGCTCGCGATCGCTCATCGAGGTCACCACCGTCGCGTTCTTGCCGCCCGTCTCGGCCACGAGATGCATCTCCGGCCGGAGCGCAGACAACGTCAGCGCCGTCTCGGTGCCCCCGGTGAGCATCACGACATCGACGTCGGGATGCGCCACCAAGTGGCTGCCGCCCGTGCGTTCGTCGGTGGGCACGAACTGCAACACTTCCTTGGGGACCCCCGCCCGCCAGAAGGCGTCGCACAAGAGATAGGCCGTCATGACGGTCTCGGGTGCCGGCTTGAGGATCACCGTATTTCCCGTCGCGAGCGCCGCGGCCACCCCGCCACAGGGAATGGCGATGGGGAAGTTCCAGGGGGGGATCACGGCGACCACCCCCTTGGGGTGGCCCGAGATCGTCGGCAGCGCGCGGAGGGCGCGGGCACTCGCGGCGTAGAAGGCCACGAAGTCGATCGCCTCGCTGACCTCGGGGTCGGACTCGGTGAGGAGCTTTCCCGCTTCCGCGAGCGCCGCCCCCATCAGATCAGCCCGCGCCTCCCGGAGCGCATCGGCCGCGCGCGCCAAAATCTCGGCCCGCTGGGCATCGTCGCGCCCCCGCCATCCCGTCGGATCCTCCTTCGCGCAGCGGATCGCACGGGCGACATCGTCCACGGTCGCGTACTGCGCGCGCCGCACCACCACCCCCGGTCGCGAGGGGTCGCACCGGAGCTGCTCTTCCCGCCCCTCGGCGATCACCTCACCCGCCACCACGACGGGGATCCGCGTCGCCGCCTCGCCGTGACGGTCGCGCCACCGCGCCAAGAGGTCGCGCGCCCACGCTCGATTGGCGGCCAGCGAAAAGTCAGTGTCCGGTTCGTTGTCGAACGCCTCGAGGGCCACCGGCCCGCGGGGCGCGATGGGCGCGCTTCGATCTTGTTGACGACGGGGCGTCTCCGAGAGCTCGGCCGCGAGGCGATGGCTCTCGAGAAACACCGCTTCGAGCCGATTCCAAGTCGCGTCGCCAACCTCGACTTTGAACGCGTGGCGGAGAAAATTCTCGGGCCCAGTGTTCTCGTCGAGGCGGCGGATCAGGTAGCCGATGGCGTTGACGAAGTCCGACTTCTTGGTCGCCGGCGCGTAGAGCAACAGGTTGCTCGCCACCTCGCCGAGGGCACGCCGTTGGTGGTTCGCCATGCCCTCGAGCATCTCGAACTGAACCTCGCCTTCGAGCCCCCGCTCGTGCACCAAGACCAAGGCGTAAGCGACGTCGAACAGATTGTGCGACCCGACCCCGAGCCGAACCGCGGCCGCGTTTTCGGGCTCGAGCGCCGCGTGAAGCATGCGCTTGAAGTTCGCGTCGGTGTCGACCTTGCGGACGTAGGGCGCCTGCGGCCAGCCCGCGACCGACGCCTCCACGCGTTCCATCTCCATGTTGGCCCCCTTCACCAGACGAATGGTCACCGGCGCCCCGCCGGCCGCGACCCGCTGTCGCGCCCAATCGTTGATCCTCCGCTGGGCCAGGAACGAGTCGGGGACGTAGGCCTGGAGGGCCAGACCCGCTCGAGCCTGCTCGAGCCCGGGCCGCGACAAGGTGCGGACGAAGGCCTCCACCGTGACCCAGAGGTCGCGGTACTCCTCCATGTCGAGGTAGACGAACTTCGGCGTCTCGGTTCCGTCCGCACGCCGGTAGGTGGCCTTCGCGGCCGCGCGGTACAAGAGTTCGAGACGCTCGCAGAGCTTTGTCACCGACCCATCGAACGAAAGCGGCGTGATCTGCGAAAAGATGGTGGTCGCCTTGACGCTGATGACCTCGATCTCGGGCATCTGAAGGGCCGCCAAGTACATCTCGAGCCGACGCTGCGCGTCGTCTTCCCCGAGGAGCGCTTCGCCGAGGAAGTTGACGTTCATGCGCACCGCGCTCGCGCGACGCTCGGCGAGGTGGGGCGCGAGCAGCTCGGCTTCGGCGGGGAGGATCACGTTGGCGGTCTCGTCCCGCATCTTTTCCTTCACCAGCGGCACCGCCACCCCGGGAAGGTAATTTCCGAACGACTGAAACCCCTTGAGCAGCGTGCGATCGAACGCGCTGAAGAAGCGAGGTACGCCCTGGACGTCGAGAATGTGCGTCAATTGATCGGCGACCCGGCGCGGCGTGCGAGAGCGAAATGCCTGGTCGGTCATCTGCGTCATCGTCGCCTTGTCTTCGGCGCTTTCGACCATCTTTTCGAGTTCGCGTTGCTGCCGTTTTTCCTCGGGCGTCTGCAGCTCGAGACCGCGACGCTGCAGCGCGCTCGCGACCCCGAGGGCGCGCTGGACCGAAGGCGGATAGGGAGCGTCGGCCGCGATGGGAACCGCGTCGATCAACTGAGCCAAACGTTCACGCGCAATCACCGGAGGGAGACTCGCGCAGCGCGGCGTGTGCCGCCAAGTGGATAATTGCCAACGCATTGCGTCAGAGGCGGTCAGGGCATCAGGGCATCCGGGCATCCCGGGCTCCGGGGCTCCGGATACGCGGCCCGTCGACGCAGCGCGTGGTAGCGTGATGGGCAGCGAATGACGGAAGG
Organism: Myxococcota bacterium; assembly: GCA_039027095.1. GTDB lineage: Bacteria > Myxococcota_A > Polyangia > Polyangiales > Polyangiaceae > JAPYTK01. The sequence continues at coordinate 24,160 of JBCCLB010000089.1, forward strand.
ACAGGCGGACGACGGGCTGCATGCAGGGCGAAAGGTCACGCCCTCGCTCGAGCTCGTGCGGCTCCTTGGCCGGGGAGGCATGGGCAGCGTCTGGGTGGCCCGCGACGCCAAGCTCGACCGCGAGGTCGCCGTGAAGTTCATCTCGAGCTCCGCCGACAGCGAAGAGACCCTCAAGCGCTTCGAGCGGGAGGCGCGGATCGCGGCCCGCGTGGACCATCCTCACGTCGTACAGGTCTTCGACTTCGGTCTCCTCGAGGAACGGGTGCCGTACCTGGTGATGGAGTTGTTGAAAGGCGAAAGTCTCGACGACCGACTCGACCGCGACGGGCGCCTGCCGGTGAGTGCGTGCGCCATGCTGGTGGAGCAGCTGGCCCAGGCCTTGACCGCCATCCACAAGAAGGGCGTCGTCCACCGCGACATCAAGCCGGGCAACGTGTTTCTGCTGGAGTCTGGCTACGAGGTCTTCGCCAAGGTCGTCGACTTCGGGATCGCACGACCCGACACCGGTCAGAAGATCGCAGGCGACACGATGACGATGACAGGGGTCCTGATCGGCACGCCCTATTACATGAGCCCCGAGCAGCTCTTCGAAGCGGCCCCCGCGACCTCCATGGCCGACAATTGGGCGCTGTCGGTGGTGGCGTACGAGTCGGTCACCGGCCATCTCCCGTTCGACGCCGAGACGGTGGCGGCGCTCGGTCGCGTGCTCGCCAAAGGCACCTTCAAACACCCCAGCGAGCACGACGCGAGCCTGCCCCCCGACCTCGACCGATTCTTCCTCGAGGCGTTCGCCCCTCGCCCCGAAGATCGTCCTCCCACGCCCGAAGCCCTCGCCGCCGCCTTCGTGGCCGCGGCCAGCGGTGAGATCCCATCGGCGCGCCCCAGCGGGCGCAGCCTTCAACCCTCGAGCTCCGCCGACACCGAGGTGCGCGGCGGCGACCCCGCGGCGTCGCGTGCGACCCCACGGCGCGCCCGACGTTCGTCGCGGAGGGCCAACCGTGGCGTCGGACCGACCGCCTCGAGGCTGGGCAAGTATCAGCTCGTCGCCGAGCTCGGCCACGGAGGCATGGCGGACGTCTACCTCGCGGTGACCGCCGACGACGAGTTCGACGTGAAGAAGCTCACCGTCGTGAAGCGGCTGCGCCCCCAGCTCGCCGAAGACGAGGACTTCGTCGACATGATCGTCGACGAGGCGCGCCTCGCCGCCCGCCTGAACCACCCCAACGTGGTGCAAACCCTCGAGGCCGGCCGCGACGGCAAACACTACTTCATCGCGATGGAGTACCTCGAGGGCCAGCCACTCCACCGCATCTTGAGCCGGGCGCATCGTCGCGACGGAGGCATGTCGAAGCCGCTCGCGTACTTCGTGTTGAGCGAGATGCTCGCCGGCCTTCACCACGCGCACGAACTCAAGGACTACGACGGGTCGCCGCTGTCGGTGGTGCACCGCGACGTGAGCCCCCACAACATCTTCGTGACCTACGACGGCGCGGTGAAGGTGATGGACTTCGGCATCGCCAAGGCCGCGCGTCGCGCCACCTACACCTCGACCGGCGTGGTGAAGGGCAAGGTGTCGTACATGGCGCCGGAGCAAGCCCGCGGAGGGGACATCGACCGCCGTGTCGACCTGTTCGCGGCCGGCATCCTGCTCTGGGAGGTCGAGGCCGGCCGCCGCCTGTGGGGCGACTGCAACGACGTCGCGGTAATGAATCGCCTCACCGACGGCGACTACGAGCCGTCCCCGCAGGCGGTCGCTCCCAACGCCGATGCGCGCATCGATGAAGTCTGCCGCCGTGCGCTCGCCTTTGCGCCGGAAGGCCGATTCACGTCTGCCGCCGACATGCAGGCGGCACTCGATGCCATCCTCGACGCCGGAGAGCGCCCCACGCGGCGAGAGCTGGGCGCCTACGTGGCCGCGCTGTTCGAGAACGACCGCCGCACCCTGGCCACCCAGGTCGAGCAGCAGATGCGTCGCCTGTCCGAGCACGGCGCCACCGAAGAGCTGCAATCGCTCGACCTCTCGACCCCGCCTTCGGTGTCTTCGCTGCGCCGGGACGTGGCCCTCGCGGGCGAGGACGGGGCAGCGTTGGCGGCCACCGCCATCGACGGGGCCAACCGCCGGGACCAGGATTCTGTGGACCCCCGCCCGGGCGGCCGCGACAAGCGCCTCGGCGTCGCCGCCGCGGCCGTGGTGGTGCTCGGCGGCATCGCGTGGGCGGCCTCTCGCCCGTCGGAAGCCGAGGCGCCCTCCGATACCTCCGAGGCGGCGGCGTCCTCGCCCGACGAACGCGCCGCGGCGACGAGCGCCGAAGCACGCACGAGCGCCGAACCGCCCGTCGCCCCCGCGCCGCCGCCCGCGACGACCGTACCCGAGGCCACGCCCGTGGCGGCGAGCAGTGTTCCGACCCCGCCCACCCGGCCGGTCGTGGTCGCCCCCCGACCGCCCCCGGCCGCCGTCCCGACGTCGAAGCCGCCG
>JBCCLB010000090.1:0-25906 GCA_039027095.1 Myxococcota bacterium
AGCGGAGCGGTCGCGCGGGGCGAAGCGCGGGGCGATGTTCGACATCGCGATGGCGTCGGGGCGCGAAGCCATCATGGCCCTGCGTCTCGCCGGCGCGGTGGGCCACGTCGACGCGGCGTCGGTAGCGGCCGAGGTGGACCGCATCGACCGCATCGTCGCGATTCTCTACAAAGTCGCGCATCGCTGATGCGAGCCCTGAGCGGCGCCCCCGCCAGGAGGGGCGCCGCATCCTGACAGCGCGCGCTTGCCCTGCGCGGGGTGCTTGGGGACCGAGCGTCGGGGCAGCGGATTTCCACGCAACAGGCATCCGGGCCTCCGGGCTCCCGAGCCTCCGGGCTCCCGAGCCTCCGGGCTCCCGGGCCTCCGGGCTCCTGGGGCTCCGGGCGTCGGGCCTTCGGGCCTCCGGGCTCCCGGGCCTCCGGGCTCCCGGGCCTCCGGGCCTCCGGGGCTCCGGGTGTCGGGTGTCGGGGCCTTCGGGTGTCGGGGCTCCGGGTTTCCGGCTGTCGGGTTTCCAGGTTTCCGGGGCTCCGGGTTTCCGGGTGTCGGGGCCTCCGGGTGTCGGGGCTCCGGGTTTCCGGCTGTCGGGGCCTCCGGGTTCCGGGGCTCCGGGTTTCCGGGCGCCCGGGCCTCTGGATCTCCGGGCCTCCGGGCCTCCGGGCCTCCAGGCCTCCGGGTTCCGGGGCTTCTCGGCCCTTGTCGCGGGCCAACATGCCAGACGATCATGGGGTATGCCGCAAGTCGGGGAACACAACGGGGTTGAGGCGTATCGACGGGATCACCTCATCGTCGACCATCGAAGGGGCGCCGCGAGGCTGGGGATGGTCCTCCTCGTCGCGACCGGGTGCGGCATGGTGCATCAGCCAAAGGTCGGGTCGGAGGCGACGTCTCCGGCCACAGGGGCGGAGACGGAGGCGTTTCGCGCGCCGACGGCACCCGCAGCCTCGCCGAACTTCGATTCCCCGGCGGGCAACCCGTCGACCTCATCGTCGTCAACCCCATTGTCGTCAACCGGAGCCGGGTCGCCTCACGTCGAGGCCCCGCTCCCCGAGAACGAAGCCACGCTCCCGAAGCGTACCTCACCGCAGCGTGGCGGACCGATGGTGGCGGTGGCGGCGGGGCCGTACTGGACGGGATGTGCGCGCGGCCAGGACCCCCATTGCCGTGTCCAGGATGGGTCGTATCAGCGTGTTCATCTCGAGGCGTATCGCATCGACGTCTACGAGGTCACCGTCGCCGACTACGCCGCGTGTGTAGAGGCGGGGGGATGCAGTGACCGCGGGCTTCGCGGCTACGACGACGGAACCCGCTCGGTCGAATGGCAGCACTGCAATTGGGGTCGCGCCGACCGCGCCGACCATCCTTTGAACTGCGTCGACTGGGTCAAAGCCGATACGTACTGTCGCGGGGCGGGAAAGCGACTTCCCACCGAAGCGGAGTGGGAAAAGGCGGCGCGCGGGGACGACAAGCGCCGCTATCCGTGGGGCGACGCGCCCATCACCTGCGAGTATGCCGTCACGAACGAAACCGCGAATGAGGACGACAAGGGCTGCGGGCTCAATCGGACCATGCCCGTTGGGTCCAAGCCGAAGGGCGTGAGCCCCTACGGCGTGCACGACATCGTCGGCAACGTGTGGGAATGGACGGCAGACGCGTACGTTCCGCCCTCGGGGGCCGCATCCCTCGACCCGCGAGAGGGCGTTCACCGCGTCGGCAAGGGGGGCTGCTGGGGCAGCGGAAACCCCTGGAATTCACGCATCAGTTGGAGCCATCACTACCCGGCCATCTACGGCAGCAACGTGCGCTTGGGCTTTCGTTGCGCGGCCGACGCGGGCCCGACCCCGTAACCCCCGAGCCATGGGGCCCACGTGCGAGGCCTCGGGGGACCGCGATGAGGCATCGCGTGCCGCCACCGGGCCTCGAGGCCCCCCGCGCCGCGCGGCGAGCACGACGCCGTCAACATGCACTCATGCGGCTGCGGGGGCCTGCGGATCCTCGCCCGGGGCGATGAATCCCGGACCGGTGGCGTGCGACGTGCGCGGCGACGAGACCGCCGTATCCTCCGCCGTTGCGGCGGGCATCAGCGCCGCGTCGAGGACCTCGCGCATGTCGCGCGCCAAGACCACGTCGAGTTCCTCCCGGACCGCGTCGGGCAACTCGTCGAGGTCGCGCTCGTTCTGGTGCGGCAAGACGATCCGGGTGAAGCCAGCGCGATGGGCCGCCAACACCTTCGATTTGATGCCGCCGACGGGCAGGACACGACCCCGAAGGCTCGCCTCTCCGGTCATGGCGACGTCCGGCCGCACGCGACGGCCCGACAACAGCGACGCAAGGGCCGTGAACATCGTCACCCCCGCCGAGGGTCCGTCTTTCGGCACGCCTCCGGCGGGAACGTGGATGTGGAGGTCGTGGTCGTCGAGAAAGCCATCGTCGATCCCCAGTGAGATCGCGTGGGTCCGAAGATAGGCGAGCGCCGCGCGGGCGGACTCGTTCATCACCTCCCCGAGCTGTCCCGTGATCTCGATTTTGCCCTTGCCGCGCATGGCCGTGGTCTCGACGTAGAGCACGTCCCCGCCGACCGGAGTCCAGGCGAGGCCGGCCGCGACCCCCGCCGGACGATCGAGCTCCGCCGGTTGCTCCAGGTACCGTGGTCGACCGAGGATCTCACGGAGACGTGTCTCGTCGAGCAAAGGCGGACGCAGGAGCTCCGCCTCGGAAACGGAACCCGCCAGCGCCTCTCGTCGCTCCGCTCCAGCCGGAGACGCTTCCGCCTGAGATGCTTCAGCCCTCTCCTCTTTTCGCTCCGAGGCCGTCCCCTGCCCCCGGGCGGTGTCGAGGGCCAAGGCGCGGCATACCTTGGCAAGTTCCCGCGAGAGCTGACGCACGCCCGCCTCGCGCGTGTACTCGGCAACCACCATTTTCAACACTTCGCCGTCGATGGGGGCCTCGGGGGACAGACCGTGCCGCGACAATTGCTTGGGCCACAGGTGGTCCCGGCCGATCGCGACTTTTTCGTCGAGTGTGTATCCGCTGACTTCGATGATCTCCAAACGGTCCCTCAGCGCGGGGGGCACGGCACCGAGGTCGTTGGCGGTGGCGATGAACAGCACCTCGGAGAGGTCGAACGGAAGCTCCAGGTAATGGTCGGCAAACGCGTGGTTTTGCTCGGGATCGAGCACCTCGAGAAGCGCCGCCCCTGGATCGCCGGCAAAGCCCCGCCCGAGCTTGTCGATCTCGTCGAGCACCATCACGGGATTCTTCGCCTTCGCCTTTCGGAGCGCATGCACGATGCGCCCCGGGAGGGCGCCGACATAGGTGCGCCGGTGGCCTCGAATCTCGGCCTCGTCGCGCACCCCGCCCAGCGAAACGCGAGCGAGAGGTCGCCCGGTCGCATCCGCCACCGATTGCGCGAGGCTCGTTTTGCCGACCCCCGGTGGGCCGACGAGCGCGATGATCGTGCCCCGGGCCTTAGCCCGCGACAGCTTGAGCACCGCCATCTGCTCCAGGATCCTCCGCTTGACGTCGTCGAGGCCGTGGTGGTCGGCGTCGAGCGCCGCTGCGATGGCGTCGATGTCTTGTCGGGCCGGAGCCCGCTCGGCCCACGGGAGGTCGACGAGCCACTCGAGGTAGGTCCGGATCACCCCCGCCTCGGGACCTTGGGCGCCGCTCAAGCGACGCAACTCGCGCCGTGCGACCGCCTCGACGTCTTCTGGGAGGTCCGCTTCGTCGACCCGGCGGCGCAGTCGGTCGTCTTCATCTTCACCGTCGCCGTCCCCCTCGCCCAACTCCTTTCGGATCGCCTTGAGCTGCTGACGCAGCATCGCTTCACGCTGGACTCGCGACACGTCGCGCCGAACCTCCGAGCTGATCTTCTCTTGGAGCTCGGCCCGGGTTCGGGCCTCCTGAAACAGCTCGAGAACCCGACGCAGCCGGACCTCCACGTCGCGCGCGAGCAAGATCTCCGCCTTGGCCTCGGGCGGCAGGTCGATCATGGCCGCCACGCGATCTGCCAGGGCCCCGGGAGCCGATGACGTCGTCGCCTGGTCGAGCGACGCGCGAGCGCCATCGTCGACGATGACCTCGGCCACGAGTTCGTGAAGCGTCTCCGCCAACGCCCGCGCGGTGTCGGTGTCGCCGCGCTCCGAGGGAGCGGGACCAACTTCTGCGCGCACGACGGGGCCCGAGGGATGGACGCCGACGAGTTGGACCCGCCGCACCGCCTCCACGAGCACGGTGGCGGCGTCGGAACCGCGCACCCGCTTGTCACGGACCACCGCCTCGACCGCGATGGGTTGAAGGTCGGCGATGGCGGGTGATGCGACGCGCGCGTCATATTGAACCGCGACCACGATGCGGTCTCCCACTTGTGCCCGGTCGACGAGTTCACGGGAACGACGACGGCCGACGGGGATCGTCGTGACCATCCCCGGGAGGAGCACGCCACGACGGAGGGGCAGGAGGGGAAGCGTTTCGGTCATGGGTACACCGTAAGGCGGGTACGCCATTTGAAAGCTGCCCAAACGGCGGGGTTGACCCCGACCGACCCCGTTCGTTTGGGCAGGTCGACACCAGCCATCCTACCCATTCGGGGAGGCCTAGGCGTCGTACGGGCAGCGCTTCCCGACCTCGGTGTAGGATGGGCGCGTGGTGCGGACGGCATTCATCGGGGGCGGCAACATGGCCGAGGCGCTCATCGTGGGGTTGACACGAGAGGCGGGCGCCGGCGACGCGATCACGGTGGCGGAACCGCTCGCGGCCCGTCGTGAACATCTTCGCCAAACGTATGGAGTGGTCGTCGAACCCCCGGGACCTGCGGCGGTCGAAGACGCCACGATGGTCGTGCTGGCGGTGAAGCCCGGCGTGCTCGACCCGGTGTTGACCGAGCTGAGCCCGAGCCTGGCGCCGTCGACCCTCTTGGTGAGCGTGGTCGCCGGGGTCTCCATCGACCGGATCAGCCGCGCCGCGCCGGACGGCGCGCCGATCGTCCGCGCCATGCCGAACACGCCGGCCATGGTGCAGCGGGGCGCGACGGCGGTCGCGGCCGGCCCCCACGCTACTGAGGACGACGTCGTCCGCGCCGAGGCCCTCTTCCGGACCGTGGGCCGCTGTGTTCGCGTGCCCGAGTCGCGTATGGATGCCGTCACCGGGCTTTCGGGCAGCGGCCCCGCCTTCGCCATGCTCTTCCTTGAGGCCATGGCCGACGGCGCAGTACGGTGCGGTCTACCTCGGCCGGTGGCGATGGAGCTCGCGGCCCAGACGCTGCTCGGGGCCGCCGCGCTGCACCTCGAGACCGGGGACCACCCCGGCGTGCTCAAGGACCGCGTTACCAGCCCCGGCGGCACGACCATCGCCGGCGTCGCCGCGCTCGAGGCAGGCGGGTTTCGCGCCGCCGTCATCGACGCCGTCTCCGCGGCGGCCGCCCGCTCGAGGGCCCTCGGCCGCGGCGAGGACTGAGCAGGCCCGGTAGCCTCGCGTCTCACGGGCAGGTGCCAATCTGAAAGGTCGGCTCCGAATAGCTAAAGTCGTCTTGGCATACGAATTCGTAGCAGCGCAGCTCGCCCCCCACGTCGACCTCCTCGGTGCACACTTCACCCGGGGCCGGACACGGCTCACCATTGAACGGCACTCCCGTGACGCACTGACCGGGACAGAGGGGATCAACAAAGGGGGACCACCCCAGGTCATTGTCCTGACATGCCACAAGCTGGATGCAGCCATCTGGCGCGTCGTAGCCGCAGAACAACCGCGCCGGCGCGCAGGGCGTGCTCGTCACGGGAAGCTCCGTGGGGCAGGCCGGGTCGTTGCAGCAGGACTTGCAGGCCTCCGAACACACCGGCGTTGCCCCCCCATCCGCCTGACCACCAGCTCCGCCTAGCCCGCCACCGCCTACGGCCGAAGTCGACGCCGAGGACGACGACGCTTCATCGACGACGACCTCGCTTCCGCAAGCAGCTTGGGCGACAAGTACGGTGACGGCATACATGAACGTAACGCGCACGATTCTACTTCTGCTCCATCGTCATCGTCATCATCCTGAAACGTCCGTCGAGGCACCTGTCCGTGAGGCGGCGCGCGGCGTCATTGCCCTCAAGGCGGATAAGGACACGTCCCATTGTCCGACGGCATCCAGCAATACTGTCCCTTGGGACCAGAACTGATCCCATTCATGGCCACACAGCCCGGTATCCGAACCGTACATTCTGCCTTACCTTGGTCGCAGACGGTGTTTGGGGGGCAGTCCGCGTCTGAGCTGCACGTATTTCCGAGCGCGCCGCCGCACGATTGTCCGTTGACTATCTGGCTATGCCCGGAGCAGTACTTGCCCGAGACGTCATCGTCACAAACAACGGAACCGTCGTCCCCGCATACCCAGTTCGAGTCGACAAGGAATCCCTGATGGCATCCTTGGGGCGTCACCTGGCAGGGGAGACCGATCTGCGGGTCGATCGGGTTGTCGTCGACCTTTCCGTTGCAGTCGTTGTCCTTCTCGTCGCAGATTTCGGCCGAGGGGGGCGCGGGGACGCACACGGCCTCGTACTCTCCCGCGCAGCTCCACCGCGCGTTCACCTTGCACTCACCTTTCGCGGAGAGCCCTAGGGTTCCCCCGCACTTCTTCCCCTCGAGGTCGGCGCATGGCGTCTTGCAAGCGCCCTCCACGCAGTCCCCGTGTCCGCAGCATTCCTCGTCCGTCTCGCACGGGTTTCCGTGAAACGCGCACTTCTGACATTCTTGAGCGTCGTTGCAGAACGATGCGATGCAACAGTCGCCATCATTCGAGCACGACTCTCCTTCGTCGCGGCAGCAGACGTCATCTCCTCCGCATCGAAGATCCCGGTCTCCTCCACAGCAAGCGTACTTGCCGTTGAGACAGCGCTCACCCTCATCCTTACATTCGTAACAAGAGCCGTCGTAACACCCATGGATCGCTGTGCCGTCGGCGTCGCACGGGCAGTCTTCGTCGTTCTCGCAGTCCTTACGACAGTATCCACCGTCCGGATACGGCCCGCCATCCGCTTCCACGCACTTGGTTCCGTTGGCGCAGAGGGCGCAGCTCGTGGCCCAGCTCTTGCCGTCGCACGAGGCACCCTGGGCGCGGAACACGCTACAACGGCTTTCGGAGCCGCCGCAGGTGTCGTGGTTCCGACAGAAGGAGTCCTTAGGGCAGAGCTGGTCGGCGCCGCCCACCTCACACGTGGCGAGAAGATGGAGACCCGGGTCGACCGGGTCGTCGGACGAACGACACTTGTAGGTCCCATCGCTCTGCCGAACGCAGCTGCTCGTCCAACGGTCCTCACACACCCAGTCATCGGTAAAAACGCTGCAGTATCACCGTGAGCGATCGGCGTGGTGCACGCGGTGGTGCCCGTAATCACCTGACCCGCCGGGCATGTGGCCACCCCCCCTGAACCATCGCACACGTTGTTGTTCAGCCAGATATGGACGAGGTCGTAGGTCAGCGGAAGCACCGCCTCCGCTGTCATGACCTGGTTGTCGTCTGGCACATCACAAGCCAACACGACAAGCGCCGCAAATCCGGCGAGCGTGCTCGCCGACACGTTTCTTTTCCCCATGACCAGATGCTGCACGAAAAAAAAAGAAAGGAACCTTTACATCTCAAATGCGTCGCTATTTCTCCTCGTGAGCCTGTCGATGGAACCAGTTCAAAAAGCGGCTCGCCGAAGCGATCGGGTCATGCGACGGTCGCCTCAGGGCCGGACCGTGACCACGCCGGGGTGCCGACTCTCCCACTTGGCCCGCATGCCCTCGGCGATGTCCGACAACGCGTAGTGGCCGCCCACGTGGGGGGCCATGTGGCCCGCTTCGACCCACGCGAGGATCTGCGATCGGCGCGTGGGGACCAGGCTCGGGTCCCGGTGGGCTGAGATCACCGCCGGGCACCCCCGCACGTCGAGACTCTTCATCATGATGAGGTTGGTCGGCAGGGTGCCGACGTCGGCCTTTTTCTCGCCGCGGCCCGCGAAGGGCGTCGCCGCCCAGCCCACGACCAGGTAGCGCGCCCCGAAGGTCACGCAGCGAAGCGCCTCGCGGGCCACGCCGCCGCCCAAGCCGTCGTGAACCACATCGACACCACGCCCACCGGTGAGCGCTTTCACGTCGTCGCGGAAGCGGCGCACGCCCGCGGCGCCATCGTCGGTGGCGACGACGTGGTCGGCCCCGAGGGCACGCACCGCTTCGAGCTTGTCCGCACGCCGGCCGGTCGCGATCACCGTCGCTCCGAGCGCTTTGGCCACCTGGACGGCGGCGCTGCCCGTCGTCCCGGTGGCGCCGAGGATCAGGACCGTCTCGCCCGCTTGGACCTGCCCACGGACCACCAGCACGTGGTACGCGGTCTCGAAGCTTCCCAGCAGCGTCGCGGCCGCGTCGAACGACAGCGCCGCGGGCTTGCGGATCAAGGCCTCCGCGGGCGCCACCGCGTAGGTGGCCCATCCCCCCCACCGGCGGTAGTCGCCGAGGGAGCGGGGGCCCGCGAGCAACCCGTCGACGATGACGGCATCCCCCACGCGGACGTTCTCGACGTCCGCCCCGCACCAAAGTACCTCGCCCGCCATCTCGAGTCCCGGGGTGTAGGGCGGCTCCGGTACGTGCTGGTACTGGCCGCTCGTCATGAGCAGATCGACCCAGTTGATCCCCGCGGCGCGGACGCGGATCACCACCTCGTTCGGCTTTCGCGCGGCCGCCGACGGCGGGGGCTGCGGCTCGAGACGCAGGTGGTGGTCGATGGCATCGCGCGGCTGCGCGCCGAGGGCATCGATTTGGGCACGCACCCCCTCGGGCCAATCGTCGGAAGGAATCACCATCGCGTCATTCTGCCCCGAAGCAGGGGCCGCGTCGCGGTATGGTCCCCCGATGGGGACCCCACGCCGAGACGACCCATTCAACCTCGCCGACTACGTTCTCTTCGACCGCCTCGCCGAAGGGCTCGGCGACACCGTCGCCCTGCGGTTCGGCGACCAGGCGCACACCTACGCCGAGGTCGCCGAACAGACGCGGGCCCTCTCCGCCCATCTCATCGGCGCGGGCGTGGGCCGCGAAGCGCGCGTGCTCGTCGTTTTGCCCGACACGCCTGCGTTTGCCTGGGCCATCTTCGCCACCCTTCGCGCCGGGGCCGTGCTCGCGATGGGCAACCCGGCGGCCGACAACCTGCGCGACGTGCTCGACTACACCCACGCGACCGCGCTGGTCACGGTGCCGAGCGCGGCGAAGGCGCTGCACGAGGCGACGATCCGCGCCGGGGTGCACGTCGTGGTCGCCGCCGACGCCGCCACCGGGGACGACGTGCTCGCGCCCCCGCAGCAGGTTCCCCCCGAGGCGGTCCCCCTCGCCGACGCCCTCGCCGATGGACGCGCCCGCATCGAGCGGGGCGCCCCGAGCCACCGCGACACCATCGCCGATGCCCCCGCGATTTGGCTCTTCACCTCCGGGTCGACCGGGCGTAGCCGCGCCGCCATGCACGCCCACGCCGACTTCGCCTTCAACACCGAGCGCTACGCCGTGAACACGGTGGGGTATCGCCGCGGCGACGTCACCGTCAGCGTGCCGCGTCTCTATTTTGGCTACGCGACCGGCACCAATCTCTTCTTTCCCTTTCGCGTCGGCGCCACCGTGGGCCTCTTTTCCGAGCGCCCGACCCCGGCCCGCCTCGCCGCCGCCATCACGGAATATCGCCCCTCCATCGTGACCAACGTGCCGACCATGATGGCCAAGCTCCTCGACGCCGACGACGCCCAGCGTCGAGAAGGCGGGGCGTCGACGTTGGACCTCAGCTCGGTGCGCTTTCATCTCTCCGCCGGCGAGGCCCTGCCGCCGGCGCTGCTCGAGCGGTTTTGCACCCGCTTTGGCGGCGAGGTCTACGATGGGATCGGCTCCGCCGAGATGTTTCACATCTACTGCACCAATCGCCCCGGCGACGTGAAACCCGGCTCCCTCGGACGCGCGGTCGAGGGCTACACCCTTCGGGTGTTGCCCGTCGACGCCGAAGGACCCGGCGCCGCGGAAGTCGCGGTGGGGGAAACGGGGGTGCTTTGGGTCAAGGGCGACTCGGTCGCGTGGGGCTACTACGGCGACCGCGCGCGGAGCTTTCGAACGTTTTTCGGCCATTGGTGTCGCACCGGCGACCTCTTCCGCCGCGATGCCGACGGATACTACTGGTTCGAGGGGCGCAGCGACGACCTCCTCAAGGTGGGCGGCATTTGGGTGGCCCCGCTGGAGGTCGAGCACTGCCTCACCGAGCACGAAGCGGTATCGGCCGCGGCCGTGATCGGGGCCGAGCGTGAGGCGGGGTTGGTGAAGCCCAAGGCCATCGTCACCCTCCGCCCCGACCACCGACCCGCGACCGACGCCGACGCGGCGCGCCTGGCCCAGGCCCTGAAGGAGCACGTACAGACCCGACTCAGCAAACACAAATACCCGCGCTGGGTGTGTTTCGTCGATACGCTCCCCAAGAACGACCGGGGAAAGATCGACCGGAAAGAGCTGCTTCGGCGCGAGGCCGCGGGCGACAACCCCCCGGGATGGTGAACACGACGTGCAACGACTGGCCGACCTCACCACCGATGCCCTGCGGACCCTCGTCGACGGCCCCGACCCCGTGGTCGCGCTGGTGCCCGTGGGCTCGGTCGAACCCCACGGTCCTCACCTCCCGTTGGGCACCGACACGACCATCAGCGAGGGCGCGATCGCGCACAGCGACGCGCTCTTGTCCGCCGCGGGCGTGGTGCCGCTGCTCGCCCCCGCCGTGCCCTACGGCGTGACCGACTTCGCGACCGGGTTCGCCGGCGCGGTATCGATCCCCGCCCCGGTCCTCACCGACTACCTCGTCGCCATTCGCGACGCGCTGCTGCGCGACGGGTTTGCCCATGTGTGCTTCGTCAACAATCACCTCGAGCCCGAGCACGATGCCGCGGTCCGGGCGGCCGTCGCCGACGCGCCTCCCACCCGCGCTAGCGTCGCCTGTCCGCTCACCCGCCGCTGGGGGCGCACGCTCTCCGACGAGTACAAGCGGGGCAATTGCCACGCCGGGCGCTACGAGACGTCGTTGGTGCTGGCGGCGACCCCGGAGGTCGTCCGCCAGGATCGAGCGGCGTCGCTGCCCCCCGTCGACATCAGCCTCGCCGACGGAATTCGCCGCGGGCAGAAGTCGTTTCGCGCGATGGGCCTCGACGAGGCCTACACGGGGGCGCCCGCCGAGGCGACGGTCGACGAGGGGGTCGACCTCTACCGCCGCCTCGCCCGCATGGTGGCCGGGGAGGTGCTCGATGCGCTGGGCCGTTCACCCGCCCCCCCGGGGTGACGCTTCATTTCAACCCGACGTCCGCCAGCTTGGCGGCGAGGGCGCGCACCGCCTGACCCCGGTGCGACCTTTCGTTCTTCTCCGCGGGCGTGAGCTCGGCGCTGGTCCGGCCCTCGTCGGGGAGCCACAACAGCGGGTCGTAGCCGAAGCCGTGGGTCCCTCGCGGCGCGGTGGCCACCTGGCCCTCGAAGGTGCCGCGGCTCTCTGCGATCACCTCGCCGTCGGGCCGGGCCACGACCATGACCGCGACGAACCGCGCCGCCCGTTGCCCGGGGGGCACCTCGGCCATCGCGGCGAGGAGTTTTTCGTTGTTGGCGCGATCGAGCGCGGCCCGCGACCCCTCGGCGCCCGCGTACCGGGCCGAGTACACGCCGGGCGCTCCGTCGAGCGCGTCGACCTCGAGGCCCGAGTCTTCGGCCATGCACCAATGGCCCGTCTGCGCCGCATAGCTTCGGGCCTTGATCCGCGCATTGCCGACGAAGGACGAGGCATCCTCCGTCGGCTCGATGAGCGCCCGGGGGCTTGCGACCCCCAAGGCCTCCAATTGGTGAAGCCCGAACACGTCGATGCCGAGCGCGCCCAAGATGGGCGTCACCTCCTCCAGCTTGTGCGGATTGCCCGTGGCAAAGAGCCACCGCGGCCTCGCGACGTCGTTCTCGTCGACCGCCATGACCGGCTCAGAGCTCGATGAGGAGCTGGGTGAGAATGAAGTTCACGATGAGCAGCGCAATGCACGTCTCGACCACCGCGCGGGTGGTCGCGGTGCCCACGCCCTTGGCCCCCCCTTTGGCGTAGAAACCGTGCCGACAGGAAACGGCCGAGACGATGAACCCGAAGGTGGTCGCCTTGATGAGGCCCATCTCGATGTCCTCGGGAACGGAGATGTCGCGAATGCTCTGCATGAAGATCCCGGCGTCTCCCCCCAACCACGGTACCGCGACCAAGTACGCCCCCGACATGCCGATCGACATGTAGAGAATGGTCAGCAACGGCACCATGGTGGTGCACGCCAGCAATCGTGGCGCCAGAAGGTACTGCACGGGACTCACCCCCATCGTGGTGATGGCATCGATCTGCTCGGTGACGCGCATGTTGCCGAGCTCTGCCGCCATCGCGCTGCCGGCGCGCGCGGTGACCATGATGGCCGCGAAGACCGGGGCGAGTTCGCGGGAGAGCGCCACCGCCACGATGCCGCCCACGCGACCCTCGGCGCTGAAGGCGCGCAGCGCGTAGCTCATTTGCAGGGCGAGCACGGCGCCACTGAAGAGCCCGGTCAGCGCGACGATGAAGATGGACTGCACCCCGATGAAGTCCATCGCGTTGAAGAATTGTCCTGGTCGGTAGGGCGGACGCACCAACCACAACAAGGTTCGGCCCGTGAGCGAGACCACCGTCCCCACGTTGTCGAGGAGATACAGGAGCGGCGAGAAGAGGCGCCCGAGGGGGTTTTGCTTTTGGCCGCGATCCGTCACCGAGAAGGTGGGTTAGCACGTGCCGCCCGCAAGCATCGAGCGATGTCGTCGAACCGCGTGCGATCGTCGAGAGGCATCAGATCGACCGTACGCCCGTGCTCGCCGTCGTGCGCCAACCGAAGCTCGATGGCCCGTCCCCCCAACGCTTCGTGGTGGGGGCGGCCCCACTCGACCAAGAGCGCCGCCGTCTCCCGCAGCTCGTGAAGGCCGAGCTCGTGGATGGCCGCCGGCCCGGCGTGCTCGAGGCGATAGAGGTCGGCGTGCACGAGCGGAACTGCGCCCGCACGTCCCTCGAGATGATGGACCAAGGCGTAGGACGGGCTGGTGATGCGACCGGTCACCCCCTGCCCCCGGGCGAGCGCTCGGACGAAAAACGTCTTGCCCACGCCGAGCCCGCCCGAAAGCACGATGAGGTCCCCCTCCGCGAGTGCGGCGCCGAGCCGACGGGCGAGGCGGGTGGTGGCGCGTCGGGTCCCGAGCGCGAGCTGGATCCGCTCCGCGTGGTCGACGAGCCAGCGAGGCTCGGTGTCCCGCCGCGGCGTCACCGCGGGGCCCCTCGGTCGACCGTGATGCGGCGGGCGATGCGTTGCCGACCCCCGAAGCCGTCGGCCTCCGTGGTCCACAGGGCTCCCCGCGCCGCGCCGAGCGCGCTCGTCGCCTCGAGCCGGCGCGCGCGTACTTCACCGGGGTCGGTCCCACTCGCGGCGAGATCTGCGACCGCGGAGGAGGCGAGCCGAGCGGCGTCGTAGCCGAGCGCGGTCCACCACGACGGCGGTACGTCCCGACGCGCGAACCACGCCGCCAACCGCGGCTCTTCCCGGTCGACGGGAAACACCCCCGCCCGGAGTCGCGCCGCCCCCCGGCGGGACGCGGAAACCCCCAGCCCGAGGCCGAGCGGCACCCGCGCCCCGGCGGCGACGCCCCAAAACGGCTCGTCGCAGTAGCTGCCGTCGCGCAGCGCGAGACCGACCAGGCCGCGGACGGCCTCGAGCGATGGGGCCACGCACGGTCCGAGCGAAGGTCCCACCACCACCTGACCGCCCGCCCCCGCACCATCGGGCTCGATGCTCGCCGCGGCGCCGATGCGACCGACCCGCGCCGGGGGCCCGAGCGCCGCCACCAGACGACCGGTCGTGCGCTCATAGGCTTCGCCCAGCTCGAAGACGAAGGGGGTGCTCACCGCCGGAACCACCGCGGCCAAGGCGATCGTGGGCAGGCCGTTGTCGCGGGCGTATCGCGCCGCCTCGGGCCCGTGCCGGGGATCGAGGCCGACGACCACCACCGCGGCCCCCTCTCCCGCCAGCTCGGACAGCGCCTCTCGCACCGACGCGGCCGTCGAGGAGGCCTCGCGGGTGACGAGCCGCGCGCCCGAGCCGGGGAGCCCCAGCCCGAAGGCCATGCCCGCGCCCACGTCGGCCGCGCGGCGGCGATGCGCGGGGCTCTGAAGGGCCACCAGCAGCCCCACGGTGTTCGCGACGACCCGGCCCCGGGTGACGTCGACCGCCAAGCGCGCCACCGCCTCGCCCTCACCCTCGAGCAGTTCGCCGTGCTCGCGCACGAGCCACCGGGCCAGCTCGCTGTCCCGGTCGCGGACCGCGTACGCGGCCAACTGTTGGGCCACGATCTGCGCCATGACCACCCCGGACGCGATCACCCCCCGCTGCGCGCGGTCCTCGAGATCCTGGCGCAGGAACTCCTTCGGCACCTCCTGGATGAGCTTGCGCACCGCGACCTGAACCTCGGGGTCCTGATCGGCGGTGGCTTCGCTGCGCCACCCGTCGATGAAGCGCAACGCCTCTTCGTAGCGTTGCGCTCCGAGCGCGCTCAGGACGAGATTTTCATTGAGGCGCGCGGTCGCGAAGGGGTCGATGAGGCGATGGTGCAAGGGCGCGAGCCGGTCGAGCGCCGCGGTATGGTCGCCGCGCTCGCGCTCGACGATGCCCAGCACGAGGGTCGCGAGATCGCGCGCCGTCCCCGGGGGACCGAACAGAGGTGCGTTCGCCGTGCCTCCTCCTTCCCCTCGGATCAGGGCCTCGGCGCGGTCTTCGTCTTCTCGGTCGAGCGCGTTGAAGGCCCGAAGCACCTGAGCCAGCCGAACCAGAGGATCCTCGGGAAATTCGAGAACGAACGCGGCGAACTCACGGTCGAGGCGCTGGCGTTCGCTCGGTCGGCCGAGGATCCATCGTCGCATCAAGGGGCGAAACGCGAGCTCGGCCCGCTGGCTCGCGCCGATGGTGGCCTCGGGGGCGGGCCCACGTCGCGCGTTCCCGCCGCAAGCCACCAGCACCGCGCCGAGCAAGAGGCCCGCTCCGCAGGGCACGCCGGAGCGACGCCATCTCCATCTTGACGCCCCCCGGGGACCTCTCGACGCTCGGCGCTCGTGACGACCACGGCGCACACCCGGGCCCTGTTGGGGGTTCTGCCCCTGACGGCATGGGTCCTCGGCGCCGCCGGGCAGTACCACGAGGCGCTTTCGGGACCGCAGGCGTTCGTGGGCGCGGGCGCGACCGTCAGCGGGGCCCTCGCCGTCCTCGTCGTGGTCGCGCTCGCCGTGCATGAGGCGATGGGAATCGTGCGTCGTCGCGCCGCGAGAGACAACGACGAGGTGACCCCGACGGTGGTCGAAGACGACCCCGAGACCGTCACCGGGCACCCGCTCTACCGGACCTTCCGACGCAGCGTCGCGGTCGTCATCGCCTACGCGGCCGCCGAGGTCGCGCTCTTCCACCTCCCTCGTTGGCGCGGTCAGGTTCGACCCGAAGATGCCTCCGAGCACCTGGTCGCGCTGCTCTCCGGAACCACTGGGGGCGGGATCCCCTTCGTGGCGATGGGCCTGGCCGTGGGTTGGGCCACGACGGGGTTTCACGCTGGCTTCGCGTGGTTTGCGGCCACCGAACGCTGGCGCCCGCGCGTGCTCCCGGGGCCACGCCGTCTCGTCGCCATCGGGTGTGGCTCCGTCGCGCTCGTCGTGTACGGAGTCGGGCTTCACGGCTTGGTACATCTTGCGAATGGAACCCGGGTCGGAGGGCCCCCGCCGGCGCCCGCAGCACGAGGGCTTTGCACCAACTTAGCCGGTGAGAATCAATCGAGCGCGGCGAGCCCGGCGAGATCTTCTTCGGGGCTGCCGCCTGCGTCATCGTCGACGCCCTTCGGATCCCCGTAGGCGAGCTGTGCCTGGCCCGCGTGCAGGAACACGTGGTCGGGGTCGACCGCGCCGTGCGCGAATCCCTCCCGGTGGAGCGCCTCGAGGGCCGCGACGAGGGCTTCCCGTGCTCCGGGGGGGAGCGAGAGTCCATGGGACAGAGGCCGCCCGGGGGGCACCTCGACCCAGATCTCGCCCGTCGAGGCATCGGTGCGGAGCACCGTCGGCAGCTCCCGACGCTCGAGGCGCGCGATGGCGCCGGCGCGCGGCAGTTCATCCCAGGGGAGCACGACCACCTCCCGGGCCAACCACCGGTCACGCGCTCGCTCGGGGTGGGACGCGTTTCGGGCCAAGCGGGCTTCGTCGTCGCGGCCCGGCGCCGCGTCTGGCCCGGTGGCGGTGCCTTCCTTCTCCGCCTCCGCCCCTCGTTCCTCGGGCGCCGGTTGGTCCACCAACCGAGGCGACCAGGTCAGGGCGCGAAGCGCGTTCTGCGCCGTCCTCGCGTCGGGGGGGCGGGCCGCGGGCTCGACGGCCAACAGCGACGCAAGAAACGCGTCGTGCGCGGCCCCGAGGTCGATGTGGGCGCGCTCGAGGCGGATGGAGGCGGGGTCGTCCGGCGGACGCCGACGCGTCAGCATCTCGTGCAGCAGAACCCCGACCGCGTACAGATCCGAGCGCACGCTCGCTGCATGCCCCCGACGCTGCTCGGGCGCCATGTACGCCACCGTGCCGATGGCGCCCACCGTCACCGTCGCCTGGGCGCTGTCGAGGTGGGCCGCCCCGAAGTCGGCGAGGCGGGCCGCACCGCCTCCGTCGAACAAAAGGTTTGCGGGTTTGACGTCACGGTGCACGATGCCCATCCGGTGCGCCTCGGCGAGCGCCGACAGCACACTCCCCGCGATTTCGGCCGCCCGCGCCGGCGACACCGGTTCGCGGTCGAGCAACTCGCGCAGCGATCCCCCCTCCATCCACGCGAGCACCATGGCGGGTCCTTCGGGGATGAACGCGCGGAAGGGCACGACGTGGGGATGCCGGAGCTTGCCGAGCGCTTCCGCCTCGCGCACGAACCGCGCAAGGGCGTCGCGACCTGTCCCGACGGCCTGCGTCGCCAACACCTTCAGCGCCACCGTATCGCCGCCGAGCGTGTCGTGAGCGCGGAGAAGGCGTGCGTGGGGCGTGGTCGCAACCGTCTCCTCCACGCGATAGCGACCGAACAGCAACGGCCCCGCGGGGGCGCGAGGGTCCGCCACCGCGGCGGCCACCTCCGCCGCGGTGATGCCTCGGCGCTCGAGCTGCGCGTCCAGGTCACGCCGGGCCTGTCGCAATCCCAAGTGCTCCAACCCCCGGGCGAGGAGCACGAGACCGCGCCGGGGTCGCGGGTCTTCGAGGCGTTGCAGCACCCGGACCGACGCCTGGTGTTTGCCGTGCCGCGCGTAGAGCTCACCCAACGCGAGCCGCAACGCATCGAGGTCGTCGCGGGTGTCGTCGCGGAGCGCGGTCTCCAGCAGGCGCGCCGCATCGGCGGGTCGCTCGCCGCGGTCGTACGCGGCGGCGGCTTCGGCGACCTCCCCCGCGGCCTGGTGCGCGCGCGCGGCCTCCTCGTGCGCGCCGAGGGCAGCGTAGACCCGCGCCGCCGCGCGATGGTGCGCGCGCGCCGTCAGGTCGGCGGCGATTTGACGCGCCTCGGGGCGCGCGGCCGCCATGGCGACGGCGGCCGCGAAGGTGGCCCCGTGCTCATCTCCGGCGACCGCGGCGAGCCGGAGCGCGCGGCCCGGGTCCGAGGCTTCGAGGGCTGCCGCCGACGCTTCGCTCCAGGCGCACGCCCGTTCCAACAGGTCGACCGTGCCCACCAGGTCTCCCGCGTCGCGAGCCCGGGAAGCCGCGGCGAAAAGGTCGTCGTCGTCGACCTTCGACGTCACTCCGTCAGCGTCACGCGGGTCGCGGTGGCCACGTCGACCTCGACGGTGGCGGCGGCGATGTCCGGGCTGCCGTCCGTGGAGGAGAGCCGCACGTCACGGCGTCGGTATCGATGCACCTCGATGTCGATGGCGCGTCCGCCCTCGAGGAACGGAAGCGTGACGGCCGCCGCGCCCCGAGCATCGTCGACCACACACCGGTATCCGGGGCCATCGCCGCCGTCGACAGGGACCACGGAAATGTAGAAATCGTCGTCTTCCGCGGCGACGGCCGCCCACGTGAGCTCGACGGTCTCGCCGCGGACCAAAGCGTCGAGGTCTGCGAAGGGGACGCCATCGATCGCCACTTCGGCCGGGACGCGCGGCGTATCGAAGCGGAGTCGGAACGCTTCGACTTCGTCCGACCCCTCGACGTCGAACGCGTATCCGTCGGCTTCTGGCAGCCACGAGTCGTCGCGCGAGGTGTACACGACACCGGAAACGAGGTCGCCGACATCGGGAAACGCCCGCGTGACCAGGCTGGTGTCGAAAGCGCCCGACGAATCGATCGTCGACGGACCCACCGGGGGGTCCTCGTGGTCCCAGGTCCGAACGACGATGTCGCCTACATCGAGGAGCTCGATGGTCCCGCCGTCGGGCGCCGAGGCGACATCGGTCGGTCGCGCAACCGGATCGACCGGCGTCCAGATGCACTCGGTGGCGAAGTCGGCGTCCGGTTGGAAGCGTCGCGTGGCGACCAAACGCTCGGCGACATGACGACCCATGCCCTCGTGGCGCATGAACCGCGCCGATACCCTCGCCTGCGGTTCCGCTCGGCCGTCGGCGGCCAAGGTGCGTTCGACCACGACGGTTCCGTGCAGGCCGTCTTCGCCCAGCAAGCCACGCCCCAACGAGCCATGCAGTGTTCCCTCGCCCGCGCGGAGCGCCATGGCATCATCGCCCGCGAGCTCGGCGGCGGGTCCCGATTCGGCACTGCCATCGACGATGATGGAGCAGCCCGTCGTCGCCAGGAGATGGACCAGAAGAGCAGCGGTGAGGAGACCCCGCGACATCCGTTTACGGTAGGTCGTCGGCTGTGCCGCCGCAAGACACCAACGTGCTTGGTGAAGGCTCCGTTGACCAGGCGCGAGGGATATGCATAATCCGCTCCCCCGTGAGGGCCGAGGGGCTGGGCCATCCGCCCGAGCAACCCGCTCCCACACCCGCACCCCGGAACGAGTGCACCCCGGAACGAGCCATGTCGAACGCAATCATCCAGGCCGTCGAGGCGAGCCAACTTCGTGACAACCATCCGACCTTCAGGTGCGGCGATACCGTCAAGGTCCACTATCGCGTCGTCGAGGGAGACAAGACGCGGATTCAGATCTTCCAGGGGGTCGTGCTCAAACGACACCGCGCGGGTGCCCGATCGACCTTCACCGTGCGCAAGGTGAGCTTCGGCACCGGCGTCGAGCGGATTTTTCCCCTCCACAGCCCTCGGATCGACAAGATCGAAGTCGCGTCACGAGGCGTCGTGCGGCGCTCCCGACTGTTTTACCTTCGGGAGCGAACCGGCAAGCGGGCACGCGTTCGCGACGCCAAGGACCGATGAGTCACCGAGGAGCGGCGGCACCGACGGCGCGACGTCGTCAGCCCGGTCGCTCCAAACGTTCCTTCGGTTCTTCGAACGGCTTCGATGGCCCGGCCCTCGCTGATTCCCCTCTTGCCTGTTCACCCCTTGCTGGCGACGAAGAGGGAGGCCGCGCTATGCTCGGTCGCGCTCGCCGCGAGGTGACGAGGTACCGATGATCATTTGCACGCGCTGCGGAGCCCCGAATCCCCCCGAGAACGCTACGTGCTCCGTCTGCGGAGCGCCCATGTACGCCCCGCCGGCTCATCCTGGGCCCGCCCATCCTGGGCCCGCCCATGCTGGGGCCGCGCATCCTGGGGCCGCGCCCCCGGGCGGACCACCTGGTTTCGGTGCCCCGCCTCCCGGGTTTGCCGCTGCTCCGCCACCACCGGCCGCCGCCGCCCCCCCGGGGGGAGGCGGACCTCCGAACGCCGCGCCGCCCCCTGGTTTTGCTCCCCCGCCCGGCCCGCCTGGGTTTGGGGGTCCGCCCCCGCCCGCTCCGATGGGAGCGCCACCGCCCCAAGGCGGCGCGCCGCCGCCTGGTGGCGCCCCCGTATTCGGTCCGCCGCCGGGGGCCCCCGCCGGCTATCCCCCACCGCCGGTGCCCGCCGGCTATCCCCCCCCGCCGGGGCCTCCGGGCTACGGCGCGCCGCCGGGCAGCCCGGACGCTGGCTTCGGTGGTGCCCCTCCCGGGGGCTACCAACCGCCGCATGCGTACGGCGCGCCGCCGCCAGGCGGTCCCAGCTTCGGACCTCCCCCCGGGGCGGCCGCGCCGTCGGATCCCGCGCTGCAAGCCACGGCTTTTGCCGACGCCGGCGCCCCCCCACCTCCCGTCGGTGGTCCTCCGATGGGTCCCGGTCCCGTCGGGGGCTACGGCGCTCCTCCCGCCGCTCCGATGGCTCCTCCCGGTGGCTACCCTGGCGAGGCGCCTGCCGCGCCCCTGGGTGGCCCTCCCATGGGCGGGCCCCCGCCGCCGATGGGCGGCCCCCCGCCGGCGCCAGAGCCGCCACCGCCCCCACCGCTCGAGGGTCCACCTCCCATGGCCGCCCCCGCGGCCCCCGCGCCCGGCGCCGCCACCCCACCCGCCGACGGACAAACCCTCGCCGGATTCATCTATTCATTCCAGGACGACCCGGGGGGCCAGCACTGGGTGCTCTTCGAAGGGGAAAACCTCGTGGGGCGCGCCGAAACGAGCGTGAAGTGTGGGGTTCCCATCGCCCACGGCACCACCTCGACCCGTCACGCGCAGCTCCTGTGCAACGGGGGGCAAGTCAGCGTGATGGACCTGAAGTCGACCAACGGAACCTACGTGAACGGGCGCCGCATCGACCCCAACGTCGCCACGCCCCTCAACGACGGCGACAAGGTTCGCTTCGGCGGCTACACGGTGTTCATCCTCCCGGCGCGCCAGCGCGCCTGACCACGCCCTGCCGACCACGCCCTGCCGACCGCGCCCTGCCGACCGCGCCCTGCCGCCGAGCCGGCGCGCAGGGGCCGACGGACCGGGGCCGACGGACCGCGGACCCGACCCTCCGACCGCGGAGGCCGTCGAAATCACGGTGCAGTTCGAGTAGAACGGGGCGACGTGTCCAACACGGGAGGCAGCGGCGTCGCGCTCGAGTACGGGCAAGCCACCGACCCCGGGCTCGACCCGGCGAAGCGCGTCAATGAAGACGCCTGCGGCTACTTGCACACGGAGTACGGGCATCTCTTCGTCGTCTGCGACGGCATGGGCGGTCATGCGGGGGGCAAACAGGCGAGCGACATCGCCATCCGAACCATCTTCGAGCGGATGGCGGAGCGCACCCCCAACGTATCGTGCGGGGACGCGCTCGTCGCCGCCATCGAGGAGGCGGGGCGCCAGGTGTATGCCTTCGGAGGCCCCCCGACCAATCCCCAGCGTCCTGGCTCGACCTGTGTCGCCGTCGTGCTCAGCGGCGACCGGCTCGACGTCGCCCACGTGGGCGACAGTCGGGCCTACGCGATCCGGGGCAAGCAGATCTACCGCCTCACCCGCGACCACTCCATGGTGCAGGAGCTGCTCGACGGCGGGGTGATCAGCGAGCAAGAGGCCATCGGTCACCCCGACAGCAACAAGATCACGCGGGCGCTGGGGATGACCCCGGAGGTCGAAGTCGAAAAGCGGAGCGAGCCGATGGAGCTCTACGAGGGCGACGTGTTCGTCCTCGCGAGCGACGGGCTGACCGACCTCGCGCGTAACGACGACATTCTCGTCACCGTCACCGAATACCTGAAGGCCCACGACATCCAGGCGGTGTGCGATGAATTGGTGGCCCTCGCGAACCGCAGGGGTGGACACGACAACATCACCGTTCAGGTGGGGCGCGTCCTGAAGACCGACCGCGGCGCGAGCATGACGCAGGTGCAGGGGCCCCCGGGCAACGTCGAGGCGGCGCCCTCCTGGACCGGCACCCTCGACATGCCACCTCCCGCCGGCGGGGTCACGGTCGCGCCGACGACGGTACGGGCGCCCCCCGTCGATCGAGGCTCGAGCCCCGAGGCTTCGCCCTCGGCGCGCGAACGAAGCGGCGGAACCACGACGGTGGTTCAAGGCCCGGCCCTCGCGGATGACGCGATGCCGGTGGCCGCGTCCGAGGTCATCATCGAGCCCGTGCCCGAGACGCTCGTCGACCCGCGGCCGTTCGCGCCCGGCGGGCGTACGTTCGCGGCGCTCCCGGAGCCCCGCGGCGAGCGGCAAAACGTCCTCGTCTATGCGCTGCTGGCGATGGCGGCGCTGGTCGGGCTGTTGATTGCGCTTCTGATCTGGGCGCTGTTCTTCCGCTGATTGCTCTTCCCGAGTGACCGGTTTAACAGAGGCGAATGGTCCCCGGATTCGGCAAACAGACGCTTACCGTGGGCAGCGACCCCGGGTGTGACGTCGTACTTCAGGGCGCCGGGGTGGCCGCCGAGCACGGCAAGCTGGTGCACCAAGGCGGCGGACGCCTGGTGTTCATCAACGGCGTGCAGAGCCAGACGACCGCCGCCGGTCGCGGGCTGGGACCCGGCGAGCAAGTCGCCTTCGATTTCCGCACGCCGTTTCACTTGGGCGCGGTGGCCTTGCCGTTCGACCATCCCGCCATCGCGCTCTCCCTGATGACTCGGGGGCAACAGGACGCACCCGCCGGTCGCATGGTGATCGGGCGCGACCCGACGCAGGTGTCGATCGTGCTCCAGCACCCGAGCGTCTCCTCGCGACACTGCAGCGTCGCGATGGACCGCATGATGGTCACGGACAACGACTCCACCAGCGGAACCTACGTCAGCGGCCAACGGATCCCCGCCAACACCCCGACGCCACTCCCGCAGCAAGGGGTGGTGCACATCGGCCCGGTGCCACTCCCCGTTAGCCTCCTCAACCAGCTCGCATCCGCCGGCCAGAACCCCGGAGGCGCCGTGGCGGCTCCCGCGGCGCAACCGTGGGGCGCAGCACCGGCGGCGGCGGCGGCGGCCGCGCAGGTCTCCTCGGGCGCGCAAGTCTCGGGCTCGCCGCAGATGAAGAAGCACAAGACGGTCTTCGGGCAGCTCGACTTCGGCGCCGCCGTCGGGGGAACCAAAACGGTTGGACGTACCCCGAACAACGACATCGTCATCCCCCACCCGCAGGTCAGCTCGAGCCACGCGCAAGTCGAGGAGATCAACGGCCAACTCTTCGTCACCGACCGTGGCAGCGCGAACGGAACCTACGTTCGTGGGCACCGAATCGCGCCCCACCAGAAGACCCCGATCGAGAGCGGCGAGAAGATCTACATCGGGCCGATGCCCCTGCAGCTCCAGCAGGGGCAGGGAGGCCAGGTCGAAGTCGTCAACGAGGCGTTCGCGGAGGAGCAATGGGCCGGGCGGCCGCTCTACGAAGTCGAGGCCTGGAGCCTGTTTTTGGAGGTGCCCGACCGCGACGACCCTTCGGTGATGAAGGTGTTGCTCGACAACATCTCCTTCAAGGCGATGCCGGGCGACATGATCGCGCTCATGGGTCCGTCGGGGGCGGGCAAGACGACGCTGCTGCTCGCGCTCAACGGCTACAAGGAGCCCACCGAAGGCCTGGTCCGGATCAACGGCGAAAACCTCTACAACATCTACGACGCGCTTCGCGGCAGCATTGGGTACGTACCGCAGGACGACCTCGTGCACCCCGAGCTGACGGTGTGGGAAGCGGTCCGGTACTCCGCCAAATTCCGCCTCCCCCCCGACTACTCCGAGGACGAGATCGACCAGCGGGTGCAACAGACCCTCCGCGACCTCGGTCTCGACGGCGTCGCCCACCTTCAAATCGGCTCGCCCGAGGCGAAGATCCTCTCCGGCGGGCAGCGCAAGCGCGTCAACATCGCGCTCGAGCTGGTGACGGATCCGGTCGTCATGTACCTCGACGAGCCGACCTCGGGCCTGGCGGCGGACGACGCGGCGGCGCTGATCGAGCTTCTGAGCAAGCTCACGAAGGCAACGGGCAAGACGATCATCATGACGATCCACCAGCCCGCCAAGGACGAGTACGAGAAGTTCACGCACTCGCTCATCCTCGGCTACGGCGGGGTCCCGATGTTTTTCGGGCCCACGTCGCCGGACAGCTACCGCTTCTTCAGCAGCTGGGCCCAGAAGGAGGGGAAGACGGCCGACGTGCTCGCGGTCGAGACCGTCCCCGTCGACACCCCGCGCGACATGTTCGCCTTGATCACGGCGCGCGAGGACCCGATCCATCAGCGTAATCTCGCCGCGAACCCCAACTCGCCGCGGACCCAGGCGCGGACCGAAGCGGCGCGCTTGTGGAACGCGGACTACTACAGCGACCAAAACCCGACCTACAAGCGCATGTATTCGGGGCGCCGCGCCGTGGGCACCGGCGAAGGCCACAGCGGGCTCCCCGAGGGCCGGCCCAAGACCCGCGGCCAGTTTCGACTGCTGCTTTCCCGCTACTTCAAGACGAAAGTCCGGGACCGGACCGGGACCGGCATCCTGTTCTTGCAGGCCCCGATCATCGGCGTCCTCCTCGCGATGGTGTTCGGGGGGCAAGAGAAACAGAGCCCCGCTTGGTGCCTCGGCGCGCTGCAGCAAATCGCAGAGCGGACGGGGGAGAAGGCCGAGGGCGAGGTCCTCACCAGCCTTGCGACCACGCAGGACAATACCGTGGCCGTGTTTTTCATGGTCGCGAGCGCCATATGGTTCGGCACGTCCAACGCCGCCCGCGAGATCGTCAAGGAACGCGCGATCTACCTCCGCGAGCGCATGGTCAACCTCGGCCTGCTCAACTACGTGATGAGCAAGTTCATCCTCTTGAGCCTCTTCTGCGTCATTCAATGCGCCGTGCTCCTGGGGATCGTTTTTTTCGCCCTCGGCTTCGACGGAGGGATCCTCGTGTTCCTCAAGCAGCTCGGGGCGCTGACGACGACGGCCATCTGCGCCGTCTCGCTCGGTCTTTTGCTGTCGACGGTGGTGGAGACGTCCGAGGCCGCGCAGGCCCTCACCCCCATCGCCCTCATTCCCCAGCTTGTGTTGGGGGGCCTGATGGTGCCCGCCACCACCGTTCCCTACATGGAGCCGTTGATGTTCTCAGTGCCGGCACGCTGGGGCTTCGAAGCGGCGATCGTGCCCCAGCGGGACGCGATCAAGCAAAAGACAGCATGGGTCCTCGACCTCAACGACGACGAGCTAACCAGCGCGAGTGACTTCATCTTCAACGGGCAATTCGAGTGCGCGACCGCCCAGATGGCCAGCGATAGCCTCACGGGCGCGTGGTCGTTCACGACCTACGAGACCCAAATCGTGCCGTACGCGGCGCTCGGCGCGATGACCTTGGCGCTGTTCCTCGGTATTTTGGTCCTGCTGCGCAAACGCGACCCCTTCTGATCCGTGTACCGGCCGAAGACTTCCCGCGCGAGGGGGGGATTGGCGTCCCCCGCGCGAACCGGTAAGTCCTCAGCGCCATGGTGAGATGCGTCAGGCGGAGCGGGGTGGGCTTTGCGAGGGCCTTTGCGGTCATCGGCGCCCTCATCAGTCTGGCCACGGGAGACGCCGCACTGGCCCAAGACGCCGACGACACCGCCCCGCCGCCCCCGAGCGACGGGCGGGGGCGCCAGGTGAGCACCGAGAAAGCGCCCCCGCCCGCGCCCCGCAAGGTCATCCCGCCCGAGCTCAAGACCTACGCGGCGCCCACCTATCCCCCCGCGGCCAAAAAACAGGGCCTCGAGGCCGAGGTCATCCTCGCGCTCACCATCGACGCCAACGGGATCGTCGAAGCGGCCGAGGTGCGCGAAGGGGCGGGCAACGGCTTCGACGAAGCGGCCCTCGAGGCCGCGCCGCGCCTGGTTTTCGAGCCGGCGCGCTTCGAAGGCGGCGACCCCTTCAAGGCGACCATTCTCTTCAAGTACGAGTTCAAGCTCGACCCGCCCGGGGGCGGGCGGGGGGGGGGGGGGGGGGGGGGGGGGGGGGGGGGGGGGGGGGGGGGGG
>JBCCLB010000091.1:0-25081 GCA_039027095.1 Myxococcota bacterium
TCCCAAGACAATAGAACCAGCTCTGAGGAGCGATGCTCGCCCTCGCCGGCTTGTCGTCGGCGATCGTTGACGTTGTCGGCGAGCATCGCGACACCATCAACGGTTGTGGTCGAGGGTGTGAGTCCGCTCACCCCGCTCGGATGAGCCGGTCGGCGATGAGCATCGCGTCGACCTTGAAATCGCCGCTGTCGATCAGCTCGCGCAGCCGCTCGACTTTTTCGATGTCCATCCCGCCTTGATCGGCGAGCGTCCGGGCTTTCGCCGAGACGTTGGCACGTACGCTGGGGCCGCTCGCCGGGCTTTCGACGCCGGAGGCGGCAGACTTCGTCTTCTTGCCGACGGAGGGCGAACGAGCGGCCCGAGCCGCCCGGTCTGCCGCGTCGGGCTTTCCGGGGATACGCATGGTGATCCTTTGTTCTGAGCGAGGGAAGGGATGGTGGGATGGTCTCGCTCTCGTGTCTCGGGACGGTGCGCCGCCCCTGAACTTGAGGGAAAACTCACCCCCCAGCGGCGAGGAACAGCGGCGAGGAACAGGCGGGGCAGGGTCAACCGCGATGCTCGGACACCAGCTCTGCCAGCCGGTCGATGGCGATGTCGAGGCGATCGACCGCCGGGCCGAACGAGAAGCGCGTGTAGTTGCGAAATCGAGAGTGCTCGAGGTTGCGACGCTTACCGGGGTTCACGTCAAAGAACATTCCCGGGACGGTGATCACCTTACGGTCGAGGGCCGCCTTGAAAAGCCCCATGCCGTCGGAGAGCGGGGCCGGGAGGGCGTCGAGCTTGCCCCAGATGTAAAAGGTCCCTTCCGGCACGAGATCGCAGCGAACGCCGATGTCCTGGAGGCGGGCGAGCAAGCGGTCGCGCTTGCGGCGGAAGGTCTCGGCGACGGCGCGGGTCTCGGCTTCGACGTGGGCAGGTTCGAGCATCGGAAGGGCCGCCCGTTGAAGCGCTCGGCTTCCTCCGCCGTCGAGAAAGGACCCCGCGCTGGAGACGGCTTCGATCACCGCCTTGGGTCCCACCGTCCACGCGACGCGCCAACCGGGATAGCGCCAGTTCTTGGTCAAGCCATCGACGACGACCACGGGGTCGCGATCCACGTCTTCGACGTAACGCGCCGCGCTCTCGACCGGGAGGTCTCCCGGCGTGTCGACCCATACGTAGTGGGAATAGAACTCGTCGAGGAGCAACGTGCAGTCCAGCTCGCGGGACGTCTCGACCCACCGCCGGAGGTCGTCGCCGCGGACGAGCTTGCCGCTGGGGTTGCAGGGGTTGCTGAGGAGGAGCGCGCCGAGTCCACGACCCAGGACTTCGCGCCGCAGGTCATCGGGGGTGAACGTGTAGCCTCGCTCCGGCTCGAGAAGGATTGGAATCGCCGTGAAGGCGCGGAAGATGTCGAGCAGCTCTTCGTAGGCGGTGTAGTCGGGGAGAAAGTGGCCGAGGTTGATGCGACCGAGGCTCGCGGCGGCGCGGGTCAACGCCGTGCGGCCGCCCCCCGAAATGCACACGTTCTCCGCCGTGTACTGTGACGGCAGGCCGCGCCGATACATGCGGTTGTACATCGCCGCCACCGCTTCCCGCAGCTCGGGGATGCCCGTGACCGGGGCGTACTCTTGGTCGAGGGGGTCGATGCCGAGGCTCTCGATGCGCTCGGGGGCGCCGGGGAGCGGACCGGTTTCAGGTTGGCCCTGACCGAGATTGCACCACGACGGATCGCCGTTGTGAAAGCCGCGGCGGCGCGCCTCGGTGGTGACGAAGATGACGCCCGTGCGGGGCACGGGGCGAAAGGCCCCCGGTCCCGGGGCCGGAGCAGAAGGAACCAGAGAAGGTGGAACGACGACGTTAGAAACGGCCATGGAGTCCGAGGCTCTGATGCCCCATCCCCACCTGTGGGGCAATCGTGAGCTCGACGTCTCCGTAGGTCTTCACCAGAGCCTTCTTGGGCAGAGCGATCCCCGCGATGAGCATCGCGAGCCCGCCGCTCTGCACGACGCCGTCGAGCAAAAGGATCCCAACGCCTCCTCCCGACGCCCCCACGGTTCCGATGGTGATGAAAGGTCCCACCACGGGGATGTACAGGGGGATCCAATCGTTGGGCCCCGTATCGTTGAGGACTTCACCCGTCTGTTCGTCGACCTCGTCGACCGTTTGGGCGATCGCAGCGGAGAGGACCGAGATGAGCCACGCGCTTCCGAGCACGACCGACCCCGCGACGACCAGATCCTTCCGTACTTTGCTCTGGACCTTGTAGCCAGGCGGGATCGGGTCTCCGTCCTCGTAGTTCGGGATGAAGTCGGGGAGCGGCTCTGGAGGCGCGGAACGCATCGCAGCATCGGGATTTGGGACGGGCGGCGCCGGCGCCCCGTATCCGGTTGGAGGAGGGTCGTAGCCCGCGGCGGGGGCCGGAGGCGGAGCACTCGGTCGCGGCGCGGGGGCTACGGCCGCGGGAGGCGCGGAGGGTGGCGGAGGAGGCGCAGCCGCTCCCGGAGGCACGTCGTCGACCGGCGGCGCGGCGGCTCCCGGCGGCGGTTCTTCGGCGGGCTGGCCCGCCGCCGGGGCGGCGACGAGCGTCCCGACGAGAAGGGTGGCGGTGAAGAAACAGGAAAAAGAAGCTGAAGCATTCATGAGTTCAAACCGGGCTTCCGGTGGGGAAGACCTGGCGGAGCGTACGCGGCCGGCCGGGCCGAAAACATCAGCGAGCAGGAAAAAAACCCAGAGCGAGCTCGGAAAGGGGAACCTCGTCGGCGATCACGCACCCCCGGTAGTCCTCGGCGCAGAAGGGGAGGTCGAGGACGGGACAACGCGGGTGGCGCGTGGCGGTGAGCGCCGTCGGCTCGAGAGGGAATCGATGACGGTAAAACAAGCGGGCGATCACCACCGCCACCGCCCGCTCGTCGGCGGCGTCGACGGCCGCGAGCTCGGCGCGCAACGCGGGATCGCGACAACGGGCGACCAAGTCATCGACGGCGGCCATCGACCAGGCCGTGGGCGTGAGCGCCGCATCGGGTTCGCCGGGCGGGTGGGGGCGTGGGGTGCTGCCTCGCCACAGCGATGTCTCTCCCGGGCCGGGAAACGGGTCGACCGGTCGCCCGTCGAGCAAGACGTTGAAGTGCACATGAGGCGCCAGCCAGGGAGAAAATAGTATTCCGTCGACCCCGCTCATCCCCGAGCTCCCGATCACTTCGCCACGACGTACGGCCCGACCCGGGGCGACGAGAGCGCGCGCGAGATGCCCGTAGGTGGTGATCCACCCTTCCCCGTGGTCCACCACCACCTTCAACCCCCCTCGCTGCATGTCGGTCCGGACCTGACGTACGATCCCCGGGGCGGCGGTGACGACGTCGGTGCCGGGTGGTGTCGCGAAATCGGTCCCTACGTGCCCGTCGTAGGTCAACGCTCGGCCCCGGAAGTCCTCGACTTCGGTCACGCGGACGCTGTAGCCCTCGTCGAGTGGAGCGACGCGGCGGTTGAAGAGGTTGTAGACCAGCACGCGGTCCCCCGTAGGACGCCATCCGAGCCACAGTGGCACCGACCACCACGGCTTGAGGATGCGAAGCGAGGAGGGTCCCCACTGCGAGGGCGGCGCGTACCGATCGCCCACGATCGCTTGCCAGCACTGGGCGAGGCGCGCGCGCGGCGGGTTGAGACCCAACGCGTCGATGACACTCACCCGGCGCCGCATCTTACGAGTGTCGCCACGTTGCTCAGCCGACGCCAGGGCAAAGAAACGAGGAGCAGAGGGAAGGACGTCCGCGATGCGCCTCAGTCATCCCCCCGCTGAAGGTCGACCCACGCCCCGCCGTCCTCGTCGGCGGTGGCGTGCACTTCCCAAGGCCGGCAGCACACCGGGCAATCCTCCACGTAGCGCTGGTGCGAGCCGCCGCTCACATCGACCCACACCTCTACGATCTCCCAACAGTAGGGACACGTCGCGCTGCACTCCATCTTTGGACCAGATAGCAGTAACCGCAGGGCCAGTGTGGCATCCTGGGATCGTTGAGTGAGGACGTCGACACGACGCCGGAGCGCCTTGCGAGCCTGCTCCGCGCGACCCAAGCCCGAGAAGAGGCTCTTGGACGCGAAGGCTTCGCGGTGCTGCCGGCCGACCTCCAGCGACGTCTCTCCGCCCAGCAAACACGATGTGCGCCGCGGGCCCCGGAGGTCGCGTCGTCGCGCGCCGAGGCCGTGTCGGCGTTGCGCGAGTATCATGCGCTTCTCGACGAGGCCTTCGTTCTCGTCCGGCAGCAGCGCGCCGAAGCGAGCCGGATCCGACGACGAAAAAGCCGGCGACGATGGCGCTGGGCGATCCGCGCCGCCGGATTGGGGGCCGTGGCCACGGCCACGACCGTGTACCTCCGGTACGCGCTCGCCGAGGAGGCAAAGCGGTGTCTCGTGTCGCGGGATTGTGTGGAGCACGGACGCTGCGGCGCCGCGCTCCGCTTCACAGGGGTTCCGGGGATCGGCTGCGCGCCCCGAGAAGACAGGGACTGCCTCCACTCGAGGGCGTGCCGTCGGAGGGGCGCGTGCGCGCTCATGGATGGCGTCTGTGCCGCGGGAGCCGACGCGGACTGCCGCGCCCTCGACGCGTGCCGCAAGCAGGGGCGATGTGCGGCGGTGGGCGGCGCCTGCCGCGCCCGCGACCGCGAGGATTGTGTGGCGAGCCGGGACTGCCACGAGCATGGTGCATGCACCCCCGTCGACGGCATGTGCATCGCCGCCACGGCTGGGGACTGCACGAACGCGACGACGTGTCGTGAGCGCGGCGCATGCACTGCGGTCGCGGGACGCTGCGTCGTGCCGGACGAGGGTTTTGCCGCCCCCACCCCCACTTCCGCGACCTCGGTCTCGCGCGAGGCGCGCCCATCTCCGTGAACCATCCACGTTTCTTTCTCGTTCCGCTGCTGCTGGTCGCCACGTCCTGCGGCGCGGCTTCGTCCGCCCCGCCCCCCCCGGCGCCTCAGCCCCCCGCGCCCGCAGACGCCGCCCCGGCTATCGAACCCTCATCTCCCCCCGACCCCGAACCCACCACACCAGGACCTCAACCCTGCGGGCAGGACCCGGCTTCGGAGGCGCCCATCGCGGAGGGAGAACTCGGGACGGGGGACCGCGTGGTGCGGCTGATCAACAACAGCGGCGTCGAGATTCAGGCCCGTCTGCTCGATGCCGCAAAACGTCCCGCCCTTCCCGGCACCCTCCGCATCCCGTCTGGCGCGAGCGGGCAGTTCCGCGTGTCGGCGGGCGTGTACATGATTCGCTACCGAGACCGTGACCGATGTGAAGTCCGCCGCGGAGGACGGCTTTTCCTCAGCGGCGCACGGGCGGGGGTCGAGATCTCGGTCCGCCCTCGATTCGAGTCGGGTGAGAAGAGCCAGCTACGCCGCGTGCCGGAGCCACTCTGAGGAATGCGCTTGACGGAACCCTCCGCCGCCGACCTCGATGATCCCAAGAGCGCGGGAGGGTTCGAGCGCACCTGGGATGAACTCGTCGAGGGTCTCGAACCCGGCGACGTGATCGACGGAAAGTACCGTCTCGAACGGCTGCTGGGTCACGGAGCCATGGGCTTCGTGCTCCGAGCCTGGCACGAAAAGCTCGAGCAGCCGGTCGCCATCAAGTTCCTGCTCCCCGAGCTCGTTGCCGACGAAGAGGCCCAGGCGCGGTTCGAACGCGAAGCGCGCGCGGCGTTCAAGATCCGCAGCGAGCACGTAACCCGCGTCCTCGACGTGGGGCGCATCGACGGAACGGGGCGCCCCTACATCGTGATGGAGCTCCTCGAGGGCATCGACCTGGGACAGCTCGTCGACGAGGGGGCGATGCCCCACGCGCAAGCCATCACCTTCGTGCTGCAGGCATCCGAGGCCGTGGCCGAAGCGCACGACCTCGGCATCGTCCACCGCGACCTGAAACCAGACAACCTGTTCGTGGCGCGGCGGGCGCCTGGGCTATCCTCCGTCAAGGTCCTCGATTTCGGTCTGTCGAAGCTGCAAGAGACCCGCGCTCCCGGCATCCGGCCGCGCGCTTTGACGCAGGAGGCTCAGATCATG
The DNA here is from genome assembly GCA_039027095.1 of Myxococcota bacterium. Taxonomy (GTDB): domain Bacteria; phylum Myxococcota_A; class Polyangia; order Polyangiales; family Polyangiaceae; genus JAPYTK01. The sequence continues at coordinate 6,039 of JBCCLB010000091.1, forward strand.
GGGACGGTGCACTACATGTCCCCCGAGCAATGGGTTGCCAGCAAGTCGGTCGGGCCGGCGGCCGACCAATGGGCTCTCGGCGTCATTCTCTACGAAGCCATCACCGGCATCTCGCCCTTCTCTCGAAACAATATGGCGGCCATGTGCAACGCCGTTCTCCGCGAGGAACCGGCCCCGATGTCGGAGATCGTTCCCGGTCTGCCCTCCGGTCTCGATGCCGTCGTCCATCGCTGCCTCGCGAAGCGCATCGACGACCGGTGGCCTTCGGTGGCGGCATTCGCCGAAGCGCTGCGACGTTTCGTGCCCGAGGCGTCTGCGGCCCCATCGACGCTGGCCTCGACGTCGCGGTCCACCCCTCGCGACGACGCGTCCCTTGCCGCGTCCGGCCCCCCGTCGGCGTCCGTGTCTTCGGTGCCATCCCCACCGTCATCGCCGGTCGCGATGCCGCGCTTGGGACTCGACGAGGGAGGCGACGAGGCGCACTTGACGTCGTGGGCCGAGGTGGCCGCGGGCTCGCGAAGGTCGGCGTTGATCCGACGCGCCGTCGTCGTCGCCGTCGCCTTGAGCCTGGGGATCGCGGGATGGCTCTGGCTCCGCTCGGGCTGAACGTCACCAGTCGAGGACGTGGTCGTTGCGAAGAACGACCTTGGCGATGTCCTCCGATTCCGCGAAGAGCTCTTCGACTTCATCCAACTCGAGGAGGACGTCCTCGAGCCGCTGGCCGACCGTGTCGTCGACCGTTTCCAGGCAGGGCATCACGGCGCGCGCGACCGCGGCCATCTCGCCGGACACCTCGAGGTGCCCCTTTTTCACCAGGTAACTCACCAGCGCCACGGCTTCGTGCGCGCCGCCCTTCGGGTCCGCTTCACGCGCGATCGCAGCGTGCCGCTGGGCGACGATGTCACGAGCCAGCGCCTGCACCTCGTCGTCACCGAGCGGCGCGCTCGTGATGCGCGAAGGATCGGCCTCGTCGTCGGCCGCTTCTGCCCCCGGGCACAGCTCCGCGATCGCCCAGGCAACCCAACGCACCGCGTCGCGCGGACCGAGCGGTTTCAGGGTGACCTTGGCCCCGCGCTTCTCGAACTCGGCCACCGGTTCGTCGACGATGCGGACAACGCGGCCCTCGACGGAGAGAAACCGCCACCGTTGGTTGAGACGGAGAAAGAGCTCCTGGGAGGAGAACGTCACGTCGTGGACCATCACGTCGGAGGACACGGGCGCTTCCCTAACACAGATGGCCCGGGGTCGCGGGACAACGGTGCCTTGGCCTGGCCACCGAGGTAGGCGATACACTCCCATGCGCTTGGGGCGACCGCGTAGGGGACGAACGGTGGTGGTAGCGGGAGCGTGGGGTCTCGCCGTCGTGCTCGGGGAAGCCAGGGAGGGGGCCCAAGCCCAAGTGGTCCCCACCCCCGACCCATGCGGTGAGGAGGGACCATGGCGCGTCGCCCTGGGGGCCGGCCTCGGCGCCGGACTGGGCGCGGCCGGCGCCCTCGGCGTCTCGGGCGGCCTCGTGGCCACGGACACCCGCGACTTCTCGTTCCGCACCGGAGCGCTCGCGGGCGTCGGCGCCTCGAGCGCACTCGCCCTGCTCTACGGACTCTACGACGGCTTCACCGGCTGCAACATGGCGGGTGACACCATCGCGTTCTCGGTCCCCATCGTCACCACCCTCGTCGGAAGCCTGCTGCCGCTCGCGATTTGGGGTGCATCCGACACCCGTGACGGACCGCTCGACCAAGCCCGCGGCGCGTGGCGGGTACGGTCGTCCCTGCTCGACGTCGCCTTCTAAGCCCCGCCCCCGAGCAGTGCTTGTCGCTCTGGGCCGCCCGTGGCACGCGCCTAGGGCCATGCACCGCGCCCCTGGCGTCCGGGCTCCTCGGCGCTCCCCAGGTCTCACCCGTCGCCTCTCCACGCTCGTAACGCCGGCGGCGGCTTTCGGCACCGTCCTCGCCGTGCCGTTGGCGCATGCGCAACCCGCACCGGATCCCGCGCCCCCGCGCGCCTCCACCGCGAAGCCCGCGCCCGACGTCGCCCCCCCGCGCGTCGATGTCGTTACCGGGGCCGGGAAGGCCGAAGGACCGGCGGTTTTTCGGCCCTCGATCCAGTTCGACGACGTCGAGGTGCGATGGAACCCCGCGTGGAAAAAGATGTCGCTGGGCAACTACCTCCTGATCGGAGGATCGGCCGCGGCGGTGTTCGGCTCGCTCGCCATCCCCCCCTCCGAGGAGCGCTGGGACAACGCCAATGCCTTCGACAGCGAATTCCGAAGCCTCATCCGACTCCCCACGCTCTCACAACAGAACACGGCCCGCGACGCCAGTGACATCCTCCTCACGCTTTCGATCAACCTCGCGCTCATCGATACCCTGATCGTAACCTGGTGGGGTCACAACGCCGACACCGTCGCCTTCCAAATGGGACTGATGACGGTCGAGGCGGTGGGGTTCGCCTCGGCGATTCAGGGCCTCACGGCCGGCTTTGCCAGTCGACAGCGCCCTTACGTGAATGAGCTGTGCGTCGGCGATGATGTACGAGAGCTCAACAACTGTCGCTCGCGCAACCGGTTCCGTTCGTTCTTCAGTGGTCATTCCACGGCGACGTTCGCCATCGCAGGAGCGACGTGCGTCCACCACCACTATCTTCCCCTGTACGGGGGCGGGGTGCCCGATGCCCTCGCGTGTGCGGGAGCGCTGGGCATGGCCGCGGCCACCGCCACGCTTCGGGTGAGCGCCGACCAGCATTGGACGAGCGACGTACTCACCGGCGCCGTCATCGGGGCCGGCAGCGGCGTCCTCGTCCCGTGGCTGCTGCACTACCGCACCGGCAACCTCCCCGATGACGACAACCGTGACAGCGTAGACGTGCAACTGGTCCCAAATCCGGCTGGCGCGACCCTGCACGGGAGCTTTTGATGGAGGTCAGGCCGCGATGGTACCGTCTGGCGCTGCTTCTCGCGGTGCTCACCGGGGCGCCGACCGTCCGCGCCCAGGACCCGGCCGACGTGCCCCCCGCCACGAATCAGTCCGCGGCGATCACCACGGGTTTGGAGCAACGTCGCCCCTTCTGGCGCGGCAGCGGGCGGACGCGGCCGTTTTTCGCGGCGACGCTCGACGGGGGGGCCTTATACCTTCGACCTACCGCCCACTTCGGGTACGGCCGCCCTCACTTCGAATGGGTCGGCGCGGAGTTGGGGACCGGGCTCTCGCTCGGGGGGCTGACGGCCTACGCCGGCCTTCGCGGTGTTTTTCCCTACCTCGACCTGAGTGTCGGGGCCCGATACGAGGCGCCACGCAATCAGGCGTTCCTCCCACGACAGCCCTCGTTCTTGCGCGAAGAACTAGAGCTGACCACGCTGCCCCAGTCTCGCTACGTGGTCGGCCAGGTGGAAGGCGCGAGCGCCATCCCTTTCCCCGGCGGCAACCTCCTCCTCGTCGCCTCCGGGTACTATCTGAGCAATGTCCCGGATGACTTCCTACTCTGGGAACAGTCGCTCCGGGTGGTATCGGATGCGCCGTGGATGTGGCGCGGGCGCTTAGGGTATCTCTATCACGTCGGGTGGCTGGGAACCCTTCGGGTGGGGGCGACCGCCGAGTTCATTCACCTCGTGGGCCGCGGCGAAGTCGTCGTTCGCACCGGGCCGGCGCTGAGCGTCTCCCTGACCCATCACCTCGAGGCCCACGCGGCCGCTTTGCTCGTCGTTTCGAGCCCCGATGCACTCGGGCTCCGCGGAGCCGACCTCGGTCGGCTCGGACTGAGCTATCGATGGGCGCTCGGAGACCGGTGGGCCGAATTTCCCTGAAGGCCCACCGGCCGCGCCGCCCTGGGAGCCCGGCCCGAGAACTCTGAGGGCCAAAAGGAAAAGCCTCCGGGGGCAAGGTGAACCCCCGGAGGCTTAGCCGAGCGGCGAGGGCGGAACGCCCGCCGCTTCAGCCGGTCGCCGCCTGCCGATCGTCGTCGTCCTGAGCTTCGGCGTCCGCCAGCAGGGCCTGACGCTCGTCCTCGGACATGCCTCGAAGTGCGTCGAGCAGGGCTTCGCGTTCGACCCCTGGCGCCGCCGCCGTTTTGCGTCGCACGCCCGAATTCAATTCGGCGACCTCGGCGAGCACATCCCCGCCCTCGTCACCCTCCGCATCATCATCCTCGTCGTCGGACGCCCGCTCCTCGGCGTCGTCCCTCTTCCCTTCTGCCACGGCCTCGAGTTCGTCGGCCTCGTCTTCGTCCACGTTTTGGTCCGCGGTAGCCCGACCCGCGTCCGCCTGATTCTCGTTCTCCTCATCGTCCTCATCGTCACGACTCGGCAACGACACCGAGAGCCTCAGCCCGCCGTACACGGCGTAGCCAAAGGTGATGACGCTTCCGAAGAAGACGACAGAAAGGAGAATTTTAATCGCCGGAGTCACCCTTCACCTCTACCCGCCTCCCCCGGTATTGAGAAGGGCCGCGGCGGAGCGTCGCGCAAGCTTGCCGAACGTTCGTTCGACGCACACTGGACGGATTCTCGACGCGATGCCGTTTCGTCGTGGCGACCTCGGGCTCGTGTCGACGCGTGAACGCCTCCCGTGCGTGGGGCGAGCGGAAGCCGCGCCCGTACGCACGTTGCGAACGCTCAACCCTCGCAATACGGTCGCGCGATGCCCATCGCCGACGCCCGCGCGCCGTCTCCACTCGAGCGATTCCTCGGGCTCTTTACCGAGGTCCGACCGGGCGAGGCAGTCACGGCGTTGCTGCTGACGGTCAACATCTTTCTTCTGCTGACGTCGTACTACATCATCAAGCCCGTTCGCGAAGGACTCATCCTCTCCCTCGACGGGGGCACCGAATACAAGTCGTATCTCGGCGGCGCGATCGCCGCCGCGCTCTTCGTGGTCGTTCCGCTCTACGGTCGCCTCGTGAAGCGACTTCCGCGCAACCGCCTCGTGGTGGGCGTGAGCCTCTTCTTCGCGTCTCACCTCGCCATCTTCTACGCGCTGAGCACGTCACCCGAGTTGCGGCCCCGGATCGCGTTCGCCTTCTACATTTGGGTCGGGGTCTTCAACATGATGGTCGTGGCCCAATTCTGGTCGTTCGCCAACGACATCTACGACGAGGAGGCCGGCGAGCGCCTCTTCGCCCTGATTGGGATCGGCGCGTCCGGGGGGGCCGCCATCGGTTCTCTCGTGGGGAGTACGCTCATTCCCGTGTTCGGCGTCTACCAAATGCTTCTGCTGGCGGCGGCGCTGCTCATCGCGTGCGCCGGTCTTTTTCAATGGGTGCACGCGCGGGAGACGCGGCGGGAGACGACGGCACCGCCGCCAGCACCATCGGCGTCATCCGCCGTCGAAGGCGCGGCCAAAGGCGTCGACAAGCCGAAGTCGGACCTCGGCCCTTACCAGATGGTCGCGCGCTACCGTTACCTGACCTTGATCGCCGCATTTTCACTGTTGTTCACCCTGCTCAACACCAACGGGGAGTACATCCTTTCGAGCCTCGTGAAGGCACGGGCCGTGACCCTCGTCGGCGAGGGCATCTTGACGGGGGAGGGACAGGCCGATTGGATCGCCGCCTGGTACGGTGAGTTCTTCTTGGGGGTCAATGTCCTCGGCACGCTGCTGCAAGCGTTTGTCGTCTCACGGCTGGTCAAACTGGGCGGGCTCAAGGTCACCTTTCTCGTCTATCCCGTATTGGCCCTGCTCGACGCCACGATGCTCACCATCGCGCCGCTCCTGCTGCTGGCGCGGGTCGGCAAAACCCTAGAAAACGCTTCCGACTACTCGATCAACAACACCGCACGGAACATGCTGTGGCTGCCCACGACGCGGTCGATGAAATACACGGCGAAGCAAGCCATCGATTCTTTTTTCACGCGTTTGGGCGACGTGATGTCGGCGCTTTTCGTACTCCTCCTCGCCGAGACCCTTCAGTTGGGCGTTCGCTACTTTGCCGGCGCCAACGTCATCTTCGCCGTCGCCACCATCGTCGTCGCGCTCGCCATCATGCGCGAGTTGCCGAAGATCCGCGCCCAGCGTGACCGGGGCGAGCTCCCCGGCGACGACGCGCCCGAGGCCGCGTGAACGCGGCGACCCACCTCGCCTCCGCCGGCGCGGCCGCCATTCTTTTCCTCGTGGCGGCGACCGCAGACGCGCAAACCGTCAACGCCGAGGCCCTGCAGCGCAACGAGTACACCCCCGGCTGGTCGGGAAACCTCACCGGCTCTTTCGCGTTCTGGCGGGGAAATGTCGACTATCTCGACGTGGGCGGGAGCGGGTCCGTCCAGTATCAGACCTTGTATCCCCACGACGAAGACGACCCCGTCCCCTACGTGCGTCAGCGCGGTTTCTTGGCGGCGAATGGACGCTTTGCCCAGCGTAACGACACCACCTTTCTCAGCAACTCCTTCGTCCACGCGCGCTGGACGGGCATGTGGCACCCCATCGTCGGTTCCGACGTCTTCGCGCAGTTTCAATTCAACGAATTCTTGCGGTTGAACCGGCGCATTCTCACGGGCGCCGGGCTGCGGATCGAAGCCCTTCATCTCCCCGAAGTGGTGGCGGCGTTCGGCTCGACCTACATGCTCGAAATCGAGCGGGTGGATGCCGAGGCGGCGGCCCCCGACGACGCCGAGACCACCGCCCATCGGTGGTCGAGCTACGGCGTGATGCGGTCGACGTTGTTCGACGAGCGGCTCCTCCTCCAGGCCACGATTTACGTTCAGCCACGGTTCGACGACTTTACTGACCATCGGGTGCTGACGCAGTTCGAAGGCGAGGCCACGGTCACCGAAGTGCTCTCTCTCGGGACCCAGGTCATGCAAATGTTCGACAGTCGGCCGCCGAACGGCGTCACTCGGCTCGACCTCCGCGTGCTCAACACCCTGAAGCTGACCCTCCGCTGACGAAAGCCCTCGAACCATGACGCGCATGCCCTCGTTTGCCTCCCCTCCGACACCCGAGGACGTTTTTCGGCTCTTTCCCCACGGGGTGTCATCCCTCCTCGCCTGGCACGACGCCGTCCTCCGTGGCCCTTCGCCCCTCACCGTCGGCCAGCGAGAGCTCATCGCCGCCTACGTGAGTGGTCTCAACGCATGCAATGCGTGCCAACGGAGCCATCGCGACCACGCCGCGGCATGGGGCGTCGATCCGGCCGTGTTCGAGCGGCTGGTAGCCGATCCGGAGGGCACGATGGGGCCGGCCTGGGCCGCCCTCCTCGCATACCTACGAAAGCTCACCTTTTCGCCGGCGCAGCTCACCGACGACGATGCGCGGGCAACGTTGGCCGCGGGTTGGGGCGATCGCGCGCTATACGACGCGATCCTCGTGTGTTGTCTCGTCAATGGTACGAACCGTCTCGCCCAGGGCCTCGGGGTGGTCGGGGCATCCGCGACCGCCCGCGGGCCGTCCGACCCGCATCCTCGCCGGTACTACCTCGACACCGCCCGCGACCTCGGCATCATGGCGAGGTAACCCTCGGTGGGATGTAGCAAATTGCATAACCATTACAAAGGGATCTTCCCATGCATTCACCACGCGGATTCGTCCCCTTTTTTGCATACCCACAATATCCTCGGGGCCTGCGGCTGCCATTAGGCCCGGGATAGCCAGCCACACAAGTCTTGCATCTACCCGAACATTCGAAGTCACAGCAGACCCCATCGGAGCAGTGTTCGCTCCGACACTCCGCGTCATCGACGCAAGAAAGTCCCAGCCGCTTTTTCATTGGCGGTGGCGGCCTCCAGCGTGGCGTGGAGGGCGGCTTGAGGGTGGTGGGCGCCGGCGCGGGTGGGTCGTTGCTCGCGGTCGCCGTCGACGTTTCAACGACGGAAGGCAGGATTTGGGTCGGGGTCGGGGCCGGCGGCGCGGGAGGTACATTGGCTTCGGTAGGGGCCGGTTCGGCCACGGGATCCGGAGCGCTCGGAGCGAACTGACCCGCCACCATCGCGGAGCCGACCCCACTCGCGACGACGAGGCCCGCCGTCAAAGCCCATCGCCGACGCCGACGGGCGCGCTGGGCCCGCAGAGGAAGCCGCTCGGTCAGCGCCGCGCGCTCTTCGGCGCCATCGGCTGGGTCCTGCGTCACCGCCATACGCGAAGCTCCCTCGTTGCGACACGCGGCGGCGAACGTTTCGTCGAGTTCGGCCGCACTTTCGAAGCGCTCGTCGGGCATTTGACGAAACGCCCGCTCGAACCAGGCATCGAGCGCCAAAGGCAGCTCGGGCCGGACCTCGGTGGGCCGAGGGAAGGTACCCTGGTGAATGGCGATGCTGAGGGCGCCAATCGTCTCCCCGTCGAACGGGACGGTCCCGGTGAGCATCACGTAGGCCACCACCGCGAGCGACCACAGGTCGGTGCGCTCGTCGATGTCACGCGGGGCGAGGATCTGCTCGGGGCTCATGTAGAACGGCGTGCCGACGAGCGTCCCCGTCTGCGTCATCGTCATGCCCTTTTCCGGCGGGTCGAGCTGCTTGGCGACCCCGAAGTCGAGAATCTTCACCCTCGGGACCGCGCTGGCGTTGGCCACGAGGAAGAGGTTGGCGGGCTTCAGGTCCCGGTGCACGACGCCCTTGGCGTGGGCGACCGACAAGCCGCGACACACCTGGGCCACGACCTCGACCGCGAACGCGAGGGGAAGCCCGGTAGCTTCGCGATCGATGCGTTCGCCGAGGTCTTCTCCGTCGAGCAACTCCATCACGAAGAAAGGCGCGTCACCATCGACGCCGAAGTCGAAGACTTGAACGATGTGGGGGCTGTCGAGGCCGGCGACGGCCTTGGCCTCACGCTCGAAACGGTTTCGGCCCTCAGTCGAGCCACTGGCCTCGCGCGCCGACAGCACCTTCACCGCCACCGCACGGTCGAGAGAGAGGTCGTGAGCCCGCCACACCACCCCCATCGCGCCGCGACCGATCTCCGCGTCGAGCCGAAGCTTGTTGGCGATGACGCGCGACACGGCTCGAATGTAGTGCCGGCGGAGCGCAAATGGCCAGCCGACTCCTCACCCTCCGTCCCTCACGTTTCGCGCAGGGCTCCGCGCCTAGAATCCCGCCGATGAGCCGAAGACGAGGCGGAAACTATCGAGGTCAGCCCCCCGCTCGAACGTGTCGGTCCCCCCGGCGACGAGAAACTCGAAGGCATGATCGCGAGCGCTGTTGGCACGAAAACCGAGCCCAAAGGACTGCCGGAGACGGTCGAGCTCGAACCCTTCGAGTCGCTCGCCGAAGACGTTTCCCATCGAGTAGTGAACGCTGCCATCCAGCCACACCCAAATCGGCCACCGGTATTCGACCTGCGCCGCGACCGCACTCCGGTCGAAGAAGCGATTCGCGACGAACCCGCGGAGCGGGCGATTCCCACCGAGGGTGATCAGCTCCCGAAACGGAACGACCCCTCCTTCTTCCAACGGGTCGACGAAGTCGGCGGCGAGCTGAAGTCCGACGGTCCGCTGGGCGTAAATGTCGACGTACCCCCCGAGTGTGCCTCCGTACCGGACGTAGAGCGGCCGCTCGCGTACATCGCTCCCATCGAGCCGTGAGTTCCGGAGGCCGACGCCGAGCTCACCGCGAGGTCCAATCTTCACCCCCGTGCCAGGGGGCGAGACATGGTCGCTCGCCTTGCCGTCGTAGTTGTTCCGCTTGGGGCGTGTGTCGAGGTACACCTCGGCCCCGACGCGAGCCACCGTGTAGCCGTTTTCGAACAGGGGCGGGGTGTCGTAAAATCCGCGTGCCACCGCCTCGCTGACGCTGATGTCGTTGCAGCACACGTCATCGCCGAAGGTGACGTCGCGTACGGCGGCAAACCCGTGGACCTGGCTGCTGCGCCAAAACCCTCCATCGTAGGTGGCGATCCCCTCGATCAGCTGAGACTGGTACCGACTCCGAGCCGAGTTGGGAGCGTCGAATCCCTGACCCCAAATGAGCCAATCGGGGCGCCGCTCCCACACGCCTTTGAGCTGCACCCGCTTTGGGTCGCGGTTGAAGCCCGCTTTCTCGATTTGGTAGAGAACCGAGCCCGTCGTCCGGTAGAACCCGAGGCCACCGAACGCGACGTGCGCGCGGACGCCGAACCGCTCGACCCCGACGTCATCGCCAAAGAAGTACAGGCCGATGCTCGGTCGAAACCCGAAGTCCAGCAATGCACTGGGGACCAACCCGTAACTGTCGTTCGGACCAAAGGTGAAGAAGTCGCCAACGATATCGGGAACGTCGTTTTCGTCGATCGCCGTGACGAGGGCGCCAACCGGTTTTCGGATCACGTACTCGCTCACCAGGTACACGGGAAAAAACAGGCCCCTCGGAATCCAGATGAGCACGTCGCCCGCGTCGACGGGTTCGTCTTCGCGGCCATCGTAGTTGGGGACCGCCCGCTTTTCGTCGGCGGCGATGGGAGGCTGTGACCCCTCCCAGATGTCGTCTTCGGGCGCGACGTCCACCCCTGCATTCACGCGAGGGGCTTCACCCTCCAGGGCCGGCGGCTCCGCTTCAGGCGGGCTGGGCGCTACCGGCGCCGGCGGCGGCGGCGGCTCGGCTTCAGGCGGCGGCGGCTTGGCTTCAGGCGGCGACGGCCCCGGGCTTGCCGGCGGCGACGTGTCTTCATCGGCGCCCGGCGCCACTGGCTGCGCCCAAGCCGATGGCGCGATGAGGGCCACCACCCAGGCCAGGACGTGCGCTCCGAGCGCCCGTTGTGTCCGTCTCCGTGTCATCGCCCTCCGGTCAGCTCGTCGAGGTACTGAGGCAGCATCCGTCGCCAGGTGGGCCAGTCGTGGTCCCACTCTGGCCCCCACGGGTCCACGCGGTTGGGCACGCCTTGCGCGCCGAGCACGTGCGCCATCCGCCATGACTGCTCGGGATCTTCCCAACGTCCCCCCCCGCACGCCAGCAACACGAACCGTCGACGTAGCACTTCTCGCGGCGCGCCGGTCAATTGCGGGACGAAGTGCAGCGGGGAGGAAAAGTAAAAGTCGTCGTCGTAGTGACCACCCAACCACGGCTCGAGGTCGAACGTTCCGCTCATTGCGACGGCGGCGCCAAACGCGTCGGGATGGCGACACAACGCCGCCACCGCGTTGAACGCGCCGATCGAAGCGCCCGCGGTGACGATCTCGATGCCGTCCGCGCGACAATCGTGGTGAATCGCCGGCACCACCTCGTAGTACACACACGCGTCGAAGTGCGTCTGCGTCCACGTGCAGTGCCTAGGGTCGTCGCGACGCTGGACCCACGCCCGCCCCGCGACACTGTCGACGGAGTACACCTTGATGCGGCCCGAGTCGACGAGAGGCGCGAGGGCATCGAGCATCAAGAAACGCTCCGCTTCCTCCGCGTCGCCACCGGCGGTGGGAAACAGCAAGACGGGTTGCCCGAAATGGCCCCAGCGCGCGAGCGTCATCGTCTCGTGGAGCCGTGGGGACAGCCAGCGCTCCACCGTCTTCACAGGATCGCTCCCGACTGACCCTCGCCGTCCCGCCACTGCTGGATACGTGCCCAGAAGAGTTCGGCGTATTCGTCGATCTCCTCCGCGGGATAAAGCGCCGATACCTTCTGGCGTACTGCCTCCCGCGCCACCTCACCCCCGAAGAACTCGTGAGCCACCTCGTCGAGGTGGGAAAGATGCTCGTGACAGAACGCCTCGAAGCGCTCGGTCTCGAAATGCGCCTCCGCCAGGGAGGCGTAGCCCGCGAGCTTGTCTCCCACCGTCGGGTCGTCGGCGATGTCGTAATAGGGTTGCCAGTCGGGGTTGTGACGGAACCTACGTTTCGTCACGGCGACGAAGATCGACCAACGGAGCAACGCCTTGACCAGCCACGGAAAGTGGAAGTGCAAGCTCGTCACCTGGGAATCCGGGCACGCATTGGCAAAGTCGATGGGACACAATCGGTCCCCCTGGCGCAGAATCTCGGCCGAATTGAAGTCCCAGCCGAAAAAGCTGTTGATCGTCAAGGTAATCGCACGGATCTTTGCTCGCTGCTCGTCGGGAAGAACGTCGGTGCTCATCCGATAGCGGTCGTGGAGCGGGGCCGAAGGATCGTAGTCGACATAACGGATTTGAGGCCCCACCCCGACGCAGCGGACGAACAGGTCGTAATTCTCGACCGCCCGTTGGAGGTGCATCACCTGTTCTCCGCTCTCTTCGTAGGCACGACGAAGCTGCTCTTCGTTTTCTACGCGATGGATCCCAACCCATCCGCCGCCGTCGTAGGGCTTCATGAACAAGGGGTATCCCAGGTTTTCGCCGATGCTCCCTAGATCAAACATGCGCGCGTACCGCTCGAGGGTGGGCTGTAGGTCAGGGGTGGGGGCGTACGCCTTGGGGGGCACCATCCAGGTCTCGGGGATGTCGAGACCGAGGCGCATCATCGCGCAGTACGACGTCTGCTTCTCCATCGACTGGAGCGCCCAGGGATTGTTCAGGACGTACAAACCGTTCATCACCGTCGCCTTTTTTATCCACTCGCGACTCGTGTGATACCAGTGGGTGAGGCGGTCGAGGACGACGTCGTAGCGACATTCCTGGCGGAGATTGAACGGCTCGATGGTCACACGCTCGGCCTCGACCCGGATCATCTTGCCGTCGACGGGCAGCGTGAGGTCGAGGCGTCGCAAAATATGCTCGAAGCAGGTGGGCCAACAGATGTCGGCCCCGAGGCTCAGCCCGATGCGGCGCGTCACCGCGGGGGGGGAGGAGGACGGAGAGAGAGGGGTCATGCGGAGGTTTTTGGTGTACCCGGGTCGCACGCCGCAACAAACCCTTCTCCTCGGCCTCGGCTCACTCGTAGGTCATCCAGAGAGGCCCGGGGAAGAGCCAAGAAAGGCCTTCCCGGAGGCGGTCCCGCCAGTTCTCCCAATTATGACCGTCTCGCGCCTCGACGTAGCGGACGTCGAGGCCAGCCCCTTGAAAGAAGGGCACCATCGAGCGATTTTCGTAGATCAGCGATTCGTAGGTGCCACAGCTGACGAACACGCGCTCGGACGGGCGGCCGGGCGCGCGGCGGAAGGCGTTCATGAACGCGACCACGGGGTCGAACTCCCGACTTCGGTGATGGGGCCCGATATCGGTGAACGCGAACGAGCCCGACTGCAGCAACAGACGCCCGTAGAAGCCGGGGTAGCGCCAGGCCGTGTACAACGAGGCCACGGCGCCGAAGCTCGCGCCTGCGATCCCCCGCGCGTTCGGCCGGCGGATGACCGGGAACTTCGCCTCGAGGTAAGGCACGAGCTCCTCGGTGATGTGTTGTGCGTGACGGGGGTCGCCCGGGTATTCCACCAGCCGCTCGCCCGGGTTCGAGAGCGCCGCGATCAGGGGTGGGATCTCGAGACCGTCGATGAGGTTGTCGAGGACCACCTCGAGCGCGGCGTAATCGACGTAGTCGCTTCCGTCGTGAACGACGAGGAGCGGATAGCGCCCGGTGGTCCGGAAGCGCGCCGGCAGATACAGAGGAACGCGACGCGTCTCGCCGAAGACACGGCTCTTCACCGCGACCTCGACGAGCGCTCCCGACCGCGCGTCGGGTTGGGGCAGCGTCCACGCCGGTCGCACGTAGCCGGGACCATGACACACCGAATTGGCGCCAAACGGGTCGTGCGCCCGACGGGGGTTGAGGGGGTCGAGGTGCCACTGACCTTCCCCGTCGACGACGACTTCGAGCTTGTACTCGACCCTGGACTTTGGCGGGAGGTTGACCTCGCGGAACCACAGATTGGTGCCGGCGAGCCGAGAGAAGGGCTGATGGCCGGGCAACCCATAAACCCAGTGGCGGAGGTGCACGGCGTCGGCGCGACCGTAGTAGACGAACGTGACCCGGTCCGCCGAGACCAACGGCACCCCGTGCTCGTCGGCAAAGCGGCGCACCGACGCGTCGTCGAGGGCTCCCGTCGCTAAGTCGCGGAGGCGCGCATCGTGAATCGCGGCCAGGTCCTCTCCGCTCATGCGGCATCCCCATCCGGGGCATTCGTCATCCCCCACGGTGCGACCCCCTCAGCGGTCAGCTGGCGAACCCCTTCGTGGGGCTTCCAGCCCCCCGCGCGCCACGCCACGCGTGCCCCGGGGTCGAGGGCGACCGATCTCTGGTCCGAGAACCTTCTCGCAAAAACGCCAACCCGCCGGGGATCGTGAAGATGCAGCCGCGCCGACGCATGCGGCAAGGGGAGGACGCCGGGGAAGAGCGACAGCCCCTGATCGAGCACTTCGGCGTGACCGCGCCCCTGCGGCGGGTGGTCGTGGAACAACACGATGCGCTCGCTCGCCGCCATCGCCCCTGCGCTCCACGCGACCACCAACTTGTGCCGCAAGATCGGAGCGAGGTCGAACAGTCGAAGGCGGTTCAGGAGGAGGGCCACGTGCCCCCCCGCGATGAAGACGGCGCCCGCCTGGTGGATGCGGGTCGCCATCGCTTCTCGGCGCCGTGCGACGGGCTCTCGGTCGAGGGGGGCATGGCGCGTTCGATGCTCCTCTCGGATTTCGCCGACGCGCCCGAGATGGTGTCGGTCGAGGGCGCGTACCATCTCGAGCGCCGATTCCCGCTCGGGATGCACCAAGGCCTCTTCTTTTCCGACGAACCCTTCGAGGCGGTAGACGGCGTCCATCGCGGGTTCGAGCCGCGCCCGGTAGAGCTCTTGGAGGTCCCGGAGTCGGGTTTGACGCGCTCGAATGGCCGCGTGGAGCTCCCGGTCCTCCCCGTAGAGCGCCGAGGCATGGGCGTAGAGGCCGAGATTGTACGAAGGGCGCCCAAGCGCCTGTCTCAGCTCCTCGTCTTCCCCTTCCCGCTCCTTCCAACCCGCGGTGATGAGGGCGAAGGGGGCCTCGAGCGCGAGGTCGCGAACGACCTCACCTACCGTGGGACGAAAGCGCTGGGGCCCGAGGAGGATCACCCGCGGCAACATCGGTCGACCATCCCTCGGCCTGAGAACTCTTTCAAGGTGGGCTGCGCGGGGGCACCGCCGGCGTCGACCGGACGACGTACTGGGCGATCAGCGACCCCAACAACACTGCGAAGCCGAGGCCGACGAGAGCCGCGCCCCATTCCAAGGCGCCGCGGGGAACGTAGCCGAGGACGAAGAGGTGATGGAAATGAAGACCCATGACAGGAACGATGCCGTACGCCTCGCGCCACCAAAGGCAGGCCGACACCACGACCAGGGTGAGCACGAGGTCGAGCCAGGGCAGGTGGGCAAGGTCGGAACCCGGTCGCCACCCGGCAGTCCAGACCGCACCGAAGCCCGCGAAGACGGAGAAGAGCGCCCAGGCGCGTCGCACGGGCGGCGGTGGTGGGGCGAGCGCGCTCGTCGTCGGAGGCGGAGGCGGAGCGAGCCGACCGCCGCGACGATAGGGCGCCGTCACCGCGGCTGGGGGCGGGGTAGCGCGCATCCGAAGCTGGGGCTCTCGCCAGGCGCGCAGGGCCGTGGCCGCGGCGACCATGAAACAGATCGGTGAGGTCAGGCGCGGGGCGACAAGGGCAGTGATGGCTACCACGACCGTGAGCCCGACCGCCGCCCGCGCGCGGCGCGGTCGCGTCGCCGCCGCGACGAGGACCCCGGCCAGCCCCGCACCCCGGATCGACACGCCGAGGTCGGCCGCCCAATAGGCGACATGAAGCGCCAACGCGCCAGCCCATCCACCCCACAAGGCTCGGCTGGCGCGTCGCAGGACGGTTCGACCCCAGCCATCGAGCGCATCCACGGATGCGAGCCGCAAGCGCACCGTCGCCCCGGCGCCGAGCACGAGAAACAGCCAACCTCCCACCGCGAGCTCGGCGTGGTGGGGCGCCGCGCGGCGGATCACGTGGGGAAGGACGACGATGCCGACGGCCGAAAATGAGGCCAGAGCATAGGCAGCTCGAGAGGCCCGGATCCTCATCGCGCGGGCGAGTGCCACGAGCTTCGCCACGAAGCTCAACCACCAAAGGGCGCCGGTGACCATGCCGACCCGTCCGAGGTACACCGACGAGACCGTGTGGAGGGTGACGTCGCACTGGTAGAGGGCCGCGAGGAGGGCAAGCATGACGGCGGGGCGACGGGCGTCGATGCGCACGAGCAGCGCCGCCCCGGCGATGAGCGCCCATCCGTAGGCTTCGGCGAGGGCGGGCACGCCCAACTGCGCGTGGCCGAACCCTCGGTTCACCATGCCTTCAGACAGGAGGTTCACGCCGACCAAGACGAGGGCCGCGCTCGAGAGGTAGAGGGGATTGTATTCGACGAACCAGCGATGGAACAGGCGGCGGGTCGGGGAGGGACGAGGCTTGGGGGGCACGCCGCACCAACCGGTGCGCGGGTGCCGCTATTCCGCGCCCATCAGTTCATCGCGGCAGGCGTCGAGACGACCCCGCAGCGGCTCGACGAGAGGCGGTATCGCCACCCCATCGCGGCCGCTCACGTCGGCATCGCGTTCCCCGTCGGCGCCCCAGATGACCGTAGCGACGGGACCAACGATGGCGCCCCGGGGTGTTTCCCCGAGCGGGATGGCACCGTCGCGGTGGTCTCCGAGCAAGAAGACGCTTCCCTCGCTCACGGTCGTCGGCGGATGGTCGCTCGCCGCGTCTTCGGGCTCGGCCGTCAGGTGGAGCCGCGAGCCGATGCGCTCCAACCACACCCGTCGCCGTCCGGGGGAGAGTTCGACCACCCCCACCTCGCAACGCGGTATCGGTTTGTCGTCGACCACCACCCCGCCCGCCCGGACCTCTACCCGCTGGCCCGGCCCCGCGACCATGCGCCCGACGACGCGGAGCCCGCCCTCCGCCTCCGCGACCACGACATCTCCCGGCTCGAGGGTAGCGCGCCGGTCGACGAAGAACGCATCTCCCCATCGAAGGGTGGGCACCATTCGGGTCGACGTCATCGCGGCGGTGTCCACGACATGGCTGAAGATCCAACGGAGACCGGCTTGGCCGGCCATGAAAAGCGCCGCCCCGACGGCGAACACGAGTCCCCAAGGGGCGCGGCGCTCGGAAGTCGCCAGCAGCCGCAACACGTCGTAGACGGCAAAAGCTCGGGACGAGACGAGCATCACCGCGATCCCCGCAAACAGCATGCGCGGCGAGGACCACAGAGTGGCGATGCAACTGAGCAAGCCGATCTGATAAAGCACGTGCAGCGCCACGCCCCGGCCGGTACGTCCCGCGTGAATGTGCCCCGTACCGGGGATCATCAACGAAAAGATGATCGAAGCGTTACGGCTGGGCGACGAAGACTCGGACATAGCGGAGGCGACGCGCCCTTCCCGGCGCATCTACCTCTCTATGCGTGCCCGTCGTCAAACCGCAACCGCGTCAAGAAGCGATCTGCTCGTCGTCGATGACGGTACGGTTGTGTTGGAGCCAGAACGCGCGGGCACGCGCCAACATGTCGCTCATCTCCTCGATGTCGCCGGGCTTGACCAAGTAGCCGTTGGCCTGGCGCGCGTAGGCCTCGGAGATGTCGCGCGGAGCGTCGGACGTGGTGAGCACGACGACGGGGATGGCTTGGGTGCGCGCGTCCCCTTTCACCGATTCGAGCACTTCGAACCCGTCGCACCGGGGGAGTCGGAGGTCGAGCAGCACCAACTGCGGCCGCGGACTGGCGTCGGAGTCGACAAAGGCCCCCCGTCGGAAGAGGTAATCGAGCGCCTGTTGACCGTCGGCGACGTGCCTCAGCTCAAGGTGAACGTCCTCATCCCCCGCCGGGCAGAGGCAACGTTCGATCAAGCGGACGTGCGCCGGGTCGTCTTCGACGACCAGGAGCACCGCGCGTCTATAAGGTCGACTCATCCTCGTTCAGAACTTCGCGCAACGTAGACGATAGCTCGCGGACATCGTAGGGCTTTTCGAGGATTCGGCGAACGCCTCGAGGGCCGGCGGGGACACGGCCTCCGTACCCCGTCGTGAGGACGATGGGGATGTCGCTACGGAGGGCGTGGAGGCGAGCGGCGAGGTCGACGCCCGTCATCACCGGCATCGTGAGGTCGGTCACCACCGCATCGAACAAGTCGGGTTGGGCCTCGAATCGGGCAAGCGCGTCGTGAGGACGGCCGAAACTGGTCACCCGGTACCCGAACCGCTCCAACATCTCCTCGGCGACACGGATCACCATCGGCTCGTCATCGACAAACATCACGTGCTGGCCGTTTCCCTCGCTCACGGGAACCTCACGAACCGAGGCCGCGGCCTGGGGGGCCAAGCGGGGGAGAAAGACGCTGATGGCCGTCCCTCGGCCAAGTTCGCTTTCGACCGTTATGGCACCACCGTGGCTTCTGACGATGCCGTGGACGACGGCGAGGCCCAACCCCGTGCCCACCCCCGTCGGTTTCGTCGTGAAGAACGGCTCGAAGATGCGGCGCCGGGTCGCTTCATCCATCCCCGCTCCGGTATCGGTGACGCAGATTTGAGCGTACGGGCCGGCCGGGAGGTCGTGCGTGGCCCGGACCTCGTGGGGGATCGGCCCCTCGGAGGTAGTGACCGACAGACGTCCCCCGTCGGCCATGGCTTGGAGGGCATTCGTGCAGAGGTTCGCGATCACCTGGTGGAGCTGCGTCGGGTCCGCCTCGACGCGTAGCTCCGGCCGGCCGTGGTCGACCTCGACCGCGACCTGCGAGGGCATGGCGACCCGAATGAGGCGAAGGGCCTCGTCCACCGCGTCGACGACGCGAATGGGCCGAAGCTCCTCAGCCCGGGGCCGACTGAACGCGAGGATTTGCCGGACCAGGTCGCGACCACGATGGGCCGCTTCCACGACGGCCTGAAGGTCGGCGCGAGCATCGGCCCCCGTCGTCCCGTCGTTGCGGTGCGCGTCGAGGCCTCGCGTGGCGAGCTGAGCAAACCCCAAGATGGCCTGCAGGATGTTGTTGAAATCGTGTGCGACCCCGCCCGCGAGGGTGCCGATCGTTTCCAGGCGCTGGGCTTGTTGCAACTGCTCCTCCAGCACCGCCCGCTCGACCTCGCCCCGGCGTTGCGCGGTGACGTCCGAGGCGCTGACGACCATGCCCCCCTCCGGGCTCATGACCGGCGCGATCCGAAGCTCGTAGAAGAGCGGGCCATCGTCGCCGCTACCCTTCAGCGAACCAGCCTCCAGCGAACCAGCCTCCAGCGAACCAGCCTCCAGCGAACCA
>JBCCLB010000092.1:0-24704 GCA_039027095.1 Myxococcota bacterium
CGAACCCCGAACCCCGGAGCCCCGACACCCAGAGCCCCGGAAACCCCGACACCCGAAACCCGGAGCCCCGACACCCCGATACCCGGAACCCCGGAGCCCCCGACACCCGGAGCCCCCGACACCCGGAGCCCCCCTCGGATCGATCAGAACTCCGCGCGCGCCCCGACGCTCAGCGACGCAAACGCAACGACCCGCCCCGTCAGCGACTCGGTCTCCCACGCCCCGATCCCGTCCACCTCCGCATCGACGGTACGCGTGGCGTCCCAGCTCGGGCGCGTGACCGCCACCCACACGGGGATCTCGAGCCCGGCCGTCACCACGAAGTGCTCGTCCAAACGGATCCCCCCGCGCACCTCGGGGAACAGCGCGACGTAGACCTCCGACGGCTCCTGCACGATGGGGCCCGCCGAGTACTCGGCCCCGTCGGCGAGAATCACCGTCCCCGTGCGCTGGTCACGGACCTGCGCGAACATCGGGCCCCCGCCGAGCCGGACCAGAAGGGGAAAGTCCCCGTCGAAGAGCCACGACGCAAACGCCCCCACGAACGGCCCCTGGATCCGCAGGGCGTCGGACGCAGTCCCGTCGCGCCGATCGAAGCCCACCGGCTGCACCGACGTGGTGCGACCGTCGAACGACTGGCTCGCGGTCGCAAAGCCCCCCATCGCGCCGAGACCGAGGCCAAAGGGAAATTCGTAGCCGACGTGAAGTCGCGCCATCACCCCGAGCCCCACCCCGCCCCGGCAGCCGGCGTCGCAACGGCCCGCGACGTCACCGCCCACGCTCGGGGTGAGCAGCCCCGCCGCGACCAGATCGAAGGTCACGCGTCCCGGCACGCGGATCTCGTCGCTCCGCTCGAGCGCGACTTCGAGCAGTCGCTCCTGCCCGTCGCCGAGGTCGACGGTCTCGGTCTGCGGGTAAAACCCCTCGCTTCGGATCTCGACGCGATGCGTCCCCGCCGGGAGGCGACCCGACCAGATCCCCCGGCCCACCTCCACCGAATCGACGAACACCGAGGCGGTGGCCGGCGTCGGCTCGACCCGAAGGCTGGCCGTCAGCGCCACGAGGGACAACCGCAGGTTCGTGGTCTCCTGAGAGCGCACCGGGGCCGCGACCGGCGCCGTGCCGAGGTCGCCCTTTCCCCGCAACCGCACCGAGTGTTGGCCCACGCTCAGCCGCCCCGCCCACGGCGCCGTCCCCACCACGACGTCGTCGACGAGGACTTCGACCTCGCCCGCTCCCGTCGTCTCGACCACCTTCAACTGTCCCGACTCGGTGAGGGCGGTCATCACCGCTTCGACGCGCGTGCGCTCGCCCCCGGCGAGATCGACACGGGCTTCGAAGGGCTCGAACCCCTCTTTGACGAGACGCACGATGTGCGAGCCGGCCGACACCCGCAGATCCCCGGGCGGCGGGTAGACGCCGCGCACCGTGCCGTCGACGACGATTTGCGCGCCGGGCTCGGCCCGATCGATTTCGATCCGCCCCACCCGGCCACGGAGCTCCGTCACCGCCTTGCGCACTTCGGCCAGATCCGCGTCGGCCATGTCGGGGTAGGTCCGCATCAGGTCCTCGTACGTCTCGAGGGCTTCGGCGTAGCGTCCGAGTTCGCGGTACGCGGCGGCGGCGTTGAAGGTGGCGACCCGCGTGGGAAACAGCCTCCGGGAGGCGAGAAACTCCGCCAGGGCCGCCGCCCACGAACGCTCTCGGATGAGCGCCAGACCTTTTCGAAAGCGGCGCCGCGCCTCCGCCTTCGCCTCCTCGTCGACCGTTCCTTTCGGGCTCGCCTCGGCCCCCGCCTCACGCGACGCGTCCTCGGCCCCGTTCTCCTCCGCGGGCGCCTCCGAGGGCGCCTCCGCCTCCGCGGGCTTCGCCGCGCCCGCTGTCGTGGGCTTGGGCGTCGGCTGGGCGTGAGCCACCGTCTCGCCCAAGAGCCACCCCATCACGACCGCGCCGACAAGCATGCCCACGACGCCGAGGCGCCGCGCGGCCCCACGACGACCTGCCTTCCGACGACCCGCACCCCGCCGCCGTCGTCGCCGTCGCCCGACGAGCGCGGCCAGCGCGCCGACGAGCGCGACCCACCGCCCCCCTGAGCCGCCCGGCGCCGCGGTCCCCCCCAGCCGACACCCGCAGCCGTCGTCGAGCTCGTCGTTCGGCGGTCGGGTGACGCATCGCCCCTCGAAGTTGCAGGCGAAGGGCGCCACGCAGTCGTTGACGTCGGCGCAGGTCGTTCGGCACGACCCGTCGGCCAGGCAGACGAAGGGCGCACAGTCGATCTGTTCGCCGTTGGGCAACGTCGCCACGGAGCCCTCGCACACGCCGACGACACACGTGTTGGTCTCGGGGTCGCACCGGTGCCCCACCGCGCAATCCGCCTCGTCCTCGCATCGGTCGAGGCAGCCGGCCGCGGTGCAGGCGTACACGCCGCACGGCCCGACGGTTCCCGCGCAGGCATCGCGAACCGCGCCGTCGCACACCGAGGCCTCACACAAGTCCGCGGGGGGCTCCGCCTCACACGCGGGCCGATCGCCCCGCGGGGCGCCCGTGGTGGGAACACACACGCCCACACTCCCGGCCACGTCGCAGGCTTCACACTGGCCCTCGCACGTCTGGTCGCAACACACCCCGTCGACGCAAGACCCGCTGTCGCAGGCGGCCGCGTTGGCACACGGCGCGCCCGCGGAAAGAAAACACGCATCGTCGACGAACCGCTCGGGGGGGACAGCCCCGCACACCCCGTCCTCGCCGCTGCCCTTGCGCGCCGCAGTGCACCCCTCGCAGTTGTCGTCGCACCGCCGGTCGCAACACACCCCCTCGGTGCAAAACCCCGAGGCGCAGTCGGCGTCGAAGGTGCAGCCCACCCCATTCGGTGGGGGGTCGAGGGTGAGCACCACCCCTCGGCTCGACCGTCCGTTGACGATGACCCGGAGCCATCCCGAACCGGCGTACACCGTCGCGGGCAGGGTGAAGGTCACGGTCGTGGGGCCGAAGCGCACCACGTTGCCGAACAGCACGTGGTTGCGGCCCATCGGTTGCCACGTGACCACCGGTCGCCCCGAGGACGTGGCCCCCGCCGCGCTGGACAGCTGCGGGCCGTCGAAGTCGGTGCCCGTGATCTCCGCCTCGGTCCCGGGGGTGACGGCGGAAGGGGCCTGCGTCACCGTGGGGAACGACACGGCCGTCGCCGGCGGCGGCGGTACCTCGAGGGCGACCGCCTGGGCAGAGCATATGCCCGGGGAGCCGTCATCGCAGGGCAAACCGCCCGAGACGAGCACGCGCCCCGAGGGCAGCAGGGTGGCGCGCGGGTCCAGGGTCGAAAAATACGTCGTGTCGACGAAGACGCCGGTGGGCGCCCCGGCCGGCGCGAACACCGAAAAGAGGTCCCAAATGGGGGGAAACGAAACGCCGGGGCCGACGCCCCCCACCACGAGCGCGTTGCCCCCGGGGAGCGGGGCGACCGCGTGCCGGGTGCGCACGATGCTCTCGGCCCCGGTAAAGCTGAACGTCGCGGTCGCGGGGTCGTAGAGCTCCGCCTGCAGGGTGGCGCCACCGGTCAACAGGACGCGGCCGTCGGCCAGGCGCTGAAAGCGCGCGGTCTCGTAGCTCGCGCCCAGCGGCCCGAGCGGGGCAAACGACGTCGTGTCAGGGTCGAAGACGAAGGCTTGGCTGACCCCGGCCACGATGACCCGGCCGTCGTCGACGAGTTGCACGGCCGGCTGCCGCACCGCCTCGTCGAGGGTGTTGGTCGCCGGCGCGAAGCTGTCGGTCGCCGGGTCGAAGATGTCGGCCGAGTCCAACCCCGCCCCGTTGAAGCTGCCCGTCTGCCCCCCGACGATCAGGACGCGACCGTCACGCAGGCGCTCGATCCCCGCGAACTTGCGGCCGACGCTGAGCTCGTTGGCCGTCGCGTCGAAGGTCTCGGTCGCGGGGTCGAAGAGCACCGCGGTGGCGATGGCCGTCTCCGAGGAGTTGGTGAAGCCCCCCGCGATCAAGACCCGGCCGTCGGCGAGCAACACCGACGCCGCCCCCGCCCGCCCCGCCGGCAGCGACGACGTCGCCATCGAGGTGCCCTGGTCGTAGAGCTCGGCGGTGGCCGTCGTGTTTCGCGAGTTGTTGACCACGCCCCCCGCGAGCAACACGCGTCCGTCGGCGAGCAGCACCGAAGCGTGGGCGGCGCGGGCCTGTTGCATGAGCCCGAGTCCGACGGGGACGTCCTCCCCCACCAGCAGCTGGGCCGCCGCCTGCGTGCCTCCCACGACCATCGCATCCCCCGTGGGCAAGACGAGCGCGGTGGGTCGTTGATGCTCGGCGGACAGATTCCCGGGGAGCAACGAGAACGTATCCGTGGCCGGATCGAACGTCTCGCCGGTGATGGTCTCGTCCGAGGTCACGGCGTCGAACGCCCCCACGAAGAGCGCGGCCCCGCTCGGCAGCTGCGCCGCGCCCGCCCCGATCCGGTCGAACGAGGTGTCGGGGACCAGCGTCCAAGACCCTCCGCCGGCCGGATCGAAGACCTGAGCCGTCTGGACGCAGTCGATCGACCCGCCGGTGCTGCTGCAGAAACCGCCGCCCGCCATCACCGCGCGCCCATCGGGGAGCGGCACGAGGTTGTGGTCCAACAACTCGATCGCACCCAGGGGGTTGGGCGCGAGGGTGAACGTATCGGTCGTCGGATCGAAGATCACGCCGGTGGGGTCGTTGCCGAATTGCCCGGTCACCAAGACCTCGCCGGAGGTGAGGCGCGCGGCGGCCGTGTCGCTGAAGGTCACCCCCGCCATGGGGAGGTCGGCGCTCCAGGTATCGGTCGCGGGGTCGAAGAGGGTCCCCGAGCTCGAACCGCCGCCGACCACGAGCACCCGGCCGTCGAGGAGCCGCACCGCCGCGTGCCCGCTCCGCGCCGCCGCGAGGTCGGGGCCAGCGGTCACGGTGTCGGTCGCGGGGTCGTAGAATTCGACGGCCGCGAGGGGCCCCCCGTTTGCGTCGGCCCCTCCGACGACCAGGACCCGCCCGTCGCCGAGGACCGTCGCGGTGTGCCGCGACCGCGCGGTGGTGAGGTCGCCCGCCAGGCGGGAGATCCCGCGCTGGGGGTCGAAGCGCTCGATGCTGGCCAGCACCACCGCCCCGTTGTCGCCGCCGATGAGGACGGCGGTGCCATCGCCGAGGAGGTTGGCCGTATGGTCGGCACGGAGCTGCAACGGGGTGCTCGCCGCGATCCACGCCGGGTCGATCACGATCGGGTAATGCTCCGCCTCGGCCTCGATCCGGATCCTGTGCTCCGCCACCGTCATCTGCACCGGAACGGTCTCGCCGCGTGCGTCCCACGCCTCGAGCGCGAGGACGTGCAGCAAGGCCTGGCCGTCGCGCTCGACCCGGGCGGTGGGGCCGGCTCCGGCGACGAGTCGCGCCCCGGGGGGAACGCCGATGTCGTAGACCACCGGTCGTGGTTCGCGGAGGAACAGGAGCTCTTCGACCTTGTTGGGCAATCGGAGCCAAAGGCTGTCGACCCCGGGGTAGAGGCCGGGGTAGCGGACGTCCCTCCGCTCGCCCTCCGCGACGGCGGGCGCCGCGCCGGGGCGAACCACCGACACTTCCGTGCCGTCGTCGAACGTGAACACCACCGGCTGGTCGGCCCGAGGGGGGAGGCGGACGGCGTGCGCGCGTATCGTCGACGCTCCCGTCGGCGCGATCCGGGCCTCAAAGCCATCGGGGACCGGCGCGAACGGGGCCGCGGCCGCCCGCAACGCGGTGACCGGTGCCGGCTCGGCCGGCGACATCGCCAGGGGCACCGGCCCCGCGCGTTCACACGACGCGAGGATGGCCCAGGCCCAGAGAGCACACGCGAAAGGGACGAAGCGTTTCATTCAGAGCTTTTCGTTGGCGAGGAGCGGGGTCGTGGTGGGGTCGCCGTCATCGCGGCGGTCGACCGAGGCATCGAGGCTGGCGCTGAGCTCGCGGTTGAGCTGTTCGAGCACCACAATCCCGAGGTAGGGGCGGACCCGTCCGAGCGCCATCAACGCCCCGCGGCGAAGGAGCAACACCGACGACGCGTCTCGGGCCCGTACCGTCGCCCGCGCCGGCCGCGGGGAGAGCAGGGCAGAGATCCCCGCGTACTCGCGCGCCTCCAGCGTACCGACCACGGCCCCGTCACGCGACAGCTCGAGGCATCCGGCCGTCACCACCACCAAGGCCCCCAGCGTGGCGCCGTGGGCGATCAGCTCATCCCCGGGCTCGAGGTCACGCGCCTCGCAGTGACGCAAGAGCCGCGAGAGCGGTCCGACGGACAGCGTGGTGAAGAGAAACACCGACGATAGCGCCTGCAACCGGGCGTTCACCTCGAGGTACCGGCGCGTGCGTGGGCCCTCTTCTCCATCCTCATCGTCGTCGTCCTGCACCGCGACCAGCACCACGGTGACGTTCGCCCCCGGGTCGGCGTCGCGGGCGTGGGACACCAAGTCCTCCACGGTGGCGTCGTCGGTCTCCCCTTGCAGGCGGACGGCGAGCCACTCCGGCGAGGGCACGCGATCGCTGAACCCATCGGTGCACAAGAGCAGCTGATCGCCGGGGATGAGGTCGACGTCGAGGGTGTCGGGGGTCACCGACGCTTGGGTTCCGACCGTGCGGGTCAAGACGCCCGCGTAGGGCGTTTCGCGCGGCGGCGCCTCGGGCTCGGCCCGCGCCAAGTCCGCCCCGACCGTGTGGTCGGTGGTGAGTTGCGTCGCCTCGGTGTCGCGCTGGAGGTACGCGCGGCTGTCCCCGACGTGCGCGATGGCCGCGTAGCCGTCGCGCACGATGACCACGGTGAGGGTGCAGCCCATCCCGGCGTGATCGGGCTCCGCTCGCGCGCGGTCGTAGATGTCCCCGCTGGCTTGCATCACCGCCCGCGCCGCGAGCGCGACCACCGCCGCGCGGTCCGCAGCGTCGGCGGCATGGTCGGCCACGTAGCGTCGCACCGAAGCGACCGCCATCGACGAGGCCACGTCGCCCGCCGCGTGCCCCCCCATCCCGTCGCTCACCGCGTACAGACCCAGCGCGTCGTCGGCGACGAACGCATCCTGGTTGTCGAGGCGCCGTTGCCCCGAGCTCGATTGTCCGATCCCGTGCCACGTCCACATCGCTCAGAACCTTTCGCTGACCGCGACCGCCTCGCGCTCGCCCGAGCGCTGCGCGTAACTGCGCTCGAGATCGCCGCTCAGGGTACGACCGAGTCGGTCGAGGATGGCCAAGCCGAGATGAGGCGACCGCCGGACGAGACGGCGCAGGCCGGACCCGCGAAGCCGCAACATCGTTCCCCCTTTCGTCTCGGCGCGCAGGGTGGCGCGGGCCGGACGGGCACGCATGAGGGCGGTCAGGCCGAGGTAGGAACCCGGCCCGAGGCGTCCGACGACCTGTCCCTCCGGGTCTTCGATCCGGTAGTCCCCCTTCACGACGACGAGCAGCGCGTCGATGTCGTCTCCCGCCTCGATGACCACCGCCTCCGGCGGGTGTTCGACGGCGGAAAAGGCCTCCAAGATACGCGAAGCCGACGGGACGCTGAGCCCTTCGAACAGAAACACCGAGGAAAGGGCCTGAAACCGTTGGGACAGTCCCGACGCCCGCGCCGTCGCGCGTTCGTCGGCCCCGACCTGTACCGCGACGACCGTGATGTTGTCGTGACCTCCGGATTCGTTGGCAAATGCGACCAGGGTCGCGGCGACCTGGTCGAGATGCGCCGCATCCGGTGGGGATTCCGACGCGTCCACCGCCGCCAGCGCGGCGTCGACGGGCGCCAAGTCGTCGAGGTAGTCGCTCAACCCGTCCGAGCAGAGGAGGAGCTGCTCCCCGCCCGCGAGGTCGAACAAGAGCGTCTCGACCTCGACGTGAGGCTGCGTGCCCACCGCGCGCGAAAGGACGTGAGCCAACGGGTGACCCTTCGACGCTTCCCCGAGCTCCATGACCCCGCTTCGCACGAGTTCCGCGAGGATGGTGTGGTCCGACGAGAGCTTGTCGGTGCGTCCCGACCGCCGCAGGTACAGACGGCTGTCGCCCACGTGACCCATGGCGGCCACGTCCCCCGCGACCAGCACCAGCGTCACCGTACAGCCCATGCCCGCCTTGCCCCGATCCGAGGTCGCGAGCTCGTGGACGCGCCGGTTGGCGGTGAGCACGGCCTCCCCCGCGAGACGAGACAGCGCGTCGCGGGCCTCGGTGCCCGACCGCACCCCCGCCACCGTGGCGCGCGCCGCCTCGACGACCTCACGCACCGCAGCGATGGCGGTGGCCGACGCCACCTCGCCCGCGGCATGTCCCCCCATGCCGTCGCTCACCACGTAGAGGCCGAGGCTGTCGTCGACGAAGAAACCGTCTTCGTTTTGGGTCCGTCGACGTCCGGTATCGGACCGTCCGGCGCCTACACTGCTCGCCACCGTCACACCTCATGCTAACCCGGCGGCCGCGGCCGGAGAATCGGGAGCCCTCCGAGCCTCACGTTCCCCGACATTCGACCACCTGATCGCGTTTGCGCGTTGAAGACCCGGGCGAGGCGGCCCACGATGCCGAGGATGGGATCCGACGCCCCGCTCCGGTACCGCGTGGTCGACGACCCGCCCGCGATCGTCGCCGAGGATTGGCCGAGCATTCTCCTCCACGTCACGCGAGGGCACAGCGTCGAGCCGTCGGAGCGGGATCAGTACCCCGACCAGAGCATCTTTCTCGATGGCGTGTACACGGGGCCGGCCTTTCTCGACAACGAGCGTCGCCAGTATTCCCTCGACCACCACGCGGGGTGCGTGCGGGCCTTCACCCTGGCCACGTGTGAGCAAGCGACGGTGATGCTCATGCAGGGCCTGCCGCTGCGGGAGGGTGTGTGGCACCTCTACGTCAACGAGCCCGACCTCGACGCCATGCTGGGGGCTTGGGTGCTCATGAACCACCACGCCCTCACCCACGACGACTACGCGCTCCTGCGCAAGGCGATGCCGCTCATTCGCGTGGAAGGGGTCATCGACGCCTACGGCTTCGACAAGGCGTTGCTCTCGGGGTTGCCCCGCAAGATCTTCGAGGCGCACAAGAAGCGGATCGACAAGCTCCGCGCGGAGGAGAAACGGCTCCGCAACGAAGGCACCTGGGACACGGTGAATGTGGTCGACTTCAGCCTCGGGCTCCTCGAGCGCTTCGACGCCGCGCTCTTTCCCCGCGGGCAACCGCGCTCGGGCGGGATCGAAACCCAAGACCAAGCCGCCCTCCCCTCGCGAAAGGTCGCCGTGCTCGTCCGCTCGACGCTGGGGATTTACGAGGTCGAAGAGCAGCTCAAAGAGCCCTACCGCGGCGAGCTCGCGGCCATCGTGCTCGACAAGGGCGAAGGAAGGATGACCCTTCGCCTCGCCGATGCGTTCCTTCCCAAGAACCTCCGCGATGTCTACCTCGCGCTCAACGAAGCGGATCCCCACGTCACCGACGACGACGAGGGCAACGCGTGGGGAGGCAGCGACGACATCGGCGGCTCCCCCCGCCGAAGCGGCTCGGGGTTGAGCGGCAAAGACGTCCTGGATGTGGTCTCGGCGGTCTTTCGGGGCGACGATGAGGCCCGCGAATCGCGAACGGGCGCACGCGTCGGCCCTGATGGCGAGGTGCCCGACGATGACGGGGAGGGTCCCGCGGCGAAGGACGGTGCCTCCCCCCCGACGCCGCCCTCGAGCGCCCTCGGCGAACCGGGCTGACACGACCGGCGATGGCCTCGGTCCGCCTCACCCCCTAAGGGCTTCATCAGGCGAACCGACGACGCCGCTCCGCCCCCGATGACGCTCCCCCGGCGCCGCACAACGATCCGAGCTGCAGGACGCACGCTTTTTCTGACCGACGACGCATCGGCCCTCCGCCGGCAGCTCGAGGGTGAGACCCTGACCCTGACGCCGCGGCCCGAGGACCTGCTCGATGCCATCTCGACCGACGAGATCACCCCCGCCTGGGCGTGTTACCACTACGACGAAGCGTTGGCGCGGTACGCCTACGTCGGGCTCCGCGGGGGCGACGTCGAGGTGGATGCGGTGGCCCGCGGCGGGTTTGCCATCGTCGTCAGCGGGCGCAGCAAGGGGTGCGGCTCCTCCCGCGAGACGGCCCCGTACGCCGAGCGGGAGGCGGGGATCCGCGTCGTCGTGGCCCGGAGCTTCGAAAAGATCTACCGCCAGAACTGCCACAACATCGGTCTCGTCACCACCACCGATTTTTCCCTCCTCGAGCCGCTCGCCCGGGGCGAGCGCGTCCCGCTCTCACGCTTCACGGCGGGGCTCGACCCCATCAGTCGCGACGTCGTGCACTACGGCGGGCTGTTCGCGTACAACCGCGCGCGGCTCACCGGGGACGTGGCGCCGCCCGAGCTCGCGCAGCGACCACGGCCGATGACCCTCGCGGAAAAGATCATCGCCCGTCACGCCGTGCTCGACGCCGATGCGGGCGACGTGGGCGCGGTCGCCGTCGCCCCCGGGGAGTCTCTTTTCCTACGGGCCGACGTGCGCTTCAGCCACGAGTACGTGACGCCGATGGCCGAGGCGTTGTACCGCGCCGGGGTCGGAGACGACACGCCGTTGCACGACCCGGCTTCGATCTACGCCTTTCGCGACCACCTGACCCTCGTCGACCGGGTGATGGATGCACGCCACGTCGCGATGGGCCTCGACGCCAAGGCCAAGAAGCTCGAAGTGGTGCAGCGGGACTGGGCCCGTCGTCGGGGGGTGCGTCTCTTCGGCGAGGTGAAGCGTGGGGGCCAAACCGTGGGCAGCGAAGCGATTTGCCACAACAAGGTGGTCGAGGAGCTGGCCCGCCCGGGCGACGTCGTCGTGGGAACCGACTCCCATACCTGCATGGCGGGCTCGATCGGAGCGTTCGCCTTCGGCGTGGGCGCCACGGACATGGCCAACGCGTGGTTCACCGGCGACGTGCGCGCCTGCGTCCCCGCGTCGGTTCGGATCGAGCTCACGGGCCGCCTTCGGTGGGGCGTCACGGCCAAGGACGTCATGCTCCACCTCCTGGCCCAACCCTACTGGCGGAACGGAGAGGGCATCGGCAAGGTGCTGGAGTTTGCGGGGGAGGGGCTGCGACACCTGCGCCTCGACGAGCGCAGCACCCTGACCAACATGGCCGTCGAAGCGGGTGGCTTTACCGGCATCGTCGAGGCCGACGACGCGGTGATCGAAGAGCTGTGTGCCCTTCGCGGCGAAGATGCCGCGGGGCTGCGCGCGGGGATCGTCCGCGCCGACCCCGACGCGACCTACGCCCACCACTTCGTCGTCGCACTCGACGAGGTGGTCCCCATGGTCGCGACCCCCGGAGACCCACGGAACGGCGTGCCCCTCGACGACCTCGCCGCGGTCGCCGGCGGGCCGGTCGCGATCGACATCGCGTACGGCGGCTCGTGCACCGGCGGCAAACGCGCCGACATGGACATGTACCACCAGGTGCTGGCGCAGGCGCTCGCTGCCGGGCGACGCATCGCGCCGGGGGTGCGCTTGTACCTGCAGTTCGGCTCCCAGGAGATCCGCGCGTACGCCCGCGAGCGGGGGTACATCGCGACATTCGAACGGATCGGCGCCGAGCTCGTCGACCCGTCGTGCGGCGCCTGCATTCGGGCGGGTCCGGGGGTGAGCGAATCATCCGACCAAGTCACGGTGTCCGCCATCAACCGGAACTACCCCGGCCGCAGCGGCCCCGGGCGCGTCTACCTCGCCAATCCCTATGTCGTGGCCGCGAGCGCCCTCGCCGGCGTCATCGTCGGTCCGGCCCCCCGCGAGACCCACGTGACCGAGACGCAACGGCCGCCTCGCGCGCTCAGGGCCGCCCCGGGTCGCTGAACTGGGGGTCGCTGATGACGGTCGGGTCGGTCAAGGCTTCGAGGAACGCGATGAGCGCGGCGCGCTCTCGGTCCGACATCTCAAAGCCGGCGATGAACTCGTTCTTGTGCGGGTTCTGCTGCCCATCGCCGGCGTCGGGCCCGCTCTCGATGAGCCGACCCCCGCGCGCGTAATGGTCGAGCACCTCGTCGAGGGTCTCGACCGACCCGTCATGCATGTACGGCGCCGTCAGCGCGATGTTGCGCAGGGAGGGCGGTCGGAATCGTCCCATGTCGCTCGGCACGCCGGTGAAGGTGTAAAGTCCTTGATTGTCGCGAGGATAGCCCCCTTCCCCGTCGACGTTGTAGAGCGCGTTGTTGAAGAAGGCGGACTGGTCGAAGACGTTGCCCTCGTGGTCGATGGCGCTGGAGAGATTGAACCCTCCGTGGCAGTGAAAGCACTCGAATTTCTCCGAGAAGAAGAGCGCAATACCCTCCCGCGCCGACAGGCCGATCGCTTCCGTGTCGCCGGACAGGTAGCGGTCGTAGGGCGCATCGGCGGACACGATCGAGCGCTGAAACGCGGCCAGCGCCCGTGACACTTGGTCGACCGTGAAGAGCTCCTCCGCCTGGGGATAGGCGGCCTCGAACAGCTCTTGGTAGCCCTCGTCATCGGCGAGGCGTTCCCGCATCGTTTCGTTGTCGAGCCCGAGCTCGACCGGGTCGTCGCCGAACATCGGCGTCAGGGCCTGGACGTGAAGCTCGCGCACGACGGGGTTGGCCCAGTTCAGGGTGGGCGCATACGCGACGTTCACGAGGCTCATCGAGTTTCGAGGGTGCGCCTCCCCGGTGGAACCGATGGCGAGGGCGCGACCATCGGTGAACGCGAGCTCCTGCAGATGACACGAGGCGCACGACTGCGTCTGGTTGCCGCTGAGGCGGGTCTCGTAAAAGAGGTGCCGGCCGAGAACGACCTTTTCGACCGTCATGGGGTCGTCTTCCGGCACGGTCGGCTCGGGAAACCCTTCCGGGAGGTTCCACGTCCAGGCGGTGGGGTCGGGGCGCGGACCATCGTCCGAGCAGCCCGGAGCGACGAGCCCCAGCAGCGCCAGCCCCAGCAGGCCCCGCCCCAGTTGACCTAGCCCCAACCGTCCCGCCGCGGCGGTCGCGTTCGTCGTTTGCTCCTCTGCCCCAGCCACCGTGTCCTACGTTGTGGTTTTTGGCACGCGGGCGGCTGCGGTCAACCGCACGCCCGGCGACCCTTCAATTCGCCGCGCGGAAGGCCCGCTGGGCGCCGGCCGAGGCACCGTCGAAGGGCAGACCCAGATTCTCGAAGTACGGCGCGCAGTCGGGGTCGGACGGTCCGGCCATGCAGCCGGGGGGGGTGTCCATGGTGTTGGTTTCGAGGTCGACGCCGGCCAGCATTTCGGCGAGGTCGAACACCACCGGACGGGTGGTCGGGTCGAAGCCTTCGAGCGCCACCTCAGCGCGGTTGGGGTTGGCACAAGACGTGACGTTGCCCGCCATGTCGCCGTCGCACATCGTCGCCCCGAGGTGAAAGCGCCAACTGTCGAGGCCGGTGGAGGCCCCTTCGACGCGGACGTACTTGTACCCGGAGTTCCAGTTCCACCACATCGCCGTGAGGTTGAGCGGCGCCGCCGCCGTGGCCGCGTTGGCGTGGTTGAGGTCGAACGGCACGCCGAGCACGAACCGAACCCCATTGAAGCCCGACACGTCCGTCTCCGCGGGCACCGTGCCGCGAACGATGGTGTTCACGTCGGCATTGCCGGTGTCGGCGCATCCGCTCGTACCGTCCTCGAAGTCGAGGAGGACGACGCCCCCTTGTTGCCATTTGCCGTCGTCCTCGACGGTGAGCGGGATCTCGTTGCCCGCGGCATCGACGAGCCGGACGTCGTGCACGTAAATCCGGGCGTCGTTGAGGGTGAGGTCCGAGTTCGACGCCCCGAGCCCGGTGTAGGTCTGGCCACAGGCGAACGCGTCGGCGCCGACGGTCGCCGAGAATGCAACCTCGACCGTTTGCACGTCGGGATTGGGCGCCGGGTCCGGCTCCGGGTCGTCGGTTGCACATCCGGTGGCGGTGATGAGGGTGACGGCCGCCAACGTGGCCGTTGCCCACCCGCGCATCAGGGTCGAAGCAGCGTTCATGGGCCATGCCCTAGCAGGCGCACCTCCGCCGTCGATGCGACTTGTTGTCGCATGCGGCATGATGTCGCACGTTCTCCACAACGGTGGACGCTTTCCTGGTCGAGCGGCATAGCTGCGCCCACCGATGGTTCGGGTCCCGCGCGCCGCCGCGCTCGTCGGAGCGCTCATCCTGCTCACGACCGGGCGGGTCGCGGCGCATCACGCGTCGGCCGCGCCTTCGATCGAGCCGACCGTGAGCCTTCTGCCGCAGACGGGCGCCACGATGGCGCCCCGGTCCCGGGCGTCGGTGGTGACCCGCTACCTCAAGCTCCCCGACCAAACGCCATCGTACCTGCAACCCGTCGCGCCGCCGGGCGACCACGTGGGCATTCTCGAGCTGGGCTACACGCATGCGTTTTGCGACTACGCGACGATGTCGCTGACCCTGCCTCTTCTGTGGCGCACGCCCGCCGCCGCCGACGACACCGCGATCGCCCTGCCCCCGGTGGGCTTCGGGGCCGGGCTCGAGGAAGAAGAAGACACCGACGGCTCCCGGGTCGGCCTGGGGGACCTCCGGCTCGGCACCCGTGTCTACCCTTGGCT
The DNA here is from genome assembly GCA_039027095.1 of Myxococcota bacterium. GTDB lineage: Bacteria > Myxococcota_A > Polyangia > Polyangiales > Polyangiaceae > JAPYTK01. Next base: position 14,549 of record JBCCLB010000092.1, read on the forward strand.
CGGCGCGCGGGGGAGCGTGAGTCTGGCCGTCGACCTCTCGCTCCCCACGGCAGGCGTTCGCCCCGACGACGGCGGCGGCGTGCGGTTCGGGACCGGAGACTTCATCCCGCGGGCCTCGGTGCTGTGGACCCATCGCATCGGCGAGGTGGGTACGTGGACGAACCTCGGGTTGAGCGCCGAGGGCGGTCTCTCGGGAGCGCTGCGGCCCGAGGGCAACGCGGTGGCGGACTACGGCGCTTCCGTCGGTTGGACGCCTTTCGAGGTCTTTGGCGTGTTCGCCGGGGTCCAGGCGCGCTCGTTTCTTCGCGACGATGAATCGGGCTTGGCCGCCCTCCGACAATTCGAACGGGCGGCCGGCGACACCCTCGTGGTGCTCAGTCCTGGCGCACGCGTCACGCCCGTCCCCGACGTGGTCATCACCGCCGGCCCGCAACTCCCGTTGACGACCGCCCGCGACGACGAGGGAGGCGCGATCCTCCGTCTCGATGTGTTTCTCCCGTAGCCAGTGAGATAACGAGCCCCGCTACCGCGGGACGGGGTACTTGGCGAGCTTGCGCTGCAGCGAGCGGCGGTGCACCCCGAGGAGTCGGGCCGCGTGGGAAATGTTCCCCCCGCAGTCCTGCAGCACGCGGTGAATGTGTTCCCACTCGACGCGGGCCAGGGTCGGCACCTCGGTCGGCACCTCCTCCGCCGACGCGGGGGTCGCCGAGGTCCGCCGCGCGAAGGCGCGCTCGATGTCGTCGACGTCGGCGGGTTTCGTCAGGTAGTGGGTCGCGCCCGCTTTGACGGCCTCGACGGCGGTGGCGATGCTGCCGTAGCCGGTGAGCATGACCGCATTGGTGGTGGGGTCGATGGCCAACAGGTCAGCCAGCAAGTCCAACCCCGAGGGCCCCGGCATGCGGAGATCGAGAACGGCGTACTCCGGACTGTCGTCGCGGGCGCTGCGAAGCGCTTCCTCCGCGTTGGTCGCGGCGCGCACGTCGTAGCCCCGCCGGGCCAGCGCGCGCTCGAGTCGTTCGCGGTAGCGGGCGTCGTCGTCGACGACGAGCACGCTGGGACGGGTTCCCGCGGAGGGCGGAGGCGATGAATCCGACGTCATGAGGCCCATTCCTCCGGGGCCGCGGAGACCGGCAGGTGAAGCGCGGTGGTCGTTCCGGCGCCCGGTCGCGACGCGATCTCCAGACGACCTCCGAGCCGGTCGGCCAGCGCCTGCGCGAGAAAGAGGCCCAAGCCCATGCCCTCGCCCGCGTCCTTGGTGGTGAAGAACGGCTCGCGGGCGCGCCGCAACACGACCGGGTCCATGCCGACGCCGCCATCCTGAACCGCAAACGAGACCGCGCCGCCGGCGCGTCGCGCCTCGAGCGTGACCTCGTGACGGGGGCCAGAGGCGTCGAAGGCGTTGTCGACCAGATCGCCGAGGACACGGACCGTGCGGTTCGGGGGAAGCGATACTTCTCCCCCCGCCTCGTCGACGCACCGCAGGCGCGAACGACGGTCGTCGGGCTGGAGGGCCGCGACCCGCCCCATGACCTCCGCGACCGACACCCGAGACGCCGGCTCGCCGCCCGCCTCCGCCGCGCTCGTGTTCATCTGGTCGAGAATGGCCCGACACCGCCCGACCTCGGCTCGAATCAGTTGCGCGTCGGCGGCGAGGTCGGGGGCGACCCGGGCCGCGTCACGCGCCAATTCGCTCGCCGCGATCGCGATGGTGCCCAACGGCGTCCCCAGCTCGTGGGCGGCGCCGGCCGCGAGGGTGGTGAGGGCGGCCATGTGCTCGGCCCGCGCGGCTTGCTCCCGGGCCTCGACGAGCTCGGTCTCTCGGGCGCGGAGGGCCCGCGCGATCCGCGTCACGAGGTAGGTGACGGCGGCCGACGTGACGGCAAAGGCCGCGAGCATCCCGTAGAGATGACGGGAGAACCCTCCGTGGTGTCCATGGTCATGGTGGAGGTGGTCGTTCGCGGATTCGACCGCGGCGAAGTCGGTCGTGGGCAGCGCAAAGAGCGCCCCGAAGCAGACCACCGAGAGCGCGACGATCGGCCAGGTCCATCGGGACCCGAGCACGACGGCCGCGAGGGTGATCTGCACCATGTACAGGATGGAGAAAGGATTGGTGGCCCCGCCCGTGAGCGCGAGAAAGGCGGTGAGGACGAGGGTATCGAACCCGAGGATCCCAAATAGGGCAGCGTCGCCTCCCCTCGGTTTTCCCTTCGCCAGGACGGCATTGCTCCCCAGCAGCACGGCGAGGAGTAGGGCCAGGGGAAGGGTCGGCGTCGCTTCGTGGTCCCACCGCGCGACCGCGAGCAGGGCTACGCCCGAGATCCCGCCGACGAGCCAACGCCACCGGATGAGCCACGACCAGCCCACCGAGGCGGGAGCGGCGGGGCCAAGGGGGCCGACGGCAGGGCGGGGAGCCGGTTCGTTCACGGGCGAGCCTCTTCGGCGCCGAGCGCCATGCGCCGGGCCGCGTGCGCGTGGGCGCCCTCGAGAAGGTCCCCCCACGTCGACGCTGAGCAAGGTATCGCGGGTCCGACGTGGTGCAAGAGATAGGCGCAAAACGCGTCCCCCGCCCCGACACTGCGTTCGAGGGCGGTCGGCGGCGGCGTTCGGTCGACCCGGCCGAAGGGCCCGACGGCCTGCGCGGGATGTCCACCTCGCGTGACGACGAGGGTGGCGGTCGGGGGCAGACCGAGCGCGCGCGCCGTCGTGGCCAGCTCCGCGGGGGCGGCGGCGAGGCGATGGAGTTCGAGGTCGCGGTCGCTCGCCTTGCAAAGAGAAGTGAGCCCGAGGAGTTTTCGGACGCCGGGCACGGGCGCGGTCTGATCGCGCCATGCGCGCGTCCTCGCGTTGAGGTCGACGACGACGAGCCCGCCCCGACGTCGCATCTCGGTCGCGAGGGTGATCCACACCTCGATCTGGCTCGGGTCCGGGTCCACGGCCGCAATGTGCAGACGCGACCCCGCCGCCGGCAATTCGAGGCGGGGATACGACGGCCCCCAATCGGGGCGAAAGCTCACGTAGCGCTCGTGCTCGGCCTTCGTTCGTTCGATGATCACCGTGCCCGTCCGCCCGGGGTGGCGCACGATGGACTCGACGTCGACCCCCGCGGCGGACAAGGCTCCTACGAGCGCCTCGCCCCAGGGGTCGGCCGACACCGCCGTGGCCACCGCGACCGAAGCCCCCATCGACGCGAGCTCGAGCGCGACGTTGCCCGCCGCCCCCCCGACCACCGGCTGCAGGCGCGGCGCCCGCTCGAGGGGCACCCCACGCTCGGCGAGGAGGTCCCACATGAGCTCCCCCACGGTCACGATCACGTCGCTTCCCCCCGACCGTGCGCCAAAAATGCAGCATCGACGAGCGCGACCGCGGCCTCGGGGTCGCCGTCGAAGGGGGCGCCGGCCATCGACGCGGTGAGCGCCCGTCGCTGCCGCGCCCCCACCGAGCTCCCTTGACCGCCGCAATGACGGCATACGATGCCCCCTGCGTGCACATCGACGATCGCCCGCGCCGCGTCGGGGCAGACCCGGCCGCAGCGTACGCACGCCTCGAGCTCGAGGGCCCATCCCGCGGCGGCGAGGAGGCGCAGACCCGCCGCCGCGAGCAACCGCTCGGCGTCCGCTTCGCCGGCGTCGAGCGCGTCGAGGAGCCGATTCGTCTCGTCCCACATCAGGGGCTCGGCGCTGCGGGGGGGGGCCGCCGCCCGCAGCCAGCGCAAGGCCCTGCCCGCCGCATCCACCGCCGGGAGGCGGGTCATGATGCCGATCCGAGGTCGTCGTAGGCTCGCCTCGGCGAGGGTACCGAGCTCTCGGTGGGCGGTGACGTCCACCCCCACGCGGAGCACGTGCATCGGCTCGAGGGCGGCGAACCGCTTTTGGCTCCGCCGCGCCCCCCGCGCGACGGCCGCCACCGCCCCGAAGCGGTCGGTGAACAAGTGAACGATGTCGTCGGATTCGCGCCAGGCGACCCGCCGGACCAAGAGCGCGTCAGCGACCAACCGCTCGGGGGCGGGGCGGGCGGCGCGACGGGCCATGAGGCGACGGAGTGGTCCTCAGACGAGCGCGCCGCGAGCCGGTCCCCAGGTCGTAGCGAACTCGTGGTGCGTATCGACCTGGTCCGTATCGACGTGGTGCGTACCGAAGTGGTGCGACAGCTCTGGAGGACGGTCGTGGCCGCGAGGCCGCATGACGATGCTGACGGCGACGGTGAACAGCAACAGCAACAGCACGAACGCCACCGCGACCCCGAACCGCCCCTTGCCCCGCTGCTGCACCGGGGTCGCCACCGGCAGCGGCTCGACGGCGACGGCCCGCCGCGACGCGGTGTAGCGGGCCAGGACGTCTTCCGGAGAGAGCCCGACGGCCCGGGCGTACGCCTTGAGAAACCCCCGGGTGAACACCTCACCCGGGAGGTCGTCGAAGTGGTCGGCCTCGATGCGCTCGATCGCGGCCGTGGGGATGCGGGTGGCACGCGCGATCTCGCCGACGCTCATCGCGCGGGCCACGCGGGTCCGTCGCAGAAAAGCCCCCATCGAGTCGTTGCGCGCCATGACCATCGGCGGCGGTGTCAAACCATTGATCCGCGCGGTCCGCAAGGACCTTGTCCCGCGCCACCGCCGTCCGAACGGACCGCGAGCGCGGGCCCGGAACCCCGCGCGTCAAGGATTTCGCGCGAGTCGCGCCGCGCATTTCTTGCCTACTTGGGTCACCTTGCCGAGGTCGCGACACCGGAGAAGGTCGGAGCGCATGCCGTCGAGGTGGCCGAGCTTTTTCTGTACCCGGGCGCGCTCCCAAAACGCGACCTGGAGCCGCCCGCACTGCCCTTCCTCGATCGCGACCGCCCGCGTGAACGCCTGGCGTGCCGCCTTGAAGGCCTTGGTCCGCTGGTAGGCCAGACCGAGCCGATAGTGGCCCACGCAAAACAACGGCTGGGCCGCGACGGCGCGTTTGAGCGCCGGGATGGCTTCGTCGACGCGGTTGGCCTCCAGGAGCGCCCACCCGAGGTTGCCCCAAGCCTTCTCCGGGGAGGCGTAGAGCATGTCGCGACTCAGGGGCTCGAGCACGTCTATGGCTTCGGACGGCCGGTCGAGATGAACGAGGACGACGCCGAGCGCATTCTGCGCGTCCCTCATGTCGGGCTTGGCGGCGAGGGCTTGGCGGATGAAGGCCTCGGCCCGAGGGTAGCGGCAGTCGGTCGACGTCTCGTCCTGGGCGCAGAACACGAGCATGACCATCGCCCCGAGGTACGCCGCCTCCGCGTTGGTCTCGTCGCGCTCCAGCGCCCGTTCGACGTGGTCGAGCGCCGCGCGGTATTTCTGCCGGGCGAAGGCATCGTTGGCGAGCCCGTACTCGGCCTCGGCCACTTTCACGTCCTCGGCCGAGGGTCCGGCCCAAAAACACCCGACCCCGAAGGTCGCCGTCGCGAGGGTGAGCGCCATCCGCAGCGCCGTGAAGACGGCCTTCTTCCCTGCCATGGGCCTCGGCATGCCGGGGACGCGCCCCTCGGGCCAACTTTCCGACCTGGATCCCTTGCCTACTGAACACAGGAACAGTATAAATCACCCTCGTTCTCGACGAAGTTCAGGAACCTCGGCAGGTCACGATGCAAGACGACAAGCGAAAGCAGAAGAGCAAAGAACTCGAGCTCGCCATCAGCGCCGTCGAACGCGAGTTCGGCAAGGGCTCCATCATGCGTCTCAAGGAGGGCGAGCCGCTCGTCAAAGACGTCCCCGTCATCCCTACCGGCTCCCTCGCCCTCGACATCGGTCTCGGCGTGGGCGGCTATCCCCGCGGTCGCATCATCGAGATCTACGGCCCGGAATCGAGCGGAAAGACCACGCTCACCCTCCATGCGCTGGCCAACTGCCAACGCCAAGGGGGCACGGCCGCCTTCATCGACGCCGAGCACGCGCTCGACCTCAGCTACGCCCGCAAGCTCGGGGTCAAGGTCGAAGACCTCCTCATCTCCCAACCCGACTACGGAGAGCAGGCGCTGGAAATCGCCGACATGCTCGTCCGGTCGGGCAGCATCGACCTCATCGTCATCGACTCCGTCGCCGCCCTCGTTCCCAAGGCCGAGCTCGAGGGCGACATGGGGGATTCGCACGTCGGGCTGCAGGCCCGCTTGATGAGCCAAGCGCTTCGAAAGCTCACGGGCAGCATCAACAAGTCGAGCTGCACCCTCTTCTTCATCAACCAACTTCGCATGAAGATCGGTGTGATGTTCGGAAGCCCGGAGACCACGACGGGGGGCAACGCGCTGAAGTTCTACTCGTCGGTCCGCATGCGCATCGCCCGCATCGGGCAGATCAAAGAATCGGGCGGCGCCGGTCGCGATCCGCAAGTGGTGGGCAACCGCACCCGGGTGAAGGTCGTGAAAAACAAGCTCGCCCCCCCGTTTCGCGAGGTCGAATTCGACATTCTCTACGGCCGGGGCATCAGCCGCAGCGGCGATGTGCTCGACCTCGCCACCGACGCGGGCATCGTCGAAAAGAGTGGATCCTGGTTCTCCTTCGGCGGCGAACGACTGGGACAAGGTCGCGAGAAAGTCCGCGCCTACCTGGAAGAGAACCCCGACCTCCTCGACCGCATCGCGAACCTCGTGCTCGAGAAGTACGGCGTGAAGCCGGCGTCCTCGCCTGAAGCCTCCGAGGCGACGCCGGCCGACGACGGGAGCGGCGCCACGAAGACCAACGGCAAGGCGCGCCGGCCCCGGCCCAACTGAAGGCTCCGACCGGGCGCTGCTACCTGAGCCCTTGCCTGCGGGGGCGGGGCCGGCGGGCGGGCGGTCTGCGATGTCGAAGGTGGATGAATGCTGCAGACGTTAGAAGTACGTGACTTCGTCTTGATCGAGCACTTGGTGCTCGAACTCGAACCCGGGTTCAACGTGATCACGGGCGAGACCGGGGCCGGTAAGTCCATCATCATCGGGGCGCTGCAGCTCGTCCTGGGCGGTCGGGCGCGGGCCGACATGGTCCGACGCGGCGCCCACCAGGCCACGGTCGAGGCCCAGTTCGACCTGAGCCCCCAATTCGACCTGAGCCGGAGCGGCGACGAGACGCACGGTCTGCGTTGGCGGGAAAAACTCGAGGCGCTCGGGGTGGCGATCGACGGCGAACTGGTCGTACGCCGCGTGGTCACGGCGGCCGGTCGCTCGCGCGCCTACGTCAACGGTCGCCTGTGCACGGTGCAACAGCTGCAGAGCCTTGCCGTCGAGCTCGCCGACGTGACGTCGCAGCACGAGAGCGTGGCCCTCGCCGACGCCCGTCGCCACGTCGACTATCTCGACGCCTACGGCCAGCTCATGGACGCACGCGCGGGCGTCGCGGCCCTCGTCGACGAGCTGGTCGACGTCCAGTCCCGCCTCGAATCGCTGGTCGCGCGAGAACGAACCCGCGTCGACCGAGAGGGGTTCGTGCGTTACCAGCTCGAAGCCATCGACAAGGTCGATCCGCAACCGGGCGAGCGGCGTTCGCTCGAAGCGGAGCTCGGCCGGCTCAAGCACGTCGCGCGGCTCGCCGAGCTCAGCCGTCATGTCGCGGCCGTCATCGAAGGGGGCCTCGCCGATGGCGGTGACGACACGACCGCCCTCGTCGACCAGGTGGGCCGCCTCGTCGGGTCTCTCGGGGAAGCTGCGGCCCTCGACCCGTCGGTCGCGCCCATCGCCACCGAGCTCGACGAGCTGTGGACGCGCCTCCGTGAGGTGGGCCGCGATACGGCGCGCTACGCGGAGCGGCTCGAGGCGGATCCCGACCGTCTCGACGCCGTTCAGGCGCGCACGTTCGCGCTCGACCGGCTTCAGCGCCAACACGGCCCGACCCTCGCCGACGTGCTCGACACGCGACAACGTCTCGCGGACGAGCTCGAGCAGCTCGCCTCCGCGGAGACCGAGCGCCCCCAGCTCGAGCGGCGTCGCGATGCCCTCCGGGCGGATGGCGCCGCGCGCGCCGAACGGCTGTCGCGCCATCGGAAGCGTGAGGCCAAGCGTTTGAGCCAGGCCATTTCACAGCAGCTCGGCGCCCTCGGGATGGGCGAGGCGCGGGTCACGGTCAGTGTCGACCCGAGCGACCTGAGCCGTACCGGGATCGACCGCGTGCAGTTTCTCATCGCCCCCAACCGCGGCGAAGATCCGCGGCCGCTGGGCCGGATCGCGAGCGGCGGCGAGCTGTCACGCGCCCTGCTTGCGCTCAAGCGTGCGCTGTGCGTCGACCCCGCCCCCGCCGACGCGAGGCCCGGGTCCGTCCGGGCCCCGCGGGTGGGGATCCAGGTGCTCGACGAAGTGGACACCGGGGTCGGCGGGGAGACCGCCGACAAGATCGGCGCCGCCATCGCCGCGATTGCGCGACAGCGCCAGGTGCTCTGCATCACCCACCTCGCATCGATCGCGGCCTACGCCGACGCCCACTTCGTCGTCCGCAAGCAAAGCTCCACCAAAACGACGACAAGCGCGATCACCAAGGTCGACCGCAAACGCCGAGCCGAAGAGCTGGCCCGCATGCTCACGGGCGCGCGCGCCACCAAGAACAGCCTCGCCGCCGCCCGCGACCTGCTGCGCGCCAGCGCCGCCTGACGTCCCGGAGGATCCGAAGCCTCGGAGGACCCAGAGGCCCGGGAGCTCGGGGGCCCAGAGGCCCGGGAGCATGGAAACCTGTAGAGGCGGTGGCCCATCCCAAAACACCCCAAGGGGAGGCGTCGCGTCTGCAGGCGGCGCCCCTCCCCCCCTGAAGGCACCGCTTCGCGCTCGCATCAGCGCAGAGCTGTTGGTCAAAGAGATACTCCAGGGTGGTCTTGACCGTTGCGAACCTCATTTGGGCTTGTCCGGAGGGGGGGGGCCGTCGCCAACGGCGGTGCCTCGACCGTTTGCCCGCGGGCCGCTCGCTGAGCACGTCAAGGCACGGACACGTCAGCACCGCCTGCAGCCCGCCCAGAAAGGCCGGAACCCGCGTGTCATCGCGCTATCGAGGCGAGCGTTTTCATCGACAGTCGATGATAGGTGGCGGTCTGACTGTAGGTCCTCCCCGGCCAGTGGAGCACGAATCCCAGTTCGCCCGCGCCCGACTCCTCCACCACGACGACCTGAGGCAGATGCGTCATTCCCGCCACGGGCGAACGATAGGTGGCCACCCTTGCGGGACGGCGTCCTTGGACCTCAATGTCGACCTCCACGCGATCGCGTCGTTTGGTCAGCCGGAGCCGGGTAGGACGCGTAAACCACCTACGTTGCGAGAAAAACGGTGGGCTGCGGCGATGGTAAGCCGGTTCGAGGCGCGCCGGAGACATCGTGGGACGGAGCCCGGCCGCGCGGGCGATCGCGGATGCATCACCGGTGGTCGCCCGAGCGGACAACTGACGTCTCGCCCCGTCTTCGAACGCACAGACGATGTCTTCGGACCCACCGTCATCGTAGCACCAGCCGAGCTTGCCCCGCGCGGTAAAGCCGGCTGCATACGCCACCGCGGACACCCCATTGCCCAAGGTATCCGGGTATCCCCTGACCGCGAGCGGGTACACGGGCGTCGCCCGCGGCGGCTCGGCCATAGACCCGAGGGCCTCGGTCTCAACCTGTTTTGGATCGCAGATCTCGGGTCGAGGCTGGCATCCAAAGACGAGAAAAGCCAACGTCAGGATCGGCTGTCGCACGGCGCAACAACGCCGACGTGTTCGATTGCCATTCCCGCAAACGTGACCGTTTCAGGTTTTCCTTGATGTGACGCCACGCGCACTCGCACCCTACATTAACCACCTACCCCCTCCGCCGACGGGGCCGAGTGCTCGGCAGGCCCCATCGTGAAGGAGCCGTCGGAGGCCTAGTTTGTGCAACGGACGGCCGTTGGGTGCAGCCGCGCGCAGCGCGGGCGAGCTTGCGAGCCCCTTGACCGGCCCGAGCACGAGGGCACGCTAAAGCAAGCCGAGGAGAGGTCTTTCCCCAGAGCCCCGGAGCCCACGCACAGGCCAGAGACCCGGGGCGCACGACAGAGAAGCCAAATCGGCGAGCTTCGCTCGCATTTGGGGCCCCTAAGTCAGCCTAAGCGTCTCAAATGCGCGCACTCCTCGCCAATCGCGCCATTGCATCCGACCGAAACCCGGCGCCCCGGAAACCCGGCGCCCCGGAAACCCCGACACCCGGAAACCCCGACACCCGGAAACCCCGACACCCGGAAACC
>JBCCLB010000093.1:0-24314 GCA_039027095.1 Myxococcota bacterium
GTAGTCGACGGACCCTGTAGTCGACGGACCCTGTAGTCGACGGACCCTGTAGTCGACGGACCCTGTAGTCGACGGACCCTGTAGTCGACGGACCCTGTAGTCGACGGACCCTGTAGTCGAACAGAGGGCCCCCGTTCAGACCTCCCCGTCGTCGCGGAGGCGGCGAAGCCAGGCGGCAATCTTTGCCTCGAGGCCGCGCTCGGTCGGCCGATAGAAGCGACGGCCAACGAGTGCGTCGGGCAGATAGTCCACGCCTCGCGCATGACCGTCGGGTTCGTCGTGCGCATGGCGGTACCCCTCCCCAAACCCCAGTCGTTGCATGAGTGCCGTCGGCGCATTCCGAAGATGCTTCGGAACGGGCAGCGCTCCGTGTTCCCGAACGGCATCGCGCGCCTCGTGCCACGCGACGTTGGCCGCGTTCGATTTGGGGGCGCAGGCCAGATACGTCACGGCCTGGGCCATCGGATAGAGCGCCTCCGGGAGCCCCAGTCGCTGGCAAGCCTGGTCGGCGGCCAGCGCCAGCTGGAGCGCCCTCGGGTCGGCGTTGCCCACGTCTTCACTCGCGAAGACCAGGGCGCGACGCATCACGAATCGCGGATCCTCGCCGGCTTCGACCATGCGCATCATCCAGTAGACGGAGGCGTCCGGGTCGGAGCCCCGCATCGACTTGATGAACGCGCTCGCGACCGCATGGTGCTCGTCCCCCGCCCGGTCGTAGAGCAGCGGTTCGTGACCGATGACTTCGCCGACGAGCGCCTCATCGACGGGGCGACCGTCGGCCTGCGCGATCGCGACCTCGAGCAGGCCGAGGGCCCGTCGTGCATCACCGCGCGCAGCCCTTGCGATGCGAACCAGGGCCGCGTCCTCGACGCGCGTGGCCGCCCCTGGCCCGTCGGGATGACCCAATGCCCGCTCGAGCACGTCACGGGTCTGGGCGGCGTCGAGCGGCTCCAGTCGGTACGTCACGCATCGGGACAGCAAAGGGGCGTTGAGGGCGAAGGAAGGATTCTCCGTCGTCGCCCCGATGAGGGAGATGGTGCCGTCTTCGACGTGGGGGAGAAATGCGTCTTGCTGCGCGCGATTGAAACGGTGGATCTCATCGACGAACAGGATGGTTGCCGTGCCGGCCTCCCCTCGCCGGGCGTCCGCCTCGGCGACGATGCGCCGGATTTCCGCCACGCCGCCCAACACGGCGCTAAAGGGGACGAAGAGGGCGGTGACGTGCTCCGCTACCGCCCTCGCGAGCGTGGTCTTGCCGCAGCCGGGGGGGCCCCAGAACAACATGGACGGCAGCCGCGGCGCGGCCACGGCGCGCCAGAGGGGTCCGCGGGGCCCCAACAGAACTCCGTGTCCGACCACTTCCTCCAGCCGCCGCGGACGGACGCGTTCCGCGAGGGGAGCCGGTCCCTTCGACGACGTCGCAAACAGGTTGGGCTGAGCCTTCGAACGGCGGCGCGACACCGCCTCATTCTACGTCGCGACGCAGGACGATCGATCGGCCGTCGGGCAGCATCCAACGGAGGCGGTCGTCGCCCTCGAAACGCATCGCGACCCGATCCGTGGTGCCTTGGGGGCGCCGAAAGACCAACGACAGGGCGTTCTCTTCGGCCTGAGCGACCTCGAAGGTGCCCGTGCGTGGCCTCTCGGCGGGGATCCCCACTGTAACCTGGCTTCCTTTGAACTCGAAAAAGGCATCGCGCGCCCACCCGAGGGCGCGTTCGGCCTGTGCTGGCGCGAACGCCTCGATGCGTTCCCCCACCCAGCGACCTGCGAGTCGCTCCTTCGGCGAATCGTCACATCCGACCAGCCCGGGCACGCAGATGACGAGCACGGTCCAAGGCACGGAGCGCGGTAGCAAAGTGTTCATGGAGCTCATGTTACCGAGCGGACAACCACATGGGACAACTATGTAGGTCAATGTACGCAAGAAACAAGCAACAGCCAAGAGGCACGCGGGCGTCTTGGGCGTGGGCGCCCGTCGGCCGAGAAGCGACCCCCGACGGGGTGAAGGGCAGAGTGGCGAACCGGGTCCGCTTCCGGTAGGAGGGCGCGTGGCGACTCCTTTCAGTGACCGACGGCTCGATGCCGATGCGCGGCGCACGTTGTTGCGCGAGGTGATTCGACGAACCCAGGATGCCGACCGGCCTGTGGTGGTGTTCGATCTCGATGGCACCCTGCTCGACAATCGGGCGCGCACCGTCGCGATCTTCAACGAGTTGGCCGACCAGACCGACGATGCGTCGATGGCCGCGGGCCTGCGGCGGGCTCGCGTCGAGACGACCGTCTACGGTCTCGAGGAAAACCTCGACCTTCTCGGCGTCGCCGCGAGCCAGCACCCTGCCGCCTTCGCGTTTTGGCGCGAACGCTTTTTCCACGATGACTACATGCACCACGACGTGGCGATGCCCGGAGCCGTGGCCTTCGCGCGTGCCGTCTACGCCGCGGGGGCCAACATCGTCTACCTCACGGGACGGGATCTCCCGGGCATGGCGCTGGGGACGTTCGGGAGCCTTCGTGACGAGGGCTTCCCCATCGGCGTCGTCGGGACCGAGCTCGTGGTCAAACCCGATTTCGAAACCCCCGATGCGACGTTCAAGGCGGACGTCGCCCAAGCGCTCGGGCGCCTCGGCGAGGTCGTCGCATCGTTCGACAACGAAGCGGCGAACTGCAACCTCCTGCTCAAGCACCACCCGAAGAGCATCGCCATCTTCGTCGACACCCTCTGCGCCCCCAACGCGCCTCCCCTCGCCCCTGAGGTCCAAGTGATCGACCACTTCGATTAGTCCCGGCGCCGCGCCGCGGCCCGGGGCATGCTGCGCAGGTGCCGCCGACGCCAGGACACAACCCTTGCAGTAGGCGCTGCCCTCTCCGCGTGGCGGCGACCACGACGCTGATCAAAGGGCTGCTGATCACCGGCCTGACCTCGGGGTGTGACCTCGGTGCTTTCGGGCCGAATCCTTCGCGGCTCGACGCCACGGCGTCACCGACCGCAAGCGTCAATCCTGAGCCACTCGACGACCCGCGCCCCGACCGGCGCCCGACCGTTCCGACGGCGGCGTCGGCCGCGCCGAGCGCCGTGAGCACGGAGACGAGGGAACCGAGTGCTCCGCCAGAACCTTTGAACGCCGACGGGGCGCTCGCCCGCGACCGACGACCCGGACGCCCCCCCGACGGGGTTGACCTCGAGGTGACGTTGCGCTGGGCGCCCCTGACGGCCCCGCCAAGCGCTCCCGAAGTCGACGTCGAGACCCTCGAGCGTCTGCGCGCTCAGGATCAACCGAAGCTCTTGGTCACCCTTACCGAGAGCGGCCGCATGTCCCTTTCCATCTCCTCGGGCTTCGTCCTCGAGCCAAACACCCGATTGGTCGCACGACGAGATCGCTACGGCTACGCGTTGGTGTGGCCCCGCGACCTCCGCTACCGAGTGGTGGCGCCAGGCGCGCTGCGCCCCCTCCTCGGGGAAGGGCGGCTCGACGTCATCCAACTCGCGACCGGAGTCACCGAGACCCTCCCCCCCGACACTCGGGCCGGTCGGCCCGTGGTGCGGTACCGAATACGTACCCCGGTGGCCGAGGCCGAGATCGCGCTGGCCGAGGTTCCCGGCGCGGGCGCCGGCGCCGGGCTCTTCTGCCGTCTCGTCGTAGAGCTCGCCGGCGCCACCCCGAGCCTACCCGTCTGCAGCGATGCTCGTGTGCTCGTGGCCGCGGAGCTTCGATGGCGGGCCGACCGCGAGCGCCTCGGAGGCGACCTTCGTTTCGACGTGACGGCGATAGAACCTCGAGAGAAGATCCGATTCGGAGGGTACGCGATGCCACCGGTACCGGCGCGCCTCACGACCGGCCGACCTCCCCGCCGGACCGGGCCGTGGGTCGAAACGGGTGTCCTGAACCAGCTTCGTACCGCCCCCCGGACGCCGCCCGAATCGGCCCCGACCCTCGAACCGGTGTTCTCGGCGACCAACGCGTCGGACCACATGCTCACGCTCTTCGTCGATGGCATTGCCGTGGGGCTCGTCGCACCGTGGCAAACCCTTCGCATCGATGGCCTCCCGACCGGTGAGTACACCGTAGCCTGGCGCTCTTTCCTCGGGGACGCCCCCCCTGTGGTCGCGTCGCGCTGGTTGCCGGCCACCGTGGTCTACGGACGACCGACCCCAGCCGCGGAAGGCCGCCCCTCCGCGCCGGCCGCAGCTCCCTAACGTCCCCTAGATAGCTGATATCAAGCAATTTATACGCGTACTTGCCGCCGCGCTGGACGCACCCCGGCGGCCGCGATAGGTCCTTGCGGCTTCGCGTCGTCCCGACGCTTGCCCCCTCCCGCCGATGCGTTTTTTGGTCCGAGCATCCCACGACGGGTCGCCCTCGACAGAGGACGTCCGTGGCCCGTTCGAGGCGGAAGCGATCCGGGCCTTGGTGGCGGACGGAGACCTCACCGCCTCCCACGTCGCAGCGCAGGAAGGTGAAGGATTCTGGGCACCTCTGGGCGCGTGGACGTCGCTTGGGCTCCAAGTGCGAGCACCGCTGGCGGCTCCCACGTCGGCAGCCCCCGCCTCACGAGACCTGATTCCAGAGCGGGGCGGGGCCACGGGGGCGGAAGCGCTGCCGATCGGCTCGGCTTCGGTCCACGAGCAGCTACGGTGGTGGCGAGGTGACCGCGAGGGAAACGTCGACGGACCGTGGAGCACCGCCGAGCTGGGCGGCATGCTCGACGAGGCCGACGACGAAGTCCAGGCCCGGGGTGGCGACGCTTGGGTCGCCCTCGCCGGGAGCGAAGTGTGGCACCCGGTGCGCGACGTGGTCGCGCTAAGCGACGGTCGCGCGCTCGCCAGCAGCGAGGTGCCCGGGGGCGTCTGCGACGTGTGCCTCGAGCGGATCCCCGCCGACAGCGACCGTTGTCCCGAGTGCGGCGAGCGCATGACCGCGTCCTCGACGATGCGACCCGCATCGCTGGCCCCATCTCTTCCCGGGGACCCAGACGGGCAGCCCGTGCTCCGGCAGCATTGGCGGCCCCTGCTGACCGGGCTGGCGCTGACGGCCTTGCTGACCTCGGGCGTCGTGCTCCGTCACGTGGCCCCCAACCGGTACGAACCTCCGCGCGAGGACTTGGCTCCTGCCGCGCCGGCCGAGCCGCGGTGCAAAACGCCCTGTTGGCGGGGTGAGGCGTGCCAAGTGGGCCAATGTGTATGGGCGCCTTCGAACGACGTAGGTCACATCGAGCCCGCTTCGCTCGCCGTCTCTGGCCCGTTCTCGCTGCCCGCAGAGGCGAGCGACGTGCTGCCGCTCGACAACCATCGGTTTGCCGTCGCCTCCCTGCGCGGCGTACACATCCTCAGCGCCGACGATGGGGCTGCCATCAGCCTCGTGAGCGATGCCCCGCACACACGCCGACTCCACCGGGTGGGCGATGTGGTGTACGCGACGGCGCCCCGGCGCATCTACGTGATCGACGCGGGGAGCGCCGAGGTCCGAAAGACGCTGGAACTCGGACACGCGGTGAGCCACCTCGCGAGAGGCGCCTCGGGTCAGCGTGTCCTCGCATCGATGCCGTCGGGCAAGGCGGTGGCGGTCATCGCGACCGATTACCACGCGGAGGTGGCGCGCTTTCACTTCGGCGACGACCACGTCGGCCCATTGGCCTTCGACGCTTCGGGCGAATTGGCCCTCACGACCAACGGGCACATTCCCGTCCCAGGGTTGAGCGCATCTCGAGAGGCACGCCGTTACGGAGCGATGTACGCCTTCGATCCCGAGCGGCTCCCCTCGAAGCAGGACCGGATCCGTACCGGTTTCGTTGGCAACCCCGCGGACGTGGCGATCGCCCCCGACGAGGCGAAGACCAGCTACGTGCTGCTTCGAGAAGAAGACACCGTGGTCAAACTCGAGCGCCAACCGAATGGCGCGCTACGCCAGAGCGCACGGTGGAAGACGTGCCGACAGCCCGAGCAGATCGAAATCGTGCCGCGGGGACGAAAGGCGGTGGTCCGCTGCAACCAGGGCCGCGCCATCGAGATCTTCTCCCTCGACGGCACCTCCGCGCCCAACGCTGAGGACATCACGCCGACCGCCGCGGACGCGTCGTTCCACCCGAAGGCCCCACCGAACGCGCGAGGCGCGGCCCCGCTCACCACCCCGCTCGACACCCCGCTCGACAAGATGGCCCCGCGCGCCCCGCAGCTCATCAAGCATGTGGCGCTGCCCGAAAGAGTCAGCGACATGCGGGTCAGTCCGGACGGAGAGCAGGTGATGGTGACCCTCTCGCGCGACGCCGACAGCGCAGGCGGACTCGCGACGATCGACCTCGACGACGGGCACGTGAAGCACTTCGAACTCGACGGGACGCCCCATCGGCTCCGTTTCACGCCCGACGGGCGAACGGCCGTGGTCCTGAGCCTGCGGTCACGAGCCGCCTGGGTGGTTCAATGACGGGCCCCGGGGATTCTTCCGCCCTGGGAACACGCGTGCCGTGCCCCCATTGCGACACGATGATTCTCGCTGGCGCGCGCAAGTGTCGCGGCTGCCGTCGATGGCTCGACCCGGGGCAAAGAAGCATTCGGCGGTGGCGCTTGGCCGGACTCGTGAGCGGCATCGTCTTCTCCCTCGGCCTCGCCCTGGTGGTCTCGCGCCCGTCGCCGGTGGGGGTCGCGCCCCCCCTCACCCCGCTCCCCGCGGGCGCCGACGAGGCCGTGGCTCCAGTGGCGCAAGAGGGTGCAGCGCCCGCGCCCGAGATCACCGACGTGGAACGTCCTTTGCTGCTCGACGACGACGTCGACACGCCGGTGCCTTGGCACCGGACGGACATCAAGATCGACGTGCGCCCGCTCGATGTGATCTTCAGCGCAGACGGGGCCTCGGTGTACGTGAGCGGAGACGACGCGACGGTTCGCGCCTACGACGTCGCCACCGGACGTCTCCGCCACATGCTGACGGTGCCGGCCCAAGGAGACCGGTTGGTCTTGCTCTACGACCGATACGTGGCCGTCGTCCACCGAGGGGAGGCCTCACACATCCCGATCGTGGATACCGAGCACTGGGACCGAGAGCCGACGCTGTTGTGGGTCGGTTCGAAGCCCGCCGACATCGTTCCCCTCGGCGACGGCAAAACCGTGCTCACCGCATCCAGCCGCGGCAAGCGCCTGTCCTGGTGGGACCTCGAAACGAAGCGGCGACGGGCGAACATCAAGCTCCCTCATCGGACCGAGAAGCTCCACACGTTCGACCTCGACGGACGCGTCTACATCGGAGCCATGGGCTCGCTTCGGCGCGGAGGACGTCATACGGGGAGCTGGATCGACCTCTTCGATCCCAGTGAAATCCCGTTTGCGGCCACACGACGGTCGATAGCCGTGGGCCGAGAACCCAACGGTCACGTGGGGCTCGACCGCAGGCACTTGATCGTGGCCGACCGCGCCGCCAACCGGGTCTCGCTCTACGATCTCCAGGGCACGACCCCCCCGCGTTCCGTTCGCGTCGGCAGCGCCCCGATGGCCGCGTATCTCATGCGACAAGACCGCTATGGCGTGACGCTGGACGCTGACTCGAACACGGCCACGATCGTCGATGCGGCGACCATGAAGCGCCGTACGACGCTGATGTTGCCCGATACGCCCCGGGACGGCGCGCTGTCCGCCGATCGTAAGCGACTGTTCGTCATTTTCGGAGGCGACGCCTGGCCACCGCGCGGAACGGGAGCCGTCATATTGGGCGGCGATCCGCCTCAAATCATGCAGCGGCTCGAGACGGGCCGCGGCGTGACCCGCGTCGCCGCTCGCGAGGACGGCCTTGGGGCGGCGATCATCGCGTATCGAGACCGCCTCGTCACGGTACTCATCCCGCGGACGGAGCGCCTGGAGGACTAGCTTCCGCCGGCCCCGCCGGTTCCGCCGGCGCCCATCCCGCCAGCGCCCATCCCGCCGGCGCCGCCGCCGGAGCCCATCCCGCCGGCGCCACCTACGCCCATGCCGCCGCTGCCGCCGGCGCCACCCTCACCCACGCCGCCGCTGCCGCCGGCACCGATGGCTCCCCCACCGGCGCCGACGCCGGTGGCTCCCGTTCCTGTCGTGGCCGAGGGACCCGCCGGGCTGCCGCCTCTGTCCGACCCGCCGGTACCACCCGATGACGCCTCATTGTCGAAAGCGGGAGGCTCGGGCTGCGGGTTGAACCCGCAACCAGTGCCCGACAGACCGAACGCGAGCGCAGCGATGGCGACGACGTGGCAACGCTTCATGCTGGCACCTTCTAGCACGAGACGTGCCGGCCGAAGGTTCCGACACCCGGTGGCGCAACGGTCGAAAGAGCGAAAAACGCGGCACAAGGTGGCACGACCCCATGATCTCCGTTGCAGCAGGTTCAGGTCCTCGCGCCAAAGATGGCGGTGCCCACGCGAACCAGGGTTGCACCTTCTTCGACCGCAACCTCGAAATCACCGGACATTCCCATCGAAAGCTCGGAGCCGGCGTCGAACCGATCCCGAAGGTCACGGAGGGCGCGGAAATGCCCACGCGCTTCGTTGGGGTCCTCGGTGGGCGGGGGCATGGTCATCAGACCCCGAAGTTTCAGCTTCGTGCATGCCCGAGCTTCCGCGACGAGCGCCTCGAGGTCCTCCGGAGCACAACCGCTTTTCGTCGCCTCTCCCGCCACGTTGACGTGGATCAACACCCCCACGGGATGTTCCGCTCGGGTGTCCAGCGCGCGCAGGAGCTTTGCGCTGTCGATCCCGTGGATGAGTTGAAGGCCCGGCACCGCGAGCAACGCGTTGGCCTTGTTGCGTTGAAGATGACCTACGAAGTGCCACGAGAGGTCGGGTTGGGACCCCACGTCGCCCGCCTTGTCGACCAGCTCCTGAACGTAGTTTTCCCCAAAGGCCCTTGCGCCGGCGCCGTAGGCATCGACGACATCGGTCGCGGGCTTGCGCTTCGACACGGCCACCAGCGTCACTTCAGCGGGGTCGCGTCCCACCTTTTCGGCCGCCGCATCGACCCGCGCCCGCACGGCTGCGTACCGCTCCTGCATCCCGCTCATGCGCTCTCCCGTAGCGACTGCCCGCCGGACGGTCGAGCCCGTTTTCGCCCGTGGCCGCGGCCCGGTAGCCTCGTGGTGTGACCGAGGAGTCCCGACATGGACCTCGTCGTCCGGACGCCCGTCGACTCGCGCGGAATCTCGATGCGCTCCGGGCGGCGGGATCGCCGCTGCCCACCCACCTCGCCTCCGCGCCTGCCCTCTCCGTCGTCGAGGGCGCATACGGCTTCCCGAGCGCGACCCTCGAGGTCGCGGGACACGGCCCGCGCCGCCTTCACTCGGCCTACGACCCGATCCGAGAAGCCGCCCAACAAGGCGAGGCACTCGACACGGGCCAGCCGATCTGGCTCGTGGGGCTGGGGCTCGGCTACCTCGCGGACGCCCTTCTCGCGCGCGGGGCGCGCACTCTGGTCGTGACCGAGCCAGACCTCGGCGTGCTCGCGACCGCGCTGTCGCTCTTCGACTGGTCGGCAGCGCTCGAATCCAAGCGGCTACACCTCGACGCACCTTCGCCCTCGGTCGTCGTATTGCGCCCGGTACAGCGCTTCGATCATCCCGCGGTGGCCGACCTCTACGCCGACCATGCCCGCGAGGCGCGCTTCCGCGCGCGCGTCAACGCAGCCCGCGGTTCCGTCCTGATGGTCCAGGGCAAATTGTTCGTGGACGACATCGCCTCGCTGCTCGAGGCGGAGGGCTGGGCGGTGCGACGGGTCGCCCCGCGCGACCTCGATGTCGCGCGCTTCGACGCCCTCGTCGACGCGGTGCAGCCGCAGTTTCTCTTCACCATCAACCTGAGCCCGGAGCTGGCCTACCTTTGCGGTCGGCGTGGGCTCGCGTACCTGTCCTGGACCATCGACCCCCTCCCTCCGAGCCGGATCCGAATGATCCAGGGTACGGACGCTTCCCGGGCGATCGTGTTTGCGCACCGCTCCGCCCTGGTGACCGCACTTCGGGCCGCGGGTTGGCCTCGCGCATCCCTCCTCCCTCTGGCGGCCTCGCCCCTAAGGCAGCCGTCAGACGCCGACACCACCCGTTACCGATGCCCGGTCAGTTTCGTGGGCAGCTCCTTAGCGACCGAAGCGCGCGACCTGCGACGGAGGCTCACCGGCGGGCCAACCCCGGATGACATCGCGCCGCGGGTCGAAACCTGGCTCGACGGCATCTTCGCCGAACGAGGGTGCGACCTCGCCTTCGAGGGCATCGGCCCCACGGACCTACCCCTCTGGTGGCGCGACGCGATGCCGGACATCGACCCCATCGAGTTGTCGGATCGAGCCAACGGGGCGCTCTCGCATCGACTACGCCGTCACCGGGTCGGCGCGCTGAGCGACCTCGGCGTCACGGTCTACGGTGACGACGGATGGGAAACGATGGGTCATCGCTACCGAGGTCGCGCACACCACGGTAAGGAGCTGTCGACGATCTACACGGCGAGCCTGGCCAACCTGGACGTGCCCCGGATCTATCAGCGCGACATCATCACGATGCGGGTATTCGACGCGATGCGCTGCGGTGGCGCCGTCCTCGCAGAGGAGAGTCCGGCCCTCCGTGCCCTATTCTCGGACGCGCACCTGCTCACGTATCGCGACAATGCGTCGATGCGCGGCCACGTCGTACGCCTCCGCTGTGATCCGACGCTGGCGCGCCAGATCGGAGAAGCGGCCCGCCGCCACGTCGAAGGCGCGCATACGATGCAGCATCGACTCGCGACATTGCTCGAGGCCGTGAACGCGGGTCAGTCGAGCACCACTTCGACCTCGTAGGTCGCATCGACGGCGCCCGACAGCCTCAACGTAGTGACCCCCGCCCGGCGCGCCACGATCACGATGGAGGTCGAGGGCGTCTCGGTGGCGACGTCGGGGTCGTACGAGAGTTCGTCGAGGAAACCCCGCTCGGCCGTGACCAATCGGGGGTCGTCCACCTCGACGGAGATGTCGCCACAGGGAGAGCCATTGATCGTGCACCGGAAGGCAAGCGCCACCCCGGGGGACATCGTGACGCGGTTTTCGTTCTCGTCGAGCTCGCCGCGAAACCCGCCGGGAGGCGGATTCAATGCGGTCAGTTGCGTGTCGCAAGCGGCCGTCAATAGCGTCAGGACCATGCACAGGGCGCTTCGACCCCTCATGGCAACACCTCCAGCTCCAGGGTCGTCGTCCGCTCCGCCATGGTCGCGGTGAGCGTCGTCCGCCCCGGGGTTCGGGCCACGACGCGGCGCTGCGCGCCCAGGCCCTCATCGAGCACGGTGACGACCTCACCATCCGCTTCCATCGTCACGGGGCGCTCCCCGAGCAGCCGCTCCTCTCCGCGGTAGAGAACCGGGGACAGCCTCACCTCGTCGCCCACGAGGAGCTGAATACGCCCGGCCACCGGACCGCGCTCCGGGCGGTCGAGTCCGAGTCGGTCGGCGGCCACGGCGGTCAGGTGGAGAAAGTCGACGACGCGTTCGTCGGCCCGTACCAAGAGGGCCGTCATCCCCTCGCTCCGTGCGGTCACGGTAGCCCCCTCCAACGTCATCACCTCCGGGCGCGCCGCTTCCAGGCGCAGCGATTCTGCCGCCACGCCCGGCGTGACGAGCGCGAAGTCGAGGGTCACGTTCGCGCCTACCGCAAACGGCGCGTCGACACCCAAGGGCGCATTTTGCCCGACGACCGCGACGTCCACTTGCTCCAGGGCCCCCGGCGACGCCCCTTGGGCGCAGCCCGCGACCAATCCGAGGACCGAGGCCCACCCCCCTCCTCCCAAAGCTCTTGCGCTCGCATTCATGGCCCAACGAACTGCAAGGCCTGGTCCACACCCGTTTTCCCGGCGGGAAACCCGTGAGGCCATCGAGGACCACGACAACCGCACCCCGACCAGGACCGCAGTGTCAGGTTTTGGGCGCCGAGCGCGCTGCCGTCTCGCTCCCATCCTCGTCGTCCGACGGCGGCTCGGGGACCTCGGCCCCGAGAAGCGGCGCAAGCTCGTACTCGAGCGCATCGGCGATCGTCAGGACGTCACCGCGAGCCTGGGCGGCGGTGAGGGTCGCCATGACGCCCGAGAAGGAGGCCCGCCGGCGCGGCTCCTGCTCGAGGACCACCACGGCGCGCAACGCGTCGAGCACCATCACGAGCTGCTCGGCCGCCGCCATCCGACGGCCACAGCGATAGGCCCGAGCGCAGGCGGCGAGTCGCTGGGGTAAATTCATGACGGCCCGCCGGGGCGGCCTGCCTTCATCACGGCGTCCGTCACGGCGCATCGTCCGGGAAGTATCGCTCCGGGTCGAGCAGGTGATTGGTCGCGGGGGACATCTTCGACGGAGGAAATCGCTCCGGCCGGAGGGCATGCAGGCTCCGCGCGAGATTCGCTGCGAGCGTGCCCGCCGTCGGCATCGTGCGGTCGATCTCGAAGCGCCGCTGGATCAGGCGCCGAACCTCGGAGATTTGACGCTCGGTCAGCGGACCGCATTTCGATAGGCTGCGCGCTGACGCCGTGGAAAGCCGCGTCGCCGGGGAGAAGGCACCATGACGCTCGAAGGCTGCACTCCCGCGGGGGTTGAAGGGGTCGCCCATCCCATGCCGCGCAACGAGGTCGATGAGGGGATCGACCGCCGCGGGACCCTGGGCTTCGACTTCATCGCCGACGACGAACCGGCTCACGTTGAACGATCGGGCTCGCTTTGCTCTCGGTGTATCTCGTTCCAGGTAGAGGTCTTCGAGCGTGGCCACGAGTTCGGTCACCCGGGCCTCGGCGTCCAGAGCTCGAATTTCGGCGAGCCATCGGTCGGGCGTATATTGCCGCAACCATGAACGGAGGCGGGCCTTGCTGTTCAGCGCCTCGAGCCCCCGGCGCAGGAACCCGAGGCTCATGTCGCCGCAGACCACCGCGTACATGGTCTCGGGGGGAAGAATGCGACTCCGCTTCAATGCCTTCATCGCGGCCACGAAGCCCGCGTACACGACCTCGTCCCGAGAAGAGATCTCCCCGGGGAGGGTGACGTTCTCGACCGGCCCGGGCAGCTCGTGGAAGGCCCAGTCTCCAGGGTTCCACCGAAGATCGCGGGCGAGAGCTTCCGGATCTCCCGCCCCCCTTTCGAGGTAGCGCGCTGCCGTTCGCGCGAGGCCTTCCTCGGTATTCGCACTCGCGAGGGCGTAACCGAAGTCACTTTCGCCGCTCGTGTAGAGCGCGAAGGCGTATATCGCCTCGTCGGGTACCGAAGCCACGAATTCGCGGGCCGTTGCTTTGAGCGCCTTCTCGAGGTGCGCCACCCAATCCGCCTCGTGGGTCATCGTTCGTCTCCTCCGACGGCGCCCCGATGGAAGAAGGGAGCAAGTGCCTTTCTTACCCGGAGGGCCACCGTTTCTTCGTCGGCGTCGCCTTCGATGTGGAGGTAGCGGTCTTCGGGGCGCAGGCGCTCCGCCTCACGGTACAGAATGGCGAGTTCACGCTGAAGGGCGGCGCGTTCGTAGAGTTCGGGCGCGCCCAAACGACGCATTCGTCGCTGCGCCGCGACCGCGGGGTCGACATGAAGAATGACGGTCGCATCCGGTCGACGAGCATAGCGGTTGAGATCACGAACCCATGCTTCGAAGTCAGGACGCTCTGCCTCCGAAGCCGTGGCCGTCTGGTAGGCAATGCTGGAGAGGTCGTAGCGATCACAGATCACGACCGCCCCGTCGCGAGCCCGCGGGTCGATCTCGTGGGCAACGTGCTCGAGTCGATCGGCGGCGAACAGCAACGCCATCGCCGCCGCGCCGCCGAGGTCCACATCCCCCGACAGCGCGCGACGCAAAAGTACCCCCACCGGGCCGTCGCTCGGTTCTCGCGTCGTGTGCACCGTCCGCCCCTCACGCCGCAACTCAGCGGCGAGGCGCGCGACCTGAGTGGTCGTCCCCGCGCCGTCGATCCCTTCGAAGACGATGAATGGCATCAGGGGTTCGCTCCGCGATGGGGTCGATCGTCTTCTCCCAGCACGACGTTATCGATGAGGCGCGCACGACCCACCCACGCCGCGACGGCGAGCAGCGCCCGCGACCCTATCTCCTCCGTCGTCGCCAATGGCTGCAGGGTCTCTGCGTCGGCGACCGTCAGGTAATCGACCCGGTCGACGACCGATAGCGGTCCCCGGGCGACCTCAGCGACACGCCCTACCCCGCGTTCCCCGTCACGAAAGGCATCCCAAGCCGCGTTGAGCCCGTCGCGGAGGGCCAGCGCCCGGACCCGGTCACCGTCGCCGAGGTAGCGGTTGCGCGACGAAAGCGCGAGTCCGTCGGGCTCGCGCACGGTCGGGATGCCAACAACCTCGACGGGGAGGAAAAGGTCTTCCACCACCCGGGCGATGACCCGCAGCTGTTGGTAGTCCTTCCGACCAAACACCGCGACACAATCGCCCACGATCGCGAACAGCTTCGTCACGACCGTGGCGACCCCCTGAAAGTGGTCGGGGCGTGCGTGGCCACAGAGGTGGGCCGCGGTGGCCGGAGCCCGAACGCGCGTCTCGTCTCCGCGGGGGTACATCGCATTGGCGGACGGCGCGAAAACGTAGCGCACACCGGCCGCTTCGCACGCAGCAAGGTCAGCCTGCAACGGTCTCGGGTAGCGGTCGAGGTCTTCGCCATCACCGAACTGAGTCGGATTGACGAAGATCGAAACCACGACCTGGTCGGCGCGCGCGCGCGCGGCCTCGATGAGGGCCAGATGTCCCTCGTGGAGCGCCCCCATCGTAGGAACGAGGCCTACACGCTGACGCAGATTCCGCACCGCCCCGCACGCCGCCCTGAGCGCCGAGGGCTCCGTGATGATGTCCATCAGTCGTAGATGTCGTTGCCCGGAGTTGGCGGTGGAGGGGCGGGAGAAGGCGGCGGAGGCGGCGGAGGCGGCGCCACCGGCGGCGGCGGCGGGCGGGGAGCAGGCGGAGGCGGGGCCGGCGGAGGCGGGGCCGGCGCGGGTGGGGGGAGGATGACGGGCGGCGGCAGCGCCACCGGCGGCGGTGGAGGTGGAGGTGGAGGTGGTGGTGGGACGGGCGGCGGCGCCGGGACCGGTGGCACGGGCGCGGCGACCGTGGCTGAACCCGCGGGCGGCGACGCTTCCGCCGAAGGCACCGTGGTCGCGTCGGGACGTACCACCGAGGCGGACACAGGCGGGGGCGCCACCACCGGCGCTTCCGGGGGGGCCGAAGAAGCCGCCGTGGCGCGGGTATCGGGACGACTCGACGGCAACGTCCTCGTCACCCCCTCCGTCTCATCTCGGTTGCTGTAGAGGGCGAGAAAGCCGATCGCGGCGGCGGCGATACCGCCAAAGATCCAAAGGGTGCGGTCGCTCTTTCGCTTCTTCTCCGCCTCGACCCGGGCGAGCGCCGAGCCATCATCTTCTTCCTCGCGCTCGTCCCGACGGGGGGCCCGACGGGATGATGTCGACGCCGTCGCCGTAGCCGCACGACGTCCGCGGCGCCGCCGCCGACCCGAAACGGCGGAGTCCCGGCCGGAGGTAGGGGCGTCAGAGGAAACAGAGACGGGGCTCGACCCCTCGTCCGCCGCCTCCACGCCCGTCGGGGCCGGCGGTGAAGAAGAACCATGAGCATCCGGCCCAGACCGCGCCTCTTCCTGGCGGCGGTGAGCTTGGTGTTCGCGACGCCGACGTTGTCGTTGCGTCGCCTGCTTGCGCTGCTTTCGAGACTTTTTCGCCACGGGGCCTCGCTCCACCCCGGACCCAAACCATCGTTGAATCGGGGTGAACTCTTGATGTCGATGGGCCGCACCCGAGGATGCGACGTCGGCTTGGTAAATCGACTCGCGCGCGAAAGCCAGAGCACCCCCAAACCAAAACGGCAGCGGTGGTCACTCGTCTCGCACCGAGCGGATCGGCGTCAGAAGGGATTCGGGTCGTCGACGCTGGAGACGACGGCGACATCGTCGACCTCGACCCCCGAAAAGGTCGCCCGCCGTACGCAATCCGGGGTGTCCTCGCACAAGCCATCGGAGGGCGTCGCGGTGAGAAACTCGCAGCGATAGACGTCCGTCGATACGAAGTCTCCGGCGACCGCCGCCCCGTCGAGCGTGATGTTGACCGTCGACTCGGTGGTGATGGTGACCTGAGCTTCGTCGTTGTTGGCGCCGAGGTAAGAGACATCCACCCCGAACGCCGTGAACACGAACCCGTCGCCTCCGGGCCCGCCCTCATAGGTCAAGTCCTGAGCGTCGAGGAGAATGCGGTCTCCCACGCCGAAGTAGATGACCATCGTCTCCGGAGTGAAAAAGGTGTTGGTGTCCTCGGCGAGGTCGGCCGGGGGCTCCTCCTCCGGAAAGAAACACTCCGGGGCGACCTCGACCGAACTGATCCCGACCCGGAAGACGCGGTAATCGCCCGGGCCTACAGACGGACACCCCGTCGAGGTCGCGAGGAGGATGGCGAGGGCGAAGCCAGCCTCGACGCGACGGAAGCGGCGCTTGTCGGCGCAGGAGGGCCGCGCGGATGACAGGCCAGTGAAAGAAACGTCCTCAAATTTCATGCTGGATGGCCACGTCCTCGACTTCGCCGGCGATGAAGTTGGTGATGTTGGTGCACGCACCGGTGGGTGGCTCGTCTTCACAGTCCGGCCCATCGCACGACGACGAGCGCGTATCGGTCACCGTGCCCTGGCCCACCTTCCCGTCGATCGTGAAGGTGACCCGAAGGTCGGTGGTCACCTCGGTGCGGGTGGGGTCCATCTCATCCCCCTCCACGTTGACGTCCGTGTCGGTGCCGGCAAACTCGATGGTGTCGCCTCCTTGGCCGCCGGGGAGAATGTTGGTGCCGGCGTCGAGATAAAAGTTCTCGTCGGCGCCCACAAACACCACGAACGTCCCGGAGGCGTAGAGGCTGCTGGTGTCGTCCTGAACGTTCACGGGGACGGCACCCGAGGCAAAGCAGTTCTCCTGGGGCTGAGAAAGCTCGAAACCGACGCGGTAGACGCGATAGTCCCCCGGTCCGAATTCATCGCCGCATCCGGCGGTCAAGCCCACCAATCCGGCGAGCCCTAAAACGTATGCGCTCCTCGCGCTCCTCTTTGCCGTCACTGCAACCTCACTCTCATCTCTCACGTACCCGGCATCGACCAGAAGGTGCGCACGGTTTGGCGCCTCCACCGCAGCGACAGACTTCCACCGTCGCCGGCGCGCCGCTTTGCGCGCAGCCTCGTGCCCGCTCTTGGAGCGCTTCCGACGCGGCGGCGCACACGTCCACGTGAATCGAAAACGCCCCGTCGGTGTCGGATAGGGCATCGCAGGTGCACGTGTGCCACCTCGGGGGACGCGGGTCCGATGCGGTCCCTTCGCATCCCGCCGACATGGCGGCGCACAACCCGGCGCCCCACAGGCTCCACCAGCGCCCCCAGTGGGGGCTCATCGGTTCCAGAACACACCTCGTCAATGTTCGATGTCGTAGCCGCGTCGTCGTCTGCCCGCGAGCGGGCGGCAAAAAAAGGTAGGACTCGGTTGACGGGTCACCTGCCCTGTAGTTCCTTACGCGACCCCTCGCGGAGCGACCGCCATGAAACGCACTTATCAGCCGCACAACGTCAGCCGCCTTCGCACCCACGGGTTCCGCGCCCGCATGAGCACGAAGGGCGGTCGCAAGATCATCGCGAACCGTCGTCGGAAGGGCCGAAAACGCCTCTCCGTGGGCACTTGGAAGAAGTAGTCCGAGACCTTCCTTCGGCCGACCCTACTTCGGCTGGCCTTCCTTCGGCTGGCGACGAGACCTTCCCCAAGGCGCGTCGAATCCTTCGGCGGCGCGACTTCCTCGACCTCCAGCGTCACGGGACGAGCTTTCGTACCCGCCACCTGGTGGTCGTCGTCGGCGCGTCACCAGCGAGCATGGGCCCGGGCGGTCGCCTCGGGGTGGTGGCGTCCCGGAGAGTCGGCGACGCCGTCACGAGGAACCGGGGCAAACGTAGGGTCAGGGAATGGTTTCGGCGCCGCCCCCGCGACCCCGGTGTCGACGTGATCGTCATCCTTCGTGCCGGGGCCGCGGACGAGACGTGGACAGAGCTCTGCCGACAGCTCGAGGCGGGCCTCCGGGGCGCATGCGCGCGGGCCTCCCGCCGCGGTACCTCCCGCGAGAAGGCGCGGGCGCCGGCCCGGAACCGAGGCACCGACGGTGCTTCCGCGAGAGGCGGACCTGGTAGGTCAGGTTCCCTAGAGCAGGGTGGCACCCCGGACCGACGCGGCTAGTCTGCCTACCATCGTAAAAACATGAGGTGGATGCTGAGCAAACTGATCCGGGTGTACCAGCTCACGCTGTCGCGGGTGCTGGTGGCGCTGTTCGGTCCGGTGTGTCGCTTCGAGCCGAGCTGCTCGGCCTACGCGCGGGTGTGCATCGAGAACCACGGGGTGGTGCGCGGGCTCTTGCTTTCGTTGAAACGACTGAGTAAGTGTCACCCGCTTCACGAGGGTGGGTACGACCCACCGCCGCCCCCGCCGGGAACAGAACCCGTACCTCCCATACTCACGGGCCCGCGCGAGGGAGCGACCCCCGACCCCCACGAGCTTCGCCGCTGACCCGGGGCACCCTTTACTGGACCCTCTTGAGATTTCCTGGGCCCTCTTTAGATTTCCTGGGCCCTCTTTCGACGCCCGCCGCCCTTCGCCTCTTCGCCCCGTCACGATTCGCCCTCCCGACTTCGTTTCTCGTCGGGGGGCTCGGACCTGAAACCCGATACCCACAGACACCATGGAACGCGCGGGTTTACTTCGGTGGCTGCTCATCGGCGGCGCGATCTTTCTGTTTCTCCAGTTTGGCGCGCCTGCTTTGGGTTGGGACCTGGGCGGAGACGGAGGCCCCAAGACCCAGGGGATATCGGAGACGAACCTCTCCTCGGCGGTTCCGACCGAGCGATCGGAGGAGCAGACATGCACGCTCGACGGGGTACGGTTCCGGGCCGAGCTGAGCACGAGGGGCGCCTCGCTCCGCCACGCGTGGATGACGGACGACAAGTACCGCTCCAACGCGGAGGATGGCGCGTCCCCCGCCATCGACCTGGTGACCACCAGCCTGGAGGCAGTGATGCCCCTGCGCACGAGCTTGCGCCGGCCCGGCCCCGAAGCCGACCAGGTCGACTACGACGACGTCGACTATGAACTCGTCTCCTCGGACGGCACCAGCTGCGTCTTCCGTTACCGAACGGACGACGTCGTCGTCGACAAGACGGTGCGCAGCACATCGCGGCCCTTTGAACTCGCGCTGACGCTGACCGTGACCAATCAGGCCGACGGGGCGAAAAAACACCGCCTCACGGTCAACCAGACGGACTACCGGACCCTGGAGGACATCGAGGGATCGATGGGGCGGGTGGCCGAGCTCCTCACCCGCACCGAAGTCGAGACGACGAGCGAGACCGAACGCTTCGAGCCGGGCGACTTCGACCCCGGGGACTTCGAGGACGGAGAGGGCTTTACGAGCGAGCAGTGGCGGCGGGTGCCGGGAGCGGCCCGTTGGGTCGCCGTCTCGAGCTCTTACTTCACGAAAGCGCTGTTCCCGGTGTCGGCGACGGCGTCTCCCGCCGGTGAGGCGCTCATCGAGCACGTGTGGGTCGACAACCGCCACGTGGGCAACATCTACCACGCCCGGCTGAACTACGGACTGCAGGAGCTCGCGCCCAACGGGGGGAGCGCAACCTACGAAGTACTCGCCTACGTCGGGCCCAAAGAACGCCAGGCGTTGGCGTCCGTGGGGGGCGAAGATGTCGACTACGACGCGGTCAATCTGCTCGACCTCGGGGTCTTCTCCTTCATCGGCAAGCTCCTCGTCTCGTACCTCTACTTGCTCTACGGATTCACCAAGAGCTGGGGATGGGCGATCTGCTTGCTCACCATCACGGTGAAGCTCCTGCTTTTTCCCCTCAGCATCGCTCAGATCAAGAGCTCACTCGGCATGCGCAAGCTGAAGCCGGCCATCGACGAGCTCAACAAGAAGTACAAGGACGACCCGGCCCAAAAAGCCGTCGCGATGCAAGAGTTGATGAAGAAGAACAACGTGACCAACCCGATGTTGGGTTGTCTCCCGTTGCTGCTTCAGATGCCGGTTTGGTTCGCGCTCTACACGTCGCTCCAGACCGCGGTCGAGCTGTATCACACGCCCTTCGGGCCCTTCATTCCCGACCTTTCAGCTCCGGGTAAGTACTTCATCATCCCCGCCGTCCTCGGCGCCTCGAGCTTTCTGCAGCAACACCTGATGCCCATGCAGGGCGACCCGATGCAGCAAAAGATCATGAAGTACGCCATGCCGGCGATGTTCACGGTCTTCATGCTCTTCCTCCCCGCGGGCCTCGGAATCTACTTCCTCACGAACACGTGGCTGGGGATCGGCCAGCAGTTGTTCGTCGAGAAGTTCTACCGCTCGCGCGAAGCGGATGATGACTCGGGGAGCAGCAGCGGCCCCGATGATGCCGAGGACCGAAGGTCCAAAGGGACGAACAAGCCCGCGGTGAACCGCGTTTGATTCACGCACTTCGAAAGGAAGATGCCCATGTCCAACCACATGGATGACGCCATCGAGACCGATTCGGCGTCGAGCGAAGAGAAGAGCCGAGGCGACGACGAGACGACGTTGGCCGCCCCTGAACCCGCTGAAGCCCCCCGCCGTCAGGAAGCCCCGGCCCCCGACGACGACGGCGCCGAGGATCCGACCATCGAAGACTTCGAGGAAGACGGTCGGGCCGACAAGGCCCTCGACTTCATCGTCGAGGTCCTCTCCAAGATGACGATGGACTGTACGGTCGATCTAATGGAGAACGCGCCGGAGGATCCCGAGAGCGACATCCGCATCGAAATTACCGGTGGTGATGCAGAGCGGCTCATCGGGAAAAAGGGCCAGACCCTCGCCGCCCTCCAGTTCCTCGCCAACCGCGTCATCAATCGACCGCAGCTCCCCCGACGGCACGTGATCATCGACGCCGACGGCTACCGGGCACGACGTGAGAGCGCCCTGTCGACGATGGCCCAAAAGCTCGGCAAGCAGGCCCTCGACGAGGGCAAGATCATCACGTTCGAGCCGATGAGCGCGCAAGACCGACGCGTCGTGCATCTCGCACTCGCCAAGTTCGAGGGCGTGGTCACGAAGAGTGAGGGGAAGGGAACGACGCGTCGGGTGCAGATCATCCCCGTTCGCGAATAGCTCGGCGGCGCCGCCGTGGCCCTAACTGGGTGCCCGAAGAAACCCACGAGTTACGCATGGTTAGACGACCGTTCGTCAACACTTGAGGGTCTTGAGTGGGTCGAATCGGTGCGCTACCGCTGATTCATGCATGCCTGGGCCGGCGCCTTCGTGAAGTGGAACGGAGGCGAAAAGCTCGTCGAAACCCTCGACGCGCACTACATCGATGTCGTGGCACGTGAGCTCGCCCCCGGGTGGCTCTACGTGCGCGTCGCTGCCTCGGAGGAACGGGGAGGTCGCGTCCCCGAATTCGCCGAATCTCTCTCACGTTCCCTCGAATCCGAGGTCGTCGCCTTTCACGTGGACCCCGAAGCCGGGATCCAGGACCTCGTCGCCTTCGAGGCGGGGCGCCACGTCCGGACCCTTCGGCATCGACGTGACGAGGGCGGCTGGCAGCCCGGGGAAGGCACGCCGCGACCATGGGAAGAACATCTCTTTTTCGCCGGTCGGCCCGAGCTTCCGGCAGCCGACGACGCCGCGCCGTCCGACGGTGACGGAACGTCATCCACGTCCCCGTCGGCCGCCGGTCCCGAAAACCTACGACCCGAACTCAGCGCCGCCGAGCGGGAGCGGTACCGAGGGGCGCGTCGCATCGGTGACGCAAGCGCCGTCTTCGACCTTCTGACGGCGGGGTACACCAGCGACCTCGAACGTCTCGGGCGCCACCTCGGCATCGACCCGAAACGGCCGCACGGTCGACACGAGTCGCCACAGTTTCGCCGCTACCTGATGAAGGTCGCACTTGCGGCCGTGGTCATCTGCATGTTCTGGGGCTTCATGTTCAGCCTCGGCTTACGACACTACTGAACAAGCAGGGCCGTGAACAAGCAGAGCCGGCGGCGGTCTTCCGGGCAACGGCTAGGCACGAGAACCGGTGGACGACTCCCAGGGGGCCGACGAGGCTGAAATCCGAGCCGCCTGCCGCGCGGGGGACTTTCGACGGGCGGCCGACCGAACGCTCCGCGCCTACGGGGCCGACCTGCTCGGCTACCTTACCGTGCGACTTGGCGACGAGGCGCTCGCGCGCGAGGCATACAGCGACTTCTCCCTCGACCTGTGGCGCGGCCTGGAGCGCTTCGAATGGCGATGTCCGGTACGTGCGTGGGCGTACGCCCTGGCCCGCAATGCCGGCCACCGGGCATGGACCCGGCGGGCGCGAACGCGGGGGCGCGAGCGATCGTGGGGACCGGCGCACGACGTGGCCGCTTCGGCCGCTTCGCGAACGCCAGGGTTCATGCGGACAACGATGAAATCGCGGGTCCGAGCGCTGCGCGAACGACTGTCCCCCGAGGAGCGAGAGCTTCTCGTGCTCCGCATCGACAAGCACCTGACGTGGCCCGAGCTCGCCACGGTCGTCGCCGGGAGAGAACTCGCCGACGACGACGTAAAACGCGAGGCCGCTCGGCTTCGAAAGCGTTTTCAGCTCACCAAGGAGCGGCTCCGGGAACTCGCGAAGCGCGAGGGCCTCCTCGATTCGCCTTCTGAGCCTGAGCCATGACGTACGTCGCGGCTTTCGATTCCTGCCCTCACCGGCGCGATCGGTGTGCGCTAGCCTAGAATACCGATGTGCCGGTGACGCCCATCACGCAGGACGAGGCCTTCGCGGCCCTGCTCGAGGACGTCGCCGCCGCCCGCGCACCGACGGCCACGCTCCGGGCGGGCCAGCGCCTGGGCGACGTGGTGCTCGAGCGACCTCTGGGCCGCGGGGGGATGGGCGAAGTCTGGGAGGGTCGGGACATCCGCACGGGACGGGCGGTCGCCCTGAAGCTCTTGCATCGACGAGGCCTCGTAGGGTCGCCCGACGAAGCCCTGAACGAAGCGGCGATCTTGGAGCGTGTCCGTCATCCCCACATCGTTGAGGTGCACAATTTCGGCGTTCACGACGGAGAGACGCCATTCGTCGTCATGGAACGTCTGGGGGGAGAAACGCTTGCCGAACGGGTCCGAAGACGGGGTCCGATGACCCCGTTCGATGCGATCCCGTTGGCGGAACAGCTCGGCGCCGCGCTGGGGCATGCCCACACCCACGGACTCATCCACCGCGACGTGAAGCCAAGCAACATCATCGTGGAGGAGAAAGGCCCAGAGCTCTTGGTCAAACTCATCGACTTCGGGCTCACGCGACCCACCCCTCGCCTCGACGACGAGGCTGCCTCGCTGCGGCCCGCGGGAACCCCGGCCTACATGAGTCCCGAGCAGCGAACCGATCCGAAGCGCGTCGATGGGCGCAGTGACCTCTGGTCGGCATCGGCGGTACTCCACTTTGCGCTCACCGGGGCGGACCCGGCGGGTCCCGCGGCGCCAAAACTCCCGGAATCCGTGGGTCGATGGCTCGATCGAGGCATGGCGGCCACGCCCGAGCAACGTCCCGCCACGGCCCACCAGTGGGCTCGAGGCTTCAAGCGCGCCGTGGCCCGCGGCGGCCCGGCGCTTCCGTACCCCGAAGCGCTTTACGCCGAGCCGCCCGTTCCCAGGCCACGTCCGCAGCCCGCCCCCCCCACCGCGGCGTCAAGCCGTGTCATTCCGCGCGTGTGGTGGCTCGCGCTGATCCTCGCCAGTCTGGCGCTGACCCTCGCCTGGCTTCTCCGTTGACCGCGCCGCGACACCGGTGACGGAATGGGTCGAGATGTCGGGTCACGTCGCGACGCGACCTCGATAGAGCTCAGCGACGTCGAGCTCCAGCTCGAGCTCGGGGATGCGCAATCGCTCTCCCTCACCGGCCTCGTCGAAGGTCCATACGTCCGCCGTCCGTCGGTACACCTCCAAACGAGGGAGCGCTTGGCTCACCAGCGCGTACGCCCGCAACGAGGGGAGCCTTCGGTACAGCGCCCACTTGTCGCCCCGGTCGTATCGCTCGGTGGTCTCGGACAACACCTCGACGATGAGCGCAGGGTTGCCTACGGCATCCGGGTCGTCGGTCCGGAGGTACGTGTCGTAGGTCACAGTGGCGGCCGTTCGCCCATCTCGTGAGTATGCCGGAGGCAAGCCTTGCCGGCCACGGGCGGCACCAAAGGGGGTCCCCCGCCCCGGAAACCCGGAAACCCGGAAACCCGGAAACCCGGAAACCCGGAAACCCGGAAACCCGGAAACCCGGAAACCCGGAAACCCGGAAACCCGGAAACCCGGAAACCCGGA
>JBCCLB010000094.1:0-24155 GCA_039027095.1 Myxococcota bacterium
CCCCGCGGGGGGGGGGGTCTCCCGGGGGCGCCCCGGCGGGCGGGGGGGGGTTGTTGGCGCCCCCTTGCCCCGCCCCTCCCCGGGGCCCACGCTGAATCAAGTCGAGGAGAGCTCTCTTCCCCGGAGCCGTAGAGCCCACCCACAGTCCAGAGACCCGGGGCGCACGACAGAGAAGCCAAATCGGCGAGTTTCGCTCGCACTCAGGGCCCTTGAGTCACCCTAGACGCCTCAAATGCGAGCACTCCTCGCCAATCGCACCCCTCCGTCTGACGGAAACCCCGACACCCGGAAGCCCGACACCCGGAAGCCCGGAAGCCCGGAAGCCCGGAAGCCCGGAAGCCCGGAAGCCCGGAGCCCCGACACCCGGAAACCCGGAGCCCCGACACCCGGAAATCCGGAAATCCGGAAGCCCGGAGCCCCGGAAACCCCGACACCCGGAAACCCGACACCCGGAAACCCGACACCCGATACCCGACACCCGGAAACCCGGAAACCCCCAAACCCGGAAACCCCGACGCCCGGAAACCCGACACCCCGAAACCCGGAAACCCGGAAACCCGACACCCGGAAACCCAAAAACCCGACACCCCGACACCCGGAAGCCCGACACCCGGAAGCCCGACACCCGGAAGCCCCGAAACCCCGAACCCCGAAACCCCGACGTCCTCAGAACGCCTCGACGGGCAGTTCGAGGCAGGTTCCGGCGCACAACGTGAGGGTCGTGCCTTCGAAGGGGGGCGGGGCGAAGTGGTCGGCATCGGCGCCCGCCACCGCCAAGCGCAGACGGCTCCGACGGGCGAACTGCCACGACACCGGGAGCATGGCGAAGGCCACCTCGATCGTTTCGTCGATGGGCGCGGGACGCGCGTCCTCGCGGCGAAAGGAGTGGGCGGGGCCGGGGGTCGCGTACGGCGGGGCGTCGGTCTCGGCGCGGGCGGAGGCGCGCAGCATGCCCTCGGTGACGTAGTGCACGGTGCCATCCTCACGTTCTTCCTCCAGGTAGGCGAAGAGGTGGGCGTCGGGCACCGACAGCCGCACCCGGAACCGGGTGACGGGGTGTCCCGTCACGGTGACCGGACGTTCGAGCGGAGCGCTACGGTAGACGAGCATACGACGCGCTCGGTCCGCGCGGCGCGAATAGCCCACCGGCGCCAGCAGTCCGAGAAGTGCGTCCCACCGCGAGCGGTGCCCGGTGCCGAGGGTCTCGTCGACGCGGTAGACGTCGTCCAGATCATCGCCGACGTCACGGTGCAATCGTCCCCCGCGTCGCACGAACCAACGCTCCATCGTCACCTCCGGGGGAGGCCAGGTGGAGGCCGACCGCCAACGCTCCTCGCCGACGGTGAAGTAGCGGACGGGAGGCGTGTCGTCGGGGCGGTCGCGAAGATGATGGTCAAAAAACCGCAACAACTCGCCATCGTGGTCGAACCCCGACCGTCTGGTCGGCGCGTAGGGGCTCACGTTCTGCGTGCCGCCGTGGTCCCACGGACCGAGGATCAAGCGCCCCCCCGCGAGATTCTGGAAGCGATGGCAAGCCGAGGCTTGATAGGCGCCGTCGAGCCAGCCGCTGTAGCCGAAGACCGCGCCTCCCGATGCGCGGAAGTCGGCGAGGCGACGGTGGGGTGAGAGGGCGTCGATGACCTTGTCGTCGAGCGGGGACGACGGGTCCGCGTCATCCCGATGCTGCACCCGCATCGCCCCCTCGTGCACGTCGTAGTTCCCTTCGTGCTCGCCGCGCGCCGCCTGAAGCAAGGTGCCGTCGCGGTCGTCGTCTACGGGGCGCACCCCGCGGGCGACGGTGCGCAGCACGCCGCGGAGGAACCGGTCGGCGGTGGGCCCCTCGCCCCACGTGGAAGCGCCCACCCCGTACCGGTCACGAAGCGCCCGCAGCTGGGTCTGCAGCTTGCGCGCGAAGGCGCGGTCGAGCCCGCCCTCGTCGAGGGCGCGGTTGAATCCGCTCCAGGCGGCGGTGAACCACGAGAGATGAATGCCCCCGGGAAAGGCCACGTCCGCGTACACGTCGAAGAGGCTGAAGCGCGGCGCGATGGCTTGCAGGCACGGGCGTCCGGTGGCGAGCATCATCTCCGCCGCGGTCCCGTCGTAGGATACGCCCGTCGCGCCGACGCGTCCGTTCGACCAGGGCTGAGCGACGATCCAGTCGAGGATCTCGCCGTAGTCCTCCACCTCCGCGGGCGACCACGGACCGGGTCGCGAGCCAAACGAAGCGCCCGAGCCGCGCGCGCAGACATCGACCCACGCGTAGCCCGCGCCCAAGAAGCGGTGGCGGGTTTCGGCGGCGTGGTCGAGCAACCACTCCATGGCGTCGAGGCGGCGAAACGGCGCCTTGAGCGCGACGCCTCGGTAATACCGGGTGGGCCTCACGATCGTCGCCGACGGGGTCGCGTGGGGGGGGAGGTAAACGTCGACGGCGATCCTGACGCCGTCCCGCATCGGGAGGTAGAGCGAGCGTCTCTGGACCTGGGCGTCGCGGCGACGCTTCGGCCGGGGGGGCTGCCAATCGGCGATGTCCGAGGGTCTTCCGAGCACGGGCTCGCGTAACGACTACGCTGAGGCGGTGCAAGCGAGCCTTTCTCTCGCCGTCGGCGCCCTGATGGTGGGGTCCTTCGCCGCGTGCGATCCGCCGACGCCCGAGCGCGCGACGTCGGGCCTGGTTCCCGCGGCCCCCGCCTTTGCCCCCCTCGGAAGCCCGTGGCGTCGCCCGCTCGCCGCCCCGGTCGCGTTCGATCTGCGTTGGACACGGCACGGCGCCTTCATCGCCTGGGCCGAGCCCGACGGCGGACGCCACGCACTGCGCGGGATGCGCATCGACGCATCGGGTCGTCCCGGGGCGACCGTCACCTTCGAGCAGACCGACGCGGACGTGGTCGAGGTCGCCCTCGGTTACGACCCGCAGACCGACCGGCTCGGCGTGGCGTGGATCCAGCGGAGAACCGGGGAGCAACCCGCGCTCCGTGGTACGAGCGGGGACGGCGAAGGGGCCCACTTCGAACCGGCCGCCGCCCTCGGGCCGACCCGGGTCGACCGCACCGGCGTGCGGGGGCACCTCGCGATCGCCGCGGGGCGGTCCCCGACGGGGTTGCGCGTGTACGCCCGGGGGGACGATGATGCCTGCGAAGACGGCCGACCGGCGCGCTGTGCGAGCTTCGGGGCCCATGCGCTGCCTCCCGAGTCGAACGCGGGAGACCGCCCCTGGCTCACCGTGCCTCGACCCTGCGACCGCCCCGTCACCGGCTACCTGAACCGGCCCCCGCACTTTTACTACGGGGTGTGCCATCACCGGGCGCGCGACCGGCGCCCCGAGACCATCTGGTACGGGATTCAGCCGGAGCCGATGTACGCGCAAGCTCACCCGTTGCTCACGGGCTGTGACCCTCGGGGAACCGCGGTCCTCGGCGATGCGGTGTGGGTGACGGCGGCATGTGACGGGCGCCGGACCGGAGTCCGCGTGCGAGCCCTCGACGTCTCCCCGCCGGTCTCTCTGGACGCCCGTACGCTCCGGTGTGGTCCCACCGGGCGACCCGTGTTGCGGCTCGACCGCGCCTACCCCCTCGTCGCGCCCGCGGACCGCCTGGCGCCCGTCCTCCCGGCGGTCCTCGCCCCTGTCGACGCCGCGGCCGTGTGGACCGGAGACGTTCTGCTCGTGGCGCGTCACGCCGCCCGCCGGGTTGAGGTCTCGCGCTATCGATGCGCAGGAGACCAATTCGTCCGCGACGGCTGACGGCAACCCTTTCGCGTCGATGCGACCCATTGGGCCGAGATCGCCTCTGGGGCGCTCTGATCTTGGACGGGGCCGCGGGAGGGACTACCATCCAGAGATGCGTGGGGAGCGCCGGAACGTTTTGTCTCACGGTCGACGTGGACTCCGGTCGCGGGCGCTCGCAGTAGCTGTGGGGCTCACGGGCGGCGGCACCACCGGTTGTACGGTCGTCGTCGCCGGCGATGACGTCCAGTGCCAGACCGACGCCGACTGCGGGGCCCGCGGTTTCGGCGATGCGAGCTGCGTCGACCAGGTGTGCACCATCGCCGCCGGCGGCACGATGTGGGGCTGCCTCGGAAACATCGAGGATGTCATCCCCGACCCATCGCGCACCATCCAAGTCGAGGTCGACCTCGTATTCGCGGTCGGAGGCGCGGCGGTGGGTCCTCAGACCGTCATCAACGTGTGCGACAAGCTCGACGTCGACTGCTCCGACGCCGACTCGACCCTGCCCCGCGGTCTCCAGCCCGACGGCAACGGCCGCTTGCGGGTCGAAGTCCCCGAAGGATTCGACGGCTTCTTCACCCTCAACGGCCCCGACATCATCGACTCGCGTTTCTACGTCGGCGAACCGCTCCTCGGCCCGCCCAGCATTCAGGCGCTGCAGGTCCTCAGTCCGGAGGACTTCACCACCCTCGCGACCTTGGCGGGCGACGCTCCGGACCCGACACGAGGGTCATCGATCGTGTTGGTCGTCGATTGCAACGGCGACGGCGCGGGCGGCGTGACGCTGAACGGCGCCAACGCCGACGCGTCGAGCGTGCCGTTTTACCTGATCAACCAGCAGCCCGTGCCCTCGGCGACGGAAACCGACAGCGACGGGTTTGGCGGCTACTTCAACTTGCCCCTCGGGTCGGCCGTGGTAAGCGCCACCCGCGCCTCCGACGGCGCTTTCGTAGGTGAGTCGAGCTTTCAGGTTGCGGCCGATACCATGTCCTACGTGCTCGTCTCCCCCGGTCCCCAGTAGTCGCTCGTCGTTCGGCCCCCGATGTCCCTCCAGCGCCAAAATATCGGCAAGTATCGCATCATCGCGCGCCTCGGTAAGGGTGGGATGGCGTCGGTATTTCTGTGCGTCGCAGCGGGACCCGTCGGCTTCAACAAGCTCCTCGTGCTCAAGCTGTTGCGGCCGGAGCTGGCCGAAGACGACGACTTTCTCTCGATGTTCGTCGACGAGGCGCGGCTCGCGGCCCGCCTCAATCACGCCAACGTCGTGCAGACCTACGAAGTCGGTTTCGAGGGCGGCCACCACTTCCTCGCGATGGACTTCCTCGACGGGCAACCGTTGTTCTCGCTGCTGCGACGTCAAACGCGCGCGGCGATGCCGGTCGACATTCACGCCCACATCCTCGCCGAGACCCTGTCGGGCCTGCACTACGCGCACACCCTCACCGATTTCGACGGTTCCCCGTTGCGGGTGGTGCACCGCGACGTCAGTCCCCAAAACGTGTTCGTGACCTATGACGGGCAGGTCAAGCTCGTCGACTTCGGCATCGCCAAGGCGGCCGGCGCCGCGAGCGTCACCCAGAGCGGGGTGTTCAAGGGCAAAGTCTCCTACATGGCGCCCGAGCAGGCGGCGAGCAGCCCCGTCGATGCCCGCGCCGACATTTTCAGTGTCGGGGTCATGCTGTGGGAGGCGATGGCCGGGCGGCGCTTCGCCCAGGGCGAGAGCCAAACCGCGGTGTTGGCGCAGCGGATGTCGGGTACGGAGCCGCGGATCCGCGACGTCGTCCCCGACGCCGACCCGATGCTCGCGGACATCTGCGACCGCGCCATGGCCCTCGACCCCGTTCAGCGCTTCGCGGACGCCCAAGAGATGCGTGACGCCCTCGACGGCTACCTCGAGCAATCCGGTCGTCGCGTCTCCGCCAAAGAGGTCAGCGCCCTCATCAGCGGCCTCTTCACCGAGGAGCGCGCGGGGATCCGGGCCGTGATCGACGAGCAGATGAAGGCGCTCCAACGGGAGACCAACATCCGCGGCCTCCCCGTGCCTACGCTCGAGCCGTGGGTCCAACCGTTGGACCACACCCCATCGGCCGTGAGTGCGCTCCGCCGCCACCCGGGCACGCCGCACCCGAGCCCACCACCGTCGTACGACGCCGGCATCCCCACCGGACCGACGACCCTCGTCGGCTCCAACGTGAGCAACGCCCCCCCCGGACGAGGGCGCCCGACCACGCTCCTCGTCGGTATCGCGGCCGCGGCCATGTCCATCCTCGGCATCGCGCTGGCCGTCGTGTTCATCCGCGGGGGCAAAAACCAGGGGGAGCCGCGACCCGCCGCCTCGTCGACCGCACCCGAGGTGGCGACGACCGCGACCCCGTCGGCCACCGCGAGCACCGGGGCCGAAGAGGCAACGACGGTCCGCGTCGAGATCGCTTTCTCCCCCACCGACGCGACCGCCACCCTCGACGGCGTGGCCCTCGCGCAAAACCCCTTCGTCGCCGAAATGCCGCGCGATGGCGCGGCGCACACGCTCGAGGTGCGTGCGCCCGGTCATGTCACGCGTACCGCGATGCTGAGCTACGACCGCGACATCGACCTCGACGTGACGCTCGAGGTCCAGCCCGAGCCGGCCGGCCCCCGCCCCGGAGGGCCCATGGTGCGCC
This sequence comes from Myxococcota bacterium, assembly GCA_039027095.1. Taxonomy (GTDB): domain Bacteria; phylum Myxococcota_A; class Polyangia; order Polyangiales; family Polyangiaceae; genus JAPYTK01. The sequence continues at coordinate 6,385 of JBCCLB010000094.1, forward strand.
CGCCTCCCCCTCCGGTGACGCCGTCGAGCGATCCGGCCCCGCCGCCGCCGCCGCCGCCCCCGCCCCCGCCGCCGACCGGGAAGAAGCCCCTCGACATCGACGAAGAGGACCCGTACCGACGGTGATGCCGCAACGAATGTCTCGGCGCCGGAGCTGGCGCGCGACCATCGCCGCCGTCGCGACCGGCGCCATCATCGCCGTCGGCGCCCCCGCCGTCCGCGCCGACGACGCGCCCCGCGACGGGGAAAGCGATACCGCCCCGCCCGAAGACGCGCGGAAAGAAGCGAGCCGGCGCTTCCGCCAGGGGGTCGTTCTCTACCGGGACGGCGACTACGTCGCGGCCCTGGTGGCCTTCAAACGCGCGTACGCGCTCGCCCCCAATTACCGGGTCCTCTACAACCTCGGACAAACGTCGCGTGAGTTGAAGGACTATGCATCGGCCCTCATCGCCTACCGGCAGTATCTGGAAGAAGGCGGCGACGAGATCGGGGGCAAGCGCCGACGAGAGGTCGAGGAGGCCCTCGGGGACCTGGTGGAGCGGGTAGGTACGCTGACGATCACCACCAACGTCGAAGGCGCCGAGATTCAGGTCGACGACGAGGTCGTCGGCACCGCACCCCTGCCGGACCCCGTGATCGTCAACATCGGCCGTCGACGCATCGCGGCGAGTCACCCCGGTCACGCCCCGGCCCGGCGCCTGGTCGAGGTCGCGGGCCGCGACGATCTCGACGTCGCCCTTTCGTTGGTGGCCCTCGAGCCGGGCGAAGGTCCGCCGGATCCTTCCGGCGGCAAGGACGACGACGACGGGTTGCCGGTCGGGACCATCGTCGCCGGTTCGGTCACCGCCGCCTGCGGGATCGCAGCCGGCGTCCTCGGTGGCCTCGCCCTCGGCGCTCGCAACGCGCGCGACGACGCCCTCGCGACGGTACCCGGCGATGCGGCGCGCATTCAGAGCGAGGTCGACCGAACGTCGAACCTCGCCCTCGGGACCGACATCATGCTCGGGGCGACCGCCGCCGGCGCGGTGACGACGCTCGTCTTTCTCTTGGTCGAGACCGGGGGCGGCGGCGACGGCGAAACGCCGTCCGACGAAGGAACAACCGATGGCGACGACGACGACGACGTGTCGCGCGCGTTCTTCGCCCCGGCGCGGCTGACCGTCGACGCCGCGGTAGGCCCTCGCTTCGGCGGGCTGGTCGTCGGCGGCCGCTTCTGAACGACGTTTTGCGACGGCGTCTCCGCGGGTCCCCCAAGACGGCGCGTAGGAGCCGCCGGCGGAGCGATGCCCTCGTCGCTGTGGTAGGAGCGACGGGTGGACAAGCTCGTCGTCGTTCGGGGCCTCGTCAAAGCCGTCGCGATGGCGGTGGGCTTTGTCGCCACCACGCTCTGTCTCATGTCCCTGGTCGGCCTCGTCGCCGAGAGCGGTTGGATCCGAACGCCGGTCGCGGTGCTGGTCGCGATCCTGGTTCCGGCGTTCTTGGCCGACCGCCTGCTCCCCGAAGATGCCGAGGCGCGTCCTCCGGGTCTGGTGAGCGACGTCCTGGCGGTCTCCTGGATGGCCCTGCCCCTGCTGTTCGCCGTCGCCATGACGCCCTTCAGCCGCCCGGCCCTCGCCGCGGAGGGCGACCGTCTTCGCCAGGCCGAGATGCCGCGGCTCGCCGACGTGGCTTACCGCATGGCGGCCGTCGACCCGAATGCGTTGACCCCCGCCCCGACCCCGTCCGGTGCCCCCTCGTCCTCGGGAGGGACCTCCGCGACGCCCACCGTTACCGCGCCCGCGGCCGTGCCGCCCGACCCGACCGCGGCGCCATCGACGACCGCGGCCGCCCCCTCGGCGTCGGTGACCGCCACCGCGCCCCCCGCCGAGACCGAGCCGCCGTCGCCAAAGCCGGACGATGGCTCGATGAGCGCCTCGGAGATCTTTTCGACGTACGCGCCGGCGGTGGTGTCGATCGGGGTCAAGAGTCGCGCCGGGATGGCTGGCGGAGGGACGGGGTTCTTACTCGACGAGGAGGGGACGATCGCCACGAACCATCACGTGATCGCCGAAGCTTCAGAGGGGAAGATCAAGCTCAAACAGGGCGCCGTGTACACGGACATCGTGGTGCTGGCCGCCGACCCCAACGCCGATCTCGCCTTGTTGCGGATAAAGCTCGACGAGCCCGACGAAGGCGATGCGCCCGACGAGGTGACGACGGCCGTACTCGGAGATTCGGATGCCGTCGAGGTCGGCGAGCCCGCCATCTCGATCGGCAACCCCCTCGGTCTCGACCACACCCTGACCACAGGGATCGTCTCCTCGCGGCGCGTGTGGCGCGAAAAGCAGTGGATACAAATGTCCACGCCCGTGTCTCCGGGGAACTCCGGAGGGCCCGTGTTCAATCAGCGGGGGGAGGTCATCGGCGTCACGACCGCGGTCATCGGAGGAATCATGGGCCAAAACCTGAACCTCGCGGTTCCGATCAATGTGCTCAAACAGCGCCTCCGAGGCGACTATCCGGCCAAACGTAAACTCGGCCAGAGCGGCCCCAGCGCAACCTGGTGATGCGCGGCAACCTCGTCCTCACGCTGCTCGTCGCCATGCTCGGCGGGTTCTTCTTCGCGCTGTTTGCGCGAACCCCGGCCCCTCATCGCGCCCCCCCGGTCGTCCCCGCCTCGTCGGCCGGCGTCACGGTGGCGACGGCAACCGTGGGCCCGAGCGCCACGCTGTCCCCGCGTAGCTCCGGCGGCGACGATCCCCCTGCGACGCCACCGCCGCCGCGACTGGCGCGTCCGCTTCGCGTCGTCGCGCTCGACTGGGCGCTCCTCGCCGCGGCCGTGAAGGCCAACGGGGGCCAGGCCATGTCGGCGGGCGGCAGCGCGTGGGCCCAGGATCGGCTCGAGGTGGCCTTGGCGGTCGAAGGCTCCGTGGAAAAGCTCGAGAATGCCCTCGCGCGGGGCGGCGAGGCGGCTCGAGGCGCCGACATCGCGGTGCTTTCCCTCCCCCGGTTCGTCGCCTCCTACGAGCGACTAAAAGCGCTGTCGCCGGTCATTTTCTTCACCGTCGGGTACTCCGACGGTCGCGAAGTCCTCGTCGCCGACGGCAAACGCCTCGGCGACCTCCCCGCCAAGGGCGACGTGGAGCTCTACGCCGGAGCCGGAAGCCCCGCCGCATTGCTCGGCCTCTTCGCCATGGATCAGAGCGGCGTATCCCCCGACCGAATCCGCCTCGTCGACGACGGCAAGAAGGCGGCCTGGGCGGCCGTGCCACGCACGGAGATGAAGGGCGAGCAAGGACAGACCAAGGGGAACCTGTTGCTCTCGACGGGGGAGGCGACCCATCTCATCCCCTTCGTGGCCATCGCCCAGCGATCGATGGTCACCGAAAAGCCCGAAGTCTTGCGGGCCTTCGTCAACGGCTGGCTCGCAGGGCAGCAGGGTGTCGCCCGGGACGCATCGGGCATTGCCCGTACGATGGTTCATCTCGAGGGGGCCCCCGAGCCCCTGGAAGTCCTCGCCGCGCTCGGCCAGATGCGTCCCGCCTCCCTGCGCGACAATGCCCGGGCGCTCGGCCTGGCCGGGCGAGGCGCCGCCACGCTCGACCGTCTTTTCACCCGCTCCTGGGCCCTTTGGCGTCAGGCCAAAGTACTGACCATCCCCCCCGAGCAGGCGCCCATCGACGGCCGGATCGTCGGGGCCCTCATCCGAGATGGAGGCGACCTCGAAGGTCCTGAGGTGCCAAAACCGGCGATCGAGAGGCCGGACACCCGAGGGGACCCCCTTCTCGTACGTCGCCTCCCCGGCAAGCTCGACGAGGCCCATGCCCTCGAAGAACTCGGTTTTCTCGCGGCCGTGTTCGCGCGCAGTCCCATCCGCGTGGGCGTTCACCCCGGGTACCGCATCGACGTTGCGAAGACCGACGCGTTGCTCGCCCAGGCCAACGAGCGCTTCGACCTCGACGCCGACCGGGTCACGAGGACCGACGCACGCCCCCAACCGGGGACCGCGGTCACCATCGAGGTGATGCCGATCCCGTAGTCAGGACATGAGCGCCCGGGCCAAGACCAAGAAGCTGAGGCCGGCGAGGACCGCGACCAACACCTGCAACGCGCGGAGCCACGGGCCGACGTGCGGCGGCTCGGGCGCGACGTCGAGCTTGGCCATGGCCAGGACCGCAATCGCGGCGAGGCGTCGCTCGTACTGGTCCCGGATCACCGGCTCCTCGTCGTCGTCGAGCGCATCGCGGGCTTCGCGATACCGCCGGGCGGCCTCGTCGAGGCAGTCCTGTTCCGTACAGTGCCGGAGGTAGGCGTCGTGCGGCCCGTCGGCGCGAGGGTCGGAGACGATCTGTGCCCACAGCGCCTCGCCCACGCTCGGAGGCGAGGATTTACGCTCGGTCGTCATGAGGACGAGACCGCGAGCTCGCGGCTCAATCGAGTGACCAGTGCGAAGTACGCCCCCCGTTCGTACGGCTCGTTCAGCACGTGAAACTCGGCCCGGTCGAGGCCGACGCAGCCGAAGCAATAGTGACACTCGGAGCAATCGACGCAGCGCTCCAAGTAAGCCGACCGCGAACAGCGCCGCGAACCGACGCAATGGGTACAGCCGACGAGGTCGACCCCATCGTGACAGTGGTTGCAATCGATGCAACGCTCCGCGTCCACGCAGTAGTGACAGCGGATCAGCTCGTGGGACCTCTTGCAGAAGGTGCAATCCCGACACCGGGTCACGCTGAGGCATGCGACACATCCGGGGTTGTGGGCCGCCCCGCGCCCTTCGTGGGCCCGCGTGAGGGCGCGGAAGGCACGTTCGAACTCGTCGGCGGTCATAGCTTGCACTAGCGGCTGACGTCTCGGCGCTGCAAGTTCGATTCCGCACCTCGCGGGTGGATGACGCGCCCGCGCCGGCGCAGACTACGGGGGTGAGCCGGTCGAAGTACCGCCCCTTTCGCGATCTGAAGTCGCGGATCGCCGCCGCCGCCCCTTCTGCACGTCCGGCCGCTGGCCCCCCCGCTGGCTTCGCCGACGCCGTCGGACCCGTCCGCCCCCTCGACGCCCGGCCGCGGCGCATCGACCCCCCCGCTCCGCCCGCCACCGGGCTCCCCGCAGATGAACCCGACTTTCACGTCGTACACGACGGCGACCACGTCCACGCCTGGCGCGAGGGAATGCAACCCCTGCCCGAAGGGAACGCACCCGCCCCGTCGTCGACCCTCGACCTTCATGGTCTCGACGAGGAACGAGCCCGAAGGGCGGTGCAGCGGTTCGTGGTGTCGCGCGGGCGCCGCGGCGACCGGGACGTGCTCCTCATCGTCGGCAAGGGTCTCCGCTCTCCGGGGGGACAGGGTCAACTCCGCCTCTCGGTCGTGAACTGGTTGCGCCGTCCCCCCTGCGCCGCGTACGTCGTCGGTTTTCGTACGGCGAGTCGGTCTCGCGGCGGGACCGGGGCGATGTGGGTACGGTTGGGGTCACCGCCGTGACGCGGAGCCGCGCGCCATGGGGCGCCGTCTTCGCGGCGATGACGACCCTGACCGCGGCCACGACGATCGGGTGCGGCAGCGGCAGCGTCGCGCCCGCCCTTCCGCCCCCGACGAAGACGACGACCGCGCCGGCCCCGCCTCCGTCCCCCGGGCCGGGCGTCCCCGATCCTGGCGTCGACCCCTTCACCGCGCGACCGTCGACCCCGCCGAGGCGGTTGCGCTCCCGTCGCTTTCAGCTCTCCTTTCCTCTGCCCGATCTCGAGCGGTGGTCTCTCGCTCCCGTCGAGGGACGGAGCCGCTTCTCGACGCTCCGCCATGCGCCGACCGAATCGGAAATCACGCTCGGACGCTGGCGCTCGACGACCAACGCAAATCGAAGACGGTGCGCGGAGGAGGCCTTTCGTTGGCGCGCCCTTCCCGGCCCGGTCGCGGCCATCGACGAAGCGGGACGGGTCGATGCGCCGACGGGCTACGATACGGCGGTCGCGGTCGGTTCCCGACCCGACCGAGGCGATTCGATTTCAGGCTACGCCCTCGCCTTTGGCGCGCAGGGCCGAACCTGCGTCGCGTTCGTCTTCACCACCGTCGCGCGCGGAGACGACGCGGAGGCGCGCGTAGGCTCTCGACTCGCGACGATTCGTTCGATCGTGTTGCCAGGATTGCGGCTGCGTGATGACCGCGACGTCGCGCGCTGACGGCCGCGGCCGCGGCGATTGGTTGCTGCGCGTCGTGGCCTTTGCTTTGCTCGCCGCCATGAAACGCCCTGCGGTTTTTCGCCCCGTCGTCATCGCCACCATCGCCGCGCTCGCCCTGGGCTGCGGCTACAGCGAAGAGGAATGGCAGCTTCAACTCGATAAGTACAACCAACTCGTCGCCGAGCATCAATCGACCGAGAGCGAGCTCGCCAAGACCCAGAAGGCGCTCGAGAACGAGCAGGCGCGGGTCGCCAAGCTCGAGTCGGAGCTCACCAACATGGGCGTCGACATCAAAGCGCTCAACCAAGACCTAGCGTCACGATCGACCGAGCTGAACAAGCTGAGTGCCACCCTCGAAGAACGCGAGGCCGCTTTGGAGCAGTACCGGGAGCGCGCCCGGCAGCTCGAGAAAATCAAAGAGCGCTTCGAAAAGCTCCGCGGCAAGCTCAACGAGCTCACCAGCCTCGGCCTCGCGGTCAAGATCCGCAACAACCGGATGATCATCTCGCTGCCGGGGGACGTGCTGTTTCCCTCCGGTCAGGACCGACTCCTCAAGGGGGGCGAAGACATCCTCGCCAAGGTCGCGGGTATCATTTCGGCCGACACATCGCTGAGCAAGCGCCACTACCAAGTCGCCGGACACACCGACGACAAGCCTTACCGGGGGGCGTTCCGCGACAACTGGGGCCTTTCGCTGATGCGCGCGCGCCAGGTGCTGACCTACTTGATCGACCCCAAGACCGGAAAGCTCCCGGTTTCGCGGTGGAGCGCGGCCGGATTCGCCGACACGGACCCCGTCGCGACCAATGAGACCCCCGAGGGTCGGCAGGCCAACCGTCGCTGCGAGCTCATCGTTGTCCCGAGCGCCGAGGAGATGCTCGATCTCAAGGCGATCGCGAAGCCCGCTCCGGCGGGATGAGCGGGCCGTCTTCCCCCGCGCGGAGGCCGGGCACGTATCCGGTGGTGGGGCGCCGCGCCGGCCTCCAGGGCATGGGCGCGGTCGCCGTTGCGGCTTGGACCCAACCCGTCGTCGGGCGCGAGCGGCGGAAGCGTCCGCTGCCCCCGTTGCCGATGTCGATCGCCGTCGCCACGGACGACGAGGGGGAGCGGATCGCTTCGACATGCTTCCTCGCCGAGCAGGTGCACGTCGCCCGGCGTCTTCTGGGCGACCACGGGGTCCGGGTGCGCTGGACCGAGTTGCGTTCGCTTCCCCCGGGCCACCACCGACTCGAAGATGCCGACGACCGCGATGCGTTGGCCGAATTTCTCCGGCCCCGACGCATCAACGTGATGGTGGTGGCCCGCCTGCGGGACAAGGACGATCCGAAGCGCTTGCGCATGGGGGTCCGGTGGCGACTCCGCCGGGATCTCCGCCACGACTACGTGATCGTCGCCGCCTACGCGGTGGCCGACGTCCTGACCCACGAGCTCGGTCACTTTTTCGGCAATGGGCACAGCCACGTCGTCGACAATGTGATGTCCTACCGGCGAAAGCATCCCGAGCGCGTGGCGTTCGACGCGCGTCAGGGGGCGAAGATGCGGGGGGTCGTGCGCCGGCATCTCGCGCGAAAGACGTTGGTGCCCGCCCGCGTCGGCGACCGAAGCGACGACGCCCGCGACAGTTGCGGCGAGGATTGAGCGGCGAGGATTGAGCGGCGAGGGTTGAGCGACGAGGGTTGAGCGACGAGGGTTGAGCGACGAGGGTTGGGCAGAGTGGCCGCGACGGACCGATCAGCGGGAAGCTAGAGCCGCCGCGAGACGCCTCTCGAGCTCGTCGGGGGCGAGGCCCGCGACGCGCGCCACCGCCGCGAGATAAGTACGCTCTGCCTCGACGACCTCGCCGTCGGCGACCGCGGAGGCCACGAGGAGGTCGAGGGTCTCCTCGCGGACCGACGCCGGCAACGAGGCCATGGCCTTGGCCGCCTCGGCGGCGTTGACGGTGGGGCAGACCGCCTCGTCGCGCTCGCCGGTGGCGACGCCAAAGGCGCGAAAGGTTCGTAACATGAACGCGAGCTCGTCGGGATGCAGGTAGTCGTCGGTCGCGATCAGTCCCGCGATCAGTTCACACACCCGGCGTCCTACCGTCTCGTCCATCACCGCTGCCTCGCCTGGAGGGCCGGTCTAGAACACGCAGGAGTAGCTGTCGACCCGACCCTCTGCGGTGAACGGCATGCCCCCGGCCACCCCTTCGACCACCAACACGGCGAACTGCAGCTCCATCAAGTCACACCACACACAAGCGCTCCCCTCTGTACCTCCGAGGGAATTGGGCAACTTTTCGAAGGAGAGCACACCCTCGGTAAAGGCGGGGATCAGAGGCGGCTGCGAGCTGTCGACGGCGAATACGGACCTCGTGGTCGAGGCGGTCGACTCGATCGAGACTTGGTCGACCACGAGCGCCAACGCCTGGTCGTTCGCCGAATTGTCGACGAGAAGCTCGATCTCCATCGACATCGGATCCGGGGCGATGATGGGCGCACAGTTGGCGGCTCCAAACGCGGACAGGACGCTGATGTCGAAGGGTCCCTGGGGCCCCCCCGAGGTGGTGGACGGATCCGGAGCGCCCGTCGTCGTGGTGACGACGACGTCGCCTCCCCCGCCCGAGGTCGTCGATGCCGTGGCACCCCCGCCGCCGCCACTCCCGTCGATGATGGCCTGACCACCGCACCCCCAGCCGAGGGCGGCGCTCAACACGAACAAGTAAGCTTTCATCTCCGCATCGTACCTTGTTCTGGGGGGCACGCAGGCGAAAGCGGCGGATTCGCGCTACAATGCTAATGCGTGTCGGGGAGGCGTTCATCGGGCACGTTGGGCAACACCTGAGGGTGAGGTCGAGCTGCGACGGAAGACCATGGGATATCGCACCGCCGAGACGGCGCTCGCGCGTCGTCGCGAAGAGCTTCGCGAGCGACTCGAGCGCATCGACCGAGAACGAGCGATCGGCGAGGGGCGACTGTCGAGCTCTCTCGACGTCCGCCTCGAGGGGCTTCGGCGCCAAGCCGAGCCTCTCGACGAGACGGCGCAGGGTCTCTTCGCCGCCGAGCGCGCCGCCGACGAATACGACCAGACGCTCGATGAGGCGCTCGGGCTTAGCGCCGAGATGAAAAAGACCGTGGACCCCCTCCTGCCGCGGCGGGACGAGATGGCCCGCTGGTCCGGCTTCGCCCTCGTTGCGATGCTGTCCATCGGCGGCGCGGTCGATGCGCTCGGGCTGACCAGCTTCATGTGGCGCGCCCTCGGTGGCGACGTGGCGCGAGCGCGGCCCGCCCTCACGGCCTTTTTCGCGCCCCGGTCCTCGCTCACGAATCCGAACCCCGAAGCTCGAGACCTCGCGCTCACCCTCGACGACCCGGCCCCCGCCCATCCGGGTCTCTCGCGAGAGAGCCTCGACGTGTCGCTCACGGCCGCGGCGGCCGACGCCACCGATCCGCACTAGCGGTTCCGTTTGCCGTCTTCGAGGATCACAGGTTCCGCACGAGCCACACGGCATCCGAAAGACTCGTCTGCGACATCTTGTCGAGCAACGAGCGGATCTGGGTCTTGACGGTGTTCTCACTCACTCCGAGGACCTCGGCCAATCGGTTGCGCGGTACGCCGTCCAGCGCCTCCAAAAGAATGCGCATTTCTCGCCGGGTGAGTCGGAAGCGTCCCCCCGCCTCTTCGACGGCCGTGACGAAGCGGCGGTCGCCTTGTTGGTTCGGGTCGATGCGCTGCAAGAACGATTGGAGGTTCTCGTCGAAGTCCGGCTTGCACACGTACTCGGCTCCGAGCGCGTGGACCGCGTTGATGAGTTCCCGATCCAGGGTGGCCGTCAGGACCATGACCGGGAGGCCCGGATGACGCGCCCGCAGCCCCTCGACGACCTTCAGCCCGGACCCGTCGGGCAAGCCAATGTCGACCACCGCCCCCGCCAGGGCCACGGGCATCGCCATGGCCCCGAGGGCCTCGGCGACGGAGGCGACCACCACCGTCTGCAGTGACTCGGGCACCCGACGGACGACCGACCTCGCGACTTCACGGTCGTCTTCCACGATCAGCGCCACCGAGGCTTCGGTGGCAGCACCCCCTTCACTCGCCGTGACCCGCATCGTGCAGGAGCGTATGTTTTCACAGCGACGCTCCGACTTCCACCACGCAACACGATCATCGCGACCACTTGTTGCCGCTGTAGATCGGGGCGGGTACACCCCCCAAGATGAACGGGGTGTCCGAACCAGAATTCGAGAAGGCCGCTGACGTCGAGCTTCACCGCCTCGTCGAGGCCCTGGACGAGGTGGGCGACGCCATTGATGCCGAGTTGCAGATGGGCGTCCTCAACATCGTGTTCGAAAGTGGGACCAAATTCGTGGTCAACAGCCACCGCGCGGCGCGCCAAATCTGGATGGCGGCCGATCGGCGCGCGTGGCACTTCGACCTACGCGATGGGCGTTGGTTGACCTCGCCCGAAGACCAGGAACTCTGGCACGAGCTCAGCGCCGTCCTCTCGAGCGAACTAGGCCGTACGGTTCAACTGGTACGGTAACGTCGAGACGGGGGTACGGGTGCAGTCGGGGGTGCGTCGGTCGAGGTCCGACGCCGAAGACGCTGCGGGGTCCCGGTTGTTCCGCATCGTCGGAGGCCCTACGCGTCATCCGCGCCAGGAGCGGGTCGCGAAGACCCACGAGGGTGGAGACGGTCATCAAGGGTGGTGACCGTCCCCCCCTCGCACTGGCCTCAGGCCATGAAGTCGTGGGCGCGGACGGTCTTGCGTCCGTTGGCTTCCGCGCGCGCGGTGGCCTGCTCGATCAACCAGTGAACCCAGGTGTTGAGACCGTCGACGGCATCCGCGCTGCTGTTGCAGCCGGCTTCCTTGATCGCGTTCTTCACCTTGGAGCCGACGAGCAGAACCTCCTGGGGGCCCGCTGCCTTCTTCGCCTTCTTCTTCGTCGTCTTCTTCTTTGCCATGGGGGTAACCTCCTCGGTTTCGCAGCCGTCTTATTCACGTAACGCGCCGTTTTCAAACTTTCTCGGCGGTTTCTTGCGGTTTTGCGTTCCCGGTCCCGTCGTGGCCGGGGTCGGTCTTGCCTCCCTGGGAGGGATGCCCTAGGCGCGTTTCCGCCCGGCAGGAGACCGCCCCATCCCGTTCGTGGGGCCGCGTCGTACGCCGCTCGTGAAAGCGAAAAGGCTGCCTTTGCACCGCATCTCTCGGCCCCTTCCTGGACCTGGGTTCGCCCGTTGTCGCGACCCCGCGACGAATGCATCGAAGCGATGCATGCTTGCCCTCATTGGTGATGGGGTGAACAATTAAACGGCGCCATGGGTTACGCGTGGGAAGGTTGTTCCAGCGAAGAGCTGATGGACGTCCGCCTCTGTGACCTCGGTCTCAAACTCGAGGGCACGTGGCTCGAGGAAATCACCGCCCGGGTATGCGGTGAGCTCCACGAGCGAGGCCTTCGTTTGACCCCTCACTTTTGGCTCGCCGACGAATGGTTTTCCCCGGACGGCGTTCCCGGCGTGGCGCTTCCCTTTTATCTCGCCCACCGGCGGTTGATTCGGTTGGAGCGAGAGCAGATGTTCGAAGTGGAAGGCGGTACGCGAGCCGAATGCGTTCGGATCGTGCGTCACGAAGTGGGTCATGCCGTCGACCACGCCTTCGGCGTGTACCGACGCCGACGCTACCAATCGCTGTTTGGCAAGGCTTCGACGACGTACCCCGATTTCTACCGCCCCAACCCCGCGTCCCGACGCTACGTGCAGCACCTCGACGGTTGGTACGCCCAGAGCCACCCGTCGGAAGACTTCGCCGAGACCTTCGCGGTGTGGCTCAACCCGCGGTCGAAGTGGCGCCGCCAGTACCGAGGATGGCCCGCGCTCAAAAAGCTCGAGTACGTGGACGAGCTGATGGCGGAACTGGCGGGCCAGAAGCCTCGGGTCCGCGACCGCTCGCGGCCGTACTCGCTGTCAAAGCTACGTCATACGCTCCGTACCCATTACGACCGGAAACGTGATCACTATCGCGCGGGCTATTCCGAAGCGTACGACCGCGACCTCCTAAAGATCTTCTCCGACGACGAGATCGACCGTCACCGGCCCACGGCGGCCTCGTTTCTCCGCCGGCGCCGAAGCGACATTCGGGAGCTCGTCGCGAAGTGGACCGGCGAGTATGAATTCACGCTGGACCAGGTGCTCAAGCAGATGCTCGGCCGGTGTCGTGAACTCAAGCTGCGCACCCGCGAGCACAACGAGGATCCGATCGTCGACTTCGCGATCATGCTCGCGGTGCACACCGTGCACTCCCTCCATCGGGGCACGGAGTGGCACCCCTTGTGAGGGTGATCCACGATGCGGTCGCCCATGCGCGTTCTCATGCTCGTGCACGAAGACCTCGTGCCCCCGCCGACCTTCGAGGGCCTCAGCGAACGGGAGATCACAGAGGTACGCACCGAGGACGACGTACTGGTGGCGCTGGAGGAATCAGGCCACGAGGTGCAGGTCCTCGGTCTCTACGATCGCCTCCAACCGCTCGACGAAGCGCTGGCCGGGTTTCGCCCCCACGTCGTGTTCAACTTGCTCGAGGAGTTCCACGGCGACGTTCGCTTCGACGCCCATGTCGCCGCCTACCTCGAGCTGAAGCGCGTACCCTACACAGGGTGCGGACCGCGGGGGTTGTCGCTGGCCCGCGACAAGGCCCTGGCCAAGAAGATCGTCGCGTTTCACGGGGTGACGGTGCCCCGCTTCCAGACGTTTGCCCTCGGCGCCCGCAAACCCGCGGAGCTTCGCGTGGCCCTCCCCGCGATCGTGAAGTGTCAGACGCTCGAAGCGTCGACGGGGATCAGTCAGGCGTCGGTGGTCCACGGTGAAAAGGCCCTGCGCGAACGGGTCGCGTTCGTGCACGAGCGCTTCGAGGTCGACGCGATCGTCGAAGAATTCGTGCCCGGACGCGAAATCTACTCCGCGGTCCTCGGCCACCACCGCGCGCAGGTGATGCCCCCGTGGGAACTCTACCTCGACGGACTCCCCGACACCGCCCCGCGCATCGCCACCTCGCGGGTGAAGTGGGACCTGCGGTACCAGGAGAAGTATCGCATCCGCGCCGGCGCCGCGCGGCGCCTGTCTGCCGCCACCACCGACCTCATCGCGCGGACCAGCCACACCATCTACGAGGAGCTGGGGCTCGATGGGTACGCACGCATCGACTACCGGCTCGATAGCAGCGGCGCGCTTTTTTTCCTCGAGGCCAATCCCAACCCCGACATCGCGGAGTTCGAGGAGTTCTCGAGCGCGGCGCGGGCCGGCGGGCTGAACTACCACGCGCTGCTCGAGGAAATGCTTCGCCTCGCGCGACGACGAGGCGGTCGGCGCCCATCCCGTCGAGCCAGTCCTTGACGTAGGTGCGACCGTACAATAGCCGCTTGGACATGCACCATGACCGGGTTTGGGCGCTTCTCCTCGCGAGCAGCATCATCGCGTGCGGTGACGCGGAGAAAGGCGCCGAGGGGGGCGACGAGGCGGCGTACGAGACGGCCGCCGAGGTGTTGAAGGCATCGGTGGCGACGATCTCCGCCTACCAGCCGCACCTGGATCTCCCCGAACTCGAGGGCCCGTACACGCCCAAAGACAACCGGAACGACCTCGCGACGGCGAGCTACTTCGCGGCGAACGCGATCCGTCACGCCGCCAACGACGGTCGCCAGAAGGCCAAGCGGAGCGATTCCGCCGCCGCCAAGAGCCTCGTGGATCCCATGACCGCCATCGCCGTGGCCTGCGCGACGCCGGAGGATCGCGAGAGCGTCGAGAAGTGCAAGGCGGCGGTGGCCGCGTTCGACGAACAGCTCGCGACCACCGCCGAAAAGGCCAAGGCCGCCGGCTCGGCCGCGACCATTCCCCGCGTCAGCGAGGCCGCGGTCGACGATGCGGCGCGCGAAGAAGTCGCGCTCTTCGTCGCCGCCAAGGGGCCCAACCCCGCCGAGACCGCATTGCTCACGGCCATGAAAGACGAAAAGGTCACGCCCAAGCAATTGCTCGACGGCTGTCAGAAGACGATGACCGAGCTCGACGGGGTGCTCGGCAAGCTCGCGTCGAAGCCCGAAGATTTGAAGAAGGTGGCCATCGTGCACAAGGAAAAGGTCAAGGCGTGGTGCGTGCGCATGGGCGACATGGCCGCCATCCTCCAGGCGCTCGAAGGTCCTTGCGCCGACAACGCCAGTACGGACGATTGCAAAGAGATGTGCGCCAAGGGCCGTCGTCGCCTCAGTCAGGGGACCGTGGCGGCGGCATTCGAACGACTCAAGGAAGTTCGGGCCGAAGTGTGTGAGGACGAAGAGGCCAAGTGACGGGCGTACCTCCCGGAACTCCTGGCGCGACCGCCGCCCCGCCGGAGCCGTATCAGGCGGGGATGATGATCTCAGCCGAGCTGCGCCTTACCCGGCGGCTCGGCGAAGGGGCGATGGGGAGCATATGGGCCGCGGATCACCTCCGTCTGGGCCATCCCGTAGCCGTGAAGTTCGTCTCGCGCACACTCGCCGAGGAGAACCCGCAGGCGTTCGAGCGGTTTCAACGCGAACGCCAGATCCTGAATGGGTTTCACCACCCTCACGTCATCCGCGGCTTCGGCGACGGGCAGACGACGACGGGCGAGCCCTATCTCGTGATGGAGCTGATGCCAGGAGAGGAGCTCGTCGAGCGCATCGAGCGAGACGGGGTGTTCACGGGCGAGGAGTTGACGCTGATCGTCCATCAACTCGGGGGCGCCCTCCACGCCCTTCACGGGGCGGGGATCATCCACCGCGACATCAAGGCAGAGAACATCTTCATCGCGGGCGACGAGGAGCAGATTCGGGTCAAGCTCTACGACTTCGGTCTCGCGAAGCGACCGGACGAGGAAGACGACCGCAAGATGCTCACCGGCATGGGCATGGTGGTGGGAACGGCGGAATACATGAGCCCGGAGCAGATCGTCAGCTCACGTGACGTCGACCACTTCGCCGACCTCTGGGCCTTGGCGGTGCTCGTCTACGTCGGGGCCTGCGGAGGACTTCCCTTTCACGGCACGACCCTCGTCGAGACGTTCGCGGAAGTGAAAGAGGGGCGCTTCCAGCGACCGTCGACCATTCGTGACGACCTGTCGCCGGCCATCGACTCGTGGTTCGAGCGCGCGTTCCACATGACGCGGACCAAGCGCTTTCCCACCGCGGCCGAGATGATTCAGGCCTGGGATGCGGCGAGGACCGGGGCGACCGTCGCGGTCCCGACCACCGTTCCCCCCGTGACGGGCGCGCCGGTCGCAGCCGCCATGGGGGCGCCGGCCGCCATGGGGGCGCCGGCCGTGCCTCCCGCTGCGGTGGGCATGGCCGCGGGGCCAGGAGGAGGGGTACCGGCGGCGTCCCCGCCACCGATGGTCGCACCCGGCGGCGGTCCGGCCGCCTACGCCGATGGACGCGCAGCCCCGGCTGCCGCTTCCCCCAGTGGGGCGCGCCCGCGCCCCTGGGTTCTCGCCGTGCTCGCGACCGTGACGGCGCTCGTCGCGATGGCGATCACCCTCGCCGTCATGTGAGCCGGACGTGTCACCACCCTGGGTCGCGTCACACAGGGCCGATCGCGTCACACGGGGCCATGTGAGGTCCAAGCCGCGTGGATCGACGACCGAGGAAGGCCACCCACGACCGAAGAAGGCCACCTAGACCGAGGAAGGCGACCTAAATTTCTCGCCGGACGGGACCGCAACAGCGTGACTGGAAGCCCGGCGACGTGGGCCCGCGACCGATGGCTGAGCCCGCCTTGAGGGTGGTCGTCGCGGTCGTCTAGACTCGACCCCGTGGGCGCGGCACCAGGCCAGTGGGTCACGGAGACCATCGAGCTCATCGCCCCCATCGCACAGGGCGCGATGGGCAAGGTATGGGTCGCCTACCATCACGGCCTGCACACCCGGGTGGCCGTGAAGTTCGTCGCCGATGGGATTCGCGACGACAGTGAAGAAGCGCTGAAACGCTTTCGACTCGAGGCCCGCACCGCATCGCAAATCAAGAGCCCGCACGTCGTCCAGACCTTCGACAGCGGGGTGTCTCGGTTCGGTGCTCCCTACATCGTGATGGAGCTGCTCGAAGGCGAGACCCTTCAGGATCGCATTCGCAACTCGGGCCCTCTTTCCGTCGCGGAAGCGACGAAGATCCTGAGCCAGGTGGGACGCGCGCTGAGTCGCGCCCACGAGCAGGGCATCATCCATCGCGACATCAAGCCGGCGAACATCTTTCTCACGCAGGCCGAGGGTTCGATCTTTTCGAAGGTGTTGGACTTCGGCCTCGCCAAGCAGACCCGACTGCCCGCGATGGGTGGGCTCACCACCGACGGCAAGCTCGTCGGCACCCCCGAGTACATGAGCCCCGAGCAGGTCCTCGAAAACCACGACGTCGACTACCGTGCCGACCTCTGGGCCCTCGCGGTGGTGATCTACGTGTGCCTCACCGGCCACATGCCCTTCACCGGCCGCACCCTCGGCCAGCTCTGCATCAACTTGGTGAACAAGCCGGCCAAGCCGCCGAGCGCGCATCGCCCCGACCTGCCGTCGAGCGTCGACCGTTGGATGGCGCGGGCGCTCCACCGAAAGGCCGACCGTCGCTTCGCCTCCGCCCGCGACATGGTTGCGGGTTTCGCCGCCGACTCGTTGGCGCCCTTCGACGCGGTCGAAAGCGTGACCGACCGCAGCAGCCTCGGCGCCGTGGTGCCCACGACCACCCCGCCGCGAAGTTGGACCACCGCGGCCGCGGGCGCGACGGTGGCTGCGTCCATCGCGCTCGCGATTGGGGCCGCATCGTTACTGACCTCGGGCTCGGGCGCCACGTCTCTGGTGCAGCCGGCCTGGGCCGGGCAAGCCATCCGCATGACCCAAGAGGCCGCGCAGCCGCGTCGTGAGCCCCGAAGCGACACGGAGGTTTCCCCCACGTCCGACGAGACCGACGGCGGGGTGGCGAAGGGTGCACGCGCGGACGGTGCGCCCGGCGCTCGCGACGGGGTGCGTCACGGCGGGGGCGCGCCGGCGGTGCCTCGGTCCAAGGGCCACCCCGAGCCGGCGCCCGCGGCCGCGGCGGGAGACGGCGACCCGAAGACCTCCGACGACGCGGCCTTCCCTTCACCTCCGCGACCCGCCGGCGCCACCGCCCCCAAGCCCGCATCCGCATCCGACAAGCGGAGAGGTAAGTCCGAGCTTGGGTTCTGAGCTGAGACACGGCGGCGACGTCGCGGGGCGCCTCGGGAAGAGGCATCCGATGGCCACGCGTGTCTCGGGTCCTCGGCGCCGCCGGGGACGGTTCGGCCGCGGGTTGGCCTTGGCTGCCATTTTTGGGGTCGGACTCACCGCGCCCGGGCGCGGCTTCGCGGCCGACGAAGCGCCCTCGGAAATCGACCGGGACGCCGCCCGGACCTCGGTGCAGCAGGGCGACGAGCGCGCCGAAGGGGGCGACTTCCGCGGGGCCCTCGAGGCCTACCGTCGCGCCGACGACATCATGGGGGTTCCGACGACCGCGATCGAGGTCGGGCGGATGCACGAAGAGCTCGGCGAGCTGGTCGCCGCGCGCGCCGCCTACCTTCGCGCGGCGAAGTACCCGACGCGGGCGGGCGAACCGCGCCCGGTCACCCCCGCGCGC
>JBCCLB010000095.1:0-24093 GCA_039027095.1 Myxococcota bacterium
GACCCCACGCGTCCGGCCCCGGTCGCGGCCACGCCCCCCACCGCGGACGCACCAAAAACAAACCTCACTCCGGCACGCGACACGATGCCGCAACCCGCCCGCCGCACCGCACCAACCCGGGCGCCAGCGAGCCCGGCCCCGGTGGTGCGAGAGCGCATCGTCGAGCGGGTCGAGCGCGTCGAACGGGTCGAGCGCGTCGAACGCATCGAGCCCCGCATCGTGGAGCGCATGATGTCGACGTTGGTGGTGCACAGGCCCGCGCCCGTGGCCCCGCCGCGCCCCGTCGTCCGCGAGGCATCGGCGCCGCCGCGTCCTCCTGAAGCGATGCCCTCGGCCGCCCCGTCCAAGTCGCCGCCGTCGGCCTCCCCTGCGGCCCCGACGGCCGCGCCGCGGCCACCTGCCGCACCGCCCCGGGTCGAAGCGCCTGTGCCGCCTCGCGTCTCCGCCCCGGCCCCCGCGGCGCCGGCTCCGCAGCCCCAAGTCCCGGCGCCGCCGGCGACCACCCCCGAGCCGAAACCGACGACCCCGCCTGCGCGGACGGCGCCTCGTCCGACGAAGCCGACGGCAGCCCCACCCCAAGCGCCGAAACCCACCCCCCAACCGACCCCCGGCATCGCGCCCCGCGTGCGTCCGCCGGCCGCCACACCAGCGCCCTCAGACTCGCCCCGGCCGGCCGCCCCCTCCATCAAGGTCAGCGTGGGCCGCGTCGAGGTGAAGACGGAGACGCCGACGTTCGATGAGCGCGAGACGTCGGTCGTGATGCCGCGCGCCCATGGCATCGACCCCGGGCTCCCCTTTGGCTCGATCTTCGAGAGGGGCCGCTGACCATGGCGTCGGTCAACAACCTCTTTCACGTGAGCGACGGGCTCGGCGCCTTCCTCGGGGGGCAGCTGCCCGGGGTGCAGATCGTGCTCGGCCCTCCCCCCGACGTCCCCGTGGTCACGGAGGAGGTTCGGGTCACCCTCGTCTACGTCAGCCAGCAGCCTAGCCATCGAAACGACGGCTTCGTTCGCGATGCGGACGGCACCGCCATTGCGCCGCCGCTGTCCCTGTCGGCGTTCTACCTCGTGACCACCTACGGGGAAGCGCCGAGCCAGAACGTCGAAGGTGCGCATCGCCTCCTCGGGGCCGTCGCGCGCGCCTTTCACGACCAGCCCGTGCTCGACCTGTCCCTCTTCTCGACCGGGGAGGGGGCGCTGCAGGTGGCGATGGTGCCCATGACGCCCGAGCTGATGGAGAAGCTCTTCTCCCCGTTCAAGATCAGCCACCGCCCCTTCCTCCTCTACGAGGTGTGGCCGGTGCAGCTGCGGAGCGGACTCCCCGCGGTCCCACCTTCGACCGTGGTGTCGCCGGGCGGCCTCAGACTCGACGGACCGGCCACCGACGGACCTCCCACCCTCACGCGCGTGGTGCCGCAACGACCCGCGCTCGACCGCTTCATTCGCATCGATGGTCCCTTCGGCGCACCGGCCGACAGCGTGCGCATCGGCAACGCCGTCTTCCGCGCGGGTTCCGGCGACTTCGTGCCCGTCGACCCCGCTTCGCCCGAGCTCGGCGTTCGACTCCAGCTCGACCCCACCCGGCTGCAAGCGGGGGTGCACTCCGTCACGGTCACGACGGGCACCACCACCTCACGTGCCGTCGACATCGAGATCCAGCCCGCGTTCAGCCTCACCCTCGACGGCCCCTCGGAGATGCGCCATTCACAAGCGAGCGGCCCCCTCGAGCTCACCGGCGAAGGCCTCGGCACGGCGGCCGAAGTACTCGTGTGGCCCGACGCGGGCATCGGCGATCCATCGGAGGTGGTGGACTTCACCGTGGCCAACGTCAACGCCAACAAAGTGGACTTCACTCCCACCGGTCTCGACGCCGGTCTCTATCGCATCGCGGTCCGCGTGACGTCATCCGGCGCCGATCGCTTCACCCCCTACGTCGTGATGGAGCTCGAGCCATGAGCCACGGCGAACGCAGAGGCTTGAGCATCGCGCGCGACCTCGCCCTGCACGGCGCGGCCTGCGCGGTGGCGGAGGTGGACGAAGACGCCACCGACGTGACGAAGGGCTTCCGGCAAGGACGACCGCGTTGGCGCGAGCTCGGAGCGCAGATGGCGGCCTACGCCGAGCGTGGGGATGACGACTGGACGCGTCTGACCCAGCGCATCGGCCTGGGGCCCGTGGACGCGTGGCTCCACCTGCTCGCCACCGCCGGTGAGCTCTACCCGGAGGTGGGGGCAGCCCTGAGCATCCTCGCCGAAGACGAGCGCGTACAGCTCATCACCCCCGCGACGTTCGCGCGGCTGATGGTGTCGTCGCTCGGCACGCCCTACGCGGAGGCGCTGTCGGCCGCGATGCCCGGCAACTTGCTCGAGCGCCTGGGCATGGTCGATCGCGTGGAGCTCGGCGCCGCGCGCCCCCTGTCGGCCCAGCCGCTGCGCCTGACCCTCGCCGAGGTTCAGGCGACCCTGTCGGACGAGAGGCGAGGACCGGCCGGAGATCTCGTCCTTCGACGCGAGGCGCCCGCGTCCACCATCTGCAGTCCGCAGGGCCTCGTGGACGCCACCGCGTCGCTGCTCGGGGAGAAGGGCGTGTTGGCGCTGCGCTCGAGCTCGCGCCGCGCGGCCCGGCAGCTGGCCCTCGACGTCGCCACCCGGCAGGGAGCGCCGATGATGCTCGTCGAGGCCGGCGAGCAGCTGCCCGATCTGGTCTCGCTGGCGCGTCTTCGCGGGGGCCAAGTGGTGCTCGATCTCTTCACCCCGAGTCGCTCCCGTCCGGTGGCCGAGGCGCCTCTGTTGCAACTCGCCCGCATGCTGCCGAGCTTGCTCGTGCTGCTTCCCGCGGAGGCGGCGACGAACACCATCGACGTCATCGACGCCCCGCCCATTGCGCTCGAAACGGCGCAGCGGGCCTTCGCTTCGGTGACGAACGACGAAGAAGCCGCATCGCTGGCTCGCCGGTTTCGGGTGGGGCTCGACGAGGTCCGGGCGGCCCAGCGCGGCGCCGAGCTTCGTCGCCGCATCGACGGTCGCCCCGACGACGAGCCCACCGCGGCCGACGTCGCCCACGAGCTGCTGCAGCAGGGGGCGCGACGCATGGGGCGCCTGGTGACCCACGTCCCGACGCGCGCAACCTTCGACGACCTCGTGGCTCCGCCGGCCGTGACCCTGATGCTGCGTGACATCGTTCGGTTCTACCGGGCCGCGCCCCGCGTCGAAGCCGACACGGAGCTGCTGCGAAGCAACCCCCTCGGCCGCGGGTTGTCGTGCCTGTTCGCGGGCACCCCCGGCACGGGCAAGACCTTCGCCGCGCAGTGTCTCGCCTCCGCGCTCGGCCTCAACCTCTACCGAATCGACCTCAGCCAGGTCGTCTCGAAGTACATCGGCGAGACCGAGAAGTCCCTCGCCCAGGTGTTCGAGGAGGCCGACGCCGGCCACGGGATCCTCCTTTTCGACGAGGCCGATGCGCTGTTCGGCAAGCGGTCGGAGGTGAAGGACGCGCACGACCGCTACGCCAACGTCGAGGTCGCCTACCTCTTGCAGCGCATGGAGTCCTTCGACGGCGTCAGCATTCTGACCACCAACCTGCGCTCCAACATGGACCCCGCGTTCGTGCGCCGGATGAAGTTCATCATCGACCTCCCGGTGCCCGACCTCGCCATGCGGGCGCGCCTCTGGGAGCGGTCGCTGCCCGTGCGGTCCCGCTGGGCCCGCGATCTCGACCTCGATCCCTTCGTGGAGCGCTTCCGTCTCTCCGGAGGTGACATCCACAACATCGGGGTGGCCTCCGCCCACCTCGCCGCCGACGACCCGGAAGGGCTCCTCCGCCCCGAGCACGTGGTCGTGGCCTGCCACCGTGAGCTCGCGAAGGCCGGCATGTCGCGGTCTCCCGACGACTTCGGCGTGCTCGCCCGCTACCTGACCGAGGAGCTGTCGTGAAGATCGAGCTCGAGATCGACAGCATCGGATTGCTGGGGTGGCCCGAGGGCGCGGCCGACCGGGCGTCCGACCTGATGGAGCGGGCCCTGGGCCTCGTCGCCGAGCGCCTGGCCGGCTCGCCCTGGGCGCGGAGCGGCCTCGAGGATCTCGTGCTCGACCGACTGGAGCTGGACGTGATTCCCGTCGACGAGCTCCTCGGCCCCCGTGGCGCCGAACGGTTGGCCGACGAGCTCTACACCGCATTGAACCGGAGGATGTCGTGAGCGAAGACACCAAGAGCTATTTGCGCGGAGCCTTCATCGCCTACGAGCCAGGCGGCTATCCCAATGGGGACAAGCGCGTGCTGCCGTTTCGCTTCAATCCGGAAGTGCTCCAACGCGGCCTGCAGGTCGAGCAGGGTAAGACGGGGTCCGGCTCCGGGGGCGGGAAGGGCAAGAAGGGCGACGGCGGCGCCGACGCGTCGAGCGGGACCGTGAAGCAGAGCTTCAAGGTGAAGGTCCGCTTCGACTTCGACGACCGACACCAGGTGTCGGCCGAGCTTCCGGCCGAGCTGGGGATCTTGCCCGAGCTCTCCGCTCTCGAGGGTCTGCTCTACCCGGCCGAGAACCCCGCCGACGCCAATTCCGACGGCGAGGAGCCGGTCAAGGCCAAGCCCCAGCGTCCCACCATTCTCTTCGTGTGGGGCAAGAAGCGGGTCCTGCCCGTGCGCATCAAGGGCATGCAGATCAACGAGACCATGTTCAATCGCGAGCTCAATCCCACCCGGGCCGAGGTGGACGTGAGCCTCGAGGTGGTGGGCGAAGCCGACGTCAAGAACGACAAGGCGGCGGGCGATGCCCTGTCGTTCACCGCATCGAAGCGCACCGAGATGGCACGGCTCTTCCTCGACAAGACCTCGGCCCAGGGCACCAACATCCTCCCCCTCTGAAGGAACCGACATGGCCATCGACGATACGAGTCGCTACGCGAAGGTGGAGGTCAGCACGACCGTCGACGCCACCGGGGAAGAGGTGCGCGCCCTCGAGCTGCGGACCATCCCCCCCACCACCGGCGTCTTCTTTCATACGCCCACGGGTTCGGAGCGGCTCGACCACCTCGCGCATCGCTACCTGCGCAACCCGGAGAAGTTCTGGCGGATCTGCGACGCCTCCGACGTGCTCGATCCCTTCGACCTCGTGGTGCCCGGCCGGCCGGTGCTCATCCCGCCCAAGAAGTGAGAAGGCATGGCCGACCCGTCCTACCGCGTGACCATCGATGACCAGCCCCTCGAGGCGGAGGTCATGGGTCTGCTCAATCGCGTGGAGGTACGGGAGAGCGAGTCGGAACCGACCGTGTGCGCCCTTCGCTTCAACCTGAGTCAGGACGGGCGCGGTGACTTCGCGCCCCTCGACGATGGTCTCTTCGAACCCGCCATGCGCATCGGCCTGGAGGTCCAGACGCCGGGCGCGAACGCGGTGCACCTCTTCGCGGGCTACCTCACGCACCTGCGGCCCCACTTCGAGACCATCGAGTCCAACGCGTATCTCGAGGTCCTGGCCATGGATGCCTCGGTGCTGATGAACGTCGAAGAACGGGTCGCGAGCTTCGCCGATCTGACCGACGCCGACGCCGTCGAGGAGATCTTCGGCCGCTACGGGATCGACGTGGAGACGGTGGCGACCGACGCGGCCCACGAAGAGAAGCGTCAGCTGCTCGTGCTGCGCGGGACCGACTGGGACATGGTCCGCCGGCTGGCGCGCCGCAATGGCTGCCTCTGCTACCTCGAGCCCGACCCGCAGACGGGCGAGGTCACGGCCCACATCAAGCCCCGCGATCTCGACGAGACACCCCAGGCCGACCTGGCTTTGCTCCGCGAGACGCAGAACCTCAAGTGGGTCGATCTGCAGGCGGTCCTGACGGGCCCGACCCGCGCCGTCGGGGCGGCCATCGACCCCATCGCGAAACGCATCGTGCGCGGAGAGGGTGAAGGCGAGCTCGATCCCCAGGGGGAGCAGCCGCTCACCCGCGCCATCGAGGACGGCCTCAAGGGCGCCGGCGCCCAAGGCGCTGCGAGCCTGCTGCGTGACCCCTATCCGCTCGCGGCCCAGCTCGCTGCGACCGCCACGGCCGAGACCGACCGGGCGGGCTTCGTGGTCGAGGCGAGGGGCGAGGTCGACCCGGCGCTCTACCGCGGCCTGCTGCGCGCGCGACGACCCGTGCTCATCAAGGGCGTGGGCCGCACCTTCGTGGGCGCCTACTGGGTGCGGGCGGTGCGAACCACCATCGAGGAGGGCGTGGTCGCGCAGACGTTCGTCGCCGAGCGAAACGCGCTGGGCCTCACCGGGCGCGAGACGTTCGGACAGAGCGCGGAGGAGGTACCGCCCGAATGAAGCTCGACGAGCTGCTTCGCGCCTTCGAGGAGCGAATCAAGGACCGCTACTTCGGCAAGTACGAGGGCGTGGTCGAAGACACCGACGATCCCATGGAGCTGGGGCGGCTCCGGGCCCGGGTTCCCGCCGTGCTGGGGGAGGAGGTGGTGTCGGGGTGGGCGCTGCCGTGCGCCCCGGTCGGCGGCGGGATGGACCGCGGCGCGCTCTGGCTGCCCGAGGTGGGGGACACGGTGTGGATCGAGTTCGCGGCCGGCGATCTTTCGCGGCCCATCTGGGCCGGGACCTTCTGGGGCAGCCCGGAGTCGACGGGACAGTCCGATGACCTCGGCGAGGAGACGGGGACCGAGGTTCCGACCCACGACGGCGACAAGGCGGGGCCGGGTCGCGCCATCTGGAAGACCAAGGCGGGCCATCGCATCGTGCTCGACGACGAAGGCGAGGTCGTGATCTTCGCCCACGGCGGCGACCAGGCGGCGATTCGACTCACCAAAGACGGTGAGGTGGTGGTGGAGGCGGAGAAGATCCTCCTCGGAGGCGACGGCGCGTCGAAGTCTCTCGTGCTGGGGGAAGACCTGCAGCAGCTCTTCAACAGCCACACGCACCCGACGGGGGTGGGCCCCTCGGGGCCGCCGACACAACCCATGACCGGGTCTCACCTCTCGAAGAAGAGCTTCACGGAGTAGCCATGCCATTGCTCGTGCAAGCCCTTCAGCAGTCGCTCGCGTCCCAATGGCTGGGCGAGAACCATCCCGACTCGGCCACGGAATCGGGCGATCGTTTCGCGGGGGCGGTGAGTGCGTGGTTCGCCGGGGCGATGGCCGCGACCTTTCCCTGCGTGACCGCACTCGCCCGTCGCAGCCAGCTCGCGGCGGCGGCCGGGGCGGCCTTCGAGGCGCGAGATCCCAACCTCGCCGGTCAGCAGCTGGCCCTGGCCGTGGCCTCGTACATCGCCGGGCAGAGCTTTCCCCCCGGTGCGGCGCTGTTCCCCACCGCGCTTCAGTCGGCGACGCAGCAGATGGTGGCGGTGTTCAGCGACCCCGGAGACGGCGTCGAGGCCAAGGCGCGAGACATCGCCGCCGCTTGCTACGCCCTCTGCACGTCGACGCAGGTCGTCATCCCCGTCCCTCCTGGCCCCCCCACCGCACCCATCCTCTGACCATGGCCGATCGCTTCCTCAAGTACCCGTTCCGCAATGGCAGCCAGGGTGGCGTGGCCGTCATCGACGACGCCGACCGACACCTTCGGGACAAGGTGGAGGCGGTGCTGTTCACGGCGCCCGGCGAACGCGTCAATCGGCCCGACTTCGGCGTGGGGCTCAATCGCGCCACCTTCGAGGGGCTCGACGACCTCACCGTCGCGGCGATCGAGTTTCGCATTCAACAGGCGATCGTTCGGGACCTGGGCGCGGAGATCATCGTCGACGGCGTCGACGTCGAAGCCGATCCCCCCGCCGGTACGCTCCTCATCCGGCTCTCCTTCCGCCGTCGCACCGACCGCAAGCCTCGCAACTTGGAGGTACAGCTTTGAGCTCGCGCTATCTCCGATGGGAGCAAGCGGAAGCGGACGGCGACTTCCAGGGGATCGACTACGTCGCGCTCGCGCTCTTGCCCACGCCCCAAGCGCCCACCGCGGCCGAGCTGACGGTTCACCTGCAACGGACCTCGACCGGGAGCTTCACCGCCTCGGACTTCGAGCTCTCGGGCGGGAGCCGGGTCACCTCCCTGCCCATGACCTTGGCCAGCCAGACGGCGAGCACGGTCACCCTCGCCCTCGCCGGGGTGGGAGACGCAAGTCCCTACACGATCACAATGCTCGGCGGAGCCGGGGCGCCGGTGCACCCCTTCTTCGCCGCCGCGACCTTCACCTTCGCCATCGATTGCGAGCTGGGCGACTGCCGTCCCCTGGAGGCCACGGCCTCGCGACGCGTGGGCCCACGCCCCGTCGTCGACCTCGTCACCAAGGATTACAGGGGCTTCGTTGGGCTCAGCGCCGACTGGATCAAGATCCGCAACCCGCACTGGGCCGATCTCTCGCCGTCGTCGCTGGAGCGCACCCTGGTGGAGCTGCTCGCCCATCACGGCGACATGCTCAGCTACTACCAGGACCGCGTCGCCAACGAGGCGTTCATTGAAGACGCCTCCGCCCGCCACTCGCTGCGCCAACACGGGGTCTTGCTCGGCACGACGATGTTCGACAGCGCCGCCGCGGAGACCGTGCTCGCCCTCGGCGCAGAATCGCATGGCTACGTGAAGGAAGGGGCGCAGGTCACGACCAAGCTCGGGGACGAACGTGCCGATATCGTATTCCATGTCACCGCGCGCTCGCGGGTCGTGCCCGACCACGAAACGCTGAAGCTGGCCGCCTGGCCCGGCGCGACCACGGCCGCATTGCCTCAAGGCGCCGATGAGCTGCTGCTCTGGGGAGAGGTGGATGAGCTGCTCGTCGGTCAGTCCCTGGCCCTGGTCCAGGGCGAGCTCGGGAAGCCCGGCTCGCACACCGAGATCGTGACCATCACGGCGGTCGCGCCCGACGCGCAGCCCGGTTGGGCGGAGGAGCCCGGACCCATCATCGACCCCACGCCGGGGATGGTGCCCGTCACCATCGTGCGGTTTCACCCTCCCCTGGCGCGGTCCTTCACGCCGTGGTCGGGCCTCGGTCTGACGATATACGGGAATCTCGCCCCGGCGCGCTTCGGTCAACAGGTCACGTCACGGATCGAGCTGTCGGAGGCAGCCACCGCGGTGCGGCGCAACTACCTCGTCGAGCACCGACGAGGAAAGCGGGCCCGTCTTCGGGGGCTGCTCGTGCCCGAAGCGCCGGTGGGGCATCGCCTCGAGCGCCTTGCGGACGGTACCGAGGTGACGGTGCCAATGCTCGAGGTGTCGGCCGAAGCCGAGCCGTGGACGCGCGTGCCCCACCTGCACGGCTCGCAGGCCTACGACCGCCATTACGTGGCCACGGCCGAAGAAGAGGGCGGGCTCTGGCTGCAGTTCGGAGACGGGGTGCACGGTCGCGCCCTCGAGCTCGCCGAAGCGGGCGACGCCCCGTCGGAACTCGAGCTTCGCTACTACGTCGGGGAACCGGTGGCCGGCAACTGTGGGGCCGGCGTGCTCATGCGCTTCGTTCCCGGGCAGGAGGCGGGCGCGCTGGTGGACTTCACGACGGTGCCCTCGGTGAAGAACGTGCTGCCCGGTCGGGGCGGGCGCCAGCCCGAGACCAAAGATGCGGCGCGATTGCGGCTGCCGGCGTCGCTGCGTCACGGGCCATTGCGGCGTGCGGTCACCCTCGCGGACTACGCCGAGGCCGCACGCGCGGTGCCGGGCGTGGCGCGAGCGGTGGCCAAGAACCTGGGGGGGCCGTTCAACGCGGTCCTGGTGCTGTGCGATCCCGAGGGTCGCATCACGCTCGACCCCGAGGTGGTGGCCGCGGTCGAGCGTCGCATCGATGCCGTTCGCATGGCGGGGCGCGAGCACTTCGTGCGTGCGCCGTCCTACGTGCCGCTCGAGGTGGTGCTCTCGGTGTGCGTCGAGGTCGGCGTCGTGGTCAACCGCGTACGTGACGCGGTGCTGGCCGCGCTCCTCCCGGGCGAGGTCACGGCACCGGGCTTCTTTCATCCCGACGAGCTCTCCTTCGGGGAGGACGTCGCTTTGGCCGACGTGCTCGCGCGGGTGCAACGCATGCCCGGCGTGCGTTCCGTCAAAGCGCGACGGTTTCGGCGGGCGGACGTGCTCGACGCTCCGTTGGTGCAGACGCGCATCGCGCTGGCCCCGACGGAGGTGGCGCGATTGGACGGCGATCCGGCGCTCCCCGAATACGGAAGGCTCGAGGTCTACGTAAAGGAGGACGAACTCGACGATCCCCAGAAGTACGCCCCCTACCTGGTGGAGGAAGCACCATGAGTCGGCCTCCGCATCCCCGACGGAAAACCAGCACCACGGGGGCCCCGCTCCCTGGGCTCGCCGTGCTCGACTACTTCGACCTCGAGTGGGCGCACTTGGTCGAGCTGCAGCGTACGCTCGCCGCCGAAGAGCTCGGCTTCCCCCCGTCGGGTTCGGAGGGAGATTTCGCCGGCACCCTCATGGAGGTCTCGGCCCTCATCGCCCACGTGCTCGGCGTGTATCAGGACCGCTTCGCGGGAGAAGCCTTCCTCGGCACCGCGCAACTCGCCCGAAGCCTCACCAAGCACGCTCGGCGACTGTCCTACGAGCCGAGCGCAGGCCTCGCGGCGACCGGGTTCGTGGTCTTGTGGGCCAAGCCGGGACTCGACGGCACGTTGCCGCTCGGGTTCGGTATCGGCTCTGGTCCGTTGGGCGAGAAGAAGGGCCAGGACTACGAGCTGCTCGACGACGTCCCGCTTTCCGCCGCGCTGAACGAGCTTCGGCCGCAGCTGGATACCGGCGCCGTCGACCTCACCAACGTGTCGACGCTCTCCCTCGAAGGCACTGGACTCGACCTGGCCGAAGGCGAGCACGTCTTGCTGCGTTGGATGACCAGCGACGGCCCGGAGGCGGAGGCGAGATACTCGGCCCATAGGCTGCTGACCGTCGTCGAGCACAACGCGTCCAAGCGGACCGAGATCACGCTCGAGCCCAACGTCAGCGCCCAGGAGCACGAGCTCACGTTGCTCGCCAAGCCCGCCGAACGTCGTCACCTGTTCGGTTGGGATGCCGCCCCCGATCGGGTCCCGTCCAGTTGGTTACAGGGCAACGCCACCATCACCGCGTCGGCGCAGCCTGGTACGCCGGGCCAAACCCTGCACGGCTACGTCGAGCCCGACTGGATGGACGGCCGCGACATCTTTCTCGACGGCGAGCTCGAGGGTTCGCACGACGATCGCCCCGTTCTGAGGCTGCAGCCGGTCTTTCAAGGGATCACCCCGGTGGGCATGTCGGCGACCGCATTCGTCGTGAAGACCCAGACGAACACCTCCGTCGCCTACCGGTGGATCACCAACCAGACGGTGAATATCCAGACCAACCCGGTCACCACCATCACGAACTATCCCACCGCCACCATCGCCAAGACGGTGAGCCGCCTCCGGCTCACGACCCCGAGCGGGGCCACCGTCTATCGGGCCGACCAGCGGGTTCGCGGCAGCGAGTGGCACCTCGGATTCGAGCGGGAGGTATCGGTTGCAACCACCCGACGGTCGACGACGGCGCTCTCACAACCGCTGGTCCTCCGGGGACTGCGGCCCGAGCTCGTGCCCGGTCGGTGGGTGGCGCTGTCGACGCTCGAAGGCGAGGCCCCCGTCACCGAGGTCGTGCGGATCGTCACCGTCGACCTCGACGCTGCCCGAGGGACGACCAGCATCACGTGGAACAACGTCGAGCCCGCCGTTAGCGCCGGGACCTTCAAGCTGGGGAACCTGCGCGTGCTCGGCAACGTGGGCCAGGTGTCACACGGGAAGACGGTCCGGGAAGTCCTCGGGGGTTCTGACGGCACGAGCCCTCACCAGCGTTTCTCGCTCCGCAAGACGCCGCTCACCATCGTTCCGAGCCGGGAGGGGGGGACTCCGGCCCTCGAGGTCTGGATCGACCAGATCCGCTGGCAGCGCACGACCACGTTCGAAACCGCCCACGATCAAGATCGGGTCTACATGCTCGAGCGCGACGAGCAGGGGACCGTGACCGTGCTCTTCGGGGACGGCCGCAAGGGCGCCATTCCGAGCGCGGGCAAGAAGCACATCGAGGCCATCTACCGGATCGGGATCGGCGTCGACGGCGATGCGGACACGGGGCTGGTCAACGGGATCAAAAAGGCGCACCCCGTGCTCGAGACCGCATCCAACCCCATGCCGGTCCGGGGCGGGGTCGAGTCCGCCGACGGCGAGGCCATTCGCGCGGAGGCGACGGGGCTCGTGAAGACCCTCGACCGGGCCGTATCGATCAAGGACTACGAAGACCTGGCGCTCACCTACGCCGGGGTGCACCGGGCGAGGGCGCACGCGATGCAGCTCCCGGGCACGTCGGTGCGGGGCGTGCGGCTCGTGGTCGCCAACGTGGACGGGTTGGGCCTCGACGTACTGCCACTCCGCCGCTTCCTCGACGCCCGCCGCGACGACACCATCCCGCTCGACATCCTCGATCCCGAGGTGGTCGATCTCGAGCTCGAGGTCACCATCGAAGTGGCGCCCGATCGCGACCCGCAAGGGGTCGAGCTGGCGGTCGCGGCCGCCCTGACGGCCACCGACGAGCACGCTCCGGGCATGTTGACCTTCGCCCGCCGCGACCTCGGTCAACCCCTCTTCGCCTCCGAGGTGCTCGAGCGACTGCAGGGGGTGGCCGGGGTCACGTTCGTGCGCTTGGAGCGGCTCGACTTCGTGGGTTTGCCCGCGAGCCCACCGCGGGTGCTCGACACGATCATCGTCGAACCCGAGCAATGGCTACGGCTGCAGCCGTCCGCGTTCCTCATCACCATCCAGGAGGCTGCGCCATGAGCCGCTATCCGTTCGACCCCGCCCTGCGGGCGCGCGTGACCGACCTCCTCTACGATCTGCTGCCGGCGCTGCATCGCGTTCGCGACATGCCGCCGGGCGCCATGGAGCCGCTGAGGCTGGCGGCTCCTGCCGGCACCGAGCCGCTCTACCAATTCCTTCACGTTCTCGCCGCCCCGCTCGCGGCGGCCCGCCAGAACGTCGACGAGCTTCACGCCGACCTGTTCATCGACAGCTGTGCGGACTGGGTCCTCCCGTACCTCGGGGAGATGATCGGGGTGACGCTGGTGTTCCCCGACGCCGAGACCAATCGTCGCGACGTGCGGGGAACGATGGCGTGGCGGCGACGCAAGGGCACGCCGTGGGTCCTGCAGGAGATGGGCAGCGAGCTCTCGGGGCGCATGGCCGTGACCCAGGAGGGCTGGAAGCGTCTCGCCATGACCCAGGACCTACGCTTGCTCCGGCTCGAGCGGACGGTACCCGACGTGCGGCCCATCGTGCTGGCCGAGCAAGTCGAAGGCCCGCTCGACAACACCTTTCATGCCCTCGACCCGAGGCACCCCGGTCGGCGAGAAGGGCGCTACCACCCGAAGCACATCACCCATTGGTCGCATGCGACCCAGCTCTTCCCCCTTCACGATGGGGAGGCGGGGGCGTGGACGCCGCCGGATCCGGTCGCCCATCCGCCTCCGTACAACGACCGCCGCTACTGCTTCGATCCGCACGGACGACAGACCGCCCTGCGGATTCGTCGCGCGGATCCTTCAGATGCGGTCGCCACTGACCGTGTCCCGCCAATGCACTTCGCCGCCTCGCCCGGCGACTACTTCGACGACGAGGGCACGAGCCAGGCGCGCTTCACCGTGCGCATCCTCGGGCTCGTGGCCGGCGTGGCGGCGCCGAGCACGGTCGCGCGTACGGCCTCGGACCTGCCCGCCGACGACGCCTTGAGCGCGGGGCCCGTGGCCATGACCTTGCTGAGCCATCACGCCGACCGCTGGACCGAAGCGGTCGAGGTCGAGTTGATGGCGGTGCCGCTCATCGACGGAGGCAGCGGCGTGCTCGACACCCCCGACGTCGCCGTGGCCGAGCCCCGCGGCGGCCTGACCATCGACGCCAGCGGAGGTGCGACGCTCGCCGGCAACGCCACCCCGGTCGGCTCCGACGCGGTGGCCATGGTACGGCTACGCCCCGCCGCATCGGCGGCCTACTTCCCCGGCGTCACGGTCGAGCTCGCGGGCGCGGTCCTCGGCGCTACGCTCGCGTCCACCGAGCCGGCCCTCGCGCGGCGCGGCTTCTTGCGCGGCGCGCTTCAGGTCGAGCTGCCCGGCACGTGGGTGTACGGCGAGCGGTGGCTCTACGTGGCCGCAGACGGCAGCGTGTTCGATGCGCAGAGCCCCGCTGCCGCTTCGACCGGGGCCGCTCCGGATGTGGCGTTGACCCCCGAGCTCGCGCTGCCCGGGGTGGCGCTCGTGGTGGGCCCCGGTCCTGCGTGGCCGCCCACGGCGCCGAGCGCCTCGGTCCAGCCGTGGAAGGGCTTGCCTCTCGCGCCCATCGCGGGACCCCGCGTCGTGCACGACGGCGCCGTGGTCGATGCATCCGGACCGACCCTCGCGCCCGTGCCCGGCGCCGCGCAGCACCGATTGGTGCTCTCGCTCCGTGAGCGCACGGGCAGCTTCCCGTTCCTCGCCCTCGAATGGACGGGGGCCGACCCCACGTCGGCGAGCAGCTTCATCGTCTTCGACGCCAATGGGCAGCCGGCCACGAACACCGCGCAGCTCCGGGCCGCCTTCTCCTCGCTCGCGGAGCGCGTGGAGCTGGGATTCGACGAGGCCGAGCTGCGCGTGGCGTTCCACGCCCCCGCCTCCGGTTCGCTGCTGCCTCCCTGCGAGTTTGCGCTCACCAGCGACGACGGCAACCACCTGCTCGTGTACCTGCCTTCCCTCCTCGCCGACGCTTCGGGAGGCACGCTCGGGTTCGTGAGCGACGAGGTGGTGGTGGCCGACGACGGTGCCACTCTGCGCGCGGGCACCTCGAACGTCGTGCGGCTCTCCTTTGGCCCGGTCATGCCCCTCGGTACGTCGACGACCCTGCGCCGACGTCAGGTCGTGCGCCGCACCCTCTGCCCCTGGGACAACGAAGTGCCGCCGGCGCAGCTGCACGAGGCCACGCCTACGGGAAAGCTCGCCATCGACCCACAGCACGGCCTGTTCGCGATGGCGTCTGGCGATCCCATTCCGACCCATTCGACGTCGCTCGAAGGCATGGGCCCTCCGCCGCCCGTCACCGTCGACGCCCAGGAGGGCTACTCGATGCACGTCGGCGCGCGCCCCGCGGCGCGGGGACCGGTGCTTCAGCGTGCGCTCGCGACGCCCACCCGCCTGGTGGTCGGCCGCGGGCGCTTTCATCGCGAGGCGACGCGCACCTGGCACGACATCCCGCGCTACGCGACATTGTCTGCCGCCCTCGCCGCCATCGCCCTCGATCCCGACCCGAATGGTCGAGAGGTGGTGCAGGTGGAAGACAGCGCCATCTACGACGAGGCGCCGACGTGGCCCGCATCCATCACCGACCTCACGCTGCAGGCGGCGGAAGGCGAGCGACCCGTGCTTCGACTCAGTGCCGACTGGACCGCGGCCGCCAGTGCGAGCTACGACCGCCTGGAGCTCATCGGGCTGGTCATCGCTCAGGGCGGCGCGACCGTGGCCTTTCCCTCCACGGGGGAGCTGCAGGTGGCGATGTGCAGCACTGTGGGGCGCACCGGTCGCTGGCAGCTCGAAGGTGACGAACGCGGGCGACGCGAGCTGGTCTTCCGCCGGTGCGTCTTGGCCCGCATCGAGCTGAGCGACCGCGCCCGCTTGGCGCTCTACGACTGCCTCATCCACGCCGCCGGCGGCCGCGCCATCACCGCGGACGACGGCCGGGTGAAACTCGAGCGGGCAACGGTGCTGACTGAACGCGGCGATCTCGTCGATGGCGTGGGTACCCGCGTGCGCGTGCTGTCGGCGTCCGAGTGCCTCTTCGTCGACCGGGTGGTCGCACTCAATCGCTTCGACGGATGCGTGCGCTACAGCCGCGTCGCCCCCGAGAGCATCCTCCCTCGACGCCACCGGGTGGTCGGAGACACCGACGATCCCGTGCAGGCCGAGCGCGAGCGACCGCGCTTCATGACGCTCGACCCCGCCGACCCCGCCCACGCGCGGCTCGCCGAGCACTGCGACCGCTCGATGACGCGGGGCGCTGAAGATGGCTCCGAGATGGGAGCCTTTCACGATGCGCAGCTCGGCCCGCGACGGGACGGACTGCGACAGCGCCTGAACGAGTACGCCCCGGCGGACTTGATCACCGGCGTACCGAGACGCGACTGAACGCGACGCCGCGAAGGACTGATGGAGGTTACGAGGTGAAAGGCGACTTTTCGCGCGGTCACGCGCCCGATCGCAAGCGCGGCGAGACCTATCGTCGCGTCCTGCTCCAACAGGGTCGTGTGCTCTTGGACAGCGACATCGCGGCGAGCGTCGACGCTCAGGATCGACTGCTCCGCGACCTGGGTCGCGATCTCGGCTGTACCATGGGCAGCCCCGACCTCGGCTACGTGGTCACGCCGGGCCCGCTCTTCGCCCTATTCGAGACCGTCGAGCAGGTGTCCGGATTGCCCGTCGCGGGCGACCCTTTTCGGGCCTATCGCGATCACGGAAGCAAGATCTACAGCCGCTACCCCGCGTTGCTCATCGACGCGACGGATGCGGCCGGCCAAGTGCAGATCG
This sequence comes from Myxococcota bacterium, assembly GCA_039027095.1. GTDB lineage: Bacteria > Myxococcota_A > Polyangia > Polyangiales > Polyangiaceae > JAPYTK01. The sequence continues at coordinate 16,504 of JBCCLB010000095.1, forward strand.
AAGGCCGGTGGGATCTGTCGGTAGCCGACCACCCCACGCTGCGGATCTGGGCGCGCATTCCCGTGGGGGTGAGCCTGCAGGGTCAGCTCGACGGCCAAGCGATCACGGTGGGCCCTGGGCTCGGCGAGGCGAGTTTCGAAGCCTACGACATCGACGTGTCGCTGCTCGGTCTCACGACCTATGGCCGGCTGACCCTCGGCTTCTCGGCCAGCGCTCCCAACCACGAAGCGTGGATCGGGCTCATCGAAGGGGTCTCACCGCTCACCCCACCGTCGGCCTTCTGGTTCACGGCCGGCCGCTTCTACCTCGACGGGCTCGCGGTCGAGCAGGCGCCCAAAGATGGGCTGCACCCCGCGTCGACCTACGCCGACCCAGATCCGAACGCCCCGCCCCTGCCGTCACCGGCGGTGAACGACTACGTGGTCGCCTACCTCGAGGGGTGGGAGCGCGTGGTCACCCGGACGGAAGACCCGGGGATCCTCGAGCAAGCCCTCGGCGGCGCCATCGACACCACGCTTCGCACCCGTGCGGTGGGGCAGGTCAAGCTCGCCACGGTCACCGCGGGCAGCGGCGCGACCGTCGACGACATCATCGCGCAGGTCCCGCCGTCGTTCCTCGCCATCGACCGCGGCCAGGGGCGACTCGACGTCACCACCACGCCTTCGGGCACCGACCCCGACCCCTGCGCGATTCCGGTGCAGGGCGGCTACACCGGAAGCGAGAACCGGCTGTACCGGTTCGAGGTACACGTCGGCGGGGACATCGGCACCGCAATCTTCAAGTGGTCGCGCGACAACGGCGGCAGCCTCGGCGCGATCAACATCGATGACGCGGCCAATGGCCTGGTCACCGTCGTCGGGGGATTGTCCATCCTCGACGGCGAGCTGGTCGAGGTGCTCCACGAGGGGACAGACCTCGGGGACCAAGATCGAGCCTCGGTCGACCTCGGCCCGGTGAGCGTCACCCCCACCCGGAACCGGGTCGGTACCCTGTACTACGCGACGACCACCGCCCGGACGGGACAGATCCAGCTGCTGGATCTCGTGACCAAGACGCCGGTTTCGCTGACCACGGTGGCGACGGCGACCGGCCTCAAGGTCCGGCGCTGGAGCGGAACCTGCGACACCACCCTCAATGGTGGCACCTCGAGCTTCGAGCTCGGCGACGGGATCACCATCGATCTCAGCGGATCCGACTTTCGTCCCCGCGACTACTGGCAGTACGAAGCCCGTCCCCAACGCGACAACGCGAATGGACCGTGGCAGGACACCCCGCACGGTCCCGAGCGACTTCTCACCCCGCTGGCCCTCCTGCGCCGTACGCAAGCGACGGGTCCCCTGACCCTGCTGCATTGGTTCGAGCACCAGTTCTCGTCGCTGTGCGAGCTCGAAGCCGACGACATCGCCTACGACGGCGACAAGGCAGGCACCGATGCGACCACGGTGCAGGAAGCCATCGACGAGCTCTACACGAAGGAGCCGTTGGTGGTGAACGGCTGCGGCGAGCTCATCGTGCACCCCGACAGCGATCTGCAGGCGGTGTTCGATTCGATCCCCGACGGGGCGGACGCGCGGATCTGCATCCACCCGGGGACGTGGACCGTCGGCAAGACGGTGCTGGTGCAGAACAAGGGCCACCTCATGATCGGCGGCGCGGGCCGGGCGAGCCTCATCGCGTCGGAGAACCTATCGCGGGTGTTGCGCTTCGAGCGCTGCGCCAGCGTGCACATGCACGACGTCTCGGTCACTGCCTCGAAGCGAGCGCAGGAAGGCATGGGGATCACCGGCGCGGTCTCGGTCATCGACTGTCCCGACGTCACCCTCGAGCGGCTCATCGTGAGCACCGGCGCGGGTCCCGGACCGCGCCGCCGCGTGAGCGCCATCCAGGTCGCGACCCTGGATCCCGATGCCGCGAGTGGCCGGGTCAAGATCCGCGACTGCGACGTGACGGCAGGCCACGCCCAGGTGGGCATCCTCGTGGTCGACGCCGACGCCGCCGACATCGAGAACAATGACGTCACCTGCCCGCAGCAGAGCTGGTCACTCGCCGGCCATCTCGACGACAGCTACGTCCTCGGCTGGGCCGGCAGCTTGATGATGAGCCACCTCGGGGTCTTCGACGAAGACCGCTTTTCGAACGACATCTTCTTGGCTTCGACGACGGTGAGGCTGACCGCGTCGCAGCTCGACGAGGCGCGATTGGCCCCGGTTCCGGGACGCACGATGATCGTCACGGGTCTTGGCGAATGGACTTCCCCGGGTCGGGTCACGGGCTTCATGGTGCACGACGACCTCGTCGAAGCCTCCCTCTGGGACACCCTGCTCGAAGCGAATCCGATGACCGGGTGGAACAATACCGACGGCGGTGGACGACGTGTCGCGCACCAAGAGGGCTGGGTGCTCTCCAACCTACGTAAGTTGCGCCGAGGCATCGTTCGCGCCGCGCTCGGTCAGAACTCGGGCGTGGACCTGGGCGCTTCCGCCGCCATGTTCGGGGCTCTCGCCAACCAGCTCGTGCAGCGCACGAATGTCACCGCAGGCGACCAGGGCATCGTGGTCGGAGGCCGGCGAACGCCGTCGCTCGGCGACGCCTTCGCGCCGAAGCGAACCAAGTGGAACACCCTCTACGTACAAGACCCGCGGGCGCCCCAGGCGACCATCCGCGGCAACCGGGTCGACGGGTTCGTGCAAGGGATCCACATCGGCACGAGCTACAACCAAGACCTCGACCAACGTGAGCAGCGCATGCGGAGCTACCGCGCCCGCGTCCACGACAACGTCGTCAAGCTCCGGGTGCCGGGCATCGCGCGCGAGCGTCACGGCATCTTCGTAGGCAACGCCCACAGCGCCTACGTGACCGACAACACCGTGGAGCTGACCTACCCGGCCATCAACCGATGGAACCAGCAAGACCCCACCGACGGCATCCGCCTGTGGGGCAGCTACGGCCCGCTGGTCCACGTGACCGGCAATCATGTGGTCGGCGTGCCCACCGGGGTCCGCTTCAACGCGCTCAACCCGCACATCGGCACGAACCCCCACGCCTCCTGGCGCTTCGAGCACAACGCCTACGCCGGCTTTGGCGGCCCCCTCGTATCCAACGCCCCTTGAGCCGCACTCCTCTAAGTTAGAGCGGCTGGCGGCTCCATTTCACGCCCAAGACCCAGTCCACCGAACCCGGCTCGACGAGGGTAACCGTCTCGCGCGTGTCGACCCTCCGCACGGCAAGCCCGTCGGCGCCATCTCGCACCGGGCGATACGCGTAGGCGCGTCCGTCCGGTCGCCAGGCCACGAAGTCGTTTTGGTTGGGATGTCCGTGACGGGCGGCGTGGTCGAGGGTCAGCGCTTCCCCTTCGACGACGCGAACCTCGAGCAGGCCCTTGGCGTCTTCGCCGCCGTCGTATGGCACCACCGCGTACTGTCCGTCGACCGACCACCTGAGGGGCGGCGTCGAGGACCACATTCTTCGAGACCAGCGGGCGAGCTCACGCGGTTCGTCATCTTCAGGTCCCAGGGCGGCGAGCGTGGTTCCCTCGCCCTGGCGGCACCAGATGAGGGCGTGCTCGCTTGGGGCATGGATGTCGAACAAGCCGCAACCGCTGGCCTCGTAGCGCCGTCGGCGCTCGAGCGTCGGCGAGAGGTCGATGCGGTCCAGCGTCACCGCGTCCCTCTCTTGCCGTACGAGCCATCCTCCGTCGTCGTTCTGCCAAGTGAAGCGCTGCGCGAGCAGCAAGCCCGAGGGGGACAGTCTGAGGTGCCCCTCGGCCGAGCCGGGTAGTGTCGCGGCCTCGATGTGGCCTCGCAGCGGGCCTTCTCCGCAGCAGGTGGCGGCTCGGTAGGCGAAGCGGTGACCCAACGGCGACCACCCATCCACAGGACTCGCCCCATCGGCGTCCAGAGACGAAATGGTCCGAGCCGGCTCGCCTCCTTCGGTGACGAGAATGCGCCACTTGTTTCCCGCTTCGGTCGCAGAGAACGCCAGGACGGGTGCCACGGGCGACCAGGTGAGGCCCATGTCGGCGCTCACCTCTGGTTTGTCGAAGCCCTCGGGTAGCGGCACCGGAGTGGCCACGAAGTCTTGGTCCCGTGAGGCGACGTAGAGTTGTCGAGCGTGAGGGTCACCCGCCGCGAAAGCGAGGTGCCGCCCCCTAGACGACCAAACGAGCTCGACGCGGTGCGTGAACCCCTGCTCCTGCTCTTGGATGAGCTCGCCCGAGAGCGGTTGGTCACCCGGGGCCCGCACGACGTAGACGCGACGCCCCGTGGCCACCGCAAGAGCATCTCCCTCGGGTGACCATGAGAGGGAGGTCGGCGGGTCGACGAGATCCAGCCGCTGCACGCGGCAGGTTCCATCCGCGCTCACCACCGCAACCGCGAGACCGGCCGGACCGTCGCGATCGACACCGTACGCCAAGATGGCCGCGCGGGGATGCCAGGCGAAGACGGTCGGCGGATGGGGCATCTGCACGCCCACCGCGTCGGGACGTTGCACGGTCAGCTGGCGCGCGCGCTCGGCGCTGGTGACGTACGCGAGCCACGTAGGACCCGGGGTGGGCGAGGCTGGCTGGCTGTCGAGGGTCTAGGAGCCGCACCCCACCAAGAGCGCAAGAGCCACCACGCCGAAGCGTGGCGCGAGGTCAGTACGGCTGCGCGCAGAAGTCGGCATGTGAGACGACGAGGCCCGCATGTTATCACGGTGCCGGACCACAGCCGTGACCCCGGAGTTGCCTGGATGCCGCCTACGCCAGCGACAACACCGTCGGGCCTTGCTGGTTCCATCCGGTGATGTCGGGTCAACGCCCACGCCGGCTTCGGCGGCACCTCGTATCAAGCGCCCCTTGAGCATTGACCCCCAGGACGACCGACCTTAGCGTCATGAACGACTGAAGGCGGAAGTCATCGGTTGCCCTGGTCTTCCGGGGATGCCCGAGAGAAGTGGAGCGCAGCCTGACTGTGAACGCGGAAAGCGGGTCGGAAGAGGGGTTCGAGTCCCCGGGAGGAGCCTGCAAACGCGGGCTCTTTCGTTGTGGGGAACCCAGCCCCAGAGCGTGACGAACGTAAGTCACTTCGACGCGGCATCGTCGAGAATTGGTTCGTATGCGCCAAGCTTCCATCCGGCTAGGGCAGGGTGCCAGAGCACAGCGCGACGCTTCGTGGTTCCGGGACGCCTGACGCCACGACGGCATTCTCGCCCGAGCGCCTTCCTCATGGCTTTTAGGAGACGCTCTCCCTCGCCGCCCAGAGGAGCTGCAAATAGCACCGTCGCAGAAGCGTAGCGTCTACGCTCGTCGTGAATACCAACGTCGATCTGAAGACAGTCGACACTTTGCTCCCCCAGGAACGGGTGAGCGCCGGCACCGTACTTATCTGGGCCAAAACCAGCTGATACATAGATCGTCGACGGACGCGCTTCCTCAAACTTCGAAGCCATTTCGCTGGGCTCGACCTCCACGAATATGCCTCGCTCGGGACCGACGATGTTGAACGTGACAACGTCACCCGAATCGAGAACACTCCCGAGTGTTGCGAAGAGCGCACTCGGCTCAATAAATACATCGACCTGATTCTTCGACACGTGACCTGTCTCCTAGTTGTAAGGGATGAAGATGAAGAGGCGCTCGACGTTCGGATCTTTCCTGTTCTGCTCATCGAGATACCCTCGAAGATCTCGCTCTGCATCACGTTCGCGCGCTATCCCTTGTCCAGGCTCGTAGAACCCAGTCCCGTCTTCCTTTCTCTGCCTTCTCTTGAGTCCTTTGCCCACATTGACGTAGAGAACCCTCTTGCCGTCCTTGCTCCTGAGGACGACGTCCGCACGCCGCTGATCCTTCGTCTTCTTGGGGTCGGTTGGACGACCCTCGTAGTCGGGAATATCGATTCCCTTTTCGGCCCTCCCCCCTACGGCTCCAGAGGAAGACCCTCCGGATTCGACCACCCAGTCGTCGCCTAGTTCTGAGAGATCGGGCATTGCGACTCGGTGGGTCCCCTCCCGGACTTCCTGCCCCGTCAAGGTCTCCAACGCTCGACCAATCATCTCGTTGTGAGCCGCCGACTTCTTCGTTCTAGGCCCTGACTTGCGCGCCACACCCTCATCGGGATTGACCCCCTTCTTGACGTCTTCCTGTCCCTTGAGGCGGTTCTCGATGTAGCCAACGACGATCCTCTTGCCGTCCTTCTTCGAGGTAACGGCCACCTCCCATTGCTGAAGGCCCTTGCCGGTCTCAGTGACCGAGAAGTCAGCTGCCGTGATGCCTTTCACGGCAGCTCTCATCGTCGTGGAGTTCTTGCTTTCTCTTCCGACGAGGCGCCCCTTGACGAGGTCGGCGAATTCGCCCGGCGCTGTCGCTCGGAACGTCGCCGTCGGATTCGCAACTCCGGTGATGAGGTAGACGCCGGCGGACTGTTTCTTCGCGCGGAGGCTCTTCAAGCGGTGTCGCCGACGGATCGAGAGCAGTCGAAGCCTCAGGATGGGACCAAGCCGGCGCTTGCCTGATGTGAGCGCCTCGGCTTCTGCCATCGCTCGGTCCAGACGCGCCTGTTTCTCCGCCGCGGTCTCCTTCTCCTTTTTCTTGTCCTTCTTCTTCTTTCCCTTGCGCTTCTTCTTGCGGCCGAAGAGCTTGCGGCCGGCCTTCTTGATCTTGCGCATGACCTTCTTGAAGGCCTTCTTGATCTTGCGGCCGACCTTCTTGAGGGTCTTCTTGATCTTGGCGAGGATGCGCTTGGCGATGCCGGCGAGCTTGCCACCGACCTTCTTGGCCGGGTTGATGAGGCGGCGCAGGAGGAGGTGGCTGACGAAGTCGAGCACCACGACGGCGGACGCGGCGACGGCCGCCGCGAACTTGGCGCCCGCGCCGCCGCTCTTGACCGCCTTGAGGAACGAGACGAAGGCGCCCATGGCCGCGATGATGCGGCTGATGGATCCCCAGGCCGCCTGAAGGCCTTCGATGACCACCATCACCGCGCCCGCGGCGGGCACCACCATGGCTACCAGCTTCTCGACGAGCAGCTGAACCAGGATGGGCGGAATGGCCGACTGGAGCGCGTTCCAGGCCATCTTGCCGATCTTGGCCAGGTTGAAGCCGCCCTTGAAGAGCGCCTTCATCATGTCGACCGGGAGACCGAGAACCTCTTCGACCTTGCTGCGGAACCAGCCGGAGATCGCGGTCTTCATCGCGTTGACGAGATGGTTCTTGATCCCATCGACCACCGCCGCGCCGAGATTGGCGATCCATCCGCCGGGGTCGGCGGCCACGTCTTTGACGAGGTCGGCGAACGCGCCGAGGGTTTTGGCCACCGCCTCCGCGGCCTTCAACGCCGAGGTGACCCGCTCCTTCACCGCCTCGATGGCGGCGAGCAGCGCCTTCTCGAGCAGGCCAAGGGCCTTGTCGAGGAACTCGCCGAGTGCATCGAACAGGGCGGTGACCGACTTCTTGAGCGCGTCCGCGTAGCGGTTGACCGTGTCTTCGGCGTCGGCGACCTTCTTGCGCACCGCGGCCTGGAACTTGGCTTTCTGCTCGGGGAAGGCGGCGAGTGCGACGTCGCTGATGGCGATGAGCGCTTCGCCCGCCAAGCGAATGGCCGCGATGATCGC
>JBCCLB010000096.1:0-24078 GCA_039027095.1 Myxococcota bacterium
CCCCCCCCCCCCCCGCCGCCCCCCCGCCGCCCCCCCCCCCCCCACCCGGCCCACGACCCCCACACCACGTCCGCCCCCCCCCCCTCGGGGGCGCGCGACGACGATCTCGTCCTGCGCCGTGCGGGCTTCGGGGGGCGCCCCACCGGCGACTTCGTCGTCGTCGGGACGCCCCCGGTGCGGGCCGACCGGAGGCAGCTCGACGGCTGGCTCCGCACCCTGCGTCGGCTCGAGGCCGACCGCTTCGTCAACGGGGAGGTCACCGCCCCGCGTGCGACCCTCACCCTCACCCCCCGCGACGAAGGCGCCCCGGGGGTGGAACTTCGCGTGGGGGAACCCTGTGACGACACGACGGTCCGCGTGCAGCGGACCGGCGTGGCGCCGGCCACGCAGTGCGTCGCGGCCGACTTGTTGGCGCGCCTGCTGGTGGCGCCGTCGGCGTTGCGCGACACGTACGCCGTCGGCACCGCGGCGACCGACGTGGTGAGCCTCCGGTTCGCCCCGGTCGACGACAACGACGACGACAGCGTCGTCGTCGACCTCGCCCGCAAAGACCGCGGGTGGACGATGCGGCGGCCCGAAGGGACGACCGCCGACGACGCGGCGGTCGACCAGCTCCTCGAGACGCTGGTGGCCGCGCGCGGGACGCGCGTGGCCACCAGCGTCGGGTTCGTCCCCAGCGCCACGCTCACGATCGAGGGCCTACCCGCCGGGGCCGGGCGCGGGGACGCGCCCCGCACCGAGGTGATCGCGGTCGGACGCACCGACGACGGAGCGCCGGCGGTGCGACGCGAGGACGACGGCGCGGTTCTGCGGCTCGGCGAAACCGAGACGGTGGCGTTTCTGCCCCGGCCGGCGGCCCTCCGGTCGCTCCAGATCTTCGACGTGGCCGTGGCCGACGTCCGCCGCCTGACGCTCGCCTGCGGCAAGCCTCAGCGCCTGCGGCGCGAAGCGACGTCGGGCGCGTGGGCGCTCGAGGAACCATCGGACCTGGGCGTACGCGCCGATGTGACGCAGGCGGTCGCCTACGTCGACCGCTTGCGCACGCTCCGCGCCGTGCGCTGGGTGTCGGATCGCGCGGCGCCCGAGCACGAACTGGAGCGCCCGTGGTGTGACGTCGCGATGACGGTCACCGCGGACCCCGAGGCGGGGCCGCCCTCGGTCACCCTTCGACTCGGCGCGCGTACCTCCGATGGGAGCGGATACTTCGCCCAGCGCAGCCCCGAGGGTCCGGTGTTCGTGGTCGGCCGTGGCGTGGGCGTGCTCGCCCAGCAGTGGTTCTTCGACCGCACGAGCTTGCTGGTCGACGTCGAGGAGGTCGCCCGCGCCCGCGTCCGCGGCGCCGATGGGCGCGCGATCGATCTCGAGGCCCGCGAAGGACTCTGGGTGCGCCGATCCGCCGCGGATGACGCCAACCCCGAGGATCGCCGGATCGGCCGCCGGGTCCGCGAGGTCGTCGGGGATCTCATCGCGGAGGGCGCGGTCGACGCGGGAGCGCCCGCGAAGGAACACGGCCTCGCCTCGCCCGAGGCCGTCATCGAGCTGTGGCGCGCGCACGCGGATCGTCCGGTGACGATCCGGATTGGACGCGGCGACGTGTGGCGCGACACGAGCGTCTTCTACGTCCGCCGCGACAGCGTCGAGGCCACGTTTGCCGTGGCCCAGTCGCGGCTACGGCCTCTGCTCGAGATGTTGTGACCCCCCGCCATGTACCGACTTGGGCCGGGGCACAAATTTGGGGGTGACGGCGTTGTCCGTGTTAGCGAAAGGACTCCCATGGCCAAGGCGTCGGTGCCCGAAATTCGGATCCCCTCCCCGGCGACGAACCGGCCGCCTTGGGTGCGCGTGGCCGCCTTTTCCGTGGTGGGACTCGGGGTAGGGATGGCGTGGCCGAGCCTGGCGGGTCTCCGCATCGGCCCCACCGTTCCGGGCGCCGAGAAAGCGGTGCCCACCGCCACCGCGACGGTGGCGCCAACGGCTCCCCCGACCAACGCCGCGCCGGCGCCAGCCGCCGCGGCCCTCTCCGCCGCCGCACCACGGGCGGATATTTCGACCTCACAGCGGGTCGTGGTGGGCGGAGGTGCGATTTCGCGCTGCTACAAGGGGAAGGAACGAATCGAGGGCGATTGCGGTCGGGTCGGCTTCGACCGCGTCTTCGTCTCCCGCCTCGAAGAACTGAAGGGCTGTCCCGCCGCGCTGGGCCTCGAGGGAACCCTCGAAGTCGGCTTCGACGTCGACTTCAAAGACCAGGAGATACGGGTCCGGCGCGGAAAAAAGGGGGACCTCCCGAATTCGACGGTCAACGGCGTGGTCCGTTGCGTCGCCGACTACGTCCGCGATGTCGACGCGGGCAAGATCGAGCACCGGCACGACCGATACTGGGTCGACTACGAGCTCCGGTTCTTTCCTCCCGGCTCGGCCCTCGTCACCGAGGGGAGCACCGAGGCGCCCGAGGGGGAGAGCGACAGCGAGCGCGGGGTGGCGGCGGTCACGTGGGACTCCGTCTTGGTGCGCGACGAGCCGGCGACCGGCAAGCGGGTGGCCCGACTCGTCCGGGGCACCCGGGTGAAGATCCTCGGCCGCCGGAAGGACTGGTACCGGGTCAAGCTGCGCGACCGCGAGGGCTGGGTGTACCGGGGCGCGCTCGGGCGTTAGTCTCGGGCCTCCGTGTCGCGGGGAATACGTCTTCTCGTGGCGGCATTGGCGACCCGGACCTCCGCGATGGCACGCAGCTCACCAACCGACGAAAAGGCAGCCCCGAGGCGACGACGCGGCGCCGCGGGTCTCGCCGTGCGCTTTGTGCTCGCGGGTGCGGTGCTCACCGGCGGCGCGCGGGCGGAGCAGCGGTATTGGGACGCGCACCTGCCGCCCGACGACAACGCCGCGGTGGGAGTTTTGGTGGCAGGGAGGCCCATCGCCGCGGGCGAGCCGTCCCCCGCCGGGATCGCGGCGCGACGCGCCCGCGGCCATCTGGCGCGGCGCGTCCGGCTGTTGGATCCGGCGGGCTCCGAGGTGCTGCTCGACCGTACGTTGGGGGAGCTCGGCGCCACCGTCGACGAGGAACACGTGCGGCGCGCCATCGCCGCGATCGGTCACCGAGGGTCGGTGTGGCAGCGGCAGGAAGAGACCCTGCGCGCGCAGCGTGGCGAGGTCGCGGTCGCCTTTCGTTGGCATCTTCCCGCGATCGACATCGTCGACGCGGTCGCGGCCTACCGTGAGGCCCACGAGCGCTCGCCCGTAGGCGCACGCTGGAACTTCGACACGGAAACGGTCGTTCCCCATCGCGATGGCATCCGCATCGACCCTCACGCGGCGGTCGAGGCGATCTACGACGCGGCCTCCGAAGGCGCAGGACCCATTCAGGTCCGCTTGCCGGTGACCCACCCCCGCCCGCTCGCGACCACCGACGTGGTGGCCGCCCTCGACCAGAGCGCCGAGGTCGCCGCCTACGAGACGGTGTTCGCCGACGCGGGAAACCAGGCGGGCCGGGCGAAGAACATCGCTCGCGCCGCGGCCGCCCTCGATGGCTTGGTGATGATGCCGGGCGCCACGTACAGCTTCAACGACCTCGTGGGCCCCCGCAGCGTCGCGAATGGATTCGATCGCGCCGGCGAGATCTACAAGGGCGAAATGCGAATGGGGATCGGCGGCGGAACCTGCCAGGTCGCCAGCACCCTGCACGCCGCTGCCTACTTCGGCGGACTGGAAGTCGTGCAGCGCGCCCCCCATTCGCGCCCGAGCGGCTACATCGGCATCGGCCTCGACGCGACGGTGTCGTACCCGACCGTCGACTTGAAGCTCCGCAACCCGTTTTCGTTCCCCGTCGTCGTCCGGGCGGAGGGGGCTCGCGGTCGCATGAAGGTCGTCCTCCGCGGCGCCCAGCGCCCAGTGGAAGTCGACCACGCCGCATCGACGGTGTCGGTCAAGATGTACAAGCGCAAAGTCCGCCGCACCCCGTGGCTCGAAACGGGCAAGATCTTTCGCAAGCAGAAGGGGCGCAAGGGCCTGACCATCGAAAAGGTGCGCACCCTCCAGTTCGCAGACGGCGGCACCCGCGTAGAGCGCACCCGCGACGTCTACCCGCCGACGAACGAGGTGTATTACCTCCCTCCCGGCGCCGACGAAGACGAGGTCCTCCCTCCTCTCCCCTCGGGCTAAGAGCGAGGGTGTCGCGCCACGGGCCCATGGCCGCGCTCGCCGGGCCTGGAGACGGCCGCTCGCATTGATGCGTCAGGGTTCACCGAGACTTTCAGTCGCCTGTTATGACTCGGAACAGAATTACCACTTGAGGTCCGTGACGGTCGGCCCATACGATGTGCCCAAGGGCAGAGACGAACGAGAATTGGGTGGGTCGTGGTGGGGGGCGTCTCGGTGACGCTGTTGGGCGTGAGCGCATGCGATGTCGCCTCGGCGCCCGAACGGGTCCGATCGCACGAGCAACCGCTTCTATTTGGAACCATCGACACTCAGTCGCTCTTTCCTTACGTCGTTCAAATCATCATCGACCCCGATGGCCGGGCTGCGACGCTCGAGGAGAAGTTCAACCGCTGCACGGGGACGCTGGTGTCGCCGACCTACGTGGTCACGGCCGCGCATTGCGTGCAGAACTACATCGCGGGGTGCCGAAAGGATGACGATGATCCCCAAGCGGTGCCGGTGGAGGCCGGATTTATCTACGAACAACCCGATGCGGGCGGGTTTGCCACGAACGCACCGGTGATCCGCGTGCTCAAGCCGGGCGAAACCGACTTCGACCCCGAGGGCAACCCCGGCACCTACGACGAGTACGAGGTTAAAGCGGTCCGGACCAACGACTTCGTCGAGTGGGCGTGGGGCGACCCTCAGTGTTGCAACGGGTCGGCCTGCGCCCTCTGCGAAGAATTTGACATCCTGAGCGGAGTGGCAACGGGATTGAACGCACGTGACGTAGCGGTGCTCCAGCTCTCGAAACCGGTGTCTGGCATTGGCACCTTTCCGTCGGTCATGTACGAGGCGCCAGCGCAGGCGGCCCTCTCGAGCGACTTTCTCGATGATGAGCGGGTGGTCCGGGTAGGCACGAGCAACACCGCAACGAGCGGACCGGCGGAACTCAAGCGGGCCTACGACGCCGGGACGGCGCGTCATCGCGGTTTTCCTTGGGAGCAGAAGCGGTGTGCGGGCGTCGGCAACCCGACGGACATTCAGGAATTTTCCGGCAGCGACGACGTCATCGAACGCATCGCCCCGGCCTGCACCGTCGGAGGAGACTCGGGGGGGGCCGTTCTCGTCAACGTCGACTCCGTCGACGACATCTATTCGATGCCCTCGGTATCCGGGCCGATGCTCGTCGGCGTGAATTCGTTCGGCAGCGGGTGGTGTGTTCCCGAGCAATCACAGGGGTTTGCCGCGGTAACTTGGAACACCTTCCTGAGGTACAAGCCCGTCCCTCCGCCTCAGCCAGATAAACCGCCTCCGGGGGAGTCCACCGGCAACGGGAGCTTTCTCGAGCAGGCGCTCACCAACTTCGACGGCGACGGAGTCGCCGATGCCGTCGACAATTGCCCGTCGGTGGCCAACCCGCTGCAGGAGAACTGCAACGCGCTGGCAGAGCTGGCCTGGGGCTTCGAGCCGCGCGGCGACGCCTGCGACCCCATCCCGTGCGCCATGCCCGAGCTTAAGCCCCGGGAGGTCGAGGTCGACCGCGTCCAGACGGGCTCGGTGACGGTGGGCTTTTACGACTTGGTGGTCACCGACGTATTTCTCAACGACGTCGACGTCCGCCCGCGGGCCGCCGCCCACTACGGCAACGGCTCCAACGTCTACCCGCAGGAGAATTTCGAAACCGTCGCCAACGTCGACACGCACTACCGCTTCTGCCAGCGAAATGTGGTGGCCGGGGTGCTGTGCAACGCGTCGGACGTCGATAATGACCACCTGAACGCGACATCCCCGGAGCCCGACCCGGCCGCTCCCTACCACGTGGTGTCGATGCGTGAACGAGGCAGCCCTGCGGGTCCGGTGTTCGACGACGAAACGGTGGCTTCCTACGACAGCGCTGCAGTCCTCGAGCGCCGCTGGGACGACACCAGCGACGAGGCGAGCTGGCTCGCGTCGGGGGCGATCACGAACAGCCCCCTCGACGGTCGCTTCTGGGCCCACGCCGAAACCGACTTCGGCCGCCACCAGGAAAACGATGTGGTGGGTTACCCGCAGCTGGCCGGCGCGGGAGGGTGGAGCCCCACCACCGACCAGCACCTCTCGAACGGGTACACCGAGCGCTACCAGCCGTCGCAGCGCATCACGACGGTGGACTACACGCCGGGGGTGTTCATCCCCGTCTACGAGCCGCCGCTGGTCATCGACATTTGGGACCACGTCTTCGGCCCCGGCTTCGGCGGTCTCATCACGCGAGGGCTGATGACGCCGCTGCCCGGCGGAGAGCTCGGGGCGCTGCGGTCCGACGGTACGTTTCGGGTGGTGGATGAGCTGATGACCGATGCGCTCCGGTCGCAGCTCGTGGCCGACGCCGACAGCGCGGCGGCGACCTGGGTGAGCGCCGTCGAGCCGAGCGGCCACATGGCCACAACCGAGCACGATGCCGGAATCGTCGCGCTCCGTCTCCGCAAGAGCGACGGCGCGGTCCTCGACGCGATGATTCGTCGTGGCGACACCGGCTTCGGCACCCTTGGCGACGACGGCTACGCCGACCTGATGGCCGAGACGACGCCCTCGGCCCGCGCGGGGTACACGGCGGTCTTCGCCCGCTCCCGCGGCGAGGTCTTTCTCATTGGGGGCAGCGAAACCGGTGGCGAAATTGTGCGGCGGACGCTGAAGCTCACGAGCGCGGTCGATGGCCCGAGCCCCGATGCATGGCGCCCGCTCACCTACGACCGCATCACGCTCGAGACGGTGCGCGCCGCCACCTACAACCACCACGACCACATGCTGTGGGTGCTCGACGAGCGCCCCGGCGACGGGGAGCGTCGTCTCGTCCGCATCTCGGTGGTGGGCGGCCCCGCAGAAGTCGTCGGAACCTGGTCGACGTCGGGCGCCTGGTCCCAGCATGGCTTCACGCCGACCTCGACGGTACCGTTCTTCTCGTGACGAAACACGGGAGTGACGCGGCGTACGGGATGGCCCGATTCACAACGCCGTCGGATCCACGCGACGGGGTGGCGCTCACCTTTTTCGATACCTTCGGCGGCGAGCTGGCGACATCGCCCTTCGTTACCGCCGACGGCATGGTCACCGCCACCGTCGTCGGAGGCGAGCACCCCTACGCGATCACCACCCGCAACGCTACGGCGGGGGCACCAATCCCCATGTCCAGCCTCGAAGACGTGCTCTGAGGATGCTGCCGCCGACGATGATGATGACGCTCGCGAAGATGCCGCCGCGTTCGCTGGGGTCGCACCGCCCCCGTCCCGGCGGCACATGGCGCGGCAGCGGCGTCGCGCTGCTGCTGTTTGCGGTGGCGAGTGGATGCTCGTGTAGCGGCGAGGGGATCGACGCCGCCACCTCCTCCTCCGAGGGCAGTGGCGGCGTGGGAGGTGGCGCCCCGGTCAGCGTGGTCGTCACGACGGGGGCCACGGCGCCCACAGGATCATCGTCATCGGCCGCGACCACCACGACGGGCGGTGGCGCCGGAGGGCACTCCGGCGCGTGCGCGGCATGGCCGGGATGGGAAGACTACGACGACGTTTTTCCCGAGGCGGGCTACTGCGTACCCAGCAGCCCGGCGCACCTCCCCGAGCCCATCACCTGGGAGCCCTGCCCCGCTGACTTCGGCTTCACTCAGGGCTGCCGTCAGATGGCCCACCCCTGGGCCCCCAACTTCGGTCGCCCCTTTGCCAACGTCGCGTCGGTCGACGCCAGTGGCACGGACGTGGTGCTGCAGGTGCAGCGCGTCGCCGAAACCGCCTCCCCCGCCTACGTCGAATTGGTGACGGGCCACGCCGACGGGCCTCTGCTCACGTCGTTGCGCTCCACCCTCGCCAACTTCGAGAAGATGGCGTGGGGCATTCCCAAGTCGCGGGGAATCCACGAAGGACACACGCTGCTGAGTGTCTTTGACACCGAAGAAGTCTCCGCCTTCAACTTTCGCGAGGCGCTCGTGGGCGGACCGGTAAGCCAGCTCAGGCCTGACGTCCTGGTCAGCTGGGAAAGCTCGGGCGGCAAGGCCATCGCCGTATCATCGACGCTGTGGGGCTGGCGCTCCCCCGCCACGGTTGCCATCGGTCGATGGGGCGAGCCCGCCGTCGAAATTACGGGCACGGGACCGACCTCAGGCCTCTATTTCTGGAACAGTTTCGCGACCTGGGAGACGGGCGATTCGTTGGTAGGCGGGCATGTTCTGGCATACGACGCTTCGCTGCCATCGCCGACGCACTACCCGCTCATCACCTCGCCCGGGCCGCTGGACCTGGTGGCGGGGTTTGGCACCGACGGGGTGCACATGGCGTGGCTGCGGGGTCACGGCAAGACGGAGCCCTACGCGCCCTACCCCCACCTCGACTTGATGACGGCGCCCTTTTCAAAAAACCCCGCCGCCCTCGCGGCCACGGCCCAGAAGCGGCTTTCCATCCCCACCGATGCCGTGCCTGTCACCCACACCGCCGTCGGCTGCGGCCACGTCGCCTACGGCTACGAGGGCCGGCACGTCCTCCTGGTCCGCCTCAGCGACGGCGCCTGGTGGGAATTCCCGAGCCAACACTGCGTCTCCCCCGCCCAGACCGCCTCGTGCTTCGGCAACCCCCTTGCCATCACCTGCAGCGAAGTCTTCATCGACACTACCGACAGCGGCCACGGCAACGTCGCCCGCGTCGAGCTGTCGGCCCTCGGCCCCCCCAACCCACCACAACCACCGTAGTGAAAGAAGCGGGCGCTGTGACAGAACACGGGAGAAGCGGCCGGCACGATGGTGCATTCGACGAACGTCATCGAACCGGGGGCCGGGTCTAAGGAGCTTCGTAGGCGAGGAACGCGGGCACTCGAGGGCGCTGGGTGCACCGGACAGAGCAGGCGGCGTGATACAGCCGCCGGCACGGGTCACGATGGCGCACCGGGTCAACGCTGCGGGCGTTGAGGGCGCTGAACGGTGGCTCCGATGATGGGATCGCAACCCGTAGTTGGTGCCCGCAACACCTCGGGCATCCGGTCCACGGGTCGGCGTGGCTGGCTCTCGTTGGGCCGGCGTGGTTACACTCGGCTTCAATGAAGAAGTGTCTCTCCTGCGACATCGTGTTCCCCGATGAGACCAACTTCTGCTTTCTCACCGGGGAGACCCTGCAGTCCTACGACGACCCTCTGGTGGGGACGACGATCGGCGGTCGGTTTCGCGTCGAGGCGGCCCTCGCGGGCAACGGCTGGGCGCGTACGTACCACGCGCGCGAGCGCCTCATCGACGGGTCTTGCACCCTCAAGGTCTTCGGAAACGCCGCGAACGGAGGTCTCGACGAGGCGGCGAAGGCGCGCATCGTAGCGCAGCTCGAGCTGGCCAAGCGCATCGCCCACCCCAACGTGGTCGAGGTTCTCGGCGGGGGGACCACCGAAGACGGCCTGGCCTTCGTCGCCCACCCGGCGCGACCGCAGGCGACACCGCTCACCATCTCGGGGGCGCGCCCGGTGGCCGACGCGCTTGGGATGGTGGCGCAGCTGCTGCGCGGGCTCGGTCGGGTCCACGATTTTGGGGCCCGACACGGGCAGGTTCACCCCGGCAACGTGTTGATGAGCCCCGACGGGCATCTCGAGCTGCTCGACGTGGGGCTGGGGCGACTCATCATTCACGAGCCCTGGGACGACGGCGCCCCCGAGGAGGCCCTCGCCGCCCAGCACTACCAGGCACCCGAGGTGAGCTCGGGCGAGCGGGCGACGATCCGCGGCGACCTGTACGCCGTGGGGGTGCTCGCACATGAGCTTCTCACGGGCCGCAAGCCGATCGAAGCCGACGACCTTCGGCAACTCCGCGACGCCCATCGCGCCCGGGGGCCCCTCGACGTCGCCCCCGCGGCCGCCGACCTCGCGCCGTCCCTGCGCGACTGGCTGACGCGCATGCTGGCCCCGGCTCCAGACGGACGCCCCCCAAACACCCATCAGGCCCTCGATGCGCTGACCGCCGCCGCCAAGGAAGCCGAGGTGACGATGGCGGTCGATCCCCGGGGCGAAGACGCTTCTTCTGGCGGCGATGCGCCGGAGGTCGACGTCATCGCGCTCGACCCCCAACTGAGGCGCTGGAGCGTCTACCGCGGCATCTTCTCGCGGATGGTCGAGATGGGTTTTCCCGGCGGTCCCCCCCCCGCGACCGGCGACGCGCTGCGCCGCGTCAACGAACTCGTCGACCAGCTCGAGGGCTTCGCCGACCATGGGGTCACCGCGCACGAGTCCCTCCGTGGTGCCCGTCGTCGGGCTCGCGAGGGACGCCATCGCATCGCCGCCCAGATGGCCGAGCTCAACGATCGTGCGACCGAAGTCCACCGCGACGTGGAGCCGCTGCGGATCGCCGCCGCGCGTCACGGGGAGAAGGCCAAGGACTTTCCCGAGCGGGCCCGCACGCTCCACACGGAGGTCGTCCGGTGGGAAGGGCGAAGCGGCTTTACCGAACCGTACCAAGAGCTCGCCACCGCCTACCGCGAGCTGTCGGAGCTGATGGACCAGTGGTGGGCCGTCCGCCGTGCCCAGCTCGCCTGCGAGGCCGACGCAAGCGAACGCCGGGAGGAGTTGGCGCAATTTTCTGAGCAGCTCGACGAGCTGCGAGAGGCCCTGCGCGTGCATGAGTCGAACCTCTCCGAGGAGCTCACGAGCCTCGAGACCACCCTCGCCGACCTGGGCCGCAAGGCCGACGCGTGCGAGCTCGAGCTGTTGGATGCGGTCTCGCGCTTCAGCGCCCCCATGCGCTCGAAACCCGAGCTCGGGGGTTGTTTCCGCGAGCTGCTCGACGCCTCGCGGAGCTGACGGCGCATGGACGAGCGCGGGGTCTGGCGGCGCTTGGCGGGGGCCCTCGCGGTCGGGCCGATCTTCGCCGGAAGCCTCGTCGGCGCCGCCGTCATCCATCTCGACCTGCCCCTGACCCGACGGGTCGTCGCATCGTTCGTGACCCGCGTTCTCGACGACGCCCTCGAAGGCGAGGTGCGCCTCGGGCCCATCACCCGTCTCGCGCCCCGCCAAGGATTGACGGTCGCGGCGTTCGTCATCTCCGACGCGGACGGCGAGGTGGTGTCCCTCGACGACGTGCGCGTCGACGGCGCTTGGTGGCGTTCGGGGCTCGCATTTCTACGTGCACCGACCGCGCTCGCGTTGCCCCCGGTGCGCGTCGGGGCCGCCCGCGTCGCGCTCCGTCCCACCGATGACGGCGGCTTCACCATCGCCCGCGTCTTCACCCCAACCCGGCGACAGCCGAACGTCCCGTCCGACGCCGAAGCGCCGACGCGGGCCTTTCAGCTTCGCCTCCCCGAGGTCGCGGTGGCGCGTGTCGACGTCGACGGTCCGGTGTTCGGGGCCGACGACGAGCGTCGCCTCCAAGCCCGGATCCAGGACCTGACGGCGGCCGTGGTCGCGGGTACGGACGGGGTGTCGGTTCGGGTCGCCCCCGTCCGCATCGTCGACGAGGCCCTCCTCCCCGGGGAGACGGACATCGTGGCTCAATTTCGCCTGGAGCGCCGGAGCGGGGACCCCGGGCGCCTGGCCCTCGGCGCCTCGCTCCGGGGGATCGTCGGCGGCATCGAAGGCGCCGCCGCCGATGCCCGCCTCCAGGACGGTTCGCTCCGGGCGTGGGTGGAGGCGCCTCGTATCGATGCCACGCAGCTAGAGGCGCTGTTGGGCATCGAGCTTCCGTTGCCTCCCGTCGCGGTTCGGATCGGCATCGAGGGGGCGCCGACGGCGCTTGCCGCCCACGTCGCGATCGACGCGCGCGATGGCAGTACCGCCTCACTTTCGCTTCGCGGCCACGCGTCCTTCTCCTCTGGGGAGACGCCCCGCCTCGCGGCATCGCTACGCGCCCGGGACATCGACCTCGCCCGCTTCAATCCAACGTGGCCATCGAGCCGTCTCGGACTCGAAGCCGAGGTCGCGACCCGCATCGACGGCACCGACACGGAGGTCGTGGCGACCTTGCGCACGCCCCGCGGGCGTATCGACGACATCGAGGTCCCTCCGCTGCGGGGTCGCGTCGGTTTTGCGCGCGCAGGCGCCTTCGCCCGGCTCGTGGTCCTCGAGCCCGGGACGACATCGCGCGTCGACATCGACGCGCGGGCGGCCGACGACGTCGACGTCGCGGTCTCCGTTCGGACGTCGGCCTTGTCGCGGGTGCGCCGACTCGACGACCTTGGGCTGCCCCCTCTCGCGGGAGCGCTCGACGTCGCGGTCGACGGTCGGCTTCGTGGAAGCCAAGTCGACGTGGCCCTCAGCGGCGACGGACGACGCCTCGGACTGCCGGGACGGGACGCCACGGTGGCGGGAATGCGGCTCGATGCGCGACTCTCGGGCTCGACCGACGCCCCCGACCGCACCCGCCTTCGCGCCACCGCGCAGGGGGAAGACGTCCGCAGCCCCGAGGCCACGCTCGACGCGTTCACCGTTCGCGCCACCGGCCCCCTGCTCCGCCCCGCCGTCGAGATCGAGGCCGAGGACCCCCGTCGACGGCGCATCGAAGTGGCGGCGACCCTCGACGCGCTCCGGAGGGTGGCCGAGGATGTGGAGGTGGCGCTGGAGCGCGATGAGGGACGCATCGCGGGCCGCGTGGCGCGGGTCGGGGTCGCCCGCGACGGTGGGGTCACAGTCGATGGGGTGCGTCTCCGCGGGGCGGGGGGGGACCTCGAGGGACGGCTGCGTGTGCGCGACGGAGAACTCGAAGGCAAGCTCACCGCCCGGCGGTTCGACGTGTCTGCGCTCGGGCGCTTGGTCGACCGACCGCTGCCCTTCGAAGGGGTCGCCTCGGTCGACATCGACCTACGTCCCGTACCCGGCGGGGGACGACAGGGCTTCGCCTCCGTGTTCATCGATGAACTGGAGGCGGCGGGACTCGAAGGTCTTCAGGTCGAGGTACGGTCCGAGTTCGACGGCGATCTCATCGTGCCTTACGCCGTCGTGCGACTGCGGCGAGAAGACGACGCGACGGCCGCGCTGGCGCGGTGCGGAAGCGACGTCGCCGCCCTGGTCCTGACGGGACGGGCGACCCTCCCCGGCGCCCTGCTCGACCCCGAGAGTTGGCGCACCCTCGACGCCGAAGGGGCGATTCAGCTGCAACGAACCGAACTCGCTTGCATTCTTCCCTTCCTCCGCGAGCGCATCGTCGCGGCGGCCGCCGAGGCGGGTGGCGACCCGACGGAAGCCGCCGACGCGTGGCCCCTCGACGACGACGACGTCAGCGGCACCGTGGACGCCGCGCTGCAATTTCAGGTCGACGAGGGCGCCTGGGCGCTTCCCGCCTTCGGTCTGCAAACGCGGGGATTGGTGCTCGGCGGTCGCGAAACCAGCGCCCCGACCAAGCCTGCCGGCAACGCGCGGGCGGCCTCGGAGACCTCATCCGCGATGCCGTCTCCCTGGCGTACCGATCGACTGGACCTCGCGGTGTCGGGGTCGATCGACGGTCGCGAGCCGAACACCGTCGCCGCCGACCTCGACGTGTCGCTGCTCGAGCGCCGCACGGATGGGGTCGTCCTTCCCGTCGCGGAGGCAGCACTTTCGACCCGTCTCGACCTCCGCGCGCTCGGACGCGCCGCCACCCGCGCCGACGCCCTCCGCACCACGTACTTCGACGGTTCCCTTCGCCTTCCCAAGCGCAACATTCGACGGCTGGTGGAGGTCTTTCCCACCCCGCTCCGCGCCACCGCCCCCCAACCGATGGGGGACATCGAAGGCATGCTGTTCGTGTCCGGAACGCTCGCCGAGCCCAACGTCGGGGTTCGCATCGTGTCCACCGGGGTCGGCCCTCGGCGGCGTGCCGTCGACAATCGCTCCCGGGGTCGCCTCGGCGTGGAGCTCATCGGCAGCTACAGCCAGGGTCGCGGCCGCGTCGACCTCGACTTCACCTTTGTCGACCGGGAGGTCTTGGCCCTCAACGGCGACCTCCGGGGACCGCTGTTCCCCCTTCCCGGCGCCCCCCGACGCACCGGTGCGGTTCAGGGCCGACTCCGAAACCTGCCCCTCGACGAGCTCCCGTTGGTGGTGCAGCGCGGGGTATCTGGCGTTCTCTCCGGCGACTTTCGCTTCGACGGCCTCGGCGCGCGCCCCCGCCTCAGCTTGTCGCTCGACGCGCCCACCCTGACGATCGGACCCACGTCGTTCGAGCGAGTTCGGGTCGCCGTCACCCCCGACCGCGTCGAGCCGGGCATGATGAGCCTGAGCGGTGCGCTCCCCATTCGGGGCGGCGGCGGTCGAGGTCTCGTGGTGCGTGGATTCGGCGGTCTGAGGTGGCGGCAAGACCTGTTCCCCGTCCCCGACCGCACGCGTCCGGCGCGCCTCGACGTCGAAGCGACGGAGTTTCCATTGAGCGCGTTCGAACCCGTCGTCTCGGGCGAGCAGGTGGGTGGGCTCGGCGGCATCGTCGACGGTACCCTCAGCCTCGCCGTCGACGACTTGAACGCTCCGCCGGGCCTCGACGCCAGCCTCGTGATCCGAGACGGCGAAGTGCAGCTCCCGGGTCAAGAGATCACCAGCATCGAAGCCCTCGTGCGCACCCGCGGGACCCTGCTCTCGCTCGAGGAGTTCGAGGCCGAAATCTACCCGGGGCGCGTCCGCGGACGTCTCGACGTCGCCCTCGAAGGCCTGTCGCCAGTGTTGGTGCGCGGTGAGCTCGCCATCGACGAAGATGCCCCCGTGCCGGTGGTGCTCGACGGCGTTCCGCTCGGTCGCGCGAGCGGAACCTTCGACATCGGGGGTCGGGCGACCGACGAGCGGCTCACGGTCGACATCGCATCGGACGACCTCATCGTGGCCCTGCCGGGGAGCGCGCAGCGCAACGTTCAGCCCTTGGAGCGTCACCCCGACGTCCGCGTGTCCCATCCGCTCGAGGCCCCCCAACGGGGCCGCCCCGAGGAAGACGACCGGGCGCTCGAGGTTCGGGTCGCCCTCAGCAATGCCGAGATCACGAGTGGCAACGTCCTCGACGTCAGGCTCTCCACGCCGCGCCCGCTGACCAGCACCCGCGAGGGCATCGTGGGTGAGATCGCGTTGCTGGGGGGCTCACTCGGTCTCTTGGGCAAGCGCTTCACCATCGAGCGCGGCCGCCTCCGGCTCGACCAGGAGGCGCCGGGCAATCCTGACGTCAACATCACCGCGTTCTGGGACGCTCCCGACGGCACGAAGGTGTTCATCGACTACGTGGGTCGTCTGCGTCCCCTCACCGAGGACAAGATTCGTTTCCGCTCCTCGCCGCCGCGCTCGCAGCAGGCCCTGCTCACGCTGGTCCTCCTGGGAAGCGCCGACGGGGACGCCGGAGACGTGAATGCATCGGGGGGCGATGCGCGGGCGGCGAATCTGGGGCAGGGCGTAGCCGCCATGCAGATCAACCAGATCTTGGGGGCGGCCGTCCCCGGATTGTCGACGAGCCTGTCGACCACCGAAGACGACCGCATCGCCACCACCATCAAGTATCGGCTCACCGATTCATTCACCGCCGCCGCCACGGTCGAAACCGATGCAGGGGCGATTCAGGCCAACGACGACGCCGGGATCGAGGGGACCCGGGTGTCGGTCGACTATCGCTTCCTCCGCTACTTCCTGTTGCGAGGAAGCGTGGGCATCGGCAACGGAATCGCCCAGGGCCTGGACGTCCTGTTCCAATATCGGTTCTGAGCGCCATGGCGGGTTCATCGATGGGGACGAGGGTGCTCGTCGCGGGTGCGCTCGCCCTCGTGGGGCCACGACCCGCCTGCGCCCAAGACCCGCCGACCATCGACGTGGTACCCGACGACAACGGATTTGCGATCGACCTGTTCCAGGGCGTCTACTTCGGGCCCACCCGGGTGAGCGCCATGGGGGGGGCGTACGCGGGGGTTGCCGAGGGAACCTCCGGCTTGGTCGCGAATGCCGCGACCCCGGCCGTCCGCAGCCCCTACAGCTTCGACGCGGTCGAAGTCGACGTCGACGCGGCGTTCTCCATCCCTCTGAACCTGGGCGAAAACGACGATTTCGACAACAGTGGCGAGCGCGACGCCGACTACAGCCGATTCGTTTACCTCGAGGCCTCGGGCCTGGTTCAGGTGGGGCGCTTCGGGGTGGGGGTATTCGCCGACGTCCAGCGCTACGCGCTCACGTTTCCTCCCGACGACGCCGAGACGACGTTCGTGACGGTCGGCCGGTACCACGCCCTCGCCGGATGGCGGTTTCTCGGCAACCAACTCGCGGTGGGCGCGGGCGTGCGCGCCCTGTCGCTCAGCCTCACGTCCCCTCAGACCGACCTCTCGTTCGTCGGGGTATCCCCGCAGGTCGGGGTGACCGTACGCCCGGATTGGACGCCCTTTCGCATCGGCGCGACGTACCGGCATCCGGTGAGTGCTACCTTTTCGATTGGCCGCGAGGAGACCGACGACGGCGGCCGTCGACGGGTCGGTAACCTCCTGTTGCCCCGCGAGGTGGAGATGCCCTGGGAGATCGAGGTCGGCGCGGCCGTCCAGGTCGGGGCACGACCGCTCAATCCGGAGTGGCTGGACCCCGAGCAGCACCGAGCCGAGCTCGACCGCCACTACGAAGCGCGGATCCGAGCCCGCGCCGAGGCGCAGCGCCGGCGCCTCGCGAGCTTTCCCCCCGGTGCGGCCCGCCGACGGCTTCGCGCCCGGCTCGATCGCGAGCGCTGGGCTCGAGACGAACAGGACGCGCGTGAGCACCGGCGGCGCCGCGACGAGCTCGTCCAAGAGCGCCGCCTCCGGGCGCAAAACTGGCCCCGCGATGCGCTGCTCCTGCTGCTCGACATCGTGGTCACGGGTCCCGTCGACAATGGCGTGGGCCTGGAGCCTTTTTTGTCCCAGGGGCAAGCGCGCCCCACGACCGCGTGCCCCATCGTGGGCTCAGGCCGCTCCGTCAGCTACTCACCCCGCTTCGGGCTCGAGGTCGAACCCCTGCCGCGTTGGGTCCACACGCGCTTCGGGAGCTACTACGAGCCCCAGCGCTACACCTTCGGGGCGCCCGCCTGCGCAGACCGTTCCGGTCGGCAACACTTCACCTTCGGAGCCGACGTCAAACTCTTTCGTACGACCTGGTTCGGGCTCGTGGACGAGACGACGTACAAGCTCCAGGGGTACGGCGACATCGCGCCTCGCTACCAGGCATTCGGCGTGGGGCTCGGGGTTTGGCACTGACCGTGGCTCTTTATCGAAGGGCATCGAGGAGCATCGAGGGGCGAATCGGGCCGGAGGACGTGGTCGTCGTGCTATGAGGCCGTCGTGAACGACGACGGCGATGCCCTCTCGACCCCGGCCCCTGGGGGGGCTCGCGCCAAGGGCCGGCGAATCGCGTTCGCCGTCTATCTCTCTTCGGCCCTCGCGATTGCCTTGGCCTGCGCGGTGCAAATCACCGAGCAGACCTTTTTCGCCGAAGCTCCGGCCGCCCCCCTCCCGTTCGAGACCTGCGAAGAGGGCATTCACGAGCTCTACGCGGCGGTCGAGAGGGGTCGGACGGCCGCCGACGAGCGCACGCGCCAGGGGCGCGACCGTCGCCCCGAAGCGGCGCTGTACCACTTCCGGGAACGCGTGACCCCGGTTTGGGCCCATCGGCGCGGCGTGGCGGAACTCTGCGGGCCGGCCCACCGGCGTCTGCTCGACGCCCTCGACCGCCTTCGGTATTCGGAGGAACACGTGGTGCGGCACCAGGCGGCCGAGCTCACCACGCTACGACACCGGGTCCGCGACCTGGTCGACGCCAGCGACGCGTCCACGGCCGAACCGGAGGACTGAACCTCCGACGCCTCCGCCTTCGAAAACCCCACGCCTTCCACGCCCCCGAATTCGACCTCCGCCGCCTCCGACGACTCTGCTGCCTCCGACTCTGTTTTTTCCGAACAAGACGATCGAAGCCATGAACGTCCCCCGGCAAGGCGCCGACGGACCTCCTGCGCCCGCGACCGGGTCGCACAAGACACCACGACTCATGACTGCAAACAGCCAAACCCAAGACGCCTCCCCGGAGGCGACGGACGCGCCTCCCGTGCCCACCTTCGACGCCATGCCCCTCTCCGACGAGGTGCGGACGTCGCTCCGCGAGATGGACTACGACACGCCGACCCCGGTTCAGTACGCCGTGTGGGAGTCCGCCGCGGCAGGAAAGGACATCGTGGTGCAGGCCCGGACCGGGACCGGCAAAACCACCGCCTTCGGGTTGCCTCTCGTGGATCGCATCGTGAAGAGAGACCAGCAGCGACCGCAGGCCCTGGTGCTGTGCCCCACCCGCGAACTCGCCAATCAGGTGTGCCGAGAGGTCGAGCGCCTCGGCAAACACAAGAGCGTCACCGCGACTGCGATCTACGGGGGCGCCCCGATGGGCCGACAGATCGACGCGATCAACGCCGGCACGCAGATCATCTGCGGCACCCCAGGCCGGGTGCTCGACCACCTGAAGCGCGGCAACCTCGACCCGTCGACCATTCGCGCATTGGTCCTCGACGAATCCGACGAAATGCTCTCGATGGGGTTCGAACGGGAACTCAACGCGATCCTCGAGCGGTTGCCCGACGACATGCAAACGCTCCTGTTCTCGGCGACGGTGCCCCCGGACATCGAGCGCATGGCGAAAACCCGACTGACCGAACCCGAGTTCATCATCCTCTCGGGCGACCACGTAGGGGCCCTCGAAATCGTGCACTTCGTCTACTGGGTGTCGACGCCGAAGATCAGCGCCCTGACGCAGATCATCGACATCGAAGATCCCGAGAGCGCCATCGTCTTCTGCAACACCAAGGTCGAGACGGAAAACGTCGCCAAAGCGCTCCAGCGGGAGGGCTACGAGGCCGACTGGCTCAACGGCGATCTCCCCCAATCCGACCGGGAAAAGGTCATGAAGGCCACGCGCGAAAGCCGCCTTCGGTTTCTGGTGGCGACCGACGTCGCCGCGCGCGGCATCGACATTTCTCACCTCACCCACGTCATCAATTACGACTTCCCGCAAGACGCCGAGACCTACGTTCATCGCACGGGCCGAACCGGACGCGCGGGCAAGACGGGGACCGCGATCTCCATCGTGCAACCCCACGAAGTGGGGCGGATGTACATGGTCCGGCTCGTGTACAAGATTCGGCCGGTCGAGCGACAACTGCCGACGGAAGCCGACGCCGCGACGCGAGCCCAAGCCGATGTCGTGGCCTCCCTCGCCGAGACGTTCGGCGATCGCGCCGACGGTCCGCGTCGCGAGCTGGCACGCCGACTGCTCAGCCACGACCGGGCGGTCGACATCGTCGCCGGCATTCTCCGCTCGCACCTCGACACCAACCCGGAGGTCCCCGAAGTCGCCCAGTCGCGCCGCCGCGGCCGGACCCCGGGCAAGACCAGCGGCGACGCCGCCGGTGCCGGGCTGGAGGTCGCGCCGCGGTCCGGCCTCTCGCGCCGACGTCGATCACGGGGGGACGGGCCGCCGAGGTCGGAGGCCGAAGTCGACCGCCCGCGACGTATGTCGGAGAAAACGGCGGCCCCGCGCGGCTCGGAACCGGGCGCGAACCGGGAGCCAAACGAGGGAACGCCGACCGTCGACCTCGAGGCGGTCGTCGTCGTCGAGGAGGCGGTCGACGTGTCCGACACCGCGGTCGAAGCCGTCCCGAAAAGGGTGAGAAAGTCCCGTCAGAGCACCCGCTCCGGCGCCGAAGCGGCCACCGCTCCGGCGGAGCGACAGAACGACGACCAGGCGACGGCCGCCGCGGTGCCCCCACCTCCTCCTGGCCGCGACACCGCCTCCCCCCGTGCGGCGACGCATCCCCCAGGCGACGAGGACGACGAGCCGGAAGCACGCGAGGAGACCGAGGCCGACGGGGGGGACCGTGTGGAGCTCTACGTCGACGCCGGGCGACGTCAAGGCGCGCGTACGCGCCTTCTCAAGAGCCTTCTCGCCGATGGCGGCATTCGACCCGAGTGCGTTCACCGCGTCCGCATCCGGGAGCGGTATGCGTTCATCGAAGTCGATGCCGGAATTGCCGACGAGGCGATCGAGGTCCTTTGCTCGGCCGAGATCGATGGCCATCGACTCTCCGCCAACCTGTCTCAGCGTTCACGAAGCTGAAGCGCAAGGCGCCCATGGCCCGGGCGAGGGGCTTCACGGCGGCACGAACGAGGCCCGGAACGCGTGCCCCCAGCGCGGCGACGACGCCTCGCGGCCCCGTTTCGGCCCCGCAATTTGGCCCCGCGTGTTGGCGCCGCGGAGCGCGGACCTCCTTGCTCGTCGTCGCCTAGGGGCCTACTTTTCCTCATCAAGACGATGCGACGAAAGAAGTGGCGGTGGCGCGTCTGAGCGTCGAGGCGGAGGAATTGTGGCGGCGCGCCGAGGCGCTCGCCGCCCGCAACCCCGGTTCGCCGGCGGCGCGTGCGCTGCTTCACCGACTCCTCCGGGCCGTTGAAGGCGGCGGCGAGGACGGTCGCGCCGCGGGGGAGGCCTACGTGTTCGTCCACCGTAAGCTCGGCGAGGCGCTCGCTCGCGACGACCCTTGGGCCGCTTCGCTGCACCTGAAGCGGGTGCTGGCGCACCGACCCGACGACGATGGCGCCTGGGGTCACCTCGGACTCTGTCAGTCGCTGTTGGGGCACCATCGCTTTGCCGTGCGTTCCTACGAACGCGCGCGTGCCCTCGCCCCCCACAACCCCTGGTACGCTCACAACCTGGGTCACCTGTACGACGTCGTGTTCGACGACGGGGCACGAGCGCTGCCGCTGCTGCGCGCGGCCCTCGCCGCGCTTCCGGTCACCGTCGTCTCCTCGCGGGCGACGCCGGCGTGCAACGAGGCCACCGCGCATCGTCTGCGCGCCATGATCGCAAGCTACGCCCATGCGCTCATGCGTCACGGATCGATCATCGAAGCGCGGGCCCAGATGCTCGAGGTCGTGCAAAGCGGCCAGGCGACCCCGGCCCAACACGAACTCTACGACCACATCGTGGCGGCCTACGACCGAGCCATTGCGCCGTTCCTGCCGCCTCGGGGCCGGGTCGGTGATGGCCGGCGCGCGGTACGCGAGCGGCGTCGGACCGGGACACGAGGCACGCCCTGAGAAGGCAGGACGCGGCCGCGCCACCTCACCCGTCATCGGTAGCCTGGAGGCGACACTCCCGCCCGGCCATCCCGGGGTTGGCCCTCGCCCGGGCACGACGGGTCCGTCGCGAGTGATTGGTCCCCCCGGCTGCATCACGGGCTATGCTGCCGGCTACGCGTCTGCGACATCGATGGCGGTGGCGCACCTCGTCCGTCCGGGCGCGCCGATGGGGACGGTACCCATGGGAACCCTGCCACTCTTGATCCACGGCACCGAGCACCAGCCGCAACACCGATCGGGGGGGTGATGGCGGGGCGTTCCTCCGGCGAATACCAAAAGCGTCGCATCGGCGGCCGCTATGAGCTTCGCGAAATCGTCGGTCGTGGCGCCATGGCCCAGGTCTACCGGGCTGATGACACGCTTCGCGGTCGGGAAGTCGCGCTCAAGGTCGTGCGCCGCGAGGTGGTCGAGAATCCTACCTCCGCGGCGCGCTTCCAACAGGAGGTAAAGGCCGCGAGCAAGCTCCTCCACCCCAACATCGTGCGCGTGTACGAATGGGGCGTCGACCGCGGACAGGCCTTCATCGCGATGGAGCTCGTCGCGGGCGAGGATCTTTTCGAGCTCATCGGGAGGAGGGGTCCCCTCCCCCAAGCGCTGGCGGTGGAAGTCGCGATCGAGGTGTGTCTCGCGTTGGCGGTCGCCCACCGCTGGGGGGTCGTGCACCGGGACCTCAAGCCCGAAAACGTGATGGTCGTCCCCGGCTCGCCCCCACAGATCAAGTTGCTCGACTTCGGCATCGCCAAATTGCGCTCGACGCTCGGAGACGAATCCTCGACCGAGGACACCTCCCCCAAGTCGATCACCATGACGGGCACCGCGGTGGGGACGCCGAGCCACATGGCCCCCGAGCAGGCGCGAGGGGCGCCCGTCGACGGTCGCACCGACATCTACGGTTTGGGCGTACTCCTCTACGAGATGCTCACCGGGCGGCTGCCCTTCGAGGGCAAGAATCCGGTCGAAATCGCACTCAAACACGTCCGCGAAATCCCGCTCCCCCCCCAACACCACCGTGCCGACCTTCATCCCCGGCTCAACGGCCTGGTCGTGAAGGCGCTCGCCAAGTCGCCCTCGATGCGGCCCGCCAGCGCAGATGCGATGCGCGCGACGCTCGAAAGCCTGTTGCCGGAGGTGGCGGGCGACGACACGGCGATCGACGACGATGAGGAACTCCCCGTCCCGACCAAGGTCGGGGTTCATCCCGAGGTAGAAGCCGCGCTCGCCGCCCGAGGGGCACGCCGCGGACGGGCGCCCGTCACCGCGATCATCGAAGGCGACGGCGACGCTCCGGCGGCCGCCCCGACCACCACGGACGACGACGACGACCCCACCCGTCAGCGTGACGTCGACGAGCGAGGGGAAGAGGTTCCGACGCGAAAGGAGTCGCGTTCGCGGCTGGTCCAACGAAGAGGCCGATGGCTGTCCTCCCCTTCGGAAGACGAACCGGCCACCCTCGAGCGCGCGTCGAAGCTCTCCCCACGCATCGCGGATGCGATCGAGGACGAACCCACGGTGACCTTTCTCGACACCACGACGGGAGACGTCCTCGACGAATCTACGCGGGTCTCACAAATCGACGCCGACGACGCCGTGGAAACCCTGACCCGGAAGCGGCCCGCCAGCCTCGACGAGCGCGACGGGGCGCGATCGTCCCGCACGGGGATCACCCGCGTTCAGCGACCCGTGGCCGGACCTACCGGGACGGTCATTCAAGACCCAGAAGATGATTCCGAAGCGGGGCATGGCGCGCGGCAGCGACAAATCGCGAGTGCCGTCGCGGCGTACGGAGACCCGGCCGACGAAGGCGATGACGACGACGACGACGATGACGACGAAGTACCGACGACGGTGGCGCCCCTGTCTCCTGCCGCGGCGGCGGTGGCAGCGGCGGCGGCGACAGGAGACAGGGCCGTTCGCGCTTCCGCAACGCCCTGGCCCGGGGGTCGGCGGGACGATGCGCTGCCGCCGACCGGAGCGTTGCCTCAGCCCCCGGAGCTGTTCGGGTCCGAGGTCAGGATGCCGGCGGCACCGCCGGCAACGCCCCCGTGGATGGACCCTACGCCGCCGCCGATCCCCCCGCCGCCCGCACCCTTGTTCCCCCCCTCGTTCACCCCGAGCGGGGGCGTGCCGTCCGCCGCCCCGAGGGGTGGATCGCGACCCGCGGGGCCGCATCCTGGGGGCGAGCAGGCCCCCTCTGCTTCGCCCCTTTCCACCGCCTGGCCCTACCGCGGCGCCGGTGGCGCGGGACACGACCTGGATCGCCTCTTGCGCCAAATGCCCGAGCCGGAGCGCTACACCGGGGCTCTGGTCTTCGTCACGATCATGCTCGTGCTATCCGTTGCGGCCTTCATCTGGGCGCTTCTCTAAGTTCGTTCCCATGGGCTCGCGACACCCCGACGCGCCCTCGAGCGGCGGCAATACCGCCGTGAGCGCGCTCACCACGGCCGCCCCGACGGGGTCAGGCTCAACTCGAGCCTCGGTCTGACCTCGAAGCTGTTCCGACAACGCGACCAGGAGCGCCTCGAAGGTGGCGCGAAGCGGCGCCTCATCGAGGTGCGCGCCGCCAGCGCCGCCGCCCGCGGCGGCAGCGCCCGCCAGCACGGCGCGCACCACCGGAGCGTAGGCCCCCGCGTCGAAGGCCGCGGGGACGTCTTGGGCTTCCGCGGACGCGCGCAGGCCCGACAGCACCGCCGGCGTGAGTCGCGCCACCGTCCGCGCCACGACGTATCCGCGTACCGCCGGCTCCCCCTGACGAGGCTCCTCTCGACCCTCGAGGGGACGTACGTCGAGCCATAGTTGATCGAGCGCCGATGCGACGTGCGCGTAGAGCGCCCTCGCCTCCTTCGGGGCGTGGGTTGACCAGCGACTCGCGAGCCGCCGTCGCTCCCCC
>JBCCLB010000097.1:0-24005 GCA_039027095.1 Myxococcota bacterium
CCCGACACCCCGAGCCCCGACACCCGGAAACCCGACACCCCGAGCCCCGACACCCGGAAACCCGACACCCCGAGCCCCGAGACCCGGAAACCCCGAAACCCGACACCCGGAAACCCGACACCCCGAGCCCCGAAACCCCGAGCCACCGCCACCCGGATGCACCGCCACCCGGAGCCCCCGGAAAACCCGCAGCCCTTCAGCTGCGTCGCCTCATTGCCGCGCCTCGATCGCCGCGGCGAGTCGCTGGGCGACCTGGGCCACCGAGGCCTGCACCATGCCCGGCGAGTAATCGAACCGTTTCGCCAGGGCCATGAGCACGACGCCCTCGACCCGCGCGAGCTTTCGATCGGCGATGGCAATGGTCGCGGCGAAGCTCATCGCCTCTTCGCGGGCCATGAAGTCGAGCTTCTCGGCCACCGCGTCGAGCCGCGCCTCCAATCCTTCGGCTTCGAGCAGTGATCGGTACGCCGCAAACACCGCTTCGGGGTCATCGAGACCGCCTCCGGTCGCACACCGGACCAACTGCGTCACCGCCGCCCGCTCGACCTCGGCCATGTCGTCGGCGGCCGCCACGAGGTAGCAGGTCTCGACCACCGCGCTGAAGTACTTGCCCGCCTCCGCGTCCTCGGCGCTGTGCGGGGGCTGGGTCTCGAACAAGCCCCCCGCCTCGGGCGTCTGCACCCGCGGCAAGCGGTTCAGCAGCGCCCGAGGGCCGACCGCGGGCGTCGCCACCTCGTCGACGAGCTGGGCGATCACGTCGTGGAGGGCCGACGCGTACACCTCGGGTGAGCACGACGGCAGTTCGGGCAACGAGACGAAGACGGTCATGGCGGACCTCACTATGCCACAAGGCCCGGCCCACAAAACACCACCGCCCCCCGGGGACCACCCGAGGGGCGACGATGGCGCGAGGTAAGCGGCAAGGCGCACCGCCGACGCTCAGCTCAGTACGCTCAGTATCCGGGGGGGAGCATGGCGTCGCGCCAGGGGTTGCTCTCGCCGGTGCACGTCTCGTTGGTGGGGTTGTCGGTCCCCGGGCAGAACTTGATGGGCCCGTCCAGGTAATCCATGTGGAGCTGGTGGTAGCCGAGGGGCTCGCCGTCGCGGGTTCCCCACGAGTTCTTCGTACGGAGGTAGTCGATCTCGGTGGTGCTGCTCATGAGCGCGTCCACCTTGTCGCCGTACTGGGGGTCGCTCTCGTCCAACGTGACGCCGGCTTCGAAGAGGCCGAAGTCGTCGGTGGTGGCCTGGTAGTCGGCGAGCACGGTCATGTGACCGCCCTGCCGCCCCGGGGCCCCCGCCGCGGCGAGGTTGTCGAGGTTGAAGGCCCCATCGACCATCGCGTTGAAGTCGACGTCCCACGTGATGACCACCGGGTTCTGGTCGTGGAGCGCCCGCTGGACCCGCTGCTGAAAGCTGCGCCGCTGCGACGCTGAGCCGTAGCCCGGGTAGCGCGCCACCGACCAGTCGCCGATGGCCTCCACCAAGTTGGTGACCTTGACCACCGACTGCCCGTCCTCGCGCACCGTGTACTGCACGGGGATGGTCGCCGGGTCGAGGATGGGCGTGCCCGCGACCGTGCCGCCGGTGCGGAGCGTGGTCTCGCCGTCGGCGCCGAAGGCGGTGTCGATGTGGGCGCGAACCTCTTCGCTGAGACCCCACGCTTCGTCGAAGACGCGCCGGACCGTCTCGCCGTCGCGGCGCGCGTCCTGGGTGGAAAGCTCCCCGGACTTCAGCGCCGTGTTGATCGCGGCCAGGGCATCGGCCTGTCGCTGCGAGCGCTCGTCGTCGCTGTCCTCGGGGACGAAATCGAGTTCGTTCATGACCCCGCGGTCGCGCACGATGGCGTTCGACTTCCACTGCCACCCGCCGGTTTGAATCTCGTCACCGTAAAAATTGTCGGTGACCTGATCGAACCAGTGCCAGTAGGTCCAGTACGACTGAGAGACGTCGAGCGGTTCGACCGGTTCCGCCGGTGGGGGCGGCTCGGGGCTCGTGTCGCAGGCGTCGGCGCCACACAACGACGCGACGGCGCCGGTGCAGAGCGAATCCCAACCCGTGTTGCAGCAGTAGGGGTCAGCGTCGCAGATCTTCGTCGCGCAGCTGTTGCAGTCGGCGGCCATGCGGTCGCCCTCCTCGCACACGCTGTGGACGCACACGTCGGTGGGCTCGCCGCCGTCGCCCTGCGGGTGGGCCTGCAGGTAGGTCAGGTTGAGCGATTCGACCCAGGTGGCCTGCGAGTACAACCAGCAATTGCCGATCGACTGCCGCTCGACGGCGGTGTGGGCGACCTCGACGATTTGGTCTTGGACCTGACCGACCGCAGCTGCGTCGGACCCGTCGTCGCCGTGTTCACAGCCCACGGCGAGGACGCCGAGGCCGACCAGACAAATGGCTCGCAATTTCATGGTCTCGTCTTTCGCTTGATCGTTCGGGAGTCGGTTGACGCTCACCATGGGTTGGCCACCTGCTCGGAGGAGATGAGTTCGATGAGCTCGGCTCGAGCCGAGCCCGCCTCGACCTCGGATTCGAAAGGACCGGTGCGGGCAATTTCTCGGTTGTTGCCGGCGCGGAGCACCAAGTAGGTCCCGTCGCTCTCGTCGTCGATCCGGTACCGCGCTTCGATGCGGCCGTTCTCGCGCACCGAGTCGATGCCGTTCACCGCGTCGGTGCGGCCGGTGTAGCCCTGAGACTCGAGCAGGATGTTGCCGTCGTCGCCGCGGAGGACGAAGAGCCAGTCGCGGCTCTCGGCGTCGCGCCAGAGGTCGAACCGCGCCCCGTCGGTGATGGCCGCCTTGTAGCGGACCATGTCGATGACGAGCTGCCGCGCCACTTCGAGGGCGTCGCGCGCCTCGTCCTCGGTGCCGAACCGTACGCTGTGGCCGATCGGCTCGTTGTTGCCGAGCGCCTGGAGGTAGAAGTTGAAGGCGCCGCGGTCGTCCTCCGCGACCTCGTATTGCTCGGCGAGCACGCCGCTCTCCTGAATGGCGAGGATCCCGTTGTAGACGGATTCCTTCTTTTCGTAGTGCTCGCTCACCATGACCACGTCCCCGTGGGCCCCGATGAGGCGGAACTGCCACTGGCCGTCGGCCATCCGGTCGACGCTGAAAACGCCGGGCGCTTCCGGGGCATCGGGCATCAGCCCGTCGAGCAACGAACTGGTTTCGGTTTGGTCCTGGGTGGCGTTGGAGGGGGGCGTCCCCTGGCACCCTGCGCCAAACAGCGTGGCGCTCACCAGGAGCGCGGTCAGGGTTCGTTTGAAGAGCTTCATCAGCGGCAATCTCCGGTTCGGTATGCTGCCTTCATGAGCACACTACGTGCCACTGAGACTTACATCTACCCACAAGGCATTTCAGGGACTTGAAGCGCTTGTTGCGGACAAAGCAAAACCGGTGGGCGGCACATGGACCACCCACCGGTTTTTGAGATTTTCTGCGACGAAGGGCGGACGACGCCGCCCTCGCTCTTTGCCCGCGCACGCGCGTCCGGATCAGATCCGCCCCTCGGCTTTCTGCTCCCGCTCGATGCTCTCGAAGAGGGCGCGGAAGTTTCCGGCGCCGAAGCCGTTGTCGCCTTTGCGCTGGAGGATCTCGATGAAGAACGGACCGGCCTCCGGGTCCTCGAACAGGCCTGCCTGCTCCTTGAGGAAGATCTGGAGCATGTAGGACTTGTCCTTGTCCCCATCGACGAGGATCTGGAGACCTCGAAGCACGTCGATGTCTTCCTCGATCTCGTTGACGCCGAGCGTCTTGAGCCGCTCGGGCAACGCGTCGTAGTACGCCCCGGGGGTCGGCATGAACTGCACCGACCGCTCGCGCAGCTCGCGCACCGCGCCGAGGATGTCGGGCACCGCGAGCGCGATGTGCTGCACCCCATCGCCACGGTGATCGCGACCAAACAGGTTGATCTGCGACTTCTTGAAGAAGGGGCGCGCCGGCTCGTTGTTGGCGAATTTGATGCCCGACGCCTTGTCGGCCATCACCACACTCTTGAGGCCGGAGCCGTCGTCGGCGGTCTTCGCGACATCGATCGTGTGAAACTCGACGTCCCAGTAGTGCGAGAAGCCCATCACGTGCTCCATCCACAGCAGCATCGGCTTCATCGTCTGGAAGTTGCTGGTGATGTGGTCGATGTGGTGAAACCCGAACCGGTTCTTACCGCCGCGGGGCGCGGTGTAGGGCACGTATTCGGGAAACAGCGATTCGGTGCCGTCGCGCTGGATGAACCGAAACGTCGTGTCGCCGAAGGGCGTGGTGATGTTGAACATCGACAGCTTGCCGCCGCCGGTGTCGAAGGTCCTCAGCTCCTCGATGACGGTCGCCCCGCGCTTCTCCAACAGCTCGAAGCAGCGGGCCGCATCGGCGACCCGGAACATGATCGTGCCGACGCCTTCCGGGTGACGGCGGAGCCAACGCCACGCGCGGCCCCCCGGCTCCAGCGGCTGGCTCACGATCAGGCGAATGTCGCCGGCGGCGAACACGCGGCTCTGCTGCCCGCTCCGTTTGTCGAGTTCGGGGTCGCTGCCTCCGATTTCGAGAAAGTCGAGCTTCTCGGTGAGGAAGCGGCTCATCCGCTCCATGTCGTGAACGTAGTAGTGGATCGAGTCGACACCTTCGATGCCGAGCGGGGCGAGTTCAGTCATGGCGTTCGTCGCAGGGG
Organism: Myxococcota bacterium; assembly: GCA_039027095.1. Taxonomy (GTDB): domain Bacteria; phylum Myxococcota_A; class Polyangia; order Polyangiales; family Polyangiaceae; genus JAPYTK01. Next base: position 4,660 of record JBCCLB010000097.1, read on the forward strand.
GTGAAGACGGCCGTCACGCGCGGACGGCGTCGGGTTGCTGGTCAGGGTGGGACTGCGTGAAGGCGGGGACCTCGGCGCACCGAGCCTCGACCTCGAGGAGTCGCGGGAATGCGCTTACATCAACGTCGAAACGCCGCGCGTTGTAAAGCTGCGGCACGAGACAGACATCCGCCACCGAAGGTTGGGAACCACAGAGAAACGGACCACGCCCCCGCTCCCGTTGCGCGAGCGTCTCGAGCGCCTCCAGGCCCGTGCGGTTGTAGGTCGCGCCCCACGCCTTGCGGTCGATCCCCTCGGCTTCGAGGGCCTTCAGCACGGCCAGGTTTTGCAGCGGTTGAATCCCGCTGTTCACCGCCTGCGCCATCTCGTGCGCCCGCGCCCGCGCGATGGGCTCCGCGGGCCACAGCGCCGGCTCCGGCCGCAGGTGCTCGAGGTAGTCGATGATGGCGAGGCTCTCGCCGAGGTGGGTTCCGTCGTCGAGTTCCAGCACCGGCACCCGACCGCGAGGATGACGCGCGCGGTGGGCGCGGCCCAATTGCTCCGACTTGAGGAGGTTCACGGCGACGTAGTCGTAAGGCAGCTCCTTGAGCGAGAGCGCGATCCGCACCCGCCACGAGCTCGAGCTGCGCCAGTATCCGTAGAGCTTCACGCCTTCCCCGCGACCACCTGGTCGATGGCGCCGAAGATCGAAGCGCCGGCGCCGTTGCGCATCTCGATCCGTACCCGGTCGCCCGCCTTCATCCATCCGGTGCGGGGCTCGCCGTGGGCGATGATCTCGATCATGCGCCGCTCGGCCAGACAACTGATCCCCCGCTTGTCGCCCTCGTTCGACACCGTGCCGCTCCCGAGAATGGTCCCCGCCGTGAAGGCGCGGGTCTTCGCGATGTGGGCGATCAAGTCGAAGAACGAGAAGTGCATCTCGGGTCCCGCTTCCGGGGTGCCGACCACCGTGTCGTTGAGCTTCGTCTCGAGCGGGAGGTGCAGCCGACCCTCGCGCCAGGCGTCGCCCAGCTCGTCGGGGGTGCAGAACACCGGCGCGAACGCCGTGGCGGGCTTTCCGTTGAAAAACCCAAAGCCCTTGGCGAGCTCGGTGGGGATGAGGCTGCGAAAGGTGATGTCGTTGCAAATGCCGACGAGCCGCACGAACGGCGCCGCCGCCGCGGCCGTGGTGCCCTGCGGGACGTCGCCGAGCACCACCACCACCTCGGACTCGAAGTCGAGGCCCCAGGCCGGGTCGGGCAGCGGGATGGGCTCGGTGGGCGCGAGAAAACACCCCGAGCCGCCTTGGTAGACGAGGGGGTCGGTCTCGAGCGTCTTCGGCGGTTCGGCGTTCCGCGCCTTCCGGACGAGCCGCACGTGGTTCAGGTAGGCGCTCCCGTCGATCCACTCGTAGGCACGGGGAAGCGGCGATAGGGCCTTCTCGGGCTCGAAGGGGGCGCCTTCCTCCCGCCCGTCCGAAAGACGTGCGGCCAACGCCTCGAGCTTGGGGGCGACCTCGTCCCAGTCGTCGAGCGCCGCCTGGAGCGTCGGCGCGATCGACGCCGCCGACGCTTGCGTCTGCAAATCACGCGACACCACCACCAGGGTGCCGTCGCGGGAACCGTCCCGAAGGGTCGCGAGCTTCATCGCCTCTCCCTACACTGGATCGGACGGGGTCGGCGCTGCTTTCCGCGACGGCGGTGGTCGGGGTCACCGCACGAGCCGGCGGGAGGGGCCGGCTCGCCGTCGGTGCGACGGTCAATCGTCCACAACTGTGGCAGTCTGACGCACTGAAGTGTGGTCGACGACGCGCGCCCGGCCCCGCTCGGCGGCGCCCTGGCGCGCCATCAGCGCCGCTCGCGCCACGGCAACGTCCATTGCGACCCCCCGGTTGATGAGGTCGTTCGCCGCCTCGACCGCCATCACGTGCATTCGCGGGGGGAGGGCCGCGATGGGATCGGGTAGCTCGTGAAAGGAAACCATGACGGTCGGAACAGCAATCGCCGAGCCAGGTGGAACGGTTCGTGCCGTGCCCACGTTCATGAACGAGACGCCAAAGCAAACCGCCTACGCTTTCAACAAGGACAACATCGAGCAGCTCAACTCGTTTCTCAAAGGAGAGCTCAGCGCGATCGAGACGTACCAGCAGACCATCGACAAGATGGATCCGGAGGATACCCAGGCCCTCACCGTTCTTCGCACGTGCAAGCAAAGCCACGAAACCCGCGCCGAACGACTGCGGCGCGAGGTGGTCGCCCTGGGAGGCACGCCGGCCACCGATTCGGGCGCCTGGGGGACGTTTGCCAAGCTCGCCGAGGGCACAGCCAAGCTGTTCGGGAAGAAGGCCGCCGTCGCCATGCTCGAAGAGGGCGAAGACCATGGCCTCCGCGATTACCGACGTGATCTCGACGAGCTCGACGGCGCCGTCCGCACCTTCGTCGAGCGCGAGATCCTTCCCGCCCAGAAACAGACCCACGACTCGCTGAATCGACTCCAAGCGAGCCTCTGAGCAGGGCTACCGGTCGCCGCTCTCGGCCCAGGCACGCCGCTTTTCGCGGAGGTGGTGCAACAGAGGCCGGTCGGTGACCAGGTCGATGGCCCGGTCGAGCGCCTTGCGCGCCTCTTCCTCTTCTCCCGCGGCGCGGAGGAGATGGGCCCGGGCCGCCCAGTAAGGCTGAAAGCCACTCAGGTCTCGCTGGGGTTGGATGCCGTCGAGGGCCGCCAGGCCGGCGGCGGCCCCGTGCGCTTCGCCAATGGCGGCGGCGTGGGCGACCGCCGCGCCCCGCGTGGGCGCGACGTGCAACACCCCTCGGTACAGATCGGCGATCGCGGCCCAGTCGACCGCGCCGGAGTGGCGACGGGCGAGGTGCACCTGCTGCACCGCCGCCTCGTATTGAAAACGCCCCGGACGCGCGCCCTCCGCTGCGCGCCGCAACATGGCTTCGCCGTGCGCGATGAGGCGTGGGTCCCACCGGGACGAATCCTGCGCATCGACGGGGATGACCGCCCCGGACGCCGAAAACCGAGCCTCGTGCCGGGCGGCGAGAAATGACAGGAGCGCCTCGAGCCCGAGCGCCTCGGGCTCGGGGCACCGTTGGCGCACGAGATTGGCGAGATAGAGGGCATCGCCGCGGAGATCGCGTTCGTCTGCCTCCTGGTCGAGATTGAACCAGTCGAGCGCGTAGGCCGCGTAAACGGCCTCGAGCACCGGCGCGAGGCGGTCGTCGAGCTCAGCGGGAACGCCAAACGGAATGCCCGCATCCTTGATCTTTCGCTTCGCCCGCACCAGGCGCTGCGCCAACGTCACGGCCGGCATCGCGTACACGGTGGCGATGGCGCTGGCGTCGAGGCCGAGCACCGTCTGCAACATGAGGGGCGTGCGGACCCCTTCGGCGATGGCGGGATGCGCGCAGACGAACATGAGGTCGACCCGGCGGTCGGGGATCTCCGACCCCTCCGCCGACGTGCCCCGCGCCGCCGCCGCGGTTTCGTCGGGCTCAGCCCACATCGGCAAGAGCGACCCGAGCGCGTCGTCCGTCGGCGAGGGGGCCCGATGTCTCGCGTCCGCGCTCCGCCGGCGGTCGAGAAAGGCGTTTCGGGCGACGCGCGCCAGCCACGCTTCCGGGCGGTCGGGCACCCCACGCGTCGGCCAGGTCGTCAGCGCCCGCCGGAAGGCTTCGGCGAGCGCGTCTTCGGCCTCGGCGACGTCGCGCGTCTTCGCCGCCAACGCGGCCAACAACGTGCCGTAGGAATGCCGTGCGACCGCATCGGCCGCCGCAGCGGCCGACGACGCTCTATCCGGCTGCGACATGGGAGAGGCGGACCGCCGGGCCGCCCGGTGGGTTTACCCTACACCATCAACGGGGCGAGTGGGCCCCGGTACTCCGCGACGTTTTCGAGGTCGCGATCGCCGAAGAAATCGATCTCCGTCCGACCCACCGCGTGGGCCAAGCTCACGAGCAATTGATTGTGGTTGGTGAGGTTGTTGCCACCGATGTCGCGAAGGCGAAGGTAGCGTCCGAGCCTCAGGGTCCGCCCGCCGCCCCCCGCGATGACCACGGGGTGGCGCGTGTGCTGGTTGTCGTGGCCGTCGTGGCCGAATTCGTTGTGCCAATAGACCACGGTGTTGTCGAGGATGGAGCACCCATTGGGGTCGAGGGGATCCGTCACCTTCGACAGCTCGTCGAGGACGGCCGCGAAGTGGCCGGACGCCCAGCGTTGCCCCGCAGTGTAGCCCTCCCGCAGCGTCACCAGGTTGGCCCCGCTTGCGTTCCAGTAATCGTGCACGAGGTTCTCGTGAAAGCGAAAACCATTGCCGTACAGAGCCTGTGCCCCCGAAGCCTGCACTTCGGGGACGTCGGTGTAGTAGTTCGGGAAGTCGTTGAGGATCTGCAGCGTCGCGCACATGCTGCGGCCGCAGGCAAAGGCCTGCGCGATCACAGCCGCCTGGGCCCGCGCCACGGGCCGCACGTTGGTGTAGTCGCCGACGTTTCCCCCGACGCCGGGAAGGTCGCTCCCGCTGGTGGTGCAGTAGCCGACCGGGGGCCCGCCGCCGGTGGTTTTACGTGATGCAATCGCTTCCCGGTGGGCTTCGATCTTCGCCCGCTCGACGTCGCGGAGGCGTGCCTCGAGGGCGAGGAGTTGGCCCTCGCCGTAGCTCAGAATTCGATTTTCGCCCTCGGTGTAGTCGATCGTCGGTTCGTTTTGGTTGGGCGGCTCGAAGTCCTCGGGAAACGCCTGCCGAAACAGGGCGTCGGGGCTCGACTCTGGGCTCCGCGGGGCCCCCCCTCCGTCGTAGCTCATGCACTTCCAGGTTCCGGTGCCCTCGACGCTCGCGGTAAGCAACACCGGGGCGCCGAGCAGAGCATGGAGATGAAAGTCTAGGGAGGGATGGCCGTCGTAGTTGCCATTGCGATCGGACGGGGGCTGGGCTCCCGTGAGCATCACCCCCTGCTCGTTGTGGCCGTGGGCGGTGCGCACCCCCGACCGCGTTCCCTCTTTCGTGCACTTGGTGTCGAGCCCATCGAGAATCGTGATCTGCTCGCGCCACGGCATCAGGGGGTCGAGAATCGAATTCTCGTATTCGAAGCTCAAGCCGCTGAGCGCCTCGTCGGCCGCCCCGGGCTCGGCCCCATTGCCCTGACGTGGAATCCAATAGTCGCGGTCGACCCCGTGGGGCGTCCGCACGGCGAGAAAGCGGACCGGGCCGGCCGGGGATGCCGCCCGGGCCGAGCGTCGCCCGAGGCCCGAGGTCCCGACGAGGGCGAGCAACGCCGCCGATCCACCCATGAAGTTGCGTCGTCGCATGATCACTTCTTCCTCTCGATGAAGGCGGGGTCGCGCACGACGGCGACGAGCAGCTCCTCGAAAGACCCACCGCTCTCGTCAAATGCGGCCAACGCCTCCCGCGGCGCGCGGACCCGACGGGGGTTGCCGAAGTCGGCCCCCATCACGAAGTGGCCGAACCGACGCACCAGGCAGCGACGAAAGCTCGGGTCTTCCGCGAGGGCCGCCGACACGGCGGCCGCGCTTTGATAGGTCACGCCTTCGATGACCGCCTCGGAATCGACCGGCTGGCCGTCGGGATAGGTGTCCTGCCATCGGCCGTCCCCCGCGTACGTCTCGAACGCGAGCCCGACCGGGTCGGAGGTGCGGTGACATCCTCCGCACGACGGAGCCGCGCTCCGGGCCTCGACGATTTCTTTGACCGTCGCGTCCGCCCCCACCAGGTCGTCCAGGGCGTCCTCGAGGTCGATGTCCAGCGGCTTGATGACGTTGCACATCGCATCGATGTAGACGGACATCCCGCGCCGCACGACGTTGGCGCGACCGTCCTTACCGTGGGCTACGAGCCACGTACCCAACGTGAGCAGCCCGCCCCGCTGCTCGGGGTCGAGCTCGATCCGCTCGACCGCATCATCCCCGGAGTGCTCCGTCCCGTAGTAGTCGGCGACCGCCGCCGTGCCCCACGTATGGCTCGTCGTCATCAGGTCGCGAAGCGTGCCCCGCTCTTCGACCACCACTTCCTCGATGAAGCGATCGTACTCGTCGACCAAGTCGTCGGCGATGGCCTCCTCGAGACCGGTCTCGTTGGCCTGGCTCCTGAATGTCGCCATTTTCAACCACTCCCAAAAGAAGCGCCGCCAGATCGGCGCCGACGCATCCATCAAGCGCCGCGCGTGGCCCTCGCGTACGTCGGGGTCGGCCAATCGACCCGACGCCGCGTCTTCCCGCAGCGCTTCGTCCGGCGCCGCATCGGTCAACGAAAAGGCGAGCAGGGAAGCGATCTCGTCGGGGTCGAGCGTGACCACGCCCTCGCCCTCGGGGCCCACTTCATGGCGGTAGAGAAACTCGGGCGAGAGCAGCACCGCCCGCACCACCGCCGAGAACGCCCAGGTGCTGTCGTACGCGGCCTCCAGGTCGTCGTACATGTCGCGGAGCACCGCCACTTCGTCCGCGCCGACGGGTCGTCGGTACGCGGCGGCCGGAAACCACGCCAAAAATTGGTCGACACACGCCCCGGTGCCGAAGCTGTCGCAGCGTGCCGCGTCGGCGCCCTGGTCGGCGACCCAATTTCCTACGATGCGTGCCGCCTCCGTGTACTGGACGACGTTGCCCAGGTCGATGCGGGCCGTGGCGGCGTTGTTGGTGATGCCAAACTCGCTCGCGCCCGCGGGGAGGCTCACGGGCGGCGCGCCCGGGAAGAGCCGTTGCACCTCGGTGTTGTACTGCGCCGGGGTGAGGCGCCACGCCCGCGCGTCCAACCGCGGGTCGGTCGGGTCGGTGCCGTCGGGTCCGGACCCGGGTCCTCCTTGGTTCCCGACATCGCCGATCGATCCGACGCACCCGACGAAGAACGACAGCGCGAGCACGAGAGAGGTTCGACGCATCTAATGAAGGTACGGTGAGGCCGCCGACCGTGGCGAGGGCTGTTTGGGCCCCATGCGCGCAAATACGCGATTCGCTACACGGCAGTTCCAGGCGGGGCGGAATGCTGCCCGGCCGCCACCCGGCCCGCCCCCGGCGTTGCGCCCCCGTGCTACGGCTGGCGGGTGGTTCTCGGGATGTGCCTGCGGCAGTCGCGCCCCCGTGGCCACGGGTCGCGCCTCCGGGTCCGCGCGGTCCGGAACGGCGTCGCCGCGGGGTTGTTCGTCACGGTGGCGACCGGCGCGGGGGCCCTGCGAGCAGCCGCTGCCGAGGCCAGTCCCTCCGCTTCACCAGCGGCCCCCTCCGCTTCACCCTTCTCCCCCCCATTGGGGGCCGACGCGGCGCTCGACGTGTGGAGCTACAACGTGTGGGCGGTGCCCTACGGCGTATCGCCTCACGTCGAAGCGCGCGTCGCGGCCATCGCCGACGCGATCGTGGCGCGACGGCCCCATCTCGTCGCGCTTCAAGAATTGTGGCGCTCTCGCGACGCGGCCGCGATGGCCGGTCGCCTCGAGACCGCGGGCTACCACCACCACCACTTCGGCCCGGGCGCCGGAGGGCCCGACGACGAGAAGGGAAGCGGCCTCTTCATCGCATCCCGCCTACCCATCGAAACCATCGGGTTCTTTCCCTTCGACGCCGGACGGACGGGCTACATCCCGTGGCACGTCGATTGGATGGCTTTTAAGGGGGTGGGCGCGGTGCGGGTCACCACCGAACGCGGACCCTTGTGGTTCGCCACGACGCACCTCCAGGCCAACTACCGCACGGGCGACTACGCCTTCGTCCAACTCGCGCAAGCCGTCGACGTCGTGCGGGTGCTCGGGGGACTGGGCCCCGAGGCGCCGCTTCTGGTCACCGGAGACTTCAACGGGCCGCCCGCGTCGCTTTCGACCCGACTGATCGTCGAGGACCTCGGTCTCCGCGCCGCTCGCCCCGGCTACGGGCTCGACCACATTTTGGCCCGCCCGGGCGCGACGCACGCCCTCGAGGTCGTCACCACGGAGACCCTTCTGGAAGGCGAGCACGACTACGGCGTCGGCGACCCGGGCATCTTGTCCGACCACCCCTGTCTCACCGCCCGCTACCGCCTCGTACCGTGTGCGACGCCCCCGTGCCCGCGCGTGTCCTCGCCACCGCCGGGAGCGTCGCTCACGCCCCACGTCGCCGCCGTCCTCGGCGCCGAGCGCCGCCGGAGCGAGCGCTGGTCGCGGTACGGCGTCGTCCTCTGCCTCGCCGCCGCGGTCGGGGCGGTGATCGCGGCGCGACCGTCCCCCCGTCGCCTCCCCGGCCGCCGTCGGCTCCGCATCACGCTGATGGCGCTTCTCGTCGTGGTGGCGAGCTACCTCGGGTACATCGGCCTTCACTTCGCGCCGACCCGCCGCGCCGAGATCGACCGCTTCGAACTGCAGGGTCGCGCCCCCATCCCGCTGACGCCCGTCGGCCCGTGACCGTCCGAGGTTCGAGCCGGCATCTCGAGCCCGTTCCGACCCATCTCGGGGGCGCTCAATCGTGGGCGGGCTCGAGCTCGAAAATCGGATCGCCCGTGGTCATGTCGGCACCATCCTCGATGAGAAAACGGACCACCCGCGCCCGGGGCGGGAGGCCATCCCCCTCGTAGGCGAGCCGATGGAACGACTTCATCACCTCGACGAGGCCCACCACACTTCCCGGGCCCACCACGTCGCCCTCGGCCAGCAGGGGTGGCTTGTCCGGCGCGGTACGACGATAGAACCGGCCTCCGGACGGCGCCCGGTAGACCAGGCCCGCAACCTGCGCTTCGGCCCCCGCCTCCGCCTCTCCGCCCCCGAGGTCGGGTCGCGCGTCCAGGGTCAAGAGCGGCCCGCCGTAACTCACCGCCCGCACCGCGGCGCCGTCCCCCGATCCCGCGCGCACCACCCCGTACGCGCCGGCGGGCGCCACCACCGGGGTGAACACGCCGAGAACTCCGATCCGTCCGAGGTTGCTCCCCGGGGCGATGACGGTGCCCGGAGCCGGCGCGTCGCGCCATTGGCCGACGAGCGGCGCGAGCAAAACCACCGCCTCCGCGTCTTCTTCCGACGCCGACGAGGCATCCCGACGAAGGGCTTGAAGCGGGCGCCGGCTCAACGGATCCCCTCCGTGAGCTCGGCGAGATCGTGGAGGCTCCAGATCCGAGGATTCTTCACCCGGCGGTACCCCACGTTCTGGTAGCTCATCTCGACGAAGGCGCAGAGGTACCGGCGGAGATCGTCGAACGCCACGATCTCGTCGGTGTCCATCTGGCGGGCCGAGACATAGGGATCCATGTCGGCATCGATACGCGCCGCCGTCTCCGCCATGCCGCGCTCGATGGCGGCGCGCTCCTCGGGGTCGGAGGTGACGATCTCGAAGTCATCGTCGAGTTTGGTGTTGTAGGTCGCGATGGCGAGCGTGCGCCCCTCCATCACACTTTGGCGCGCCAGCGTCGTCGAGAGCTGCACCACCGGGTCGTACGGCATGCCCGTCATGGCGTAGTAGCCGGCCCCCGACGCCTTGCGGAGCAACACCGTAAACATGGGCACCGTGTTGGTGCTGTTCGTGTAGATGAGGCTCGATCCATAGCCGAGCAGCCCGCGGACCTCGGCGTCGAGCCCCACGTCGAAGCCGGAGATGTCCTGCAGCCACAGGATGGGGATGCCGTCGTCGTTGCAGGCCCGAGAGAACGCGCTCACCTTGGCGATCCCACCTCGGTACAGCGTGCCCCCCGGTCGCTTGCGGCCGCGGTGCTCGGGGTCGTCGAGCAGCCCCTGTCGATTGATGATGAATCCCGCGTAGAGCCCGCCCACGCGCCCCACGCCGCAAATCATCTCTCGTCCCGTATCCGGCATGAGCTCCCAGAACAGACTCTGGTCGCACAATCGAGCGAGAACTTCCTCGGCGGCGTAGGTTTCGCGTGGGTCCGGGGGCACGATCCCGAGGAGCTCGCGCGCGGCGAAGGCGGGGGGCAGAGGGGCCGCGCCCCCGTGGCGGGGGTCACCCCGGTAGTAATCGCCCGCCGCGGAGGGAAGACGCGCCACCTCGGCCCGGAGACACACGAGCAGCGCCTCGTCGTCGGGCACGCGGACATCGGCGCACCCGCTCTGGTGGACGTGGACTTCGGCGCCCCCGATGTCGAGGCTGGTGATCTTCTGGCTCTTCGCGCCTTTGATGAGCGCCGCGCCCGCGATCACCATGTACGCCTGCTCGGTCATGTAGACCCGGTCGCTGATGATGGGCATGTACCCGCCCCCCGCGATGCAATCGCCGAAGACCCCGGCGAGCTGAGGGACGCCATGGGCCGACAGCAGGCTGTTCTTCTTGAAGATGTGGCCGGCGCCACGGGCTCCGGGGAACGATCGGGACTGTTCGGGCAAGAACAAGCCACTGCAATCGACGAGGTACAACGTGGGCAATCGAAGGCGCAGCGCCATCTCTTGTGCGCGCTGAATCTTCTCGGGCGTCGCCGGCCACCACGAACCGGAGGCGACGGTGTTGTCGTTGGCGATGACCATGCACCACCGACCCTCGACCCGACAGAAGGCGGTGACGACGCCCGCCGCGGGCGAGGTCAGCGCTTTCGCGCCGTAGGTGAGGCCATAATTGACGAAGGTGCCCACCTCGAGGGGCGCCGCCCCCGGGTCGCAGAGCCGCGCCACCCGTTCGCGAGCGGTGAGCTTGCCCTTCGCATGGACCCGCGCGCGGTACTTTTCGCCCCAGCCCGCGTGCACTTCGGCCCGGCGCTCGTCGAGACGCCGTTCTCGCTCGGCGAGCGCCTCGCGGTATTCCGCGAAGGTGGCGTCGTCGCAAAAGGCGGTTCGAGGGCGACCGATGGGATGAAGCGGTACGATGGCCATGAGGATCAGGACGGGCGAAAACCGGGAATGGCGCGAGTGTCGTAATCACCGCGTCGGAACGCCTCGTCGCGCAGGATCGCGCGATGCATGGGCGCCGTCGTTGGCACCCCCACGCACACGAGGTCGTCCAGGGCCGCCAGCATGCGATCGCACGCCGCATCCCGCGTGTCGGCGTGGGCGATCACCTTGCACAACAGGCTGTCGTAGAAGGGAGGGACGCGATACCCCGACGCCACGTGAGTATCGACACGAATGCCCTCGCCGACCGGCGACGCCCACGTTTCGATGGTGCCGGGCGCAGGGCGAAAACCAGCGTCGGGGTCTTCCGCGTTGATGCGGCATTCGATGGCGTGCCCCGCGAGCGCGACGTCGTCTTGCCCGACCGACAGGCGATGCCCCGCCGCGACCCGTATTTGCTCTCGTACGAGATCGATCCCGGTGCGCATCTCGGTCACGCAATGCTCGACTTGAAGCCGGGTGTTCATCTCCATGAAGCGCAGCGTGCCGTCGGGGAGGAGCAGAAACTCCATCGTCCCGGCGCCGACGTAGCCGATGGAGGTGGCGGCGCGGACACTGGCCTCGAGGGTCCGCGTGCGCTCGTCGGGGTCGAGCCGAGGCGCCGGGGATTCCTCGATGAGCTTTTGGTGGTTGCGTTGCACGGTGCAATCGCGCTCCCCGAGATGAATGCCTTGGCCGTAGGTGTCGACGAACACCTGGATCTCGACGTGGCGACCGCCCTCGATGAGACGCTCCAAGTAGAGCCGGGGGTCGCCGAACGCGGCGCTCGCCTCGGCCTGCGCCTCTTCGTAGGCCCGCGTCACGTCGTCGGGGCCGGCCGCGATCCGCATGCCCCGTCCGCCCCCGCCGCTCTCCGCCTTGAGCAGCACCGGATAGCCCACCCGGTCCGCCACGCGCTGCGCCTCGGCCGCACTCGCGAGCAGCCCGTCACTCCCGTCGATGAGCCGCAACCCCGCCCGCGCCATGGCCGCTTTGGCCGGCGTCTTCTTCGCCATCAGGTGGATCGCCGCCGCGGGCGGACCGACGAAGGTGACCCCGTGAACCGCACACAACGCGGCGAGACGCGGGTCTTCGGCGAGAAACCCCCAGCCGGGATGAAGCGCCGTGCATCGGGTCTGCTTCGCCGCCTGCACGATGCGATCGGCGCGGAGGTAGCTCTCGCCGGCGCGCGCCGGTCCGATGCACACCGTCTCACGCCCCGCCACGTAGCCCGCCTCGGCATCGGCTTCGGACACCGCGAACACGGGCGTGATCCCCATGGCGTCGCACGTGCGGGCGACGCGAACCGCCACCTCACCGCGATTGGCGATCAGCAACCGACGAAAGGACACGGCCGCGTTCTACCGGCATCAGAGGAGGTCGTCACGCCCGCGCTCGCGAAGGGCGGCGACCACCTCCCGCACCGCTTGGGCGCGGTCGCGCGGCATGACGAGCACCGCGTCGTCGGTATGGACGACACACAAGTCCTCTACCCCCACCAACGCCACGGTGGGCCGACGGGCGCTCAGGTCGCAGACGAGGTTGTTGCGGGCATCCACGAGGACGGCCGTGTCCGGGCTCGCGTTGCCGGCGTCGTCTTTGTCGGCCAGCTCCCACGCGGTCTCCCAGCTCCCCAGATCGCTCCACCCAAAGGTCGCAGGCACCACGTGGAGGGGCCGCGTCTTCTCGGCGACCCCGTGGTCGATGCTCACCGCGGGCAAGGTGGGAAAGACGCGCGCCGTGGCCTCGACCCAGCCCGGGCTTCCCGCGGCCCCGCCGGCGTCGATCGCGTCGAGCCCCGCCGAAAGCGCGGGGAGATGGGTCGCGATCGCATCGAGCATGGTCTGCGCGCGGAAGACGAAGATGCCTGCGTTCCAGACGAAGCGTCCGTCGGCGAGGTAGCGCTCGGCGGTGGCGCGGTCGGGCTTTTCGACGAAACGGCGCACGCGGCGCGCCCCGTGCTCCGCCGTCTCTCCCATTTCGATGTACCCGAAGCCCGTCTCGGGTCGGCTGGGCTCGATCCCGATCGTGGTGATGGGCCCCGTCCGGGCGCTGCGCACGGCGCTCCGCAACGCGTCGAGGAACCGCGCCTCGTCTTTCACGTGTTGGTCGCTCGGGACCACCACCACCACCGCGTCGGGATCGCGCCGGGCGAGGGCGCGGGTGACCCATCCGATGCAGGGCGCCGTGTTGCGGGCCACCGGCTCCCCGAAGAAGGCGTCGGCGGCCAGGGTGGGCAGCGCTTCTCGCGTGGCGGGCAGAAGATGCGCCCCGGTCGCGATGACGATGCGCTCGCGGCCGCAGAGGCCCTCCAGCCGGCGCACCGTGTCGGCGATGAGGGGCTCGTCCGACGAGGGGGCCAGGGGCTGAAGCTGCTTGGGCCGCGCCGCCCGGGACGCGGGCCAGAAGCGCGTTCCGCTGCCGCCGGCGAGCACCACCGCGTAGACGTGGTCGGACATGGGGGCGGCCATACACCGAACCCCGAGCGAACGCCGTAACTTCGCGGTCAGCGGGTGGCGCGGGCCAACCGTTCCGCGGCCTCCAACATGCCCACCCCCGGATCGTCGAGCACGTCGGCTTCGATCTCGACCACGGCGCCGGCGCGACACGCGGCGAGCCGGGAGAGCGCATCGTCGCCGCAAAGCTCGGCCGCCATGCCCGTCTTCGTGACGACGACGTCGGGCTGGAGGGCGAGCACTTCTTCGGCCGTGAAGGCGGGAAAACCCTCGAAGCGGCCGGCGGCGGCGTCGTCGAAGCCGGCAAAGCGCAGGACGTCGTGATAGCTGCTGCCCGTGGTGCCGCCGTAGAGGCGCCCGCCGTACACCGCCAGGTACAGCCCCCGTCGGCGAGGAGCGGCGTCATCGGCCACCCGCTCGAGGCGGGAGCCGAACGAGGTTACCCAGGCCGCCGCCGCCGCGGACGACGCGCAGACGTCGCCGAGCTGTTCGGCGTCGCCGCGGAGCGACGACCAGCCGGTGGGCGGCCCCAAGTCGAGCACGGGGATCCCAGCGTCTTCCAGGCGTGCGACCCGCCGCGGAAAGCCGAGGTTGCTGACGACGAGCAGGTCGGGGTCGAGGGCGATGATCGTCTCGAGGTCTTCGAGCGAGGTGATGGTCGCCTTCCCGGCGTAGCGGTGGCCTTGCGGGCCGTTGCGGGTCGCGGCGCTGACGCTGATCACCCGGTCGGCGGGACACAGGTCGCGCAGGAGCGGATCCGCCACCGTGGAGGCCGACGCGATCCGCACGTACCGGGGCCGCGTCTCCCCCGGCGACGACGACGAAAGGAAAGGCGGGGTCCCCAGGCCCGCCGCCGGTGATGAAGACGACGTCGCGTGGGCGGCGGCCAGCGACGACCCGAGGGCCACCGCGGCGGCGACCCCGTTGCGAAGGTCGATGGCGTTCACGGCCGCCCCGACCTCGCCTCGAAGCGCAGGCCCGCCTTCGGCACCATGTCGACCCCGTACACCGACGCAACCCGCGCCGTCGAGAGGACCGACGCAGTGGGCCCGTCGGCCACCCCTCGGCCTTCTTGCAACAGCAACGCGCGGTCGGTGAAGCGCAGCGCGTCGTCGAGGTCGTGGAGCACCACCGCGATGGCGTACCCGTCGGCGGCGAGCGCTCGCAATTGAGCGTACATGATCAGACCGTGCCCGACGTCGAGGGAGGCGGCGGGCTCGTCGAGCAGCAATACGCGGGCCTCGGTGGCCAACGCCCGCGCGAGCAGCACCCGCCGGCGCTCGCCGCCCGAGAGGGTGTCGAAACGGCGCCCCGCGAGCGCACCCACCTCGGCGCGGTCCAAGGCGGCCGCCACCGCCGGGTCGCGTTCCGAAGCCCGTGTCTGACCGTGGGCGTGCCGACCGAGGGCGACCACGGAGGCCACCGAGAGGGGCGCCGAGAGCTCGGTGCGCTGGGGCACGTAGGCGATGCGCATCGCGCGCTGCGGCGCCGTCCACGTCTCGAGGGGACGCCCCTCGAGCGAGACGGAGCCTGCGGTCCGTCCCTCCCGACGACCCGAGGGAAGAGCCCCCAGCAGGGTCAGCAGCAAGGTCGACTTGCCCGCCCCGTTCGGTCCGAGCACGCCGGTAACCGTCCCCGCCGACACCGCGAGAGAAACGTCGCGCACCACCGGGCGCCCGCCGCGGACGACGGTGACCGCGCGCGCCTCGAGCGGGGTCTCGGCGCGGCTCATCCGGCCCCCGTGCGTCGCAGGAGGTACAGAAAGAGGGGGGCGCCGACGAGGCCCGTCACCACCCCCAGCGGGACTTCCCCCGACCCCGGCGCGAGACGGACCGCGACGTCACAGGCCGCGAGAAACACGCCCCCGCCCAGCGCCGCGAGGGGGAGCAGGGTTCGATGCTCGGCGCCGACGAGGCCGCGGAGGGCGTGAGGGACGACGAGACCGACAAAGGCGACGTTGCCCCCGAGGGCGACGCCAGCCGCGGTGAGCAGCGCCACCCACACGACGATCCAACGTCGCGCCTGCACCACGTCGACCCCGAGGGAGGCGGCTTCGGTCTCTCCCGAGAGCAGCGCGTCGAGGGGGCCCGACCACCGCCAGGCCGCGACGAGCCCCACCCCGGCGAGCGGTAGCGCGAGGGCGAGTTGGCTGCGCCCGACGCCCTCCAGGCCGCCGAGGGTGAAAGCGACCACGGCGCGCCCCAACTCGTGGCGCGACTGCGCGATCGAAACCACGAAGCTGCCGACGGCGACGAGAAGCGTGGACAGCACGAATCCGGTCAACAGGAGCGTGACGCGATCGGCCCTTCGCTGAAGCAGAACGAGAAGAATCACGAGCGCCGCGAGCGCGCCCGCGACGCTTCCGAGCCCGAGCAAGACCTCGGCCCGGATCCCGACCCCTGCACTCCCTCCCGCGGGTTGCAACAAGAGCACCAACTGACCGCCGAGGCTGGCGCCCGCCGTGGTGCCGAGAATGGAGGGGCTCGCCAGGGGATTGCGGAACAGCCCCTGAACGAGAACGCCCCCGCCGGCGAGGCCCGCCCCTGCGACGAGCGCGGCGAGGAAGCGAAGTCCCCGGAGTTCAAGAAACAAAGCACGGAACTTCGGGTCCTCGAGCGACCCGGTCCCCACGAGCAGCCCCCCCGCTCCGACCGCGACGAGCGCCATCAGTAACGAAACAGCGACCAAAGCGGTTCTTCGGGGGGGCACCGCGGTGCCTTATCACAGGAGCGATGCACCGAAGCTGGAATGGCGGTGTGGCAGGACCCGGAAGAACGGAAAACCTTGGTCCGAGCGGGCAAACCTCGTTTTCGTGTTCGAGATTGTGAGCTAATCCTCTCATTGGAAGGTTGATGGGCTCAACGTGGATGAGGAGACGGGGCGGGAGAAGGACGAGGCTTGCCGGAGCGACCCTCGCGCTCACGGCCAGCGTCGGGTTCGGAACCATCGCGGGCTGCGCCGACTTTGGGTCGCGGGACACGCGGTGCACCCCCGACGCGCCCAACCGCAACGCGAGTGAGGATTGCCTCTTCGACGACGTCAGCGACGACGAGATCGAACTCTGCATCCCGACCCGAGAGGTCGCGGAGAGCGAACCGACGTTCGCCGAAGTGTTCGACATCCTCGTCCGCGACGACGTCGGGTGCGACAGCGCCGTCTGTCACGGGGGCGTGGCCAACGGCAACTTTCGCATCAACCAAGGAGAGGTCGAGGCCGCCTACGAGTCGCTGACCACGAGCCGCGGCACCGGCAAGTCCAACTTCTACGTCGTGCCGGGGGACCCGGAGGCGTCGTGGATGCACTGCAACGTCCGCCCCGAGGGCTCGGAAGGCATCATCGGCCAGGTCATGCCGCAGTTCACCGGCCTCACCGATGAAGACGCGCGGGTGATCGAGGACTGGATCTTGAACGGAGCCCCCGGTCCCTGATGCGCACCTTCAAGTCCGGCCTCGGGGATGCAAGAGGCTCCGGTGGGGGCGGGTTTCGCGGCCGCGCCTCGGCCATCGCGTTCGCCGTACTCCTGGGGGTGACGGGTGGCTCGCCCGCGCGCGCCCAGGGCGTGAGCGACACCGTGCTGAAGCTCACGAACCAGGCCCTGAACACCGACCTCGCCAAGACGTTTCAGCGGAATCGAGCGAAGCAAAAGCTCGCGTTCGCCGACTCCCTCTGTCGCCGCGGCTGCAACCCCGAAGCGACGGGGTCGCTCGAGCTGCTGCGGGGCATCATCCGCGCGTACGAGGGAAAGAAAGACGAGAGCCGCGAGGCATTCGCGTTCGCGCTCGAGGCCGACCCTGCGATCGATCTCCCATCGCGGCACGCCGACGGCGCCCCCGGTGCCCTTTGGGACGAAGTGAGCGCCACGGACGAAGAAGCGCCCGTCCTCGCGCCGCCCCCCAGAGAACCGGCACCACCGGTCGAGAAGAAGAAGCCGAAGGCGCCCCCGGAAGACCGGGAGCCGGACGACGACGCGTCAGGCCTTCCGATCGAGCTGCGGGCCGCCGCCCAGGTATCGGGGTACTCCGACACCGACTCGGTCGACGTCATCAACCCCGGCCTCCTCATCGGCGTCGAAGACCCCGTCAACGGGTGGGGCGTCAACGCCTCGTTCCTCGTCGACGTGGTGAGCGCCGCTTCGCCCGACATCGTGGCGACCGCATCGCCGGGTTGGGTCGACATTCGGTTTGCCCCCGCCATCGGAGGACACGTGAAGATCGACGACGTCGACCTGTCGATCAACGGATCCTACTCCCAGGAGTCGGACCACCGGGGGATCACCGCCGGCGTCGGGGTGGCGGTGGACACGATGAACAAGCAGGTCACGCCGAGCATTGCCTACAGCTTCGGCTACGATACCGCAGGCCGTAACGGCACCCCGTTCGACGTCTACGCGCTCAATCTTCAGCGTCACGGCTTGGTCGGCGGTGTCACCATCGTCCTCGACAAGGCGACGATTCTCGTGCCTGGCGCCACCGTCGTGTTCGAAGCGGGGCGCCAGGAGAAACCGTATCGTTACCTTCCGATATTCGATCCCAACACCCCGCTCGAGCCGGGTGAGTCCATCGACTCGGTGAACGAGAAGCGACTCGACGGGCGTATGGAGGAGCGCCTGCCCGACCTCCGCTTGCGGGGCGCGCTGTCCGCCCTCCTCGCCCATCGGACGGGTTCGGTGACCATTCGCGTCAGTGAGCGCCTCTACGCCGACAATTGGGGCCAGCTCGGGACCACGACCGACGTCACGGTCCCGTGGGACGTCACCAAGCGGGTGCGGATCTGGCCCCATCTTCGCGTCCACGCGCAGACGGCGGTCGACTTCTGGCAGCTCGGCTACACCGCCGTCAGCAACCGCGGGGCGGCGGGCGGGGCCTCGTTGAACCTCCCCCAATACCGCACGGGCGACCGTGAAATGGGCCCGATGGTGGGCGTCACTGGCGGCGGCGGCGTCCGGGTCGCCCTGGGTGAGCGCACCCCTGCATTGTCGTTCACGGGCGACGTCATCTACACGCGTTGGCTGCGGCACCTCTACCGAACCGAGCGTCTCGGCGGGTTCGGGGTGCTCACCCTGGAGGTCGAGACCCGATGAGCGTCCGCCACCCTTCCGAGGCCTCCTCGATCGTCCTGCTCGCGTTTACCGTCGGCATGATGGCGATCGGGGGGTGCCGCAGCCCGGTGCTCGACGAAGAGCGAGACCTGCTTGGCGATGAGCTTCCCGACGTCGAGCCGAGCGAGTTCCATCGACCTGGTCAGCCGTGCCTCCGATGTCACGACAGCGCCGGAGGCTCTGAACCCGAGATGGTCGTGGCCGGTACGATCTTCGCGACCCCCGAGGGTCGGGTCCCTGTCGAGCGCGCGCGCATCACCATCGAGGACCCGCGCGGCAACCAGGTCACCGCGCTCACCAATTGCGTGGGCAACTTCTTCATCACGCGCGAGGAGTGGCCCGACATCGTCTTTCCCCTTCGCGTCTCGGCCCCTCGGTGCGGGTTGCCGCTCGAGGTCGACCCCGAGACGGTGACGCCGTCGCCAGGCATGGACTCGCTCATCCATCGCGACGGCGCCTGCGCCGGGTGCCATCAGGGTGCTCCCAGCGCGGCGTCACCAGGCTGGGTGTACTGTTACGCCGAGCAGCCTTCGGTGCCCTTCGAGCCCGACCCCTCGTGCCCGGGGAGGGTGCCGTGATGCGTCTGCGCCCCGTGTGGCTTCATCTCAGCGCCTGGCTCGCCGTCGCGGCGAGCGCCGGGCAGGGGTGCGTCGGCGAAGCCGAGCCGATCGTGTCGGCGTGCCCTCCCCTCATCGACGCCGAGTTCGAGGAGATCTCGGTCGTCTTCGAGCGAAAGTGCGGCAGCCTCGACTGTCACGGCCAGGCGCAACGAAACTTCGCCGTGTTCGGACAGAACGGTCGTCGACGCCTTGGGGCGTTGCCCCCGGGCGTCGGGGGAGAGGCAGGGGAGGGCGGTACGGGCGGCGACGGCGGCGCGGGCGGCGCCGGCGCCGGCGACGGCGATGGCGATGGCGGAGCGGGGGGCGACGGCGGCGGCGGGGGCGACGACGACGACGTCGCGCCCCCCGAGGACGAAGACGAGCTGATCACCGGCCGCCAACCTACGACCCCCTTCGAGCGGGCCGGGACCTACCA
>JBCCLB010000098.1:0-23845 GCA_039027095.1 Myxococcota bacterium
CGGCGGCCCCGTCGGCGGCCCTGCCGCCGCCGGTGCCGCCGCCCCCGCCGCCGCCGATCTTCGGCCCCGACGACGACGTATGAGGTCGGTCGCCCGCGCGTTGGGATAATGTCGACGGACCATGAAGGACGCGACGGACGAGCTCGTTCGCATCGACGACAGCGGGGCGGCCCACCCCATCGGGGCGCGGGCGAGCCAGCGAATGCGCGACCGCGTGGGGGCCTACCGTGTGTTGCCTGCCCCCGACCACCTCGTGTTCATGCGCTACACGGGCGAAGACGGACGGCGTGACGCGGAAGACGGCGCCATCGTCCGGCTCGCGGGGGAGATCACGGCGCCCGCGGCCCTGTGCGACATCCTCGCGATGATGGAGCACTGCCGCTGGCGGGGCGAGCTGCAGGTGCGAAGCGGGGAGACGGTGCGATCGATCTTCACCGAGAACGGCAACGTCGTGGGGGCGACGACCAACGAAGAGGCCGAGCGGCTGGGCCGGGTGATGTACCGGTTCGGCGCTCTCGATGCCGAGGCGCTCGAGACGGTCCTGAAGAAGGTCGAGACCGATGGGGGGCGGTTTGGCGAGATCGTCGCCGCGATGGGCTACGCGAGCGCGGAGGACGTCTATCACTTCGTGGGCAAGCAGATCGCCGAGATCGTCTACGGGGCGCTCGAGGTCGAGGACGGGACCTTCTTTTTTCTCGATGGGTTCGAGGGCGACCGGCTCGTGTCGCACCACACCCTCGGCACGAGCATGCTGCTCATGGACGGGGTCACGCGGCTCGACGAGATCCGTTACTTTCGCGCGCGGATCCCCTCGAGCGATTGGGTTCCGGTCGCCACCGACCGCGGGGAAGTGCCGAAAGACCCGATCTGCTCCGCCGTCTACGGCGTGCTCGACGGTCGACGATCCGTGGCGGAGATCGGGCGTCTCACCGGCTACGGCGATTTCGAAACGACCAAAGCGCTCTACACGCTCCTCCAGTCCAAGCACGTCGACCTCCACCCGCCGCGGATCGGGGGCGGCGCCGCGGCCATCGTGGAAGCGGCGAACGCGGCGTTGCGGCCGATTCACCAGCGGGTCGATCAGGCGGGGGTGGGCACTTCGTTTCGGCGGGGTTTGGCGGAGTTCGCCACCGGCGCCGGCTTTTACGACGTGCTGTTTCTCCAGGCGGGCCCCGATGCGCGCGGCGGCTTCGATGCGGTGCGGGTCGCGGAGAACCTCACCCGTCTCGCCGGCGACGACGATGAGGCCATCCTCATGGATAAGCTCCACGAGTACGTGAGCTTTGCCATCTTCAACGCCGGCAGCCTTCTCGGTCAGTCGGCGGAGTCGGGGCTCGTCTCCGACGTGCAGCCCATCCTCGCGCGCCTTCAGCCCCAAGGCTGATGCGCCTCGCCCGCCCCGGGCGCGGTGGTTGGCCGTGAGCGTGATCCGTCGGCGGGCGTTAAAAGCCGAGTTCGCGCAGCATCCGGCGGCGGGGGGGGGCCGGGGGAGTGAAGAGGCCGTAGCAAGCATCTTCTTCGCGGTGACAGAGGGCCCGGAGTTGCCCCACCTCGTAGGGGGTTGCGGTGCCGGCGAAGAAGCGGCGGAGCAGGGTCTCGCGCGGTGCGGTCGTCGCCGTATCGGGGTCGTGGTGGGCCACGTCGTCGGCGTCGGGCGCCGGCGCGGCGAAGGGGTCGCGCGCGAAGGCGACGAGTTGCGGGTCGGCGTCGGAGGTCTGGACGGCGCGGCGCAAGCGGTGGTTTTCCGCGCGCATCGCGGCGAGGGCAAACTCTTGGTCCGCGCGCTCGAGCTGCCAGGCGAGTCGCTCTTGGCGCAGCACCGAGCGCGCGCGCTCGGCCCGATTGATGGCTTCGCTCAATCCGATCGAGACCAGCAGCGCCGCCGCGGCCAGCGCCGCGAGAAGCTCCCATCGCACCCCCCACCCGGCGCGGGGAGACGACGGGGCCTGCGCCTGCTCGAGCTCGAGCTGCATCACTTCGAGCTCGGTCTGTCGGGCCGTCATCGCGGCGCGGTCGGCGGTGTTGCGCGCGCGTTGTTCCTGGAGCTGAGCCTCGAGAACACGGATCCGGGTTCGAGCCGCGCCGAGCTCGTCGCGATAACCAGCCATCACGGGAGAGGATACCTCAGCCCGGCCGTCGTCGCTCGCCCATCGCCCGCCCGCGTCGATCCGCGCCCCCCGGGTACCGACCACACCGAGTACGCTCCGCCCGATGGCGACGTCTTCGCACCCCCCGCCGCCCCGCTCACCGGCTCCGCTGGGCTCCTCACCGGCTACGCTGGGCTCCTCACCGGCTCCACTGGGCTTGCCGACGCCGGTCGTCGCGGCCTACGGGCGGTTGGGCCTGGTGGAGGCGCATCCCCTCACGGCGGGCCTGATCAATCAGACGTGGTGCGTCCGGGGCGACGACGGGGGTCGGTTCATCCTCCAGCGGGTCAACCCGATCTTCGAGCCCGAGCCGGTGCACGCCAACATCGCGGCGGTGACCGGGCATCTCCGCGCGTGCGGCCTGGTCACCCCCGAACTCACCCCCACCGACGCGGGTGCGCCGTACTTCGCCACGCCCGAGGTGGGGTGTTGGCGCGTCCTGACCTTCGTCGAAGGCGCCACGCTGACCCACACGGCCGCGCCGGCGCGCTTGGCCTCGGCCGGCCGCCTCGTGGGAAGATTTCACCGGGCGTTGGCCACGCTGGAGACCCCGCTCGTCGTGACGCGCGTGGGCGTTCACGACACGCCGGCCCATCTCGCGCGCCTCCGCGCCGCGATGGCTTCGGGGCGCGACCATCGATTGCACGCGCGGGTGGCCACGCTCGCCGACGAGGTCTTGCGCGCGGCGGAGGCGCTGTCGCCGCTGCCTGACGCACCCGACGAACCGGGCCACGGCGACCTCAAGCTCTCGAATCTGCTTTTCCGCGGCGACGAGGCGGTGTGCCTGGTGGACCTCGACACCCTCGCCCCGATGGCGCGGGCCCACGAGCTGGGCGACGCCTTTCGCTCCTGGTGCCTTCCCCGCGGCGAAGACGCGCCCGAGCTCGCCTCGTTTTCGGTGCCGTCCCTCGCCGCGGCGTGGGGTGGCTACGCCGAGGGCCTCGGACGCGCCCCAACGGCCCTCGAGCGCGAGGCGGCGCTCGTCGGCGTTGAGCACATCTGTCTCGAGCTCACGGCGCGGTTTTTGGCCGATGCGCTCGTCGAATCCTACTTCGGATGGGACCCGACCCGGTTTTCCACGCGCGGCGACCACAACCTGGCCCGGGCGCGCGGCCAATGGTCGCTCTTCACGTCGGCCCGACACCAACGCGCGGCCCGGCGCGCGGCGCTCGACGGGCCCTGAACCCTGGCTGGCGCCAACCTTTGGTCTCTCGGGTCGATGGTGAGAGCATGCTGGCCATGACGATCGGCTTCGGCACGGGGGCCCGCCTCCGGACGACGGTGCTCGTGACGGCGCTCGCCACCGCGGGCCTCGTGGGAGAACCCGCCCGTGCCCAGAGCGCAGAAGACGAGCCCGCCTCGCCCGCCGAGCCCCCTGGGCCCGCAGCTCCGGCTCCCGGGTGGAACGCGCTGGAGGAGTCCGACGAGCCCGACGAGGCGCCCCCGCCCGACGCGGAGCCGCCCTCTGACGCATCCGGCAGTCCGTACCTCGTCGCGCCGCCGCCGCTCCCCCCCGACGACGCATCTCCGGCGAACGATGATGATGCGCCTCCTCCCTCGGACATCGGCGGCGGCGGCCCGGAGGAGATCGCGTGGATGGCCAAGGACTGGCGGCCGCGCCCCTTGGTGCGTCACGCGCGCCTCGAGGCCGACGCGTTTACGTTCGACGGCGGCAGCGTGCTCACCCTCGATGCGGTCGCGCAGATCGGTTTCGACGAAGACGTCTTGGGGTTTCTGGACGTCATCGTGCCCATGGCCATCCTCCTCGTGGAAGAGCCGTTCGACGACACGGTGGTGGCGGGCAACATCGTGGTCGGCGGTCACGGGGGCGATGTCTTTGCAGAGGGTCGCGTGGCCGTGTGGGGGGGAGCCCACATCGCCATTCCCACCACCGTCGATCCGGAAGCGCGTTCACTTTCCGCGGCGGCCGCGCTTTTGACGGCGTCTCGAATGAGGGGCGGCGCCGAGGCCCATCGATTCGCACCCCTCAATGTTCCCCTCCGCGCGCACGTGGGCGTTGCGGGGCAGATTCATCCGCTGGTGTACGACCGATTGGAATTCGCCGGGGCCGCTTGGGTCTCCACCCTCGATGAAACCGAGCGGGGCGGACAGTCGGACGTATTCGGCGTGGTGGAGCTGGCCAACGAACTCGAGGTCGTGTCCCCGTGGGGGCCCGGAGTGGGATTGCGAGCGCAGTACGTCGCGAACGTTCGCGCCGATACCGAGGCGCAGACGCAGCTCGCCGTCGAGCCCTACGCAACCTACCGGCCGCCCTTCGCCGGGCCCTTCGCGTTTCCCCTCGTCGCCCGGGTCGGGGTGCTGTTTCCGGTGGCGGACGGCGACCTCCTCGAACCCGATGACGGCGACGTTCTTTGGATCTTGCGCACGATGATTGGCGGGCGCTTCTGACCCGTCGCCGCGTGGCCTTCGCGGCCGCGGGCGGGCTGGTCCTCGCGCTCGGGGGGGCCGCCTATGCCTTTTCTCGGACGCCCGCGGCGCGCGTCTGCTGGACGATGCGGGACTTGTGCGATCCGCCGGGCGCGCGCGTCGGCCCCTACGGTGATTTTGGGGCGTGTCTCGACTCGATGAGCGAGCTGTCGCGCGTCTACGGCGACGAGGCGATCGTCGGGGCGGCCACGTGTGTCGAGGGGGCGGGACAATGCCCTGAGGGCATGGGGTGCATCACCGCCATGCTCGCACGATGAAGGTGCCCGGAAGGCACAGTTTGGAGCCCTACGGTTACGGTTGGGTGACGCAGGTTCATTCCAGCGGGTTCCGCTTTTCTCGGTGTCGGTGGAACCGGTAAGCTCTGCGAGCGGATGGTTAAAGCATCAGTGCACCCCGGGGGGGCGCGCCGGTGACGAAGCGGCTCCAGGTGCTCGTGCTCGAGCGTTCGAGCCGTGACGATGCGCTCTCGGTGGAGCTCTCGGCCACGCCGGGCGTTCACGTCATACGCGTCGTGACCATCCTCGATGCGCTGCGGCGTCTGGAGACGCAATCGGACCTCGATGCCATCGTCACCTTCGTCGATCTCGACCAGACGGAGCGCGTCGAGAAGCTTCAGCGCGGTTATCCCCACGTGCCCGTCGTGGCGGTGGCCGCGACCGAAGACGACGAGCTCTCGACCCGGGTGATGGGTCTCGGCGCGCAAGACATCGTGCGCATCGACGAGCTCGAGCTCCGGCTCACGCGCGTCACCCGCCGGGCGGTGGAGCGGGTGCGCGCGACGCGCTCGATGGGGGAGCGCGAAGAGCGCTACGACCTCGCGGTGCGGGGGGCCAACGACGGCCTGTGGGATTGGCACCTCGACGACGACCGCATTCACTTCTCCGAGCGTTGGAAGAGCATGCTCGGCTTCGCCGCCCACGAGCTCGACGCTTCCAGCGACGCCTGGTTCGGCCGGGTCCACGCCGACGACCTCGACGCGGTGAAGCGCGAACTCGGCGAGCACATCGAAGGGCGCCGGGACGGCTTCGAAGCCGAATACCGGATCTTGCACCGTGACGGCACCTACCGGTGGATGCTCGCGCGAGGGTTGGCGGTGCGAAACGAGCGGGGCCACGCCTATCGGATCGCCGGCTCCCAAACCGACATCACCAAGCGAAAAGCGGCGGAGGGGCTGCTCGAGCACCAGGCGCTGCACGACGAGCTGACTGGACTTCCCAATCGCGCGCTGCTGCTCGACCGCCTCGCGCGCGCCATGGTGCGCCAACAAGAGCACGGCATTCCGTTCGCGGTGGTGTCGCTCTTTCTCGACAACCACGCCGCGATCACCGACAGCTTTGGCCACGAGCAGAGCGAAGCGTGGACGCAGACGGTAGCCGAGGCCCTCCGCGCGCTCCGGGGACCGACCGACACCCTGGCCCGGGTCGGGCGCGACCACTTTTTCCTGCTCGTCGACAACCCCGACGACCTCGCCAAAGTCGTGCGCTTGGCGAACACCATTCAACACGAGCTGGAGGCACCGCGCCTCGTCGGCTCGGAGGAGCTCTTTTCGACCGTCTCCGTCGGCGTGGTCCTCGGCGACGGCGAGCGTCGTCACCCGGAGGATTACCTCCGCGACGCGAGCGTGGCGATGAATCGCGCGAAAGCCCTCGGCGGGGGGCAGCACCGCGTGTTCGACGCGCCGATGCACCGGCGCATCGTCGAGCGACTCCAGGTGGAAAAGGACCTCCGTCTCGCCATTGCGGCCAAGCAGTTTCGCATTCGGTACCAACCGGTCGTGTCGCTGCGCACGGGCAAGGTTGCCGGCTTCGAGGCGCTGCTGCGGTGGGAGCATCCCCGTCGGGGCCTCCTGCTGCCGGGAGGGTTCATCGAAGTCGCCGAGCGGGCCGGTCTGCTCTCCGGGATCTTCGAGGTCATCTTTCCGCAGATCTTGGCCCAGGTGTGCGCGTGGCAGCGCGCGCGTCCCGAGGGCCCGCCCCTGTTCATCAATGTCAATCTCTCCCGGGGGCAGGTGCGGGATCCGTCCCTCGTCGAACGTATCGACGAGATGATGGCCGAGCACCCGGTGGGGCCGTTCACCTTGGGGTTCGAGCTCACCGAGAGCATGATGGTCGACGACGCCTCGGTGCTCGCCACGCTGCGCGCCCTCAAGGCCCGCGACATTCGCCTCCTCCTCGACGATTTCGGCACGGGGTATTCGTCGCTCGCCAATTTGAAGAATTACCCCATCGATTCCCTGAAGGTCGATCGATCCTTTCTGCGCGAGCTCGGGATGAGCGGCGACAACACCGAGATCGTGCGCGCCATCGTGTCGTTGGCGCACTCGATGCGGATGGACGTGACCGTCGAAGGGATCGAATCCGAAAACCAGCTCCTCTTCGTCTCCGGGCTCGGTTGTGAGTACGGGCAAGGATTCTTCTTCGCCCCCGCGCTCGACGTCGAGGCGGCAGGTCACGCGCTCGCGCAGGGGTATCGCCTCAGCGCGCCGCCGCCCTCGAGCGGGACGGTACCGCGGTCGGCCGCTCAGGGCCGAGGGTCCGTGGCGCTCGTCGGCGCCTCGACCGCGACCCAACGGACCATGAAGCTTCAGCTCGAGGGACGGGGGTACGACGTGATCACGCTGGCGGCAGACCCCGAGCCGGAAGGCGCCCCGGGGAGCGAGACCCGCGCCTCGGTGCCGCCGCCTTCGTCGATGTCGCCCGGCGCCTCGTCGCCGCCCGAGGTGATGGTGATCGACGCGACCGAGCCCGAGGCCGTCCTCCGGTGTCGTCGCCTGCGGACCTCGCCCCATACCGCGGCGATCCCCATCGTGATGTTTACCGAGGGCGACGCGACCGACCAGCTCGTGACCGACGCCCTGGAGGCGGGGGCGGCCGACTTCATGGTCGGCGCGACGCCACTCCCCATCGTATGTGCGCGCCTCGACGCCCAGATTCACGTCGGCCGTGCCAACAAACGACTGGCGACCATTGCGATGGTGGACGAGCTGACGGGCGTGTTTTCGCGCCGCTTCCTGGTGCAGGCGCTGCGGCGGGCCGTGAAGGCTTCGTCCCGGGGCCAACCGTCGGGGCTGGCGTGCCTCGTGGTCGACCCCGACCGACTGGCCCACGTCAACGACGAGCTCGGTCCGGTCGAGGGCGACCGCGTGCTTCGGCAAGTGGCGCGGACCCTCGACCAAACCACCCGAGAAACCGATCTCGTGGCGCGCTACGGCGGAGAAGAATTTGCCGTCATTCTCGCCGATGCGACGCGCGAGGGGGCCCGAAAGGTGGCGGAGAAGGTCCGGGTCGCCATCGAGCAGCGTTGCTCGACCACCGTCAGTGTGGGCGGGGTCTTTCTCGCCCAGGCGGCGGTCGACGCGTTGCGCGCCGATCCGGACCGGCTCATCGCCGAACTGCTCGATCGCGCCCACGCGGCGATGAAGCGGGCCAAGGACGCCGGCCGCAACCGGGTGATCTTCGCGTCGTCGGCGGAAGCGGCGGGGACCGCGTGAGCGCAGGAAGGGCGACCCCGCCTCGAGCCGTGCTGGATGATGCCGTGCCCGATGTGCGCGATGGTCTGACCCGCCGCGAGCGGGTGGTGCTG
The DNA here is from genome assembly GCA_039027095.1 of Myxococcota bacterium. Classification (GTDB taxonomy): domain Bacteria; phylum Myxococcota_A; class Polyangia; order Polyangiales; family Polyangiaceae; genus JAPYTK01. Next base: position 8,178 of record JBCCLB010000098.1, read on the forward strand.
ACCACGCTTCGCGCGTTGCAGCGGGAGCGGGGCGAGGGACGGTTTGTCCCCACGGCGCAGCTCTACGGTCGCGTCGTCGAACGTCTCGACATCGCGCCGCAGGAGTTGACGGAGATCCTCGTCCGCCTCGGTGCCCGCGGCCGCCCGTGATAGGCCACGGGGGTGGTTCGGGCGAAGACGAGATGGCGGTCGTGGGTCGGCCCCGGCGCCGTGCGGCTGGCCGCGGCGACCGCCACCATGACCGTGGGGTTCGGCTGCGGCGGCCGCGTCGAGGCGAAGGTCACGGTCACGCCCCCCCGTCCCGCCCCCACGGTCGCGGCCGAGGGGCAGGAAGGCGTCCCGCCGGACGGTCCGCCCCCGCCGACCTCTCCCGCTGAGCCGCCCGAGCCCGGCGCGCCGGAGACGGGAACCTCCGGGGGCACCGACCCCGACGGGGACGGGGTCGTCGGCGCCGCGGATCGCTGTCCCGAAGCGCCCGAGACGAACAACGGCTTCGAGGACGACGACGGCTGCCCGGACGACGCGCCCATGGCGTACCTCGCGGGCGACCGCCTGGTCACGAAACGGAAGATCGCGTTCGCCCCCGGAGGACGTGTGAGCTCGGCCTCCGACGAGGTGCTCACGGCGGTGGCGGCCGTGCTCGAGGCCACCCCCGAGGTCGACGAAGTCGAGGTGGGGGTCTGGTTCGCCGGCGGGCGCGCGACGCCGGCCGACGCGACGGGCTCGCGGAATCGCGCGGCCGAGGTACGCTCGGCCCTGGTGCGCAAAGGGATCGGCGGCGCCCGGCTGCGCAGCAAGGGATACGGGCGCTGCAAGGCGGCCGCGAACGTCTCCGCGGGGGACGCCGTCGTCGCGCTCCGCGTCGTCACGCGGGGGGGCGCGAGGACCGAAGTCGCGCTCGGCTGCGACGGCGGGTAGGATCGTTCAGGACGAAGCCGATGACAGCCGCCCCCGGAGACAGCGGAACGACCGGTCCCCCCGAGGAGGTCGAAGCCATCGACGACGAGCTGTCGGTCGGGGCGACCGTCGGCGAGTACCGCGTCGAGGGAAAGATCGGCGAGGGCGGCTTCGGCAAGGTGTACCGCGCGGTCCACCCGCTGATCGGGAAGCGGGCCGCGATCAAGGTCCTCAACCGCGAGTACTCAGCCAACGCGTCGGTGGTGTCGCGGTTTCAGGCCGAGGCGAAAGCGGTCAACCAAATCCGTCACCGCAACATCATCGACATCTTCTCGTTCGGCACCCTCGACGGCGGATTGCACTACTTCGTCATGGAGCTGCTCGACGGCATGACCCTCGACGAATACCTCGCCCAACACGGGGTGCTCTCGCTTCCCACGTCGTTCCCGATCTTGAAGTACGTCGCGCGTGCCCTCGACGCGGCCCACACGGCGGGCATCGCCCATCGCGACCTGAAGCCGGAGAACATCTTTCTGACGCAGGACGACGACGGCGAGCTCTTCCCGAAGCTGCTCGACTTCGGCATCGCGAAGCTGATGGTCGACGACACCGTCAACCACAAGACCCGCACCGGGGCGGCCATGGGGACGCCGCTGTTCATGTCCCCCGAGCAGTGCCACGGCCGCAACGTCGATCATCGCACCGACATCTACTCGTTCGGCGTGATGGTCCACCAGATGTTGACGGGGCGACCGCCCTTCGATGGCGAGACGATGATGGCGCTGATGCTGAAACACGTGCAGCAGCCCCCGCCCCCGATGTCGCAGGCGAACCCGGCCCTGCCTCCTTCCCTCGACGGGCCCGTCCTCGCCATGCTGGCGAAGAACCCCGACGCGCGCCCCGCGAGCTTGGTGCAGGCGGTGGAAGCGCTGCGGGTCGCCGGCCTCGGGGCCGGGCTCGACCTGCCGCGGAAGAGCATCGTGACCGGCTCGATCTCCTCGGGCTCCGGCTTGGGGTCGTCCCTCAGCGTCGGGGCGACCCGGCCCGGCGGGGGTACCCCGGTGGGATTGGGGGCGACCACCCCGGCGCCCGGCGTGGGGATGGGCGTGGCCGTAGGGGGGGCGACCCCCGTCCCGCACACCGAGCCCGGGGCCGCGCCGACGGTGGCGGGGGGGCCTGCCGCCGCGCCGTTCGGCCCGTCCAAGACCCTCGATACGGTCGCCTCCGAGGTGGGGCGGAGCGGCGGGGGGAACGTCAAGACGGCGGTTGCGGTGGGGATGGTCGCCGTCGTCGCGGTGGCAGCGGTCGTGGCGCTGACGCTGCGTATCGGCCCTTCGTCGTCGTCTGAGCCGGTCGCGCCCGCGGTGGCGGGGGAGGGGCCGGATGTGCCGCCGGCCGAAGACACTTCCGCCGAGGCGGCGTCCCCCGCGGGAGACGTCGAGACCCCGATGGCGTCGGCCTCGTCGCGTGACGTCGATAAACCCACGTCCCCGGCCCCAGGGGCCGCCGCCAAGCCGCCGTCGAACCCCGCGATGAAGCCGCCTCCGGGCACGCAGGTGAAACCACCCCCGGGCACCGCGGTGAAGCCGCCGCCCAGCACGCCCGTCGGGCCGGACACGCCGGTGAAGCCACCGCCCAGCACGCCCGTCGGGCCGAACACGCCGGTAAAGCCACCGCCGAGCACACCGGTGAAGCCGCCTCCGAGCACCCCGGTGAAGCCGCCGCCGAGCGGGCTGCCCCCCGAGCTGGAGGGTATGTGAAGGCGTTACGCATCGCCTGCGCGCTGGCCGTGGGGGTGGCGGCCTGGGTGGCTTCCCCGCGGGCCGAAGCGCAGTCCGGCTCCGCTGGCTCGGGTAGGGCTGGCTCGGGTAGGGCTGGTGGCGGGGCTACGCCCGAGGCGTCGGCGAAGGCCCGACGGCTCTTCAACGGAGGGGTCGCCTCGTTCAAGTCGCGGGACTTTCGCACCGCGGCCCGTCTGTTCGACGAGGCGTACGCCCTGGTCGAAAAGCCCGCGCTGCTGTTTTCCTCGGCGCAGTCTCTGCGGCGCGAGTACGAGGCGACGGAAGACGAGAACGCGGCCCGAGCGGCGATCAGCCGGTACCAACGTTACCTGAGCCTGGTGTCGTCGGGGGGGCGTCGCGTCGATGCGAAGCGCTCCCTCGTCGACCTCCAACGCCTCGTCGGGGCGGGTGAGGGGGGCGGCGTGCTGGCGCGAGATACCGTGGTGCAGGTCAATTCACCCGTCGCGGGGGCGGTCGCTCGCCTCGACGGGGGCGCCCTTCGCGCCTTGCCCTTCAGCGCCACCATCGAGCCCGGGGAGCACTCGGTCGAAGTCTTCGCGACGGGCTACGCGACGCGGACCGAGTCGTTCGCCATCACCAAAAACGAGATCCTCGTGGTCCCCGTGCCCCTAAAGGGGCAGGCGCCGAAGCTCGAGGTCATTGCGTCGAGCGGCGCCGAAGTGACGGTCGATGGAGTTTCTCGGGGCGAAGTCCCCTTTGCCCGGCCGGTCGCCCTCGAGCCGGGGCGCCATCTCGTCGTGGTGTCCGAAGCGGGTTACGAGGCGTACGTCGAGGAGCTCGACTTCGTCTACGGCTCGCAGACCGAGATCGAGGTCGACCTGCCCATGACGGGGCAACGTCGCGCCGCGTGGGCCGTGATGGGGACCGGGGCGGCGATCTTCGCGGGCGGTTTGCTGGTGGGCGGCTTCGGGCTGTCGGCGCAGAGCGACGCGCAAGAGATCGACGATCGCCGCCAAGCCGAAGGGAGCATCTCTCGGGAAGACGCCGAGCGGTTCAACGACCTGATCGACGAACGGGACCGATTGTTCGGCGGGGGCGCGAGCCTCGCGGGACTGGGTGTGCTCGTGGCGGGGACCGGGTTGCTGCTCTACCTTTTCGACGAACCCGACGTGAAGGCCCCGCCCCCGTCGAGCCCCGGCGACGAAGAGGGAGAAGAAGCGCCCGACGATGATGGCGATGATGCGGAGGGTGCCGACGAGGTCGAGCTGATGGCGTCGCCCGTCGTCGTTCCCGGCTGGGGTGGTCGCGCGCACCAATGGGGGGTGAGCCTCCAGGGGCGCTTTTGAGGGCGACGAGAGCGACGGAGGCGTCGTCGTGGCGTCGCCGTCTCGAGGCGGCGACGTTGACGGGCGGACTGATGCTCGGGTTCGCCGTCGCGTGCGGGGGGGCGGCGACGGGAGCGCGCGGTCCGGAGTTCTGCGACAGCTACGAGAGAAACTACGTCGAGGCGTGCCTCCAACAGTGCGAGGCCGATCTCGACCCGGGGGAGGCGAGCGAAGGCGAGCGCTGCGCGAGCGACTGCCGCGACGACCTCGCGTCGGACGCCACGTGGACCGAAGACTGCGCCCCAAGATCCTGAGGTGCAGGATCTTGAGGTGCAGCATCGTGAGGCGCAGCGTTTCTTGGGCGCCGCGTTTCTTGGGGCGCCTACCGGGACCAGCGCGCGGGCAAGAGGGAGGAGAACCACGCCCGGAAACCCTTCTTGCGGCCCGCTGGAGACACCCGGGGGACGGCGCGATGTTCTTCGGTCGCGATCAGGTGAGCGTCTTCGTCCGCCGCCGGTCGCGATGGTGGAGGCGCTCCGCATTGGGCCGTCTCGGCATGTGAGACCGACGCCCGCGAGGCCGAGGCCGGCGGGGCCGACGCCAGCGGGGCCGACGCCAGCGGGGCTGACGCGAGCGGTCGGTGGCGGGGGCCCGTGGGGGCGGTAAGTGGTGCGGTCGTTTCGGTCGACGATGCGGCCTCGAGCATACGGAGGACCGCGTCGACGGAGGCGGGCCGCTGCGACGGGTCTTTCGCGAGCATCGCGTCGACGAGCGCGACGACCGTGGCGGGGACGTCGGACCGGAAGGACGTCACCGGCGTCGGTGTGCCCCGCAATACCGCGAGCGACAGCAGGGGGCCCCGGCCTTCGAACGCGGGCGCGCCGGTGAGCATCTCGTAGAGCAGGCACCCCAAGGACCACAGGTCGCTGCGCTCGGTCGCTTCATCACCCTCGAACAACTCGGGCGCCGCCGACCGAGAGTCGCCCTGAAGCCGTGTGGCCTGCGTGCCCTCGAGTTCCTGCAGGGCACAGGCGCCAAGATCGCATAGCTTCGCCTCGGCTTGTCCGGACGACGACGACGCGACGATCCGCACCGCGTCGGGTGAGATGTCGCGGAGCACGACGCCGCGCTCGTGGGCTTCGCGCACGGCCTCTGCGACCTGCCCCGCCAAACGGAGGGCTTCCGCGAGGGAGAGGCCACCCGCCGCGCGCGCGCGTTCCGCCACCGTGGGGCCCTCGACCAACTCCCGGGCGAAATAAAGGGTTCCGTCCGGCAATTGGCCGACGTCGAGAACGCGGGCGACGTGAGGCGTCTTCAGCGTGGACAGCACCCGCGCTTCACGGTGCAGTCGCGGAACCACCCGGGCCGCCACCCGCGAGGGAAGGACCACCCGCAACCAAACGCGGTCGCCCTCGGCCAGGCGCTGCGCCTCGACCAGGACCCCGCGGGCACTGCGCTCCACGATCCGGAGCACGCGGTAGCGACCCGCGATCGTCGACCCAGAGCGAACCGCCTTCTTCGCCAGGCGCTGCGCGTGCCGCAGCACCCGCTCTTCCTCCGACGCGAGGTCGGCGGCGTCGAACTCGAAGTGGGGGCCGAACGAGGCATTCACCCCGGCGCCGCGCGGGGTAGGCCGCAGGGGAGGAACCAGCGGAGGAAACAGTGGAGTCGTCACGCGCTTCACGACGGTCGAGGGCTAGGGAAAGCGGCCCGGGAAAGGCAGTCGGACCGCTCACCTACGTTGCGCTTCATTGTCTGCAGAAGGCATGCCGGTCTGTCGCCCTGGCCTCTGCACCTGAAAGACCCTGAATCGGGCCATCGCCGGGGTGGTGCGCCGGTGGTCCATGGGGGGCAACTGCATGACCCCCGGAGGCCCGGAGACCCGGATGCCGGGAGGCCCATAACCTCGGCGCTACCGCCTCACGGGAGCAGGCGCCCGACGACGATGGGCGAGAGCGCTCGGCTTGGCCGATCCGCAGCTCGATGGCGCCGTCTTCTGGCGCCACGCGTCGGTCGTCGTAGCCCGTCGGCGCCGCGGGGTTGGGGCCCGTGTGGACCTCGACGCAGCGTCCGGCCAGGTTGATGAGCCAGTACGTTGCGATGCCGTTCGCGCCGTACGTCCGCGCCTTGAGGCGGTCGGTCTCGAGGGTGGTGTCCGAGACTTCGACGACGGCCGCGACCTCATCGGGCCCCGGGTGGCGCGTTCGGTACGCGGCGCGGCTTCCCCGGGTGATCGTCAGGTCGGGTTCGGGTTCGCTGGCGTCGAGGGTCAGCGGCGCCTGGTTGCGCACGTACCATCCCTCGGGAAGGCGCGTTCGGAGTTGCGCTTCTGCCTCTGCCACCGCGTACTCGTGACCGGGACCCTTAGCCATCTGGGCGACCACCCAACCTTCGATGAGCTCGACGCGGTCGTGTTCCGTAAACGCTCCTGCCGCCACCATGCGGTGGTACTGCGCTACCGTGAAGCGAGCGATGGGGAAGGGGGGTACCGCCGCGGCGACCACGGACGCACCGTAGCATCAGATTCGTCGGGGTCGTCGGCCGACGATGCGTGGTAACCACGGACGGTGGGCGAGGCGGAGCCAAAGCGGCGAAAACGGAAGAAGAGACCAAAGACCCCCAAAGCCGAAGCGTCGCCGTCGCCGCTCGAAGCGTCGCCGTCGTCGCCCGAGCCCCACGCAGAAGGTGCGCCGCGCCGCCGCCGTTCGTGGTGGTGGATCGTCCTGGGCGTCGCGCTCTTCGAGTTGTTTCTCTTTGGGCGAAGGGGGGAGCTGCGCGTGTGTGTCGCCCGCGACGGCGAGCACGACGTCGCGCTCGTCGACCAGCCGCGGAACGACGAGAACACGCAGCGCTACCCGACCTGCGAAAAGCGGACGAACCTCGGGATCGTCAGCCACTACGACGAGGCGCGCGATCACGCCGCCGCGACGGCGTGCCAGCGGGCCACCGTGTTGCGCCCGAAGGATGAGGTTTATCTCTGCGCCCTCCGCCAGGCGGGGTGGGCCCACCGCGAAGAGAGCGCGCTCGTCCCTCCGTGGGACGAACGCTACTACAAGCGCATGCTCTGGTTCATCTTCGACTGAGCCCTGAGCGGCGGCGCTGAACCCGCGCCGTCGCCGTCGTCAGCGCAACCCGGTGGGGTCAACCGTCGTCGCTGTCGTCTTCGGGCTCGGTGAGGTCGTATTCGAAGGCGAGGTCGACGGGGGTCGCGAACAGGGTCAGCGTGGTCGCGGTGGCGGTGTAACGGTCCCACGGCACGCTCAGCGGCGTCTCGGGACAGACGACCTGGAGGCTGATGCCGCCGGAGCCGTCTTGAAGGTCGTAAGCGAATTGCAGCCGCCGCTCGCCCTGGCCGTCGGGAAACTCCAGCACCGACTGCATGTCGACGGCACTCCAGACTTGGGTCTCGGTGTACATCGTTCCGTTGGGACCTTCGTCGCCCCCCGGGCCGGTGTAGCGCTTGACCGCCACGAGCTCGTAGGTCCCGCGAGCGATGGGGCCTCCGGTGGCGGTCGGCGCATCGGCCGCAATTTGCTCGAGCGCGACCGCGGCCGCCGCGTTTTCGTGGCTCGTGCACCCGGGGTTCCCCCCGGCGCCCGCCTCCCCGCCGGTACCCGCGCCGCCGACCCCGGGCGTGGCGCCCCCCGCGCCGCCTCCGCCGCCGGTGGCGACCGTCGTCGTCGTGGTCGAGGTGGCGCCTCCCCCTGGCTCGTCGCTGCACGCCGTGGGCCCCCACGCCAACCCCAGCCCGAAACAGCCCATCCCGACCCAGCCCACCCCCAGCGATCCCAGCCTTACTGACGCCAGCCTTCCCGACGCCAGCCTCGAGGACACCGGCGAGCCGAGGGGCAAGAGTTGGGGGCGACGGCCTTTGGGCGCGCGTGGTTTCCGGTGTTCGTTCATGAGTCCTCACGGGCAGAAGTATCGTCGTCGTCGTCGTCGTCGTCGTCGTCGTCGTCGGAGCCTTCGCCCGCCGGGAGAAGCGCGCCGGATGCCAACGCCGCAGGCGCAGCTTCTCTCACGGCGGTGACCGCTCCGGTGTCCACACGGCGCACGGCAACCGTCGGCGCCTCGCTGTCAAAGGAGAGCTCGAGCGGTTGGCAGTAACAGGTCACGGCGGTGATGTTGTCGGTGCCGCCGTAGCCGTTGGCCAGATGGACGAGCCGCTCGCACGCGACGGCCGCGCTCGGGCTCGCCTCCAGGGTCCGTCCGATGATCGCGTCTTCCACGTGCTTGGTGAGGCCATCCGAGCAGAGCAACACGACGTCTCCCTCTTCGAGGTGGTGTCGGTGCACCTCGGGCTCCATCGCCGCGTGCTCACCCGCCCCCAAGGCATTCCATAGTACGTGATGCCAGGGGGAACTGTCATCGATGGTGAAGTCCGTGCGTTCCCGGAGCTTTTCGGCCAGCGTGTGGTCCGTCGTCATCTGAAGCAGCTCGTCGCCGCGCCACAGGTAAGCCCGACTGTCCCCGACGTGGGCCACATACAGAAACGGCCACTGGATGTAGGCGATCGTGAGCGTCGTCCCCATCTGCTTGTCGGTGGCCCGGCGGGCGGCTTCACGCCGCACGGCCTCGTCTCCCTCGACGAGGGCCGAGGTGAGCCCTCGTCGCACTCCGGTGGTCGTGGTCCGGTCCGATGACGACAACGCCTCCTCGAGGCCCGATTCGAGGGCGCTCGACCACGGCATCACGTCCAGGACCGACTGGATGACCGAGCGCACGGCCACGGAGCTCGCCACATCGCCCGCCGTCCCGCCTCCCATGCCGTCGGCGACCAACAACAGCGTACCGTCGCGGGAGGGGGAAAGCAGGGGCGCGAGCTCGGAGACGCTCGTGTCCAACACCCGGAGGTTGCGCTCCATGCGCGCGATGAGGAATTGGTCTTCGTTGCGCGCCCGCTCGCGCCCCACGTGGGTGAGCCCCGCGGCATCCAGGCTGACTTCCAGCGGCCCCATGCGACCCGTTGCCATCCCCCGGAGCGGCCGCGACAGCAAGCGGCCGCGAGGGTCGAGATCCGCCCGAGGCAGAGCAAGATTTTGTCGTATCCGCGGCGGGGGCGAAGACGTTGTCCCCGCGTACGTTTTTACGGGTACGCACGATGCACGTCGACGATCTGAAACCGGGACGCCTCGTCGACGGGCGCATTCGGCTCCTCGACTGCCTGGGTCACGGCGGGATGGGCAGCGTGTGGACGGCGGAGCACACGCGGCTCCAGGCCCGGGTGGCCGTGAAGTTCATCGACCCCGCGCTCGTTCGCGAGGTGCCCAACCTACGCACGCGCTTCGCCCGGGAAGCGAGCATCGCGGCCCGTCTCCGCAGCATTCACGCGGTGCAGGCCTTCGACCACGGGGAGACCGAAGGGGGCACCCCGTACATCGTGATGGAGCTGCTCGAGGGGGAAACGCTGACCGACCGGGTCGAGCGCGACGGACCGCTCTCGCTCCCGCAGGCCGCGCATGTCGTGGCACAGGTGGCGAAGGTCCTTCATCGGGCGCACGGCCTCTCCGTCGTCCACCGCGACATCAAGCCCGACAACCTCTTCCTGCTGCGGGACCCCGACTACGACCTGTTCGTGAAAGTGCTCGACTTCGGCATCGCCAAGGTGCGCGCGCCCGGGGTCGAGCTGGGGGTGACCGAGCGGGGCTACGTCGTCGGGACCCCGGAGTTCATGAGCCCCGAGCAGTGGGTGGGACGCGACGACCTCGACCACCGCTCCGATTTGTACTCGCTCGGGATGGTGACCTTTTACGCCTTGACGGGCGAGCTGCCCTTTCGCGAAGACGACGCTTCCCGTCCGATTTGGGTACAGCAGGCCGAGGGGGACCTGCGGCCGCTCGGCCAGTTCCTCGACGGCGTGCCCCCCACCCTCGACGGATGGATGCGTCGCGCACTGGCGGCCAAGCCCGACCAACGCTTTCGCGACGCCAAGCAGATGGCGCGGGCGCTCATCCTGTGCGTCAACGGGGAGGGCTACGACGTCGTCGACGAGCTCAGCGTTTCCGAAACCAGCGGCGCTGGGGGGCGGCGTTCCGGCGGGTCCGAGGTCGCCCGGCACGATCTCTTCGACGACACCGACGAGCCTTCGACGACGGTCATGGACGAGGCGGCGCTCAGGGCGGCCGACGCGCTCGATGCCTCCTCCCCTGGGGCTCCCTCTCCCGGGCCTTCTCTCAACCCCACGCTCGGCGCCGACGAAGAACCTCCGACCCAACGGCGCCCGCGGCCGCCCGAGCTGGCGCTCGCGGCGGGGACCCACGACCCGACGACCCTCGTCCCGGAAGCCCGTTCGCCGGCGCTACTGCTCTACGGCGCCGTGGTGGCGTTTCTCATCGGGCTCGCTGCCGTCTTCATGGTGTTCGCGGACCAACTTTCGTTCTGAGCGACCGCCCCCCTTGTCCCCGGCGGGGGATGACGGCCATGGTCGGAGCGATGGCCGCGGCGCTGGAAGACATCACGGTCTTGGACCTCTCGCGCGTGCTCGCCGGCCCGTACGCGACCATGCTGCTCGGCGATCTCGGCGCTGACGTCATCAAGGTGGAGCGGCCCGACGGGGGCGACGACACGCGTGCGTGGGGGCCCCCCTTCGCGGGGGCCGACGCGGCGTACTTTCACGCCGTCAATCGCAACAAGCGGAGCGTGATCCTCGACTTGCGGACGGCGGGGGATCGCCAGCAGCTCCGTCGGTTGGCCGCGACGGCCGACGTCGTGGTGCACAACTTTCAGCCCGAGGTGGCGGCGCGTCTCGGGGCCGACGAAGCGCAGCTGGGGCACCCGCGCCTCGTCTACTGCGCGATTTCGAGCTTTGGCGCCGGCGGGGAGGACAGCGATCGGCCGGGATACGACCTCCTCGTCCAGGCGATGGGGGGGCTGATGAGCATCACCGGGGCGCCCGATGGGCCCCCGACGAAGGTCGGGGTGGCGATGGTCGACGTCGTCACGGGACTCTTTGCGGTGCAGGGAATTCTCGCCGCGCTTCGGGTCCGGGATCGCACCGGTCGCGGGCAACGCGTGGATCTGTCGCTGCAGGATTGCCTGGCCTCCGCGCTCGTCAATCAGGCGCAGAACTACCTGGTGCAGGGGGAGCCGCCGTCCCGGATGGGCAACGCGCATCCCAACCTCGTCCCCTACGAAGCCTTTCCCGCGGCCGACGGGTGGCTCGTGGTGGCGGCGGGCAACGACGCGATGTTTCGCCGGCTCGCCGCCGCGGTCGGTCGGGAGGCGTGGGCGGACGACTCCCGATTCGCGACCAACGCCGCTCGGGTCACGCACCGGGAGCCGTTGGTGGCGGCGCTGCGGGACGTGTTCGCCCGGGAGGGGGTCGAGACCTGGGTGGCGAAGCTGACCGACGCCGGCGTGCCGGCCGGTCCGATCCGCGACGTCGGGGCTCTGCTCGACAGCGCGCACCTGCGCTCGCGCGGCATGATCGTCGAGGTCGACCATCCCGATGCGGGCCCGATGTCGCTGGTGCGAAACCCGGTGTTCTTGTCGGCCACCCCGCCGCGGGTACGCCGCCCGCCGCCGCGCCTCGGCGAGCACGACGACGAGGTGAAAAGCGGGTCGCGGTAGGGGCGTGGTGGCCCCGGTCCACGGCCGTTAGGTAGGGGGGATGAGCCGAACGGCCTCGAAGCGGCGGACCTCGCAGGAGCGTCCGTGCGGGATGTCCAAGGCGGAGCTGGTCGCGATGATGGCCGGCTTGATGGCGCTCAACGCCCTCGCCATCGACATCATGCTCCCCGCGATGCCGGCGATGGGGGAGGCCCTCGGCGTCGCCGACCCCAACGACCGCCAGTACGTCATCACGAGCTACCTGGTCGGGTTGGCGTGCGCCCAGCTCGTCTTCGGCCCGGCTTCCGACCGTTTCGGGCGCAAAGCGCCGCTCATCGTGTCCCTCGTCGGCTACTCGGCGGTGGGTCTCGGCTGCGTGTTCGCACCGAGTTTCGGGTGGCTCGTGGCGGCGCGCGCGGTGCAGGGCGTGTTCGCCTCCGGCGCCCGGGTGATCGCGCTCGGCGTCGTCCGCGACGCCTACCGGGGGCGCGCCATGGCCGAGGTGATGTCGCTGGTCATGATGGTCTTCATGGTGGTTCCCATCGTGGCCCCCAACGTCGGGCAGGTGGTGCTGTACCTCGGCCCCTGGCCTTGGATTTTCGCCGTGCTCGTCGCCGTCGGCGTCGCGATGGCCGTGTGGACGGCGCTTCGGCTCGAGGAGTCGCTCCCGCCCGATCAGCGGCGCGCGATCGATCCCGCCGCCCTCGGACGGGCCTACCGTCGCGTGCTGCGCACCCGGACCACGGTGGGCTACACCGTCGCTTCGGGCATGATCTTCGGAGGGCTCATCGCCTTCATCGGCTCGGCCGAGCAGATCTTCTCCGAGGTCTTCGATCGCCGGGACGGCTTCACCCTCTACTTCGCCGGCGTGGCGGGCACGATGATGTTCGGCTCGTTGGTGAATTCGCGTTGGGTGCGACGCATCGGGATGCGACGCCTTTCCCACGCGGCCCTGGTGGTGTTCTTGGCGCTTAACACCGCGGAGGCGGCGTTCCTCGCCGGCCATGGCGGGACGCGTTCGTTCGCCGTGTTTTACGGCGTGCTCGCCGCGACGTTCCTCTGCTTCAGCTTCATCGGCGCCAATTTCAACGCGCTCGCCATGGAGCCCCTAGGCGAGATCGCGGGCACCGCCGCCGCGGTGATCGGGTTCGTCTCGACCCTGCTCTCGGCGGGATTGGGGGCGATGATCGGGCAACGCTTCGACGGCACGACGCTCCCCCTCGTGAGTGGATTCGCCGTCTTGAGCGCCGGCGCCCTCGTCGTCGTCGCGGTGACGGAGCGCGGTCGCCTGTTCGCCGAGCCCGCCGGAGCGTCCGCGGCTGCAGCCGGGGCCGCGGCCGAGTAGGCTCGCGACCGTGCTCCGCCGAGGTGTTCTCCTCATCGCTCAGGGTCTCGCGGGCGCCGCGTGCGCGCCGTCGCCGCCCCCCGCCGCGGCCCCGCCGAGTTCTTCCGCCCCGCGTCCTCGAGCCACGTTCCGAAACACGGTGGGCGCCTTGAGCGACTACGACGTGACCGAGGCCTTCAAGGCGCTTCATCCCCGGGTCGAGGGTTGCCTCGCCGAGGCCGCGCGGCGCATCGAAGGGGTGGGCGGAACCTTTCGCGTCGCTCTCACCATCGATCCCGAGGGGCACGCGCGGGACGTGCATCTCGCCGCCTCGACCCTGGGTGACATCGAAGCCGAGCGATGTGTGCTGCGCGCGGTAGAGACGCGCCGCTGGCCCAAGCCGGTGGGCGGCGCCGGCCGTGCCGACCACACCTTCGACGTCGCGCCCGTCGAGGCCGTCCCGACGTCCGACCCCGCCTCGGTGCGTCGCCACTTGGGTGAGGTGCAGAAAGCCGTCTCGCCGTGCCGGCCGCGGGCCGACGGCCGGTATCGCGTCACCGTCTACCTCGATGCCTCCGGCGCCGTCATGGCCGCCGGGGTGGCGGTTCCGGCCTACGAAACGCAGTCCGATTGCATCGCGGAGCGGGTGCGCACCGTCCGCTTCGGGCCGCAGCCGGCCGTGACCAAGGCCACCTTCGATCTCCCCTGACACGACATAGACCGTCGGCCCCCATAGACCGTCGGCCCCCGCACGGGAGTCGGCGTTGTCGGCATTGGTCCTGGGAATGTGGTGCTCGACCTGCACCCTCGACCACAACCGTTGATGGTGTCGCGATACTCGCCGACAAGTCGGCGAGGGCGAGCATCGCTCCTCAGAGCCGGTTCTATTGCCTTGGCGGTGCCTCAATGATTGCGCCGGTCAAATCTACCGATTTGACCGGAAGTATAGTACCGAAGCTTGTGATGAAGGTAAAGCTGTCGGTATCGATATTGTCGCTCTCCCTTGCGGCATGTTCTGCGGCGCAATTTCTCGGGGTCGCCACCGGCGCGACGGCGCCGGCTAAGGTGACGAATCAGACGGATGAGCTGATTTGTGCCTACCGCACCGTCAATCCGGGCCAAGGCGTGGGCGAGCAGATGGAACCCAAAGAGCTTCGCGTCGGTCCTCGCTTCACGGAAGGGTTCGAATTTCTCCGCGTCGTGAAACAATCGCAGAACATCGAGTTTCTCGCGTGCGACGGCCGGGTTCTGAGCACGCACCCGGTGCCTCCGCTCGAAAGTGCGGGCGAAAAGACCGATGAAGTCCTCGAGTTCGTGGCGAAGTAGAAGCGGCGCGGATAAGTCAGGAACTCGTCGTAGACGCATGGCGAGCCGCGCCCGTGGCGCGTGGTCTAAGCCATCGCGACGCGGGCGATGTCGTAGAGCTCGTCAACGACCAGGGTGAAATCGATGGAATCGAGCCTCACCCCGTCACCAGGACCGTGCGTCGTCGCCACGAACGCCCGATCTTGTCGTCGCCAGATCTCGACCTCGCGACGATCTTGGCGCACCAGCACGTACGCCTCGAGCGCCTCGATCTGTTGGTAGTAGAGGCGCTTCTCGTGGCGGTCGTAGTCTTCGGTACTCGGACTCAATACCTCGACGATGACCCGCGGGTTGGTGACGTGACTGTTGGATACTGCATCCCTTTCGACGGGCTCGCACACGACGGAGGCGTCTGCGTAGGTCGCCACGCCTGCCGCCGGGATCCGGAGCCTGAGGTCGGAAGAGAACGCACGGCAGGGACCGCCGCGGAGGTGAGCCACCAGCAGACCGCCGAACGCCTGGGCCAGCGCGGCGTGCTCGACGGAACCTCCCGCCATGGCGAAAATCCCCCGTTCACGAACTCGTGCTTCACCTCACGGCTCTTCTCCTCAACATCGAGGTACTCGACGAAGGAGTGGCGGCGACGCGGTACGGCGGTCGACATGGGCCTGAGGAAGCTAGCACCCCGCGGTGCGCGGACGAGTGCCAACGGCCCGCGGGCCCACGGCCTCGATCACGCGCGGCGGCCCTGGCGCGCAAACAACACGCCTCTGTCTGACGGAACCCCGACACCCGGAGCGCCGGAAGCTCGGGGGCCCGCAAACTCGGAGATCGGAGGTCCGAGGATGCGGCGGCGGGTGCGGGGCTCCGGGTGCGGGGCTCCGGTTGCGGCGTCGACGTGACGCATCGCGCCCGCGAGACGCAGCGCCGTGATGGCTTCTCGACCCGACGCCAATGCGATGTCGAACATCGCCCCGCGCTACGCCCCCCGCGACCGCTCTGCCTCTGCCGCATTGAGCCCCACGCTCGTCACGGCGCGCCGCAGCTGGTTCGCCAAGTCCCGGTCCTTCCGCACGCTGGACAAGCCGAGGAGAGCTCTTTCGCCAAAGCCCGAGAGCCCCGCGAGCCCAATCTGCACAGACCTGAGACCAGCGACCCACGGCGCACGACAGAGAAGCCAAATCGGCGAGTTTCGCTCGCATTTGGGGCCCCTGAGTCACCCTGGACGCCTCAAATGCGAGCACTCCTCGCCAATCGCACCCCTCCGTCTGACGGAGCCCCGGAGCCCCGGAGCCCCGGAGCCCCGGAGCCCCGGAGCCCCGGAGCCCCGGAGCCCCGGAAGCCCGACGCCCGACGCCCGGAGCCCGGAGCCCTGGAGACCCGGAGCCCCGGAGACCCGGATGCCCGGAAACCCGGAAACCCGGAGCCCCGGAAACCCGGAGCCCCGGATGCCCGGAGCCCCGGAAACCCGGAGATCCCCGACGCGCTCGGCCGCCTGGTCGAGGCGCTCGCGGAGGGTCCGGATCC
>JBCCLB010000099.1:0-23556 GCA_039027095.1 Myxococcota bacterium
CCGCCTCCGCCTCCGCCTCCGCCCTCAGGCGGTGACATCTACGACTGATCCTTGGCCAAGAGACGCAAGTCGTCGGCGGCGGCGAAACTGCCGCCGCTGCCCCGGGTCTTGGTGCCGCACCCCCACGTCCGGTGCGACAGCCGGCTCCTCAGTGGTAGTCCGCACGTCGAAGGCTCTCGCGTGCCGGTGCGTCGCCTATGGGCGTGGCACCGGTCCGGCGTGTCGATCGACACGCTGCTCCGGCGGTATCCTCGACTTGGGCCCGCTCGCGTGCTCGACGCGCTCGCTTTCGCCTACGACAACCGTGAAGTCGTCGAAGCGGACCTCGCCCGCGAGATGGCGGCCTTCGAGGCGGCGGGACAAAAGCCGCTGGGGCTTCGACCGATGGAACAACAGGCGTTCGCGTTCATGGTGCCCCCCGACGAGGGATAGCCTCGGCGGGGTTCGTCGCGCCGGCGCCCGGCCCCGGGGCAACGTTAGGGGACGAGCGCCCGCGCCGCCTCGCCTCGCGGATGGCGGCACGGTGCTCGTCGTACGTCTCGCTGAAGGTGTGTCGTCCGCGTCCGCGCGCGACGAAGAACCGGTAGGTCGTCGATTTGGGCGCCAGCACCGCCTCGATCGCCGCGGCCCCGGGGTTGGCGATCGGTCCTGGGGGCAGCCCCGGCGTGACGTAGGTGGAAAAGCGGTTGTCGGGGTCGCGATTGATGGCGCCCGATGCCTTGCCATTCCAGCGACGGCACGAGGCGACCGCCTCGGGCCCGAGCGCCAAGCAGCCGTACATCGCCGTGGGATCGCTCTGCAGATGGGGAAATTCGGGGTCTCGCAGTCGATTGAGGAACACGCTCGCGATCGTGGCCCGCTCGTCGGCCACCGCCGCCTCTTTCTCCACGATCGACGCCAGCGTGAGGAGGTCGCGGCGGTCGAAGGCAAACTCCTCGGTAAGCCGGAGCCATCCCGCTCGATGCCGACCGATGAGGTGGTCCACGCGACGCGACATCTCACCCACCAGGCGCGCCACCACCGTCTCGGGCGCCGCATCGACGGAAAACTGATAGGTGGCCGGAAAGAGAAAGCCCTCGGCACTGCCCCCGGCCTCGTCGGCGGCGGGAGCGACCCCCAGGCGGCGAAGCAGCTCCGGGTCTTCGGTCGCGTGAAGAAACGCATCGCCCGACACGACCCCCGCGTCCTCGAGACGACGGGCCATCGCGAACCGGTGAAAGCCCTCGACCAGGGTCACTTTGACTCGAGCCCGGTCGGGATCTCGGCAGAGGGCCGCGAGGATTTGGTTCGGCGTGGCCCGCGCCGGCAGAAGATGAGGCCCGGCGACGAAACACGCACCCGCATCACGCCGCGCGAGGAAGGCCTCCATCCAGCCCGGGGCATCGATCAGCCCCAATTGCTGCAGGAGCTGAGCCGCGGACGCAGGGTCCATGCCCTCGGGCCAGTTGACGGGGGTAGCGCGGGGCGCGGGGCCCGTCTGGGCAGCAAAGCGGCGAAACCCGAGAAAGGCGATCAAGAGAACCACGCACGTCATGGCCCCGAAGAGGGCGGCGACCACCCAAACCCGCCGGCGGAGGCGGTGTGACCTCGAACCACGTTTCCGCGTCGGGGAACGCGTGGTCCGCTTTCGTCCTCGACGGGGACGCTTCACCCCCGCCCTACGCGGTCGACGTCGCCGGGACGAGCGACCGGCGCGCGCGGGGGGGGTCGGTTGCCGAGGCATCGGCGCGACTCTACCCATTCCGGGGATGGCGTCGAAAGGTTGGAAAGAAGGCACGACCGTCGTCGCGATGACGGCCATCGTGGTCGCCCTCGCCGGATGCGAGGAGCCGCCGCCCGAACCACCGGCCCGCCGCAAGCCCGCGGCCGCAGCGCCCACGGCAGCTCCCGCGCTGTCGTACCGCGCACCGCCGACGTGGGTGCGCGACAAGACCGCAACCTCCGGAGTCAACCGAGACCGGTACCGCATCCCCACCGCTGGAGACGCAGTTCACCCCGCAACGCTGGTGGTCCAGCGCCTCGGGCGCGGGACGCGCGCCGTCGATGTCGCCCTCGATGAGCTCACGGAAGCCTTCGAGGGCCGCAAGGCAGAGGACGGCAAGCGTGAACCCAAAGTCGTTCGGCGGGAGCGCGTCGACGGCGCGGCCCTTCCCACGACGCTGTTGGAGATCCGAGGCACGTATCGTTTTCCGCTCGGGCCCCAACGTGGAGGCCGCGCCGCCGCGGAGGTGTTGAAAGAGGACTGGGTCGCACTGGCCGCCACGGTTACCGCGGACGACGGCGCGCGGTGGCTGTTCCGCCTCGTCGGCCCGTCGGATACCGTCGACGGCGCACGTTCCGCGTTCCGGTCCATGGTCGCGGCAGCGCACCCTGCTCCCTGACGGAGTCGCGGACCAGGTCGGGGGAACCGCTGGCGTTTGCGGCCATGACGCACTAGCGTCCGCCCCATCGGGCGCATAACTCAGCGGTAGAGTGCATCCTTCACACGGATGAAGTCACAAGTTCAAATCTTGTTGCGCCCACTTCAATGCTCTTGAGCCAAAACCTCGGGCCGCTCCCCCATGGGAAGTGATCGTCCCCAGGGAGGTGATGGCGGGTCGACCGACGCGTCGGACTTACGCGCGTGGCTGGCGTCGTCCCTTCGCGATCAGCGCTTCTCGCCGGCCGAGCGGGATGAACTCGAAAAGCGACTGGACCGCGCCCCCGACCTTCCTCGCCGCGAACGACGGCGGGTCGCCATCGACGTGGCCCGGGCGTCGCTCGGCTCCCAAAAGCAGACCCGGCACACCCTCGACTGGCTCCATGACGTCCTCACCGTCCTGGAAGAGCACCCGGCGCGCGCGGTCCCCTCCTCGACCCCGCAGACGTGCTTCAGCCCGGGGGACGGTCCCGTGCGCGAAATCCAGGAGCGGCTCCATCGGGCGCGGGAGGCGGTCGACATCTGCGTCTTCACCATCACCGACGACCGTCTCGCCAAATCGATCCTCGCTTGCCACCGGCGAGGCGTGCCGGTCCGCGTCATCTCCGATGACGATAAGGCTCACGATCGGGGCTCGGACATCCGTCGATTGCGCGACGCGGGGGTGCCGGTGCGGGTAGACCAGAGCGAACACCACATGCATCACAAGTTCGCGCTCTTCGACCGGCGCACGCTGCTCACCGGCAGCTACAATTGGACCCGCAGTGCCGCCCGTTTCAACCGCGAGCATGTCGTCTTTCTCGACGACCCTGGCCTCGTCCGGACCTTCGGCGACCATTTTGAAGAACTCTGGCGCGCCTTCGCCTGAGGGTCGGAGCGCGCGGGCATCACCAGACGACGTATCCTCCGGTCGGTTGCGCTTCGAGCCGCGGTCGAGGATGTTTCTCTCATGGACGAAGACAGCGCACGACGGCTGTGCTCGCTGATCGCCGGTGTGCTGTGCGCAGACGGCGCCATGGCGGCCACCGAGCGGGCGTTTCTCAAGCGGGTCATGACGCAGTGCGGCCTGGATACCGATACCGGGGTCATGGCGATGTATGGCGTCGACCTAGCCGACGAAATGGCCCAATTGGCGGAAGGGGAGCGATGGCAGGCCCTCGCACTCGTCATCGAGGCGGCGGTCGCCGACGGCGAGGTCCACCCCGCCGAGCGCGCGTGGGTCGACGCAGTGGCCCATCATCTCGGGGCGGCACCGGAGGACGTGGAGACGCGCATCGCCCAAGCGCTCGCGGCACGGAACTGACGATCGGCGGGCGCGCCCATCAGGGGTCGCGAGAAGGCGGCGGCTCCTGACGCCGCGCCACCTTGACCTTCAGCCGGTGAAAGTAGCGGCGCGCGACGCCGGCGGCGGCCGCCGCCCGTGTCACGTTGCCCCCGTGGGCGTCGAGCACGTGGTGCACGTAGCGGCGCTCGAGCTCGTCGACCACGCGTTGGCGCGCCTCTCCGAGGGGGAGGTCGGCGGCGAGCACCGCAGCGATGGGATCGCGCATCGGGGCGGTCGGTTCGCGGCTCACGCCCGGCATCACCGGTCGACGCGGGTCGGGAGCGGGCTGCGGCGGGCTCGCCAGGTCCCCGAGCGCCAAGCGTCTCATGACCGCATTGCGAAGCTCGCGCACGTTGCCGGGCCAGGAATGTTCCTCCCATTCCCGCGTGAGGGCCGAGGGAATCCGAGAGGGATCACCTCCGAGCTCGGACCAGAAGGTCCTCGCGAGAAGTCCGACGTCGCCATGCCGGTCGCGCAAGGGGGGCAATTCGATGCGCGCGACGGCCAGTCGGTGAAACAGATCATCTCGGAAGCGTCCGAGCTGAACCATCTTGTCGAGGTCGCGACGGGTCGCGGCAAGCAGGCGCACGTCCACCGGGATCGCTCGGTCTCCCCCCACCCGACGGACTTCGTAGCGCTCGATGACCCGGAGCAGGCGGGATTGAAGCTCTAGGGGCAGATCTCCGATTTCATCGATGAGGAGAGAGCCCCCCTGCGCCTGCTCGAAGACGCCCCGGTGGCGTCCCACCGAACCGGTGAAGGCCCCTCGCTCGTGGCCGAACAACTCCGATTCGATCAGCGTCGGCGCGACGGAAGTGCAGTCGAAGACCACGAAGGGGCCGGAGGCCCGAGAACTCGTCTGGTGAATCGACTCGGCCAGGCGCTCCTTTCCGGTTCCGGTCTCCCCTTCGATGACGACGGGCAGGTTTGTCGCCGCGAGCCGCTCGCAGAGGGGATAGAGGCGCTTCATGGCGGTGGATGCGCCGAGGGTGGTTCCGAACTCGTTGGCCTCCGTGAGCGCCACCCCACGGACCGGACGGCCTCGCGAGACGGCGATCGCGGTCGCCCCGATGCGAATCGTCTCCCCGCCTTCCAGGAAGGCCTCCCCGACCCGAATCCCGTCCACTCGGGTCCCATTCGTCGACGATAGATCCGTGAGACGTAACCGAGCCGCCTTCACCTCGAGCGCGACGTGCCGACGTGACACGGAGGGGTCGGAGAGTCGCAACCCGCACGCTTCGGATTTACCCACCAGAACCCGAGTTGGATCCTCGGCCTGCACGGAGTGGCGCCGCCCCGTGTCCTGTCCCTCGGTCACGGTCAAAACGAAGGGGTAGCTGAGGCGCCCGACCACCATCGCGGTGGTGGCGATGGTGGTGGCATCCGCAAAGGGGTCGTCGGCCTCATGCATCCTGGCCTCCCGACGCTACTCCGACTGGGTTCAAAACCGCACCCGAACGCCGTCGACGGTGGGCTCCAGCCAGCCGGCCGGCGGGGACCCGTCTCCGCCCTCACTGCCGCCGAGGTAGGCGAAGAGGAGGAGCGCGACCCCGGTCGCGGCGAGGCCTCCGCCGATGCCGAGCAACGCATTGGTCGCCGTCTTGTATCGCGTGGCTTCGTCGAAGAGGTCGGGGTCGGTGTTTCCGGTGTCGTCGTAGCGACTGACGGTGCTGAGGGTGAGTCCCCCGAGGGCCCCCATCGCCACGAGGGCACCGGCGCCGAGTCCGGTGCTGGTCCATCCCAAGACGAGCAACGTGGCGTCCGGCGAGGCGTCGTTCGGCGAAGAGGGTGACGGCGCCGGGGACGCGGGCGTCGGAACCTCGAGGGTGAGGGTGAGCACCTCGCCGGCCAGTACCGTCACCGAGCGCCGGGCGCGCTCGCCGTTGGGAAAGTCGACGGTGAGGTCGTGCCGGCCTGGTTCGAGATGAATGCGGGCGGGGACCAGCCGGCGCTGGGCATGGGCGACATCTACGACGGCGCCGACGGGCTCGCGTACGACCAGTCGCCCGAGCTTCGTCTCCAGCCCCGCGAGCGCTTCCCGCGCGCGATCCTCCAGCGATGCGGTCAGGCCGCCGAACGCCAGCGCGGCCTCGAACGCATCGGCGGCGGGCTCGGAACGTCCCGACTTCCGCCAAGACTCCGCTTCGTTGAACTTGGTGTTCGCTCGGGGGGCGAGCTTGAAGGCCGCGGCAAAGCCTTCGGCCGCTTCCGGATAGTTCTTGCGTTGAAAGGCACGGCGCGCGGACGCCTCCGTCTCACGGGCGGCCGCGAGGCTTTCCGGATCCTCTTCGGCCCGAGCGCGGGCGGCATACGATGACGACGCGACGAGGAGGCAAACCACGAGCCATGCGGCGCGGCACCGTGCACGGGTCGCCCTGGCCAGCGCCATCCCTTTGCGCCATCGGCCCCTCATTCCGCTCCGTAGGGGCATCACGGGGCTGGCCATCTCTGGGCTCGCAAGACCATCACTGTGCTCCGTAGGGCCATCTACTGTGCTCCGTAGGGAGAATCGGCCAGCCCCGAGTCGGGCGGTCCGGCGCCGGCCGGTGATGCCGCGGTACCACGGCGCCTCCCCGTCCTCCGCGGTGGCGAGGGTGAGGACGGGGCGACGGCGCGCGGGGATCCGGAGCGGGGAAAGGCGATGGCGAGGGTTTGCGTGTCGGAGGTGAGCGCCTCCGCGGTCAGGGTCACGCGCCGGCCATCCGCGGCGACGGCGACGATGCGTCGCGGCTCGGGGTGGAGCGCCGGCAGCGTGACCTCTCGGCTCGGTTCAGGAAGCACGAGGGTCCGACGGTCGACCATGAGCTGCACCATGGGCGCGTCGGCCACGAGGGTCATCCCGCCCCCGCCGGGCTCGACGGCGTCGGTAGGAACGCCGGACGCAGGGTCGGTTACCGACGATGGCGCGACGGAGGCCGACGGCGCGCCCTCCTCCGCGACCACGGGCGCCTCGCTCCGACGGGACGACGCTTGGTCGGAGGAACGCGATGGCTCGGGCGGCACGAGACTGACGCCGACGGCGACGGCGACGCCGACGGCCACGGCGGCCGAGGTTCCCCCGACCCAACGGCGTCGTGCCCTCCGAGCCGGAACGGGGTCACGCGAGATCCCCTCCACCGCGGACGGCGTGAGGTCTGGCCCAGGACGCGCCGGTCCCACGCCGAAAGGTGGCGACGGCGAACCTGGCGCCGCGGGCAAGAGCGCGGCGTTGGAGCTCTGGTCCTCACGCATCTCCGGCTCTGCGGTGATGTCGGCGAGACGGGTTCGGAGTCGGGCCACGCGTTCGGCGCGGGCGCGCATCTTCGCCAGGTCTGCGTTCATCGTCTCGCGGACGAACTCGGCCACGGTCTCGTCATCCGGCAGGGCGATGCCGCTCGATGCCAACGATGCCTCCAATTGGCGCCGGAATGCGATCGCCGTGGTCACCCGGTCCCCAACCTCGTGGCGGAGGGCCTCGTCGATGGCGGCATCCAGATGCGCGGGCACGTCGGGACGCACCCGGCTCGGAGGCATCGGAGGCGTCCCCGCGACGATTTCGAGCAACGTTGCGGCGTCGTTGGCCCCGCGAAAAAGACGCTGGGCGGTGAGGCTCTCCCAAGCGACCACCCCGGCCGACCAGATGTCGGTCCGCCGGTCGAGAGGCTTACCCATCGCTTGCTCGGGCGACATGTAGCCGATTTTCCCCTTCACGACCCCGGTCGCGGTCGTGCTGACGTGGCGCAGCGCCTTGGCGATGCCGAAGTCGGTGAGTCGCACCCGACCGTCTGCGCCGACGAGGATGTTGTGGGGAGAAAAGTCGCGATGAATGAGGTCGAGCGGACAATCATCCTCCCCTCGCAGCTCGTGCGCCGCATGAAGCCCGGTCAGCGCGTCGCACACGACTTTGATGGCGATGCCGATGGGAAGCTGGTTCCCGCTCCGGCGGACCTTGCGCAGCAGACCGGCAAGCGTGGTGCCCTCGACGTAGTCCATCACGAGGTAGACGCCGTGGGGGCTGTCTCCCGCCTCGTGCACCGACACCACGTTGGGGTGCGCGATCCGGGCGGCGAGACGCGCTTCGGCCAGCAGTTGAGGCGCGAGGTCGGGATCGCCCCGCAGCTCGCTGTGCAAGAGCTTGATGGCCACGTGACGGCGCACGCCCGGCACCGTCTCCGTGGTGGCGAGATAGACGGAGCCCATTCCGCCCGTGCCCACGGGAAACAGCAACGCGTAGCGGCCGACCCGCTCTGGCATCGCAGCTTCGGTCCCGTTCACTTCCAAGGTTGATGGTAGCACAACGAAAGCCGAGCCTTCGCGAGGTGTGTTTCCCGAGGGTCACCCTGTGACCTCAGAGGCCCCACTTGACCCGCCGCAAGGGGGACCGGCGAGGTCACACCCCAGTCAGAAGGACCTACACGCGACTGTAATTAGGCGTATTTTTTCACCGAATGCCCGTGGCGCGACACGTGCAACAGCGGTCGACATGAAGGTGGGTCGGTGGTGTTGGGCAACGCTCGGGTCTCGGATCGGGTGGGCGCCCATGCTCGCGGGGGTCGTGGCGGTCGCGCAAGGTTGCATCGGTTCGATCGGAGGCGAAGCCGACGACGCAGGTCCTCCGGGTGCGGGACCTCTGAGCTGCGGCGACGGCCCTGCCATCGTCGAGGTGCAACCTCTCCGACGACTCAGCGCCGCCCAGTACCGGAACACGGTGCGCGAATTGCTCGGCGACCCCGGTCTCGAGTTTTACCTCGACGAGGTCGAAGGCCCCATCACGGAGCAAGCGGTGCGACAAATTCGCGACGCGGGTGAGATCGCCGTGAGCCGGTCAGACGCATGGGGCATCGACGTCTTTGGGTGCGACGTCACGGGCGCCGCCGATGTCGCGTGCGTCGACGCCTTCATCGACCAGTTCGGCGGCCGCGCCTTTCGCCGGCCCGTCACCGACGAAGAGCGGGCCATGCTCCGTGAAGTTTATGACGAGGTCGCCATGTTCGGTACGTTCGCCGAGGCGATGGAAACGGTGCTGCAGGTCATCCTGGCCGCACCCCCGACGGTCTACCTCTACGAAGCCGGCACCCCGAGCGCGGACTCGGGCGCGCTGCGTGCCCTCACGGGCTATGAGGTCGCTTCGCGTCTCTCCTACTTCCTGTGGGACACGATGCCCGACGCCGCGCTCTTGGACGCCGCTCGCGAGGGCCGGCTCGACCGCACGGACGGGATTGCGGCAGAAGCCGAACGAATGCTCGACGACCCCCGGGCCGAAGCCCAGGTCGTCGACTTTTTCTCCGGCTGGATGCAGCTCGATGGCGGCCGCCTCCACCACGCGCTCGAGGACGCGCGCAAAGACGCGAATCTGTTCCCCTCCTACGACGAAGCGTTGCAAGAAGCGATGAGGACCGAAGTGCAGGCTTTCGTTCGCCGCGCGTTCTACGAGGGGGACGGCCGCTTCGACGACCTCTTCACCAGTCGTGACGCCTACGTGAATGGCCCGCTGGCTGAACTCTATGGCGTCGACGGCGTTGAGGGACAGGATTTTTCCTGGGTCGAACTCGACCCGAGGGAGCGCGCAGGACTTCTCACCCGGGCGGGGTTTCTCACCGTCTACGCGGCCGCCGACGTCACCGCGCCCATCCGTCGCGGCGCCTGGATGGTGGAGGAAGTACTTTGCGTGAAGTTGGGTGAACCGCCCCCCAACGTCGACGACACCCCGCTCGAGGGCGGCGAGCAAGAGAACGGGCAGGTCATCTCGGTCCGCCAAGACGTCGAGGCGCGAACCTCGGGCCCAGGGTGCAACGGCTGCCACCGCCTGATCAACCCTCTGGGATTCGCCTTCGAGACCTACGACGCGATCGGCCGCTACCAAACCGAGGAAGTGACGTCAGGAGCTCCGGTGGACGCGTCGGCCGACATCAAAGGCAGCGACTTCGACGGTCCGGTGGCCGATGCGGTCGAACTCTCCGAACGATTGGGGGAGAGCGAACAGGTGCGTCAATGCTTCGCCCGCCATTGGATAGACCTCGCCTTCGGGGCTCGGGGCCACGAGCATGCCGCCATCGACGAATGCTCGAAAACCACGATCGAAGAGCAATTCGCAGAGACGGGCGACATGAGAGAATTGCTCATCGGCATTCTTCAGTCGAACGCGTTTCGTTTCATCACGACGGAGGCAGATTCATGAAAGAGTTCAAGCACACGGGCCGACGCGCTTTTCTTCGCGGCCTCGCAGGCGGCGTGCTTGCCCTGCCCCTGCTCGAGCTGACGCACGGTCGAGCGTGGTCGCAGGACGGAAGCGCAAGCCAGCGCTTTCTCACCGTCTTCAGCCACGGGGGCACCGCGGTCAACCAAGGCCACAGCTCGCTCCTCAGCGGAAACGGGGGCCACCACGGAGCGAATCTCTGGCGGCCGACGAGTGCGCCCGGGGAGCCACTGGTGCTCAATGAGATCATGCAGCCGCTCGTCGGCCACGAGAGCAAACTCCTCGTGGTCGACGGGGTCACCAACATGGCGGCCTCCAAGCAAGCCCAGTACGGATCGGGCGGCCATGGGATCTCAAACGTCACGTCGCTCACGGCGGCCGACGTCAGCAGTTCGGGGGACGGCGCCGAGGCGCAGGGACCGAGCATCGACCACGTGATTGCGGAGCGTCTCGCCGCGCGACAACCCGTGAAGTTCAAACGCATCCACCTCAACGTGAAGGGTCACCAATATGGCAGCCCCTACTACCGCGGAGCCGGCCAGCGCGTGAGCGGCATCGAGAGTCCGGCCGCCGCCTTCGAGACCATTTTCGAGGGCGTGAGCGCCGACGCTGAACCCGACCCCGAATTCATCCACCGCCAGGACCTCCGACGAAGCGTCGTCGACGGCGTATTGGATCACTACCGCAGTTTTCGGCCTCGGGTGTCGCAACGCGACAAGCACACCATCGACGCGCATCTCGAGCATCTTCATGCGCTGGAGTCCGAATTGAATGCGGCCCCCGTGCGCTGCGAGCCCCCGACGGACATCACCGCTCCGGGCAACGCGGGCGGCGACGTCGTGGGTCCCCTTCAGGTGGACATCATCGTCGCCGCCCTACGCTGCGGATTGACGAACGTCGCAAATCTGGAGATCGGCGACATTCTGACGCCCTGGACGACGGTGGGGACGCCGATGAACTCGGCGTTCGGGATTGGACACTCCCTCGGGCACTACGCCCGTGAGGTCGGGGCCACGGGGGCGGACAGCGACAAGCTCCAGGACTGGCTCGACGAGATGCGCTCGAACCGACAGTGGCGGATGGGCCTGTTCAAGCGCTTGCTCGAAGGTCTCGACGACCCGGACTTTCTCGAAAACGGTCGGACGCTGCTCGACAACAGTCTCATGCTCTGGACATCGGAATTCAGCTCCCCTGCCCTCCACTGCTCGGCGGGCATCCCGTTGCTGATGGCGGGCAGCGCCGGCGGACGGTTCCAGACGGGGCGGTTGGTGGACTTCAACCTCGGAGACCGGGCGGCGCTCGAATACGAGACGGAAATGTCCACGCACAACCTGTTCACCTCGGTGCTCCAAGCCTTTGGTGGCGACGACACCCACTTCGGCTCGGGTCACGCGACCCACACGGGTCCGATGCCGAACCTGACGTAGCAGTCAAAAGCACGAACGCCTGTTAAGGCGTTCAGCATGGATCGGGATCTACCCCCTCCCTGGGTGCGCGCGCACGCCGCCGCTTGCGCCGATGGCGCCTTCAAGTACCGCGATCCAGCGACTGGATACGAGGTGTTCACCGAGCTCGGATTGCGTCGACGCGGTTCGTGCTGTGGCTGCGGCTGCCGACACTGCCCTTTCGGACACGACGAAGTACCCGCCGAGCAACGCGCGGCCCGAATCCGGCGCGCCGCGTGGCTTCGGGGACCCAGACCCGAGGGTCGCGACCACGCCGTGGTCTTTCACAGCGGAGGAAAGGACTCGTACCTCGCCCTGCGCGCCGTCCAGCGGCGCCACCCGGAATGGCGGCCGGTCCTACTCACGACCTTCGACGCGGAAACGCGGGTGGTCGCGCATCAAGAGATTCCGATCGCCCGTGTCGTATCCCAGGCGGCGGCGCTCGACCTGCCGCTGATGGGCGTCCCCCTCGTCCGGGGCGCGGACTACGCAACCTCGGTCGGTGAAGGTCTGTTGCGAATGGCCCGCCACGCCACCATCAGGACGCTGGTTTTCGGTGACCTGCACCTCCGTCACATTCGCGACTGGCGCGAGCGTTCGCTCGGTCCCATCGCCGCCCAACTCGGCGCAACGCTCTGTTTTCCCTTGTGGTCTCAGCCCTACGGTCCGCTTCTCGATGAGCTCGAGCAGGGCGGCGTCGAGGTCCGCGTATCGGCCGCACCCGAACCCAGGCTGATCGAACCGCTCCGCGTGGGTGACCTTTTCAACCGCCGGGCGATGGATTCCCTCGCCTCCGAGGTTGATGGATTCGGCGAATCTGGGGAATTTCACACCGAGGTGGTCGCCGCATCGCTGGCACCAGCGAGTTGATGCCCTGCAACTGAGGCGCGCGGCGCGTGGTCTGCTTTCAGCGCGGTTCGGCCCGGCGCAGTGCCGCGACAAAGGGGAATGTCGGCGACGCATCCACGATGTCAGGCGCATCGTCATCTACGAGCCGGGTGCGCGCGGGCGCGTCGTCAGTTGCCATCTGCACCAGTCCTCCGATGACGAGGATTGCGGCGGCAACGGTGACGGCGGGACGGGCGGCGGACAGCGGTGCGTTCATGAGGGCGCCACTGTATGACAAAAACCTACACTGTGGAAAAGACTGTCACGCGGGCGGATTCGCGGCCGTCGACCCGTGGTCGCGGCCCCCTCCATCAACCTTGGAGCAAGACGCTCGCGTCGGAACCGCCGAGCCGGACGGTTGACGTGGGATGACGCTGACTCCTTCGAGGCGGACCGAAGAGTGTGGCAGGGTTTTGGTCATGAAGGGCAAGGGGTTACGTTGGGCCGTCTTCATCGTCATGGCGGGGACGTCGTGTGTCGCTTGCGCCGAGCGTGAGCCCTGCGTGGACTTGGCCGAGGTCTGCGCCGGTTGCCCCGACACCCCCGACGGGCGTCTCGCCCGCGCGTCATGCGAAGATACCGTCGCATCCGAAGACGCAACGGCTTGCGAGGATCGGCTGGACCGCGATCGCTATGTCCCGTTTGGATGCCCTCGTTTCTGACGGAGCGTGCCAAGCACGACATCGACGCCCGGCCATCAACCTCGGTACGCGCCAAATCACGGCGCCGAGCGCGCCAACGTACTGAAACCTCTGGATTGCCGTGCTTGGCACGATGACTGCTGGGGTAGGGGCTGATGAAACGGTTTGCTTGTGCCGCGCTCACCACTCTGGTCGCCCTGACGTCTGGGCCTCGCCTCGCCGAGGCTTGCGGGGGGTGCTTTCATGTGCCCGCCGAGAACACCGTCGTCACCGGACACCGGATGGTCGTGAGCATCTCGCCTCAGCAGTCCGTGCTGTGGGACCAAATCCAATACGCGGGGAACCCTTCCGAGTTTTCGTGGGTCCTTCCCGTCAAGGCGGGGGCACGGGTCGAGGTCGCCTCTGACGCGTTCTTCGAAGTGCTCGAGGCCGCGACCACGGTGTCCATCGACGCGCCCCCCGAGGGCTGCGCCCGGCCCGACTTCGGCGGCGACTCGGGGTTCGGCTGCAGCGCCGACGAGAGGCTCGACGGCGCTGCCGCCAACGAAGGCGGCCGGTTCGACAGCGGCGTCCAGGTGATCAGCGAAGGCTCGGTAGGGCCGTACGACACGGTGACCTTGAGCGCCGAAGACCCCGAGGCGCTCAAGCGCTGGCTCAGCGACAACGGGTTCGTTCTCCCCGACGACGTCGCCCCCATCGTGGACGCGTACGTCGCCGAAGACTTCGACTTCATCGCGCTCAAGCTCTCCCCGAATCAAGGGGTCCAGCAAATGACGCCCGTGCGCGTCGTCAGTCCCGGCAACTCCGTGAGCCTGCCCCTGCGCATGGTCGCCGTCGGTACGGGAGCCCAAACCGACCTCGTCCTCTACGTGATCGGGGAAGGCCGCTACCAAGCGCGCGGATTCGAAAACGTCGTGGTTCCGCCGCAGCTCGTCACGTGGGACTTTCGTGCCGACGCGACCGACTACGCCTCGCTGCGGCGCGATGCCCTGCGCGGCAACGACGGCTTCTCGTGGCTCACCAGCTACGCCCGACGTGGCGCGCTGCTCGAACCGATCCAGGACGCTCAGGGGTTCGTCAACCTGAGCGTCGGCGACGACCCCTTCAGCGTACCGAGCGACCAACGCATCATCGACGCCTACTTTCGGCAAGACAATCCGGCCCCGGGGTCGAGCCAAGAGGCGGTGGAGGACGCGCAAAGTTGCATCTCGCGGGCAGCGTTCACCCCGGGCTCGATGGCCAAGGTCGTCGACCTTTGTGACGAAAACGGCGAGAATTGCCGCACGCCAAGCGCCGAAGAGATCGATGCCCGCACCCTGGTGTGCAACGGATCCGACGACGTGGCGGTCGCCCTGCTCGGCCTTCACCCCTCCGACGTCGTGTTGACACGGATGGAGGCGAGCCTTCCGACGGCCGCCTTGGGGTCGGATCTCGTCCTCGAGGCCGCTGAAAACCAAGACGAGATCGCGCACCGCTTTACCGCCGGCCTGAAGGCGAACGCATGCTGGGATAGCGAACCAGCGGCGGCGGCGGCGCCGGTGCTCCCGACGTCGCCACGCCTTCCCCCGGGCGCGCTCTACCCGTTGGTGTTCGGTGGCCTCGGGCTCCTGTTCGCCACGCGTCGGCGGCGTTTCTCGGCGGCGGGCGGCTGACATCGCGAGCCAGGCGCCGTGAAGTAGGGTACGCAGGTCCGACGGCGCGTGGTGTCGTCTCCCTACTTTTTCGCTCGGGCTCTGCCCTTTCGCTTCATCGTGAAGGCGCTGCGACAGGCTCCACATCGCTTCGGCACGTGCCGACGATGAAAGGCGACGGCGCAGCGACTGCAGAAGCGAACGTCCTTTTCGATGGTGAGGGCCCGGTCGCTTGCGGCGCATCGTAAACTGGTGACTTGAGGCGGTTCGGCCGAGACGCGAGCCTCTTCTTCGGGCCGCGGCGCCTCGAAAGAGGTCCCGTCGAGCGAACAGCGCTCGGGGATCCGCGCCTCCGCTTCCGCCGCGATGCGTCGAACCGCTTGGGGATGCGCCGACACCGGGACGACGATCGTTCGGCCAGGCGGACGCAAGGTCAGCGCCCCTGCCGCAAACCGCACCGACTCGATCTGGTACCACGCCGACCGCTGAACACGGTCGCCGTCCTCGACGCCGATACCGAAATCCCCGACGCGGAGCGGGGCGGTGCGGCTGCGTCCGAACAGGAAGTACAGGGCCAAGGCGACGAGCCCCCCCGCGATCAAGTACGGCGCGGAAGCGGCGAGCGAAGCATCCTCGTCGAGGCCGAGGCCTGCAAAGGCTCCCGCGCCGAGAGCCAAGCCCCCAAGGGACATCGCGATGACCCCGACCACTTGTGCCGCCCCCACGGCCGGCTCGAAACGCCACTCTTTCTCGATGTCGTCGAGTTTGAGCAGCCCTACGCCCTCGCTCCGAGAAGCGCCAACTTTCGTCTCGGCCATGCCGCCCCTATAGGCAATCAAGCCGACGAGGGCCACAATACCCGCGCATGTCGACGCAGACGCCTGCTCCGCCCCGACGAGGGCCGATGGGTCACTGGGTGTTGCTCGGGGCCCCCGCCATCGCCGGTTTGGTCACCGTTTACGTCTTGATGGGCCCCGGGGCGTATCGCCCGGTGCAGGCCGCGCGCGTGTTCGGCTACACGGCGCCGGGAGCGACGCAGACGGCATTCCAGGTCCAGCTGGTCCAATTCGATGGCGATATGGTGGCGCCCGGACCTCCCGCCTCACTGGAACTTCGGGTCGACGGAGCGGTCGAGGGCACATGGCGCGGCCGCCTGGACCCGGCCCGCGAAGAGGCGGTGGAGGCGACCGTCATGCTCTCCGGCCCTTGGACCGACGGAGCGCTCTCCCTCGTCGTCACCAACCCCGTCGCGGAGACCGTTCTCGCCGAGGGGACGCTGCGTCTGTCGTCCCCCCCCGCGGTTCGCCGGGCCCCAGACCGTGGGAACTCCGGCCTTGCCATCGCGCTCACACGCGGCGTGGGCGCCGTACCGGAGCTGCCCGAGCCCCTGACCATCGAGCTTACGCACCCGCCCAACGACGCATCCCCGCGGCTCGAGATCGAGGTCCAAGGGGGTCAGGTCCGTTGGGCCGAGGATCGAACGGCCGCGCATCCGTCCGGGTCAGGAGCCACGACGTCGGAGGCATTGGAGGTGGACACGCCGACGACCCGCACCTGCTCGCCCGCACGCTGCGTTTGGACGTGGTCGCTCGACGTCATTGCGCAAGCGACGTCGACCCTCGTGACGGCCAAGGCGACGACGAACGGAGAGATGTTTAGAACAGAGCGTCTTCTCGACCTCAAACCGGGCGCCCTCTGGCTCGCTCCCGACGGCCGTTCGTTGCGCGCCGCGAGTCCACGGGACCACGCCTTCGTGTCGCTCATCGGACCGAAGGGTCGTTGGTGGGCCCAACGCGTTCCCATGACGGTCGACGACCTGGGCTTCGCGGTCGCGTCGCTCGACCTCCCGCGGGCCCTGGATCACGTGCCTCCAGGCATGGCCCTCCTCCTGGCGGGGGAGTCCGGACCCGCGACGGCGAGGAGCATGGCGTGGCCCTTGCCGCGACGACCGCTGTCGATCGAGCCCCCCTCCCTTCAACTCGTCGCCGACGGGCTCCCCGCAGCCCGCACCATCGAGCGCGGCCGCGTGAACGTCATCCGGCGCGGTGCCGTGGCCCTTGTCGTTTGCGTCGCCGGGTGGGTCTTTTTTGGTCTCTTCCTCGCGCGGCGCCGGGCCGGTCAAACGCTCACCGAGGTGCTCCGCCACGCTGCGATCGACCCGGAGACTGTCGTCACCAGGCCAAGCCGGGGCGGCTTGCTTTGGCTCAGCATCGCCCTCGGACTCGGCTTTCTGACCCTCGCCAGTCTGGCTCTCGTGGGCCTGAATCTCCCCTGACGCCGGCGGAAACGTCGCGCTACCCTTCCCCGGTGCATCGACTTCCGTGTGCCCTCGTCTGGCTGGTCGCCGTGTCGATCGGGCTTCCCACCGCCGCGCAGGTGGACTTCGACCCGGGAGGCCGCGGCGGCGTAAAAGCACCGAGGTCGCCAGCGCGGCCGCGACCACGACCACGACGACCCAAACCGCCCCGGGGGGAAAAGAAGCCCGATGTCGACAAGCTCATCGCACGCTATACCGCGATTGCGCTCTCGCGGCCGGACGAGCCGTTTCCCATCCAGAAGCTCGCCGAGTTGTATCGTCGTCGAGACGGCAACCTCGACGCCTTGGTGCGTGAATTCGAGAAGCGCGCGAACGCGAAGGGGTCCGACCGCTACCAGGCAGGCCTGGTGCTGGCAGGCGTCTACATACAGAACGGACAGCGCGACGAGGCAGCCAAAAGGCTCGAGGCCGCGATCGCCGCGCGCCCCCGCGCACCGGCCCCCCGGCTCATGGCGGCACGTCTCGCCACCGAGCGTGGTGACCATGCGACGGCCAAGCGCCACTACGAGGCCGCGCTGCCCCTCGTAAAGCCGGGCGTTGAAAAAGAGCGGACCCTACGCTCGTTGATGCTGGCGTCGATTGAGCTCGACGACCTCGCGGCTGCGCGCCGTTTTCACCAACGACTCGTACGAGCCGCCGACAACTCGCTTTTCGTCAAGCGGGAGCTCGGCCAGGAGCTCTACAACCGAGGGTCATACGCCGCCGCCGAAGTCGAGTTCCGCGGTGTCGTCACGGCAGCCCAAGGGGACCGGCGCGCCCTCGCCCCCGCGCTTCGTGACCTCGGCAAAGCGTTGGCGAAGCAAAAGAAGATGGACGAAGCACTCGCCGTCTTGAAGCGGGCGCGGCGCATGGCGGGCTCTGCAGCGGGGATTCGCCGTGAGATTCTCTACCTC
This sequence comes from Myxococcota bacterium, assembly GCA_039027095.1. Lineage (GTDB taxonomy): Bacteria > Myxococcota_A > Polyangia > Polyangiales > Polyangiaceae > JAPYTK01. The sequence goes on from JBCCLB010000099.1 coordinate 17,734, forward strand.
CTCACGGACGTTTTCCGTGAGCGCGGGGAACTCCGGTCCCTGATCACCCTGCTCGAGGGTGAGGGCGGTCGCGATTTTCAACGGTTGGCCATCATCGGAGCGCTCTACGAAGAAACGGGTCAGGTCGAGAAGGCGCTCAGCACCTACCGCCAGGCGCTGGCGATCAACGGCAGGAACATCGACCTTCGCGTCAAGCTGGTGCACCTGCTTCAGACGACCGGCCAGCTCGACGCGGCCATCAAAGAATACGAAGCCCTCATTGCGGCCGCCCCCAACAACGCCGACTTCGTCTTCGAGCTGGCGGACACATTGATACAGCGTGGCGAGCGAGACCGCGCCCTCAACCTAGTTCAAGACTTGGAGCGTCGAACCACCTCGGACGGTGACATTCTCGGCGCGGTGGCCGAGTTCTACGAGCGCATCGAAGAACCGAAACGTGCCCTCAAAGTGTTCGAGCGGTTGGCCAAACTCCCGCAGGGGGACCCGCAGTACTTGGTCGACCTCGGGGACCGCTACTTCCAAGCCGGCGAACGCGACAAGGCCATGGCGACCTGGGCGCGGATTCGAACCGTGATTTCAAACCGAGCGCGCGCGAGCGCCCTGCTCGGTGAGACTTACCTCGAGCACGACATGCCCGACGAAGCGCTCGAGGCGTTTCGCGAGGCCGTCAAGGCGGCGCCCACGCGCCGGCGCTACCGAAAACAACTCGCAGTGGCGCTCGAGCGGACGGCGACGGCGACACGGGTCGACCGCCGGCGCTACACGGAGGCGTTGAAAATTTGGCAGAGTCTTCTGGATGAGGCCGGGGAAGACGCCCTGCTGGCCCGAGAGTGCCGTACGCACATCGTGAGCCTATGGGCCGTGACGCGGCAGCTCAACACGCGGGTCGAACCTCTGAAACGTCAATTCGCGTCCGTGCCGCCCGACCTCGGTGCGGGTCGGCTGCTGGCCGAGGTGCAGCGTCGCCTTAGAAAGCACCGCGAGGCGGAAGCGACCCTTCGTGCCATCGTGCGCTTGGCCCCCGGGGACGAATCGGCGCTCCTGGCCCTCGAGCGCGTGCTCGTGCTTCAACGCAATCTCCCGGCGGCCATCGACGTATTGGAGCGCCTGGTGAAGGTGAACCCCAAGCGTGCCCGACAGTACTATCAACGGATGGCGCAATACGCCGCGGAACTCTACCGCGACGACGACGCGATCAAGTACGCGGCCAAGGCGGTCGAACTGTCGCCGAACGACGCCCAAGGTCACCAGAAGCTCGGCGAGATGTATCGGCGCCGGCAAAACACCGAGCGCGCGATGATCGAATTTCGTAAGGCGATCGCAAAAAACGACCGCCTTTTCCCCGCTTACTTCGCACTCGCGGAGCTGCTGGTGCGTCGAGACGACATGGAGGCGGCGGACCGCCTCTATCGACGTGTCGTCCGAACATCGCGCGACGAGGCCCACGTCGTGCGGGCAGCGCGTCAGTCGATGCAAATCAACCTCGGACGGGGCACGCTCGGATCGCTCGAGCGCGAATTGCTGCCCGTAGCGCTGGGGAATCCCCAGAAGCCCGTCTATCGCCGGCTGTTGGTAGAACTCTACGGGGCGATGACGTTCCCCCTCGTTACGGCGGCCCGACAGGGCGCAGAGACGTCGGCCTCGGATGCCCGCCGGCAGCTGGCGGCGATCGGCGCCCGCGCGATCAAACCCCTTCTCGATGCTCTGTCTGACGCGAAGGTCTCTCAGCAGCGGATTGCGATAGAGGTTCTGGCGTACGTGCAGAATCGGGCCGCGGGTCCGGCTCTGTTCAACTACGCTACGGGCAGTGGGGACCGGGAACTCCGAGTACGCGCCATGGTGGCGTGCGGCGCCCTCGCTGACCCTTCCCTTCTTGGGCGCTACCGGTCGATGCTTCAGCCCGAAGGAAAGGGCGGTTCGGTCGCCCCCGGGGACACCATCGCGCTGGCGGCGGCTTGGGGCGTTGCACGCATGGGTACGAAGGCGGCAGAACCGCTGCTCGTCGCTTTGATGAACGAAGCGTCATCCCCCGAGGTGAGGGCGCTCGGGGCTCTCGGACTCGGACTCTCGGGGTTTCGCCAACATGCACCGGCGCTCGCTTCCCTCGCGAGATCGGTTGAAGCCGGACCAACGGCGCGGGCAGCCGCCATCTACGCCCTCGGCGAACTCGGCCTCGATGACGAAGCCCCACTCCTGCTCGCGCTCACGGACACCCCCGAACCCGACCTGCGCCGGGCGGCCATCCTCGCCCTGGCGCGCTCGCCGCTCGATTCATCAACCTCGGAGAAGTTCGACCGGGTCCTCGCCCGGGCCATTCTTAGTCCGGACATCACCCTTCGGCGCATTGCGGTTGCCGCCGCCGCTGCAAAGGTTTCAGGCACTTACCGACGCCACGAGGCCCTCCCCGTGCCCGACGGCGCCGTTCGGGGCGAGGAAGTCATCTCCCACCTGGCACCCGCCGGCTACAGTATCGACGAGCGAGTAGAGGGGATCACCGCCCTTCGATCCGCACTCGCCTCCGCCTCACGGGACGCAGTGACGACCTCGCCCGAACGAGCCGTGGCCGTCGCCGCCCTTACCGGCGCCAACCTCGTGCCTCTCGTCGACACCGTCAACCTAAGCAACCTCGGAACCGAGGCCCTCCGGGCGCTACGCGACACCAACGAAGCGATATCAAGGGCCTCGGTGGACGGGTTCGCGGCGCTCGCGGAGCACCCTTCGCTCGCGGTAAGAAAACATGCCGTGTCGTTTCTCGCTCGCCGCTCGGAGGCCACCGCTCAGAGAGCACTCGTGCGCGCCCTTGACCCCCAAGACGAGACTGTTTGCAAGGCCGCTCTGAGCAGCATCAACACCGACACTGCGATCGACGAAGTGGCACGATTGCTGAGAGACGCATCGAACTGGTCACTCCGACGACATGCGGCCGAAGCGATGAGCCGGATCGGGCACGCTGGCTCGGCCAAGGTCAAAGCAGAAGCCGCGCTTCGGCAAGCGGCCGGAGGAGACCCCTACGCGCTCGTTCGAGAGGCCGCCCTCCGAAGCGCCGCGCAAAGAGACCCTGAGTTTGCCAGAACCGTTTTGACCCAAGCTTCTGGGGATGATCCAGAGCCGAAACTGCAACGTCTTGCTAAGCAGTTGCTGAGTGATCTCGGCAAGATCAGCCCGCGCCCGTAGCCAACACCGGCGCACCGCTCGTCAACCTCGGACCGACGAATTGCGACCTCGGACCGATCTCGTCAACCTCGGTCCGATGAATCGGACCGATCTCGTCAACCTCGGTCCGATGAATCGGACCGGTCAGGGCAACCTCGAACCGATGAATTGGCTCATCGTCCGTCAGCCCTGGAGCATCGCTCGTCGACCTCGGGCCGATCGACTCGAACGAGGTCAGGATGATGAACGGAGCAACTTTTTGATTCCGGTACCACGCGGGTCGTCACGTCGGTAGGGGCGGATCATCCCCAGACGGCGGGCACGAGGGCCGTAAAGCAAACTAACTTGGCTTATTACGACAGACCACTTCAGGGAAGAGAGGCCCCTTGCGGCGGGTATTGGGAATAGAGAGTAGCTGCGATGAGACAGCTGCGGCGGTGGTCAGCGCCGACGGGCGAATTCATTCCAACGTGGTGCGCTCCCAGGTTGCAACGCACGGAGTATACGGGGGAGTCGTGCCTGAGCTCGCCGCTCGAGATCACGTGGGTAGCCTGACTGTAGTCGTCCAGGAGGCGCTAGCGGCTTCGGCGACGGAGCTTCGGGATATCGACGGGATTGCGGTGACCAATCGGCCAGGATTGGTCGGCGCGCTTCTCGTCGGCCTACAGGCGGCCAAGGGCATCGCGTGGGCCGCGGAGAAACCTCTCGTCGGCGTGGATCATCTCGTCGGGCACCTACTGTCCGTTTTCCTACGCGACTCCTCGGGCCCTCATCTCCCTCCTCCGGAATTCCCCTACGTGGCGCTCCTCGTGTCGGGCGGAAATACGGGCTTATATCGCTGTGAAGGCGCCAACTCTTGCGTCGAGCTAGGGGGCACTCGCGACGATGCGGTGGGGGAAGTGTACGACAAAGTGTCGAAATTACTGGGCCTCGGCTATCCCGGTGGTCCACCGATAGACCGGCTCGCCCGCCTCGGCGAGTCTGGCCGTTTCAACCTGCCGCAACCAATGTCCCGAGCGTCCTCACTCGAATTCAGTTTCTCCGGTCTGAAGAGCGCCGTTGCTCGGCAACTCGCAGCGCAACCTCCAGAAGAACGTGAAATTCCGGATTGGTGCGCCACTTTTCAGAGCATCGTGACATCAACCTTGGTTGCCAAGACGATCTCGGCTGCCGAGCGCGAGCGCGTCGATACCGTGGCCGTCGTAGGAGGGGTGGCAGCGAACCGGGAACTACGCGAGCGCATGGCGAAAGCGACAAAAGCGCGCGCCTTACGCCTGTGCATTCCCTCCGTTGCGACCTGTACGGACAACGCTGCCATGATCGCGTACGTCGGCGCCAAATGGCTGGCCGCGGGGCATCACGACGACTTCTCCGTTGGTGTCAGCGCGTCAAGCAGCATTCCGCGTGTCACGCGAAAAGGTCGAGGTTCGCGCGAAGTCACGTGAAGTCGACTCAGAAGCGCGACAGTGTCGCGCGTGGCACGACGGATACTGGTCATGAGCCTTCCTCGACGTGTACTCCCCGGACAGACTCTCCTCATCGGACGAAGGTGCTCGGAAAGACGGCACTTTTTGCGACCATCGGCCCTGACCCGCCTGCTTTTCTTCTACCTCGTAGGCGTCGCGGCGAATCGATTCGGTGTTCAGGTCCATGCGCTGCTGGTGATGAGCAATCACTATCACATGGTGATCACCGACGTGCATGGTCGATATCCAGCGTTTCTTGCATTTCTCCACAAGCTGGTTGCCAAGTGCCTCAACCGTCATTGGGGGCGACAGGAGAATTTGTGGTCCTCGGAACAGACCTCGGTCGTCCTTCTCACAGATGAAGCGAGCGTCCTCGACAAGGTCGCATACACACTGGCCAATCCTGCTTGCGCCGGGTTGGTGACGAGCGTCCAAGACTGGCCAGGTGCGTCCTCTTGGCTCGGGCTCGACGGCCGGGTCGTTGACACCACCCGGCCGAAGGTGTTCTTCCGAGCCCGCGGCTCGATGCCATCTCGTTCGGCGTTCCGCTTTACCGTACCACCGGCCTTCGAGGCCCTCAGTCAGGACGAGTGGCGGACCCTCGTTCAAGCGGAAGTTCGGCGCCGCGAACGAGCCGCAGCGCGGAAGCGTAAGCGAGCTTCGAAGCGCATCCCTGGGTTACTGAGGCTGTTGACGATTTCACCATTTTCATCTCCCCGCACCGAGGCGCCGCGTGGTCGACTGAATCCTCAGGTTGCCGGTAGAAACCAAAGGGGTCGCACCGAGGCACTCCAAAGCCGACGAACTTGGCTCGATGCGTACCGGAGTGCACTAAGTCGCCTGCGTGCAGGGTTCACCGACGTTCTGTTTCCTGCCGGGACGTACGAACTCGCAAGACTTGGATTGGTCTCGACACACCCAGCGTAGGGCCCGCCTGGAGGTCCCCGCCAGCGCCAGCCTCCACCGGCGCAGCCTCGCGCCCGGGATTCAACAAGCCACCCGACGTGGTTTGCCCGGCCGGTGTGCGCCCGCGGTTTGACCCAACGGCGCAAACGTAGGCGCGCGTGTTGGCGGCCATCGGTTTCCGTAGGAATCGGCGATCATCAAGGCGCGCCCACCCGTTGGGGGCGGGCGCTCTGATCTCAGGTTCGGCGACGGGGCTTTCGGCGCGGCCGGGTCTTCTTGACGGAGGTCTTCTGCCGCC
>JBCCLB010000100.1:0-23514 GCA_039027095.1 Myxococcota bacterium
CCGCGACCAAGGCAAAGCCCGCCGCCAAGAAAGCCGCGACCAAGGCAAAGCCCGCCGCCAAGAAAGCCGCGACCAAGGCAAAGCCCGCCGCCAAGAAAGCTGCGACCAAGCTGAAGCCGAAGGGCGCGCCGACAGAGCCGGGGAGCAAGCGCAACTTCGGCCTCCGGGGGGCGGCGCCATGGGTCGCGCGTCATGCGGCCAAGCACGCGGAAGAACTGCGGCGGCGGAACGCGGAACCCCCCCCGCCCGGAAGCGCCCGGGCCACCCTGCGGATCCCCGACGAGGCCGAGGAAATCAAGAGCAAGGTTGCCCACCTTCACCAGCTGACGAGCAAGGTCAGGACGCTGCGAAAGCGTCTCGACCGGAACTTCTTCGAGATCGGCGAACTCCTGGCCGAGGTGCAACGCAACGAACTCCATGTCGCCAAGGGGTTCAGTACCTTCGAGGCGTTCCTCGACCGAGAGATCGAGCTTCCGCGGACCGTGTCGCTGCGATTGATTCGCATCATCGTGACCTTCCAGCGGGAGACCGCTTACGACTTCGGCCTCGAACGACTCACGGCGGCCCTCGCCGCGCTCGACGGTGAGGTGCCGGCCGCCGCGCCGTCCGCGGTCTCGTCTCGCGGTTGGTCGTCGACGGCGATGCCCCCGAAACCGCCCCTCCGTTACGACGACTGATGGGCTCCGACGACGCCCACGACGCATGCGCTTCGTCGACGAAGTGACGCTCGAGGTCGTCGCTGGCGACGGCGGCGACGGCGCCGTCGCCTTTCGGCGCGAGAAGTTCGTACCTTTCGGCGGCCCCGCCGGCGGCGACGGCGGCCGCGGGGGCGACGTGGTCTTCGAGGGCGATGAGGGCCTGTCGACGCTCCTCGACTTGAAGTACGCGCGAAAGCTCAAGGCCGAGCGTGGCCAGAACGGACAGGGGAAGGACAAGTACGGTCGCGCCGGCAAGTCGAAGGTCGTTCGGGTCCCCGTCGGCACCCAGATCTTCGACCTCGACCGAGAGATGGTCATCGGCGATGTGCTGACCCACGGCCAGACGTTCGTCGTCGCCACCGGCGGCAAGGGCGGGTGGGGGAACATACGCTTCACCACCCCCACCGAGCGCGCGCCGCGGAAAGCACAGCCCGGAACCCCAGGGGAGCGCCGGTCGATCCGACTCGAGTTGAAGGTCCTCGCGGACGTCGGTCTCCTCGGGTTTCCGAACGCAGGCAAGAGCACCTTCGTGTCCGTCGTGTCCGCGGCCCGTCCCAAGATCGCCGACTACCCGTTCACCACCCTCACCCCGAGCCTAGGCGTCGTGGAGGTGGGCGGGGGACCGCGACGCGGCGGGACGACCTTCGTGGTCGCCGACATCCCGGGCCTCATCGCGGGGGCCTCCGACGGCGCGGGCCTCGGACATCGCTTCCTCAAGCACGTCGAGCGCACCCGCGCGCTCCTCCACCTGGTGACGATCGATCCCGACCCGGAGCGCAACCCCCTCGACGACTATCGCACCCTCCGACGAGAGCTCGAGCGCTTCGACCCCGCCCTCGCCGTCCGGCCCGAGGTCGTCGCGCTCTCGAAGGCCGATCTCCCCGAGGTTCGCGACGCCTACCCTCAGCTCGCCGAGGCGTTCCTGCATGAAACGGGACGAACGCTCCATCCCCTGAGCGCCGCCACCCACGAGGGCGTCGACGACATGATCGACATCCTGGCCCAAATGGTGGCCGACGACCGAGCCAATCGTGGCGCCTAGCCTGACGCGGTGTAACCACGAGGCGACGACGACCTACCGACGCCCGATCCCCTGTACTACGCTGACGTCGTGGCGCTCAAAATTGACCAGGACCACGCGCGATTCCGGCACATCGTGCGCGGCCGGATCCGCAAGAACCTGAGAAAATACATCTCCAAAGGTGAGCTCATCGGCCGCCAAGGCAAGGACCGGGTCAGCATTCCCATTCCGCACATCGATATCCCGCGGTTCCGGTTCAGCGACCAACAGAAAGGCGGGGTCGGCCAGGGGCAAGGCGATGTCGGCGACCCCGTGGGCCCCGGTCAAGATCAACCGGGCGCGGGAAAGGCCGGGCAAGGCGAAGGAGACCACGCGATCGAGGTCGACGTCTCGATCGACGAACTGGCCGAGATTCTCGGCGAAGAGCTCGAGCTCCCCGACATCCAACCCAAGGGCGAAAGCCGTCTCAACCAAAAGCACGACCGCTACACCGGCATCCGGCGTGTCGGGCCCGAATCCCTCAAACACTTCAAGCGCACCTACCGCGAAGCCCTCAAGCGACAGATCATCACCGGCACCTTCAACGCACGTAACCCGGTGGTCATCCCCACTCCGGGAGACAAGCGCTTCCGCTCGTGGAAGACCACCGAGGAACCCGTCGCCAACGCGGTCATTCTCTACATGATGGACGTATCGGGTTCGATGGGGGATGAGCAGAAGGAGATCGTACGGATCGAATCGTTCTGGCTCGATGCGTGGCTTTCGAAGCAGTATGAGGGGCTCGAGTCTCGCTTCATCATTCACGATTCTGTCGCCCGTGAAGTGGATCGCGACACGTTCTTCTCGACCCGGGAGAGTGGAGGCACGATGATCAGCAGTGCCTACAAGCTCTGCAAGAGCATCATCGAAGCCGACTACCCCCCCTCCGAGTGGAACATCTATCCGTTCCACTTCTCCGACGGTGACAATTGGTCGATGGACGACACCTTGGCCTGCGTCGAGATCCTGAAGCGGGACCTCATTCCATGGTCGAACATGTTCGCCTACGGCCAGGTCGAGAGTCCCTACGGTTCGGGCCAGTTCATCAAGGACCTGCGCGAGCACTTCGACGACGTCCCCGAACTCGTCATGTGCGAGATCCCGAACAAGGAGGCCATCATTGGCTCGATCAAGGACTTCTTGGGGAAGGGACACTGACCGATGAGCCAATTCGCACTCAAGACCCGGCTCCCTCGCTATCTTAGGGTCGAGCAAGACCGCATTCGGGGCGTCGCGGAGGAATACGGTCTCGACTTTTTCCCGACCGTATTCGAGATGGTGAAATACCATCAGATGGACGAGCTTGCCGCCTTCGGAGGATTCCCGACTCGCTATCCACACTGGCGATTCGGCATGGAATACGAGCGTTTGAGCAAGTCTAGCGAGTATGGGCTCTCCCGCATCTACGAGATGGTCATCAACAACAACCCCTCGTACGCCTACCTTCTCGAGGGGAACTCGCTGACCGACCAACGCCTCGTGATGGCGCACGTCTACGGCCACGTCGACTTCTTCAAAAACAACTTCGCCTTCCGGGCAACCGATCTCGACATGATGGGTCAGTTCGTCGACCCGAGCCAGCGGGCGGCCGACTACGACCCGAACCGCAAGTGGATCGACAAGATGGCCAACAACGGCTCACGCGTCGCTCGTCACATCGACCGTCACGGCATCGACCGGGTCGAGAGCTTCATCGATCACTGCCTGTCCCTCGAAAATCTCATCGACCCCCGCTCTCCTTTTCGGGGCCGACGGGAGGTCAAAGAAGAGACGGAAGAAACGATGCCCGTCGAAGTCCCTCGGCTCCAGGCGAAGGACTACATGGACAGCTACATCAACCCGGAGTCGTACATTCAGTCGCAGAAGCAAAAGCTCGAGGCGGAACGGGAGCGAGAACGACGCTTCCCCTCCGAGCCGGAACGCGACGTCCTCGCCTTCTTGTTGGAGCACGCCCCGCTCGAACGATGGGAACGTGACATCGTCACGATCATCCGAACCGAGGCGTACTATTTCGTGCCGCAGATGCAGACCAAGATCATGAACGAGGGCTGGGCCAGCTACTGGCACTCGAAGATGATGACGGAGAAGATCCTCACGGCGGCCGAGATCATCGATTACGCCGACCGAAACGCCGGGGTCCTGGCCACCGCCCCCGGTCAATTGAATCCCTACAAGCTCGGCGTGGAGCTGTACCGCCACATCGAAGACCGCTGGGACCGAGGACAATTCGGCCGCGAGTGGGAAGAGTGCGACAACCTCGACCACAAGCGGAGCTGGGACATGAAGCTCGGACTCGGCCGAGAGAAGATCTTCCAGGTCCGGGCCCTCTACAACGATGTCACGTTTATCGACGAGTTTCTTACCGAAGAATTCGTGGCCGAGCACAAGCTTTATACGTTCGGCTACTCAGGGCGGAGCGGACGTTTCGAGATCGAATCACGGCAATTCCGCGAAGTGAAAGAGAAGCTCCTCTTTCAGCTCACGAACTCGGGCAACCCGATCATCGAAGTGATCGACGCCAACTACAAAAACCGGGGCGAGCTGCTGCTTCAGCACGACCACATGGGAATCGACCTCCAAAAGAACTACGCCGAGGCCGCGCTCGAAGCCCTTTGCCGCTGCTGGAAACGTCCGGTCGGCATCGTCACCGTGATGGACAAAAAGTCGATTCTTCTGCGTTACGACGGCACGGAGCACAGCGAACAGCCGTACACCACCGACGCCACGGCCACGGCATCGTGAGCCGCCCGAGACGTGGCGGTGACGCGATGGGCCGAGCGGCGGCGACAGCACGCCGCGAGAGAGAAGCGAGGTTCGTTGCGCGGCTCATCTTGGTCGTCGCCGCGACCCCCGCGTTCGGATGCGCGGGCGCGTCCTCTCGGCGCCCGGCGGGGGTCTTGGAGGGCGGGCGGGCGCGGACGACGGGTCCCGCCGCCACGACGGCGACCGCGGTCAGAGGAGGCGAGACCGAGGCGCCACCCCCAGGTTCCGCCGATGGGGTGGGGCCTGAAGGTGCGCTGCGACCGGGGCTCGCCCGAGGCGATGGCCGTCCCGCGGACGCAGATCTGGCGCGCGGTGACGCCGCGTACGCCCGGGGGGCCTACGAGGAAGCGGCGGTCGCGTACGCCGCGGCCGCGGAGAAGGCACCCGAGGACGCAGCGCCGTGGGTGGGCATGGCCCGGAGTCAGCTCGCCGCGGCCAACATCCCCGAGGGCGTCAACGCGGCGCCCTCGAGCCCCGAGGCGATGGAGGCGGCACGCTGGCTGCGCCGGGCCGTGGGCCTCGGGCCCAATCACGCCCCGGCCCAGCTCGAACGCGGGCGAGTGCTCCTCGTCCTCGGCCGCCTCGCCCAGGCCTTGGCGCCTCTAGAGGCCGCCGCTCGCCTCGCCCCCCGGGACGCAGAGGCCCAGTCGGCGATGGGCCTCGCGTTGCTGCTCAACGGACGAGGCCCCGCCGGCGTCGACGCCCTCGCCCGCGCGGCCGAACTCGACCCCGACGATGCCGAGCGCCACGCCAACCACGGGACGGCCCTCATTCAGGTGGGTCGGGTCGTGGACGCGATCGTCGCGTACGACCGGGCGCGGCAGCTCGCCCCAGAGGTGGCCAAGCACGCGAGCAATCTCGGCACCGCGTACCTTCAAGATGGCGATCCGAAAAGCGCGCGTCCCCACCTGGAGCGGGCCGTCGCCCTCGACCCCGAGCGCGCCACGTACCGCAACAACCTCGGCTTCTGTTTGGAGGCGGAAGGCGAAGGAGATGCAGCGCTCGCCGCGTACCGCGAAGCCACCCGGCGCGACCCCTCCTTGGCCAGCGCCTGGATCAACCTCGGCAACGCCCGCGCGCGGCGCGGCGAACTCGAGGCCGCGCGGACCGCCATCGAGCGCGCCCGCGCCCTGGACCCCACCGATCCCCGGGTCGTCGCCGCGCTCGAAGAACTCGACCGCCTCGATCCGCCCGCTACGCCTTGACGCGACGCATCCGTTTCGTAGCCTCGCGGGTCACCATGGGAGATTCCAGACCTCGCGCCGACGGGTCGGACATCGACGCCATCATCGAGACGATGGTCTATCTGTACACAGAGTCACGTCGGCTCACGAAGACCAAGGCACGAGCCTTCGGCCTCACGGGCCCTCAGCTCACCGTGATCAAGTTGCTGGAGCAATTCGGCGACCTGTCGCTTTCGGGCCTCTCGTCGCGTATCCAGGCCCGAAACAGCACCGTGACCGGAATCATCGACCGCATGGTGCGCGACGGCTGGGTCAAGCGGGAACGATCGAACAGCGACCGTCGCATCGTCCTCATAAGGCTCACGGACAAGGGACATCGCCTGGCCGGCGAGATCGAGGTCGAGCCGATGGAAATCTTCCGTGATGGGCTCGCGGGTCTTCCCGCGGACGACCGCGCGGAACTCACGCGGATTCTCAGTCGGGTTCAAGCCCACGTTCGGCGGGCGCTCGCGGCCTCCCCCGTCGACAGCTAGGCTAGGTCATCCTGCCCGATTCGACCGCTCGCCCCTCTTCAACGGCCAGCCCCCCCGCGACGGTGGCTCACGGCGCGACCGCCGCCGCCTCCGGAGGCGCGGAGGCGATGATCCGGGTAGGCAACGAGCGAGGAGGGCTCCGGTAGGCGGGCCTGCGTCCTCGGGTCACGCGGACCAGCGTCATGTCGTCGGTGGCCACGTGGGTGCCGCCCACGGCGCCCTCGTCACGCACCGTCACCACCCCGGTCAAGGCGGAGAGCCCGTATTCCGCGCCGTCGGCATCCGCATGGAGCGTAGGCACGATGCCGTAGAGACCAGGCCGCGAAAAGACGCGCGGAGGACACACTTCCGCGAGGCGAACGTTCAGGTGCTTGTGCTTTCCGGGCTGGAGGACGCCGAAGAGATCGCGCGGCACGTGGTGTCCCATGCTTTGGCGGTCGCACGTCACGATGCGACCCGACGGGGTGAGCACGCGAAACGACAACATGCGCGAACGGAGCGCCACGAAGACCGGTCGTTCGCCGGTGTTGTGCGCCTGGACACTCAGGCGCAGGTCGGAAGCCATGGCGCCATCGGCGAAATGATCTGCAGTCAGCGTGAGGGCGGCCCCCAGCGCGTCGCGCGGACGTCGTTGAACCCGACCCGAGGGCGCGCGCCGCGGCCGGTAGTACACACTCGCCTCTACCGCCGAACGAGGCTGAAGGTCTTCGCCATCGAGGGGCTCGGAGGGCGGCGGGCGGGCGCCCCCGGTCCGCGACGAGGCGCCGCGCCGCCGCGTTCCCGGCGTCGACCTCGAGGAAGCCGGAGAACCGGAGAGAAGCCGAGCGGGCGCGGGCCCGTACACGACCGGCGAACCGTGGCTGAGCACCATCGTGGGCGCCTCGAGACGCTCGAGCGGGCGATATCTCCGGGGCCGGTCTGCGCCGTCGGCGACGAACGGCGTTCGGCGCGCCTTCGCCGACCGCGTCCAGCCGTAGTGGACCTTCACGCGCGCCCCTGGGACCAGAGACGCCGCGTCCTTGCCGAAGCAAATGAGACGAGGGTCGAACTCCTCCACGTAGGAGCGCCCAGGCGCGAGGACCAACTCCCGGCGACCAGGAAAGCGGTCGGTGAGCCCGAACGCCGATGGGCCATCACACACGGTTGTCTTGGGAGGGGGTCGCCATCGCGTTCGCGCAGGGCTGCCCTCCTCACGGGCCGGCTGCGGCGCCGTGACTTCGAGGCGCAGAAGCCTCGCGTCGGCCGCGAGACGGACCGCGTCATCACCCACATTGTCGAGGCGGAGGAGCCAGAGGCCACGTGCGGAGGGGGCGATGATGCGCAGCATGACGGGCGGCGGTGCCCGCTGTTCTTCCGTCGGCGACTGGTCGGCGCCGACGGAGGGCGCTACGAGCGTCAGGGCCGTGAAGATCAGCAGCGAGGCGACGCCGAAGGCCGTACGGCGCGGGCGAGGGTGGAGCGGACGAGACATGAGCGAGCGGTACGGGCGCCCAAGGACTTATCGCATACCTCGCAGTGTCGCCACGGTCGTGGTCGGGAAGGCGCGGTGAGTTTTCTCGTTTTCGGTCTCCTCGCCGCGGCATGCGGCGCGAGCGCGGTCGCCGCGACGACCGTCCTCCGCCGTCGCCTGCTCGCATCATCCCCCTCCCCGCGCCCCGCCCTCCCGGCGGCCGACGCGGAGGAAACGGCGACGGACGGCGAGCCCGACGACGACTCGAGCGACTTGCCGGCGTACCTCGACGACGTCATCCAGGTCGGCGACGAGACGCGGTGGCCGCGTAGTGGGATGCTTCTGCGGGCGGGAGGCGTGATTCAGGCCGCAGTGCTGCTGGGCGACGGCGCCGAAGCGGGTCAGGCGACGGTGGCTCTGCCCCCACCCGACCGCACGCTCCTCTGGTTGGAGACAGTACCGCTCACCCTGCCGCGTTCGCCCCCCCCTCGCATCGAGATCGATGGGTTCCTCCTCGACCGCGTGGGGATTCTGCCGGTGACCATCGAACGCATCGGCCGCCCCCACGACGATGCCGTCGACGGAGAAGCGGTCTTCGTCCGCTACCGAGGCAAGGTGCAAGATGAAGCCGTCGCGCTTCTGCATTCTGGCCGCGTTGCGGCCTGGTACGGTCGCGCGGTGTCCGACGATGCGTTCGAGGCGCTCGGGCGCGTGTCGCGCCAGAGCTGAGGCTTAACGGCGGGTGACCACGACCGGTGGCTTCTCGCCGGGCCGTCGTTGGTCGCCGCGTTGGAGCGAGGCGACGAGGCTGGCCACGACCACGTTGACGGCCCCGTTCCGCTGCACGGCGTCGATGGCGTCGAGAACCAGTTGATGCCGGCGCGCCCACCCCTCTGCGCGGGTGTCATCCCCGCGCGCGACGGCGCCTCGCGCCCGGCCCACGACGGAGGCGGCGAGCGCCTCCAAGTCGAGCACGACGTCGGCCCGTTCCCGTCGCGTTCCCTCGCCCAAAATGACCCCCGCGGCGGTCCCTGGGCCTTTCATGGCCGCGATGACCGCGTCCACGAAAGCGGCTCGCTCCGGGCTGTCCGGACGTGCACTCGCCTCGAGCGCAACTTCCGCGCTTCCCCCCGCGAGCGCAGCCGCAGCGGCAGCTTCGGCCGGGGCGACGCCCTGCGCGACCAAAATCTCCCGCAAGACCTCCTCTGACAGGGGCCCGAAGCGCACGGGGAGCGTGCGCGACCGAATCGTATCGAGCAAGCGCTCGGGCTGGGAGGTGAGGAGAATGAAGTGCGTTCCTGCGCGCGGCTCCTCCAGCGTTTTCAGGAGGGCATTGGCGGCGCTGATGCTGAGCTGGTCCGCGTCACGGATGATGAACACCTGCGCTTGAGCCTCATGGGGCGCGTAGGCGACGCGGGAGAGAACGACCCGCCGGACCTGCTCGACGGAAATTTCTTGCGCTTCCCGTTTCCCGCCGATCGTTTCTGGCGGGTAGAGGCCGCGCGCCACGAGGGTGACGTCGGGGTGGATGGGAACCGAAGGTGGTCCTTCCGTGAAGGTCGTGACCCGTCGGCCTCTCTCGCCGGCAGACCCCGAGAACGCCACCTCCGCAAGTTCGGGGTAGAGCAGCGCCTGGGCTAAGGCGAGCGCGGTCCGTTCCTTTCCGACGCCGGCGATGCCCTCGAAACGGTAGGCATGATGCACGTGGCCCGAGCGCAGGGCACGCCGGAGCGTTTCGATGGCGGTAGCTTGGCCGCGGATGGCTTGGGAAGACATGTGACCTGCCCGTGGGCGCTTACGACGTGTCGGGGCTCGTTGACAATACCAACGGCACGAATAGGCTTGGACGCGTAAACGAGGGGGCGCAACCCACCCGCCGGCCCTGGCCGCGCCAACGCCGCCCGCGCTCAATGGGTGCTCGGAATTTCATTCGTGAGCAGGCACCGCAGAGGGAAACGCTGGGATCGTGGATGTCGCGGACCGATGAGCACACAATTGGAGACCACTCCTTGAAATCACTCCCCATTTGCGCACCCACGCCGGGTCGCGGAGGGGCCCGACGAGAACCGCCTCTGGCCTCTGCGCCGGGACCCACCCGGTCCCGTCTACGCCCCGACGTCACGTCGACCGCTGCCGCCGCCATCCGTTTTCGAGCGTACTCCACGCCCCAGCTCGACAAAATCGCCCCCGTCGCCGCGCTTTCGGAACAACGACGCTTCGAGATGAAGGTCGTGTCCACCGTCCTTCCTTTTCGCGTCAACGACTACGTGATCGACGAGCTCATCGACTGGTCGCGCGTGCCGGATGACCCGGTCTTCCAGCTCACGTTCCCCCAGCGGGGCATGCTGGCCGAAGAGCATTTCACCGCCATGGCTGAAGCGTTTCGCCGCGACGCGCCCAAGCCCGAGATCAAGGCCATCGCCGCCGGCATCCGGGCGGCGCTCAACCCGCATCCCGCGGGGCAAAAACAGAACAACGTGCCCCGCCTCGACGGCGTCCCGCTCCCCGGAGTTCAGCACAAGTACGACGAAACGGTTCTCTTCTTCCCGACCCAGGGCCAGACGTGTCACAGCTACTGCACCTTTTGTTTTCGGTGGGCTCAGTTCATTGGCGACAAAGAGCTGAAGTTCGCCTCCTCGGAGTCCGAACGACTGGCCGATTACCTCGCGGCGCATCCCGAGGTCTCCGACGTCCTCATCACCGGCGGAGACCCGATGGTCATGAAGACCAAAAACCTCGCGCCGTATCTCGAAGCGCTGCTCGACCCACGCCTGGAGCACATCCAGAACGTTCGCATCGGAAGTAAATCGCTCACATTTTGGCCCCACCGGTACGTGAGCGATCGCGATGCCGACGACGTGCTTCGTCTCTTCGAGCGCGTCGTGGCCGCGGGGAAGCACCTCGCCTTCATGGCCCATTTCAATCATCCCCACGAGCTCGGACCGTCGGTGGCGGAGCGGGCGGTCCAGCGCATTCGGGCCACGGGCGCCGTGATCCGCGCCCAAGCGCCATTGCTTCGTCACATCAACGACGACGCTCGGACGTGGAACGACAATTGGCGACGGCAACTGCAGCTCGGCATCGTCCCGTACTATATGTTCGTGGAGCGCGATACGGGGGCTCGCTGCTACTTCGAGGTGCCCCTCGCCCGCGCGTACGAGATCTATCGCGAGGCCGTGCGACATGTCAGCGGCCTCGGGCGCACCGCGCGCGGTCCGTCGATGAGCGCGGGTCCCGGGAAGGTCGAGATCCAAGGGGTCGCCGAGGTGGCGGGGGAAAAGGTCTTCGTCTTACGCTTCATCCAAGCGCGCGAAAGCCATTGGGTTCAGCGACCCTTTTTTGCCACGTTCGACCCCGAAGCCACGTGGCTCAATCACCTGCGCCCCGCATTTGGCGCGTCGAAGTTCTTCTTCCAGGAAGAGTACGAGCAAAAGTACGGCGCCCGCGACCTCAAGTGAGGTTTCAACCAAGCAGAAGGTACTGCACGGCGCTCGCGATGCCGTACGATGCCAGCGCGGCGGCGGCGGCGGCGGCGGCAATGACCCAGCGCCGGTCGCGCCGAGGGGACGAGGGGACGGTGGTCACCGCGCGGCGGCGCCGCGGACCGGAATGCGAGGGGGTCGCGCGGTCGTCGTCGGCATCAGGGCGCCACACGTTGGGATCGACTTCGGCGCATGCACGGTCGCGTACCGCGCGCTGTTCTCGCCTCACCTCGGAGAGTTCGGCGGCCAGAAAGAGACGGAGGGCGCGCGCGTCCCCGACCTCGCAGCCCGGCCGCTCACCCCATCGCATCAACGCCTCGCGTAATTCGGCGGCGCTGCGGAAACGATCTTCTCGGTCGACGGCGAGGGCGCGCCTCACAATGGCGTGGAGTTCGGCTTCGCCTTCGAAGCCGCGCACACTGAGGGGCGGGACCTCGCCGCGGGCGGCGCGTACGAGCCGCGACGTCGTCCCCTGCTTCTTTCTCATGCGACGGCCCGCGAGCATTTCCCACAGCAAGACCCCGACCGAATACACATCAGAGCGCCCGTCGAGGGGCTCACCGCGCGCCTGCTCGGGACTCATGTAGCTCGCCTTGCCCTCGATGCCCGAGGTGGCAGGGACGTCCGGCATGACGGTGGCGGTCGCGATGCCGAAGTCGCAGAGTTTCACCCGGCCATCGAAGCTGACGAGGACGTTCGCGGGCGAGATGTCGCGGTGCACGATGTCGAAGGGTCGGCCATCACCGTCGCGCGCTCGGTGCACGTAGGCCACTCCGGACAGGAGCCCCGTGACGACGGCGAGACGAAGCGCGAGCGGCAAGCGAATCTTGCGCCGCGAACACACCCGCAACAGTTGGTGCAGATCGAGACCGGCGACGTACTCGAGCACGATGAACGGCTCACTCGTGGCGCCGTCCCGTCCGTGGTCGAGGACATCGACGACGTTGGGATGGCGCAACGACCGGGTGAGCTGCGCCTCGGCGACGAGCAGCCGGTCGTAGCCAGCATCGGCCGGCAGGTCTTTCCGCACCCGCTTGATGACCACCTCGGCGCCGGTCGCCGTGTCCCGGGCGAGGTGCACATCGGCCATCCCCCCGCGCGCCAACGGCGCGATCAGGGCGTACCGCCCCCGAGACACCGTGTCGGCGCTCAGGCCGTACGCCCCGGCTCCCGATGCCGCCGGACTCCCGGCGGCCGACTTGCGCTGATTCGCTTGCACCACGATGCTGGCACCAGTCCCAATTGTCGCGCGGACGGGCCAAGTTTCCGCGCCTCCTGGCTATCGTGACCATCACGTCCCCCTCCCTGCTCTCGCGTCTCCCGGACCTGGGGACGACAGCGTTCGACCCCGACGACGTCATGGACCGCTTTCTCGGTCACGTGGCGGACGCGAACCTCGAACTCTACCCGGCCCAGGAAGAAGCCCTGCTCGAACTGCTCGCGGGCAAGAACGTCATCCTCAACACCCCGACCGGGAGCGGCAAGTCTCTCGTCGCCGTCGCCCTTCACTTCAAGGCGATGTGCGAAGATCGTCGTTCGTTCTACACGAGCCCGGTCAAGGCGCTCGTCAACGAGAAGTTCTTCGCGCTCGCCGCGCAATTCCACCCCGACAACGTCGGGCTGCTGACCGGCGATGCGACCGTCAACCCCGGCGCCCCCATCGTCTGCTGCACAGCCGAGATCCTCGCCAACCGGGCCCTCCGCGAGGGCGCCGCCGCCGACCTGTCCTACGTCGTGATGGACGAGTTCCATTTCTACGGAGACCGCGACCGCGGGGTCGCGTGGCAGATTCCGTTGCTGACCCTGCCCCAATGTCGCTTTCTGCTGATGAGTGCGACCCTGGGCGACGTAGCCCCCATCCTGGAGGCGATGACGGCCCGCAACGGTCACCCCAGCGTGGTCGTCACGAGCGACCAACGCCCCGTCCCCCTGACGTTTCACTACCGGGAGGACCCGCTCCACGAGGCGGTGGCGCAGCTCATCGAAGACGGCGAGGCCCCAATCTATCTGGTCAATTTCACCCAGAAGGCCTGCCACGAGGAGGCGCAGAGCCTCACCAGCATCAACTTGGCGAGTAAGGACGAAAAGCGCGCCATCGCCACGTCGCTTCAGGGCACCCGCTTCAATTCACCGTACGGCAAGACGGTCCAACGCTTCGTCCGTCACGGGATCGGGATTCACCATGGCGGCATGCTCCCCCGCTACCGCCGGGTGGTAGAGCGGCTGGCCAAGCGCGGCCTCCTCAAAGTCATCAGCGGAACCGACACGCTCGGCGTCGGGGTAAACGTTCCGATCCGCAGTGTCTTGCTCACCAAGCTCTGCAAATTTGATGGCGAAAAGATGCGGATCCTCTCCGTCCGCGACTTCAAGCAGATCTGCGGCCGGGCGGGACGTCGGGGCTACGACGACCACGGTACCGTCGTCGCGCTCGCGCCCGCGCACGTGGTCGAGAACCGCCGGCTGGAAGCCAAGGCGGGTGGCGACAAGGCGAAGCTCCGCCGCATCGTCAAAAAGAAGCCCCCCGCCCACGGCTTCGTGATGTGGGACGAGGCGACCTTCGACAAGCTGGTGGGCGGTACCCCCGAGCCCCTCACCTCTCGGTTTCGCGTCAGCCACGCCATGCTCCTCAACGTCCTCAGCCGCCCCGAGGGTGGCTGCGATGCGATGAAGCGGCTCATCCGCGACTGCCACGACCGCGATGCGGCCAAGCACCGTCACGCGATCCGCGCCATCGGCATGCTTCGGTCGTTGGCCGACGCCGACATCGTATCGCTGGTTCCTCGGCCCGACGCGCCGCACCTGCGGAACCTCGAGGTCAACGTCGACCTGCAGGACGAATTCTCGCTCAATCAAAGCCTCTCGCTCTTCGTCGTCGCGGCGCTGGAGGTCTTCGACGCGAGCGCCGACACCTACGCCCTGGACGTGCTGAGCCTCGTCGAGGCCATCCTCGAGGACCCGTCGGTGATCCTCAAAAAGCAACTCGACCGCATCAAACGGGACGCGCTGGCCGCGATGAAGGCCGATGGGTTGGAGTACGAAGAGCGTATGGCCGAGTTGGAGAAGCTCGACTACCCCAAGCCCAATGCAGCGCTGATCCACGGCGCCTACGACGCTTTTGCGGCCCGAAATCCTTGGCTCGGAGGCGATGCGATCGCACCCAAGGGGGTCGCGCGGGAGTTGTACGAAGCGGGGGTAGACCTGGACGGCTTCGTCATCGACTACAAGTTGGAGCGAAGCGAAGGCACGGTACTGCGCTACTTCTCGGACGTCTACAAGACGCTGGTGCAGAGCGTTCCCCGCTGGGCCCAAACGGAAGCGATCGAGGACATGATCGACTTCTTTGCGGGCCTCGTAAGGGGGGTCGACGCAAGCCTCCTCGACGAGTGGGAGCGCATGAAACATCCGGAGGTGAGCCCCGAGCGCGACCCCAACCCGGACGACCATGGCGACGAGGAACCAGAGGAAGCGGCGAGAGGGTTCTCGACGGACACGCGGGCGTTCACCGTTGCCGTCCGCAATGCGGCTTTTCGTGTCGTCCGCGCGCTCGCGCTTCGACGTTACGAGGAAGCCAGCGCCCAGGTCCTCTCTCCTCCCGATGGCCCGGAGTGGACCCCCGACCGACTCGAGATGGCCCTCGCGCCGTTCTTTGCGGCGCACGAAGCGATGGGCATGGACGGCCGCGCCCGAGGTCCTCAGTACTTCGACGTGCAATCCGCGCCCGACCGCTGGACCGTCCGGCAGACCCTCGTCGACCCCGACGACCAACGCGACTGGGCGCTCGAATTTACCGTGCATGTCGCCCAGAGCGACGTCGAGGAGCGCGCGGTGCTGACCCTCGATCGAATCACCGAGGGTCTGGAATCTCGCTGATGCGTCGTTCGCGCCGTCCGCTCAACCGTCGTCGTCTTTGCGCACCGGGAGGATGGGCGCCCACACCAGGCGACCGAGCAATCCGTCATCGACGAGCCGTCCCCGGTCTGAGAAGACGAGCACGTTTCGGTCTTCGCCCTCGTGTTGCTCACCCACGAAGATGATGCCCTTGCCTTCCTCGTTGTAGCCGAGCTGCACGACGGCGTTCTTCAGCCACCGCCCCCCCCCATCGAAGCTCAGCTCTTCGGGCAGCGTGTAGAAGCCTTCGGGCGGGAGCTTCTTGAGGCTCTCGGTCCAGCCGAGCGCCCGCAGCGGCGTGGTGGGCTCGCCCCAGAACCAGCGATTGTTTCGGTTGGCGCCAGGTCGCACCACGAAGGGCATCCCCGACTCGGGGGTACCGATGTAGACGAGGACGCCGGCGGGAAAGTCATCTTCTTTGCCGGGGTAAGGCTGGGTCGTGCGGTAGAGGCCGGGCTCGGGCTTCTTCATGGGCGTGAGGACTTACCGGCTTCGACCAGCGCCGGCAATGCCTACCAAACCCCGGGAAGGAGCCGATATCGCACCCGTTGGCAGTACGTCGCGTAGGCAGCGTCCACCGCCGTGAGAAAGCGCTCTTCGATCCGAATACGCACCACCAAAAGCCCGATGGCGCCTGCCGCCACCGCCACCGTTTCCCACGCCGGACCGGCAGTGACGGCTGCTACGACCATCAGGGACTCGGCGGCGTAGACGGGATGACGCACCCATCGGTAGGGACCGCGCGTGACGAGCCGGCGCCGCGAGGGGAGTACGGCGAAGCTCCGCCCCAGCCCCGACAAGGCGACGATGGTCGCCCCTCCGGCGAGGGCGAACCCCACCTCGGCGGGCCCCGGCCACCGGTCGAATGGAGGCGCGAGGGCAAGCGCCCCGCCCCCGAGCGCGACCGAGCCGAGACAGAGCGCCACGTCCCGCGCCGATGCGTGGGCTCGGGGAAGGGAACGCCGCAGGAAGAGCACCGCGGCGACGAGGTTCAGTGCGCCCAGCGTCGCCCCGACCACCGTGAACCCCTCGGGACGCAGCGCCAACGATCGAACCGCCCAGTGCCCGGCCGATAACGCAAACAGCGCATCGAGGACCCGCTGCTCTCGAGGTGACAGCCGCCATCCTCCCCGCAAGGCCGACGCGGTGCGCCGTCGTCCGCGGGTCAAAAGAAGGTCAGACCCCACCCGAAGTGTTTCGCGGCGACGTTCAGCCCCACGATGACGGCGATGAAGAACACCCAACCCAAGATGCGTCGCTGGTTCATGGTCTCGACCCCGAGGTTAGCCAGCCGATCGGGTTCCTACCACCCACAGGTCGTACCTCGCGTTTCCGCCTCGAGATACGCGCGAAGGGGACGAAAGTACTCGAGGAGCGCACCGGGGTCGGCCACGCGCTCGCCGGTCATGGCTTGAAGGGCATCCGGCCAGGGGCGACTCGCCCCCATCGCAAGCAACGCCTGGAGCTTCTCCCCCGCCGCCTCGTTGCCATAGATCGAGCACCGGTGGAGCGGCCCTTGATAGCCCGCCACCTTGCACAGCGCCCGCTGGAACTGGAATTGATAGATGAACGCGAGGAAATAGCGGATGTAGGGCACGTTGGCCGGGACGTGATACTTCGCCCCCGGGTCGAAGTCTTCGGCGGTGCGGGGCGCGGGCGCGGCAATCCCCTGGACCTCATTGCGAAGCGTCCACCACGCTTTCGTGTAGTTCTCCGGCGCGATGCGGCCGGCAAAGACGTCCCAACGCCACTGGTCGATGAGCTTGCCGAAGGGGAGAAACGCCACCTTCTCCAGCGCCATCGCCATCAGGTAGTTGAGATCGGCCTCCGGGTCCTCCGCGGTCGCCGCGTCTTCGTCCACGAGCCCGATCTTCTGGAGATAGCCTGGCGTGATCGATAGGGCGATCGCGTCGCCAATGGCCTCGTGAAAGCCGTCGTTGGCGCCTTGCTGAAACAGGACCGGCTTATCGAAGTAGTAATGGAAATAGTAGTTGTGGCCGAGTTCGTGGTGCACCACGCGCAACTCTTCCCCGGTGCGCTGGATGCACATCTTGATACGAAGGTCGTCGTTGTAGTGCACGTCCCAGGCGCTGGCGTGGCAAACGACATCACGGTCGCGAGGCTTCTTGAACAGCGAGCGCTCCCAGAAGGTATCCGGCAGGGGATCGAGGCCGAGCGACGTAAAAAATCCCTCGGCGACCCGGACCATCTTCTCTTCGTCGTAGTTCTTTTCTTTCAACGCGGCCGTCACGTCGACGGAGGCCGCGTCGGGGTACGGCCGAACCAATGCCTCCACGTTGCCCCAACTCTGGGACCACATGTTGCCGAGCAGATGGGCCGGGATCTTACCGTTTCGGGGCACCAGCTCTTCGCCGTAGCGATCGGCGAGCTTGTTGCGCACGTAGCAGTGAAGCTGCTCATAGAAGGGGCGTACCTCGGCGTAGATCCGTTCGACGTCTTTGGCGAAGGCGTCGGGGGCCATGTCGTACCCGCTCCGCCACAACTCACCCACGTCCGCGAAACCGATTTCCTTCGCTCCCTCGTTGCCGAGCGCGACGTAGCGGGCGTAGTCCTCGCGCATGGGCGGGGCGACTTTGCGCCAACCGATCCACGCCTCTCGCAGGGCGGGTTCGTCCTTGCTCTGCGCCATGACCTGGGTCAGCACGCCGAGCGCGACCCCCGAACCCGCCTCCCCCGGCGTCTCGCAGGCGAGCGCTTCTTCGTGCTCGGGCGATTTAGCGAGCTCACGCCGCAGGGCACCCTCGGCCGCGGGACAATACTTGCCTTTGCCGTAGGCTGACTGAAGCCCACTGGTGATGCGGGCGAGCGTCGCGGTCTTTTCGGGATCGCGGGGCGCAGGGAGGGTTCCCGCTCGCGCGAGAAGGTGGAACTGCCGCGCGAGGTCGGGGGGCATGTCGAGACCTTGGAAGCGGGTGGCGGCGGCGATGGTCGCGGTCAGATACTCCATCGTCTCGCGGTCGGCCTCCGCCGCGATCGCTTCGGTATCGTCGGTGATGAAGTTGGCGGCGACCCATGCAGCGCGCTCCCGTCGCACGAACCGTTGCTTCAGCTCCCGGTTCACTTCAGCCATGAACCGGCGCGCCGCTTCCGGGGTCGCCGGTGCGGTGGCCGTCGCCGTCGCCGTGGCCGTCGCCGTCGCTTGCCTCCCCGCAGCGTCGTCGCCGTCGTCGTCACCGGAGCACCCGACCAGAGTCCGCGTGGCCGCCACGAACGCGACCGTCGCCGCCGGTCGCCAGAGACGCGTTCGTCTCACGGACGCCCCGCCCCGCGAGGCGGATGCTGGCGCCGTCGTCTTCGGCCGACGACCCCCAGGGTCAGGGCGACGATGGCCACCGGCCCGTGCGGCCAGGAGGGGGGCACGCCCTCAGGTGCGTTTTTTTCGATCACCCGCGTTCCCGCGACCCGGCAGCCGCATCCGCCCTGTTTCGGCGCGACCGCGGGCGGGGCGTCGGGCTCGTCCAGCTCGCTGTCGTCGACGTCCGGAATGTCCGACAGGTCGGGGCCCATGTCCTCCACGGCGCCTCCCTCGTCGGCCTCGTCGTCCCCCGCCTCCGCTGGCGGCCCTGGGTCCGCGGCCGCCGTGGGCTTCGGCCGAGAGGCGCCGAAGTCGAGGGAGCGGTAGTCGATCGCCTTGTTCTTGCCGTTCAGCCGCAAGCGCAGCGGCCGACCCACGGATGTTCCATTCGAGGTTTTGACCTTCAGCTCGTATTCGCCGGCTTCAAAGTCGTTGTCGCGCCGGAGCTTGATCTTGAATTTCGTCACCTTGTACATCGTGCCGCTCGCATCCGCGAAACCGACGTCCATCGGCACGTTGATCGGAGTCGCGCGGTCGACGCGCTCCTTGCGGAGCTGGGGCTCATCCCCCCCTTCGTCGGTGAGCACCCGCTTGTAGATCATCACCTGCTTGAACGAGAACGTCATGGGGACGTGAGGGAGGTCGGGTTTGCGCCCGTAGTCGATGGTGAATTTGACCTTCCACACCCCATCCTTCTCCTCGTACGCACTCTTGTCGGTACGCACCGACCCGAGCGCGGAGGCGACCCCAGCCCAGCCGAACACCATCGCTGCGACCAAACACGCCAACGCGCGCCGGGCCGCCCAGACCTTTCCCGTCGTCATCCCGGGACCCTACACCGGGTTTTGGGTCGTCCGCGGCGCTTTCGTCCGCGCCGGCGTCAACGTGGCGTGACGCCCGGAGGCGCGTCGGCGGCGTAGTTCAGGGGAAGCCACACCAACGCGTCGCGCCGCGGGCGGTAGCAGGCTTCGAGCACCGACTCCTCGTCATCGCTACACGCCGTATCCTCGAGGCAGCTCGCGATCTCGGCTTGTGCGCTCAAGTTGAACATGGAGGTGAGCGCGCTTCGGGTGCGACCGTCGAGCTGTTCCCAAACCTGGTCGCAGGAGGCGCGGGACACCTCGGCGCAGCGCTCCTTGCGGGAGCATCGCGCCTGGTAGAGGCGCGTCGCGGACACGTCGCCCGGCTCGGCGTTCACGAGGATGTCTTCCTGACAACTGTCGATGATGGCCGCGGTGTCGGGCGCGTCGTCTCCGAGGCCCTTCTTCGTGTCGCCGTAGCACTTGGTCATCTGCGCCACGAAGGCCGACGAGGCGGCCGGCGTCGCCGCGACGCACGGCTCGGCGTAGCCCCACGCGTCGAGTTTTTCCCCGTCGAGGTCTGCGAGCATCGCGCACCAGGTCCGCTGCGACGAGGCGACGGCGGCACCGTCGGGATATTGGGCCGGCGTCGTCGGCCCGCAGGCCGAAGCGAGCGTCACGGCGCCGAGAATACCGACGGCGAACCAGGGGCGGCGATGCGGCATGGCGACGTCGTACACGCGTTCGGGTCGGCGGCCCAGATCTGCGGTGGCTGGGCGCTGCGGTGGCTAGGCACCCACGGCGGCGACGATGTCGTCGAGGGGTCGGTCGGCAAAGTCTTCGATCGGGGAGACGTCACACCTCAGTCCCCGGGCCAGATGGGGCGCGGCCGACCGCGCGAGGGTGTCGACGGAGGGGGCGCGGCCGGTGAGGGATTGGAGCGACGTGACCCCATGACCGCGAATGCCGCACGGAACGATGACCTCGAAGGCCTCGGGAGGCACCGTCACGTTGAAGGCGAAGCCGTGAAGGGTGACCCATCGCGACAATCGGACCCCGATGGCGCCGAGTTTGGCGATGCGTTCGGCCCACGCGGATCCGGCCCATCGGTCGGGCGCGCCCTCGTCGGCCCACACCCCGATCATGCCGTCGACCGTGCCCGCCTCGACGCCGTGGGCTCCCGCGAATTGCACCATGACTTCCGCGAGGTCCCGCACGTACCTACGGACGTCGCACCGGTCGGGGCGCAGGTCGACGATGGGGTAGCCCACCAGTTGTCCGGGCCCGTGGTAGGTCACGTCGCCGCCGCGGCCCACGTCGAAGAGCGCGATGCCGCGCCGCGCGAGCGCATCCGGGTCGAGCAGGAGGTGCGCGGCCTGGGCGTTTCGCCCTCGGGTCACGACGGGCTCATGCTCTACCAACAACACCGCATCGTGTCCCCGCGCCGACTTCCGCGCTTCGTGCAGTCTCTGTTGGAGGGCCAACACGGGCCCGTAGGGCCGGCGACCGAGCCAGAACGCGCGGGCCGAGCGGGTCATCGGAGCAAGAGGACTCGGGTCGTCGACACGAGTCCAGGAAAATGCCGCGTCCAAAGCGATGATTCGGGAGCGCGGTCCGTGCCCCCGGGTTGCATAATTTCGCATCTACGCATAGACACCGCTCGTGGCCTCTCTCGCGCCCGTCGACCCGACCCCGCCCCGGTGGGAGCTCTATCGGGTTTTGTCCGATCCGATGCGCCTGCGCCTACTGTGCCTCACGGCAGAGGCGGAGCTCGGGGTGAGCGAGCTCGCGGAAATCCTTCAGCAAAGTCAACCGAAAGTCTCGCGCCATTGCGCCGCCCTCCGGGATGCGGGCCTGGTGGCGGGCCGAAAGCAGGGGACGTGGGTCCTGCTCCGACTCGCCCCGAAGGTCGACGCCGATCCCGTCGTGGCCGACGCGCTGCGAGCCGGCCGGCGGCTTTGCGACGAGGACGGCGCCCTCCAGCGGGTTCCTGCGATCCTCGCCGCGCGCGACCGCGCCACCCGGGAGTTCTTCGCGCGGGGCGACCGTGCCTCCCGCGCGGGGCCTCCCGACGAATTGGCGGCCTATTTGAGGCCCTTCGCGACCCTGCTGCCCTCGCGACGGCTCGCCGTGGACGCGGGAACGGGCGACGGGGCCTTGCTGGAGGTTCTCGCCCCCGTCTTCGACCGGGTCGTCGCCATCGACCGCTCCGAGCCGCAATTGGCGCTCGCCCGCGCACGGGCCGAGGCGCGGGGCTTCGACAACGTGCACGTCGTCCGCGGTGAGCTCGACGGGCGCGACGTCACCGATGCGGTCGCCGGGGGGGCCGACGCCGTCTTTGCCGCCCGCGTGCTCCATCACGCGCCCGTGCCCGATCGCGCCTTCGCCGACTTGGTCTCGCTGGCAGCCCCGCCCCCCGGACACGGTCCTGAACCGGGAGGCGCCGTGGTCGTCCTCGATTACGAGAGCCATCGCGACGAGACCCTGCGCGAGCGCGAGGCCGACCTGTGGCTCGGCTTCGCCGCAACGGAGCTCCGGCGCCTCGCGCACCGGGCGGGTCTCGTCGACCTCCAAGGAGGTCGCGTGCCCGGGCGATGGAATGGCTCGGGCCCCGACGCACACCTCGTGTGGCTGTGGCTGACCGGGCGCAGGGGGGCGGTTGCTCCCTCGAACGAGGGCCCAGACTTCACGCTCGCCGACGGCGAGCGAACCCCGAAAAAAGGTCGCGCCGTGCGACGACCGAAGAGAGGCAATGAGACATGAGCAAGCAAAACTTCAAGGTGGCTGACCTTTCCCAATGGGAGCTCGGCCGAAACGAGATCCGCCTCGCCGAGAGCGAGATGCCCGGACTGATGGCCCTGCGCGAGCGGCACGCCAAAGAACAACCCCTCAAGGGCGCGAAGGTCATGGGCTCGCTGCACATGACGGTGCAGACCGCGGTGCTCATCGAGACCCTCATGGATCTCGGGGCAGACGTACGGTGGTGCAGCTGCAACATCTTCTCGACGCAGGACAGCGCGGCGGCGGCCGTGGCGGTGGGCCGCGGCGGCACGCCCGAATCCCCCAAGGGCGCGGCCGTGTTCGCGTGGAAGGGCGAGACCTTGGAGGAGTACTGGTGGTGTACCGACCAGGCGCTCACCTGGCCCGACGGAAGCGGCCCCGACATCATCGTCGACGACGGCGGCGACGCGACCTTGCTGATCCACAAGGGCCTCGAGTACGAGAAGTCGGGCGTCATTCCCGAGTTCAAACCCGCCGAGGAGCCGGCCGAATGGGGCGTCATTCTCGGCCAGCTGCGCGACATCGCGAAGCGCTCGCCGGGGCGTTGGGAGAACTTCGTGAAGCCGATCCGTGGGGTCAGCGAAGAGACGACCACGGGGGTCGCCCGGCTGTACGAGATGGAGCACGACAAGTCGCTCCTCTTCCCCGCCATCAACGTCAACAACTCGGTCACCAAGAGCAAGTTCGACAACATCTACGGCTGTCGGCACAGCTTGGTCGACGGCATTTTCCGCGCGTCCGACGTCATGCTCGGCGGGAAGGTGGCGATGGTGTTCGGCTACGGCGACGTGGGGAAAGGTTGCGTCCAGTCGTTGGTCGGCCAGGGGTGCCGGGTGATCGTGGCCGAGATCGATCCGATCTGCGCGCTGCAAGCGGCCATGGAGGGCTACGAAGTCGGGGTCATCGAAGACTGGCTCGACAAGGCCGACCTCTTCATCACCGCCACCGGCAACAAGGACATCATCACCGCCGAGATGATGACCAAGATGAAGGACAAGGCCATCATCGGAAACATCGGTCACTTCGACAACGAGATCCAAATGGCCGAGCTCGAGCGCATGGACGGGGTGAAGCGCACCCAGATCAAGCCTCAGTTCGACGAGTACACGTTCCCCGGAGGCAAGAGTGTCCTCATCCTCGCCGAAGGCCGGCTGCTGAACCTCGGGTGCGCCACGGGGCATCCCAGCTTCGTGATGAGCGCTTCGTTCACCAACCAGGTCCTCGCGCAGCTCGAGCTCTGGAAAAACCACGAGAAGTACGAGAACAAGGTGTACGTCCTGCCGAAGCGGCTGGACGAGGAGGTGGCTCGTCTGCATCTCGACAAGCTCGGCGCCAAACTGACGACGCTGAGCCCCGAACAGGCGAAGTACATCGGGGTGGAGGTCGACGGCCCGTACAAGCCCGAGTTCTACCGCTACTGAGCCCGAGACCACCTCGGCCGCTCGGTCGACGGCGGGACTGGTAGGGTGGGCGCCATGGAACCCCAAGGCGTTACTCCGTCTCCCGCGCTCGCCGCTGCCGTCCCTCCCGGCGGCGGCGGCTACGGCGGCCCTCCCGGC
>JBCCLB010000101.1:0-22805 GCA_039027095.1 Myxococcota bacterium
CGCCGCTCAGCGGAGGCCGGTATCGATCGTCTGTACCGACCGGTTGGCCTTGTCGTACGTCCATATGGTGCCGTAGGCGTCGTCCCGGGTGGCGGGCGGGGTGATGCGGAGGTGCGAGAAGATCTCGCTCATCACGGCGTACTGAAATGTGACGAGCAGGTCGGCGCCGCCCCAGTCGCTCTCGTTGATGGTCCGGATGATCTCGTGAACGCTGGACACCGTCTGGACATGGGTGCCGAGGGAGGCGGCGAGGGGCGCCACGGTCTGCACGCAGCGGTCGGGGGCCATCGAGATGATCCGGCCGATCACCCGGTCGGACAGCACGCGCTTCAGCTCTTCTGCGAACGCCGTACCCGTCGCGTTCAGACTCATCGTTCCGTAGTCGACCCGCCCGTGGCGGAGAAGAATGATCGCCATGTCGCGACGCTACCACGCCGGCGTGGCCTACCCGACGGAGAGCCCGATCACGGCGCGGCGGCGAGCGCGGCGTCGATGAGGGGCCGCAGCTCGAGGGCGACCTCGACGGAGCGAAGCGCCGGCGGGGGCGACACGGTCAGGCTTTCGATCGCGATGACGCCCCACACCCCCGTCCTCGTGTCCAGCCACGGGTGAAACCCAAAGGCGCCGGTCGACGAGACCACCGCCAGGGCGTCACATTCGGTCGTCCACGCGGGCTGGATGCACTCGCGCCACACCCCGAGCCCATAGTGCCACTCGTAGCCGTAGGCATCGATGGGGGTCGAGGCCAGCGTGACGGACCCCGACGGGGTGTTGTCGGCCACGAGGTCGCCGAACGTCGTCGGCCAGCGTGCGTCGAACGCCCCGAACCCGCTGCGACTCATCGCGAGGAGAAAGCGGGCGTAGTCTTCGGCGGTGGTGTCGGCTCCGGCGGAGATCCGCGGGTTGGCCGCGCTCGGGCGCCCGTAGGCGGTGCCGCTCATCCCGAGCGGGATCGTGACCCGACTGCTCACGATGTCGCTCCACGTCTGTCCGGTGGCGGCCTCGGCGATGGCGCCGAGGATCTGCATGTGGGAGGGGCCGTAGAAGAAGTTGGTGCCCGGGTCGAAGACGAAACGGTTGGCGTCGTCGTGGATGGCGCGGGCGCACGCGTCGAGGGTCGTCGCGGGGTCCGAGACGCAGTCGACCGCGTCGGGGCCGGCGGGGGTGCCATCGAAGCCCGAGGTGAACGCGAGGAGCTGCCGGATCGTGATGTCGCGCCGGAGATCGTCTTCCGTACTCGTCCACCACGAGAGGTGGTCTTGGGGGCGATCTTCGAGGCCGAGCACGCCTTCTTCCACCAGCTGCAGCACGACGGCGCTGCTCAGCCACTTCGCCGCGCTCGCCGTGCGCACGGGTTGATTCAGCGTGAAGGCTCCCTTGGTCGTGCGGTAGAGTTCGCCGTCGAGGTTGCCAATGATGAGCCCGCAGTCCTCGAGGTCGGAGGCCTGCAGCGCCGCCTCGACCGCCGAAAAGTCGATTCCGGGCGCCCCCCCTTGGCCGCCCGCGGCGCTTCCTCCGGAGGAGGAAACGCTGGTCGCCGCGCCGCCGCCGCCATCATCCTCGGACACATCGCCGCCTCCGCCACACGCCACCACCCCGACGAGCAAACCGATCCAAAGTCGCATCCGCTCCAACCTACTCGGTCGGCCGCCGGTGTACAGCCGGGTCTCGCCAAGCTGCGGTCGGGGCGCCTCGCGGGGGTAGACAAAACCGAGATGGTCCCCGAGACGGAGCCTCGGATGCGCATGGATAGTAAGCTCGGGGGACGATGTCCGCCGCACCCGCCCTGCCTCCGTTTCCCGAGGAGCCGCTCGACCAGCGTGTGATCAAACCCCAGAGCCACGCCGTGAGGGCGCTCCACAATGCGATGCGGGGAGGCGAATGACCCCGTTGAACCGGGTTCGGGCGTTCGCGGTGGTGGCACTGGTGGCTACGGGGCCCGCCTGTGAGGCAGAGACGACGCGCGCCCAACAAGTATTGCTCGAGGCGTCCTCGTTGGGGCCGGAGCGCGGCGGCCCCCCGAAGGGTGAACCGCGTCAACCGGTCCGGCGCGTCGTCGTCCCGGCGCGCATCGCCACCACCGCCGCCGGGCCCATCGTGCTCGACGTGCACCTCGACGTCGTCGCCACCCAGACCGGGCAATACCTCGACCGCGTCGAGCTGCGGGCCATCGAACCCGGCGACGCCACCATCACCGCTGGGTTTCTCGGCGGCGCCACGCCGACGAACCTCGGTTCCCGTGAGCGGTTTCTCGCGTCGTTCCCCCTCATGGTGACCTGGGCCCGAACCGAGGGCTGCCGGCGCCAATCCGGAACGACCATGATCACCCTCCGCGCCGACGGCACCGTCGACGTCAACTGAACACGCTCGGGGTCGCGGCGCCTCGGGAGGGCGCGGCTACTGAAGCCAAAAGGCCACCGACGCGCCGAGGGCCACGGTGTGCACCACGAACAGCGCCTCCGGTCCCGGTCCGGGGTAGAGCCCCGCGTCGTAGGTCAGGGCCGGGCCGAGGGTGAGCCCACGCGACAGTCGCACGTCGAGGGCCGCGCCCACCTGGACACATCCGCCGTTGCGGCCGAACCCCTCGATCGTGTCGTGACCATACCCGCCGCGCACAAAAAGGCTCGGCTCGTAGCGCAGCGACAGCCCCGCCCTCATTCCGATGGCGCCCCGGAAGCCACCTCCTTCGATCTCGCCCCCGTACCCGCCGCCGCTGACGGCGATCTCGGGGACGAGGAGCAGGGGGTCGAACTCGAGGTTGTAGCCCGCGGCGAGGCCAAGGCGGCCCCCCCCCGCCACGCTGCCCCCCTCTGCGACGACCAGCGTGCCGTCGAGACCGGGCCGCACCACGGGTTCGGCGGAGGCGACGGACGACATCGCGAAGAGCGACGAGCACGCGGCGAGCGCCATCGCGGCTTGACCCATGCCTCATGCTGCCTCCCGAAAGAAACAGAAGCAACGCACCCTTCCGTTGGTGTTCTGATGGGCGAGCTACGGGAGGCAACTGGGGTGGATGGTGCCATCGGACCAGAAGCAGGGGTCTGCAGGGTCGATGGTGGGCTCGGCCGGTTCGAGCGCGTCGCTGGGGGCATCGGGGTCAGTGCCGTCGGCGGACGGGGCATTGGGGTCGGGCACGGTGCCGTCGGGGGACGGTGCATCGGGATCGAAGGACGGTGGATTCGATGCGGGCGGGGCCCCGGGGATCGTGCCGTCCGGAAGCGCATCTGCTTCTGGAGGCGGATCGGGTTCGGTCCCGTCGGGATAGAGCCCCTCGTCGTCGAGGCTCCCATCGGCTCCGGGGTCGTCGTTTCGGGGGCTCGTGTCGGGATCCGGGTCGGCGTTTGGGTCGATGCCCGAGGGGTCGAGCGTGTGTCTGCGCGAATGGTCCCGGAGCACGCGGATGTTGGCCGACGCAGCCGACGCATGAGGTGTCAGCCGCTCGGCTGCCGGCCCCCCTCGTGGCGCGGCGTCGTGGAGCGGGGCCGAATCGTGGCCGAGAGGTGGGACCTCGTCGACGGGTGCGGCGCAGGCGGTGACGGCGAGCGCGAGCGCGCCGGCCAGGACGGTGAGGCGGTGCATGGTCGTTTCCTTCGATGGCTTAGCGGTCCCAGAGGGGACTCGTGGCGTTGCGGCCCCATATGGCGACGGAGTGCCAGTTCAGGACGAGCCGCCGGGCCCAGTGCCGACGGGTGCACGTCGAGGGAACGGACGGCCAGCGCCAACCTTGAGCGAGACGTCCGACCGCGGGCGCTCACCCCATGACCGCACCGAGGTGACCTTTTCGCGAACGGCGCGCCGTTGTAGGCGCCTGACACATCGGCGAACTCGGAGAGCAGTGATGACGAAACCACGGTTTTGGCTGGCGCCAGCTTTTCTGCTGGCGTTTTTGGTTGGTTGTGAGGGGGCCGAGGGTCCTCCTGGGCCTGCGGGCGAGGATGGCATGGACGGCGCCATGGGCGACCCTGGCGAAGACGGTACGATGGGCAGTCCAGGCATGGACGGAACGATGGGTGTGTCGTGCTGGGATCTGAACGAGAACGGCACTTGCGACATCGCGACCGAAGACCTCAACGTCGACAACGTCTGCGATGTGGACGACTGCGTGGGCGCCGATGGCCCCGCTGGTCCGGCTGGCCCCGCTGGTCCGGCTGGCCCCGCTGGTCCGGCTGGTCCGCAGGGGCCTCAAGGCGCCACCGGTGCGCAAGGTCCGCAAGGCCCACAGGGCCCCGTCGGCGCGACTGGGGCGCAGGGACCGCAGGGCCCAGTTGGTCCTGGGCTGACCTGCAGCTGGGTTCAGGGCGCCGGCTGCAGCCTCGGCGGCGCAGAGGGCTCGAGCTGCACGACTTCCGCGACCTGTCCCGCGGGAACGACCGTGATGGCCGGAGGCTGTGATGGCTTCACGACGGTGGCCATCGGTCGCTCTCAACGCATCGGCACCGCGGGGTGGGAGTGCTTCTACCGTCGCCTCACCACCATCGGCAACGCCAACACCCTCGACGCGCAGGTCCGCTGCTGCGACAACTGAGACTTGAGCGACCATCTCGGCGAGCCCCGCCCGGCGCCGGCGTCTGGCTCGCGTCACCTCATCCCGCTGGCCATCCTGGCGGGCTGCGCGATGATGGCCCTGGGCATCTATTTCGGGCTCCGCGCGCAGGGGCCCGGGTCGGTCGGTCGGGCCGAACCGGAGCCCGCCCCCGACCTATCGCTCCCCGAAGACGAGCGTGGGCCTTGGCTGGCCACCAGCTCGTCGTCGATGCCGGCGGCACCGGCCGCCGGGGCTCGCGGTGCCGTGGCCCCTCGGCCCCCCGCCGAGGTGCATACGCGGAGCGCCTTCAACACCCAATGGCTGAAGGTACGGGCCGAGGTGAACCGCACTTGCCAGCCGACCGCTCAGGTGAAGGCCAAAGAGGGTAGCTGGCACATCGAGCTGCCCCTGACGCTTCAGATCGCGGCCGACGGGCGCATCATCGGCGTGCGCCGCTTTGCCAGATTACGTGATGTTGCCGCCGACGGTACCCACCGAGCCGCGGATTCCCAAGACGAGGCGGGGGATGCCCTCTGGCGTTGCTACGCGAGCGAGCTGGCGCAGCGTATCCGTTTCGCCCCGGCCCGCAATTCCGGGGAGCTCGAGGTCTGGGTTCGCATCCTCTCCACCGTCGAATGAACGTTGCGCGCGTCGGGAAGCCGAGCGCAGTTCGAACGGCGCGACAGCGTCTGAGCAATTCGCCTGTGGCCGCCTGTCGCATGTCGTCGGTCGAAGACCATGAAGCTACGGCACGCTTCGCCCCGAGGCTACGCGGCTCCAGATCTCCGCCTTCCGCGGAAGCACGCAGCCAGGTGGCTGAGGGAGCGGTATGACGCGCCGCTGCGTGGCGAAGGTAGCTTCGTAAGCGTGGTCGAGTTCATTGCCCGCGAGGTCTTTGGCGACCGTGGTGAGGCGGTACGTGAATGTCCTCGCCCTGACACCGGGACCACCCGAGGCGTGAGCCAGCGCCGCAGTCGGGGTGACCACAATGGTCTGGTCGTCGCGCCAGTCGAAGGTGAAGTTCCCGAGGTCGGGGGACTGAAAGGCCGTTTCGACGCTCTGCTTGTCCATCGCCTCACTGAAGGTCACGGTGATTGTTGCGTGCACACTCACGCCGGTGGCGTTGGGCTCTGGGAGGACCGTCGAGACTTGCGGCGACGTCGTATCCGTAGGTTCCGCTTTGCCCTGCTCCGTGCTGGTCGACGTGGTCTTGGCGCCACTTTTGGCGTCGGAGGTCGCTTCCCCTGAACCCGTCGGCCTCATGCTGCCTGCGAAACCGGCGCCCGACCCCCGACTGACGGTCCTCGTAGCTCTGACGGCAACGCCGTACATGGCGGCGAGGAAGACGCTACCAAGACCCAGAACAGCCAATCCTCGTCGCGTCTTCATGGCCGCCAATCTCATCATGACCAGAAAGGTTGCGCAGAGAAATGACCAATTGAGAGAGACGGACCCGCAGCGGCTCCCCGTCGCGCTCGCGATACGGTCTCACGCGGCAAAACGGCATCGCGACAGACACGACGGCGGTCGCTCAGCGGTCGCGCGCGCGGCCTCCAACGGCCAACACGACCAGGCAAAGCGCCCACCAGGCGAGCGTCGCGACGGCCAAGAGCCAGCCCAGCCACCCCCCAAGCGCCGCGATTTGCAGCATCTCCAGCACGTTGCAGTCGACCTCGGGGCGGTCCATCGGCCCCCCTGGGCATCGACCCGTCTCGAGCCAGAACGCGACCGTCCCTCGGTTGACCGCGGTAAGGACGACCATCGCGAGCAAGGGACCGGTCGCGGCGGCGATCACAACCCGGCGACGCGGGCTCGTGGATGCCGGTTCAGCCTTCATCCTTCGCTCACGCATTGCATTTTCCCAGATCCGCCGCGTCGCGTCTTCTTCGTCGGATCGAGACCGACGCCCCAGCCCGGACGCTTCCTCACGGCCGGTCGTTCCGGTCGAACGAGGTGTGTTTGACCCTGAAGGGCGCTGAGCGTCCCGCGGCCTTGCCGTCTACGCCGCGTTGACGCGGAGGAGCATCTGAGTCGAGGTCTACAGCGCAAATCGGCCCCGTCGTTTCGACGTTCCGACGCGGTGACCGGGCAAAAAAAAGACGCGGGCGAGAAAAGTCGCTCTCGACGAACGAGCTGGCTTGGGGCACCAAGGGTCATCACGGTCATGACGCCAGCAGCACCACCGCTCCGCCATCGGTTGACGCAAACCTCCCCGGTCTCGCCGCAGGAAACGACCACCGACCCGGCGCGGCGTAGCGCTGCATCCTCCTCCCGCGGGTGGTCACGGGTCTTCCGCGCCGCCGCGATGCTCCTCTGCCTCTCGACCGCGCTCGCGTGTGGCACCCCCACCGAGGGGCGGAAAACGACGACCACGAGCGCCCGCCCCTCGGCTTCTCCGCCACCGCGAGCGCCGGTCGGGCCGTCGGTCTACGCGGTTACCAGCGGATTCGAACTCATTCGCTTCGATCGAGATAAGGCGTACGCCGTTGAATCGGACCTGAGTGTCGCGTCGGCCCTGGCCGCCAAGGAGGGTGGCGTTTTTTTCACGGCCTCCGGAAAAGACACCTCACTCGGCGTTCGGCGCGAGAAGGGCCAACTGATTGAAAAGTACAAACCCGGGGGACCCCCGCACCTATACTACTACGACGGCGCGACGACCAAGCGCGCCAAAGTACCCGAGTTGAGACTCGAACTGGTGTCACAGCTCGACAACGGTTGGCTCGTAGCGAAGAAGCGAAACGCGATCGGCCTCTTCGACGGCAAGACGTGGTGGGTACGAAGAACGTCGGAGATCGCGAAAGAACTCGGCCTGGCCGCGGGTGGCCAGATCAAGGAAGTCTTTCCTCTTCGCGGCGGGCGCCTGGCGCTCATCTTCTCTGGCTACAGGGACGGCGGTACCTACATTTGCGACGTCGCCCTCGGCGATGATGTCGCGTCGGTCCAGTGGAACGCCACGCGATTTGTGTTTCCCGAAGGTGAACGCTTCAAGACGGCCGTGTCGACAAGCCTTCTCGAACTCGACGACGGACGGTACTTGCGCATGAACCAGAGCCTCTTCAAGCGAAACGGCGACGGCTTCGACCGCGTGGCCACCCCGTTCAAGTTACACGACCTGCCATTGGCTCAGAGCAACGGCATGCTCCTCGCGGCGGCCGATGACAGCGCGGTCTATGTATTGAAGGATAACGAGTTTCGGTTGATCAAGCGCTACCCCAAGGGTGACAAGATCGCCGCCGTTCATCAGGGTGACCGCGGCCTCCCGCTTCTCGTCGTCAAGCACGCCGGGATGGGCAACACGATCGACGTCGTCGAGGCGGATGGCTCCGTACGGTCGCTTCTATCGGAGGGTGAGGACATCGGTTCGGACACCCAGGTCGTGGTCGATCCGAAGGGCCGCATCTGGACGTCGGTCATCGGGGGGTCAGCCGGCCACGTCGTCGAAAACGGCGCCACCACGCAAAAGTACACCCAAACGCTGGACTTCCTCACCTTCACCGGCGGAGGCTTGGAGGCGCTCCCTGCCAGCATCGACGCCACCGTACGCGCGCTCGCCGAACGGTAGCTGTCCTCGGCCCAAAACGGCCCTTCGGTCTCCGGGCGGTGCGACGCGACGCGGGCGAGAATTCGACGAACTTCACGTGCGCGTGGGGCGAGATGTCGGCATGCTCGCCGCTGTGACCCCGACCCGTGCGCTGAGCCCGCTCGACGGCGAGCCCGACCCGGGCGGGGCCGACTGCGTCGCGTGCGGGCGGTGCTGCCACCACGGCCCCCATACCGTCCAGTTGTTGGAGGAGGATGAGGCCCGGCTCGGCCCCGACCGCCTGCGCCGGCTCACCATCGTCATGGATCGGCCCCCGTTTTTCCGTTTCGTCAAGAACGATGGCGGCCGCTGCGGGGGGCTCGACGTTCGGCGCCCCGGGCGCTACCCGTGTGGGATTTACGATGTGCGGCCCGAGGGGTGCCGCATCGTCGAGCCAGGGTCGCCGTGTTGCATGGAGGCGCGGCGTCTCGGTCATCTCGGCGAGAGCGTGCTCTTCAAACGCGCGGACCGAGTGCGTCTCGAGCCCCTGGCGACGCCGCCTTAGCCCGGCCGCCCCGTAGTAGGCCCCCGATGGTTTAGGCGTAGTGTGCCAAGAGGGTCGTGGCCGCTTCGGCGGCCGCTTCAGGCCCGTAGCCGAAACACGCCGCGATCAACTCGGTGAGCTTCGCCTCGTCGCGCTGCTCCACGGCACCCCGCATCTCCATCGACTTCATCATGAAGTCTGGGCTTTTCTTCATCTCCGCCTGAAAGAACGAGACGCCCGCGGCGGCGGTGGCCGCGTCGACGCCCATGAGCGTTTCCAACACCGACCCAGCCTTGGCGTCGTCTTGCGCCATGAGGGCGCCGGCAAAATCTCGAAACGTGACGTCGGGCATGCGCGGCAGGGTACACCGACGACGGTCAGACGGGCCCCGAAAGCGTTTCTCGAGAGCTCAGCGAATTCGTTGAACGAGGTGAAACCCGTAATCGCTCTCGATGATGTCGGCGAGGTCGCCCGGCCCCATCGCGAAGGCGGGGGCGAAGGGCGCGAAGAGGTTTGGCGACGGCACGTGGACGCGGCCCGCGTGACGCCGCCCAAACGGTTCATCCGACCAAGCAGAGGCGATCTCGCCCAGAGGTTCACAGGCGCGCGCACGGGTCAGGAGGTGCTGCGCCAGCGCTCGTGCCTCGTGACGCGTCCGGGTGACGTCCGGGGTCGCGCGCAGGGCGCCTCGGTACGAGACGAGCACGTGCACGATGTCGACCGCGACCGCGTCGGCCGACGGGCTCGCGCCGGAGGTTGAGGCGTCCCACCTCGCTCCTCCTCGTGTGTCGTGAGGTCCGGGCGGCTTTGGGGTTCCGGTCAGTCGCCCATCGCCGCCGTCAGGACGACCCGTTCCCGTCCCGAGACGACCGATCCCTGCGGCGCCTCCACCGTCACCGCGAAAAGACGGGGGTCGCTCACCGGCAAGGTGGCGGCGACCGGAACGATGGTGGGGGAGATGGACGTCTCGATATCGAAGACCCCCCCATCCACCGGGTAGCGCTGGTCTCTCTTCTGGTCGAATATCCATAGCTGATACCTCGCCTCCGATGCGTCGTTGCGACGCAACCCGGTAAAACTCATGTAGCCCTCCTG
The DNA here is from genome assembly GCA_039027095.1 of Myxococcota bacterium. GTDB lineage: Bacteria > Myxococcota_A > Polyangia > Polyangiales > Polyangiaceae > JAPYTK01. The sequence goes on from JBCCLB010000101.1 coordinate 9,685, forward strand.
TCGGCTCGGGCTCCACACGATCTCTCCCGTCGCCCCCTGCGCGGCCGGGTCCTCTGCCGCGTCCCACGCGATGCGGACCAGGTCTTCGGCCTCGGCCAGGAGGGCCGACCGTGCCTCGCGAACTTCAGCGCCGGGCTCGCGCTCTGGTGGCACCCGCACGCCGGATACCGCGCCACTCGCATGCAGGTGGGCGAGATGACGCCGAGGGCTGTTGACGCCGGCGAGGCCGCCGAGAACGAACGCGACGCAAGCAGCCGCAGCCATGGGCCAGGCCACGGCCCACGGGTTCGGCAGCAGGGGGGCCCGGGTCGGACGACCCGTATCATCGGGCAAGACATCGTCTTCGAGCGTCTGGCCCTGCAGGGTCGAACCTCGACCGGGGTCGTCTGCCACGGGCAACGGCAAGATGCGCGCGTCGGAGGTGCGGGATCGGGTCGGTCGCTCGCCTACGATGTCGCGGGAGAAGCCCCGACGAATCGCCGTGGCGAGCTCGGTCGGCATCGGCTCCAGCCCTTCGGTCTCGACGAGCGCTCGGTGGACCGTTGCGGCCGTCAGTTCGAGCGAAGGGTCTTCCCCGGCCCCGAAGACCGACTGCAGCTCTTCTAGCTCCGATTGTTCTTCCAGCGTCAGTCCCCCGACCGCGCGGTCGCAGAGCAGTTCCGCGAGGCGAGACTCGTGCAGCTCGTTCATTGCGTGCCTCTTCTCTTTCGGTCCGCCGTCGACGCGACCTCGGTCGACAGCTGTTCGCGCAACCGGAGCAGGCCTCGCCGGGCGCGGGTTTTGACGGTGCCGAGGGGCATCTCGAGGTGCTCGGCAATTTCGCTGTGGGAGTGTCCCTCCAGCATGGCGAGCATCAAGACTTCTCGCTCCGCCGCCGGGAGGGCATCGAGCGCTCGGGCCGCCCGGTACGCTTCGCTGTTCCGTTCCATCGTGTCGGCCGCCATGACCACCGCGGAGGGCGCGTGGTTCAGCACCTCGTCGCTCACGGTCTCCGGTCGCCGCCCGGCGCGACGAAGCCGGTCGTACAGCCGTCGTCTCGCGATGGTGGTGATGAAGGTCGCCTCGGAGGCGATCCCGGGGTCGTACCTCGCCGCACTTCGCCACACATCGACGAAGATCTCCTGAACCGCGTCTTCGGCCTCGCTCCGCCGCCGGAGCAGCCGGAGCGCCAACGACCACACGAGGTCCCCGTACTGGGACACGCAGTCGCGGACCGCGACCTCATCCCCGGTGGCGACGCGTTCCAGTAACGTCCCCAAGTCAGGTTTGGTCCCCCGATGTGTCCTGAGCTGCGCACTGAGCTGCGTCCTGAGCCCCGCACGATGTGACACACCGAGCGCCGGGGACGGCGGATTCAGGTCTTCTGGGGTTGGGGCCAAGGGCGGGTCGGTCACGACAGACGTCCATCCTCTTCCCAACGTTTCGCGCCTCGTTCCGAATCGGATTTCGCATGCTGACGAACCGTGGCCCCGTGGCGTCGTTGGTGGACACGATCACCTGCACCGCCCCCTCATCGCCATGCGAGGGTTGCGTCGCGTCGCGCACCGCGTCAACCGTCGCCCGCGTCCGATGTCACCCCCCGATTCCGTCTCTCGGCCCCTTGGTCGTCCTCGTCGGGCGCTCCTCGAGGCGGTGGTCGTCGTCGCGATCACGTGGGGTGCGCTCGGGGCGTACGCGGCGCGCGACGAACCGGTGGCGCTGGGCGGGGTTGCGTTGGCGCAGTATCCGTTCCGAGATCGCGAGGCACTCGTGGTGTCGCCCCTGGCGGAAGGGGGAACAAGCGACGCCCGGCCGCGGGACGGTCACGCGATGGCGGCTCGGAGACCGACCTCCGAAGGTCACCCCGCAGGCGGGGCCGCGAGGCCGGCCCTCATCGAAGCGCCGCAACGGATCCTTCTCTTCGGCGACTCGATGCTCGATGAGCTCATGCTCCGATTCGCGGACTACGCCGCGCACAACGGTCACGAACTCTTTCCTGTCATCTGGTACGGCGCGGGGGTCATCCCGTGGAGCCAGGGGGACAAGCTCGACCAGCTTCGCCGCGAACTCCGACCGACGGTGGTGGTGGCGGTGGTCGGCTCGAACGACCTGCTCGCGCGCCGCATGGCGCCCCGGCGTGCGGCGGTGGCCCGCATCCTCGAAAAGCTCGAAGGCGTTCCGCTTCTCTGGATCGGGCCGCCGAGCTGGACCGAGGACACCGGGATCACCACGGTGGTGGCCTCTGCCGTCGGACCGGAACGTTACTTCGACTCGGCCGAGCTCTTCGCCGAGCGGCGGCTCGCGCGGGCGGGGGACGGCATTCATCCCACCCGCAGCGCCGCCCGCGCATGGATGGATGCGGTGGCGGTCTGGGTCATGGGGTCCGCCGTTCATCCCATGGCGCTGCGTCCTCCTCGGGCCGAGGCCGCCCGTCCCGTCGCTCGCGTTTTTGCCCCGCCGGGCCACCCCGGAGGATCATGAACCTGTCCGTCCTCGGACACGACCCTGCCGCACCGCTCCTGTTTACCAGTGGGACGTTCTTTCTCTTCTTTTCCCTGTTTCTCGTCGGCTACCTCGCGGTCTTTTCTCGCCGACGCCTCAAGCTCGCCTACGTCCTCATCTTCTCCGGCTTCTATTATTACAAGTGCAACGGTGTGTTCGTCGGCGCGCTCGCCTTCACCACCGTGCTCGACTTCGCCATTGCGCGGCGCCTGAAAGGCACGGCCTCGCGAACGGTCCGGCGGCGTTGGGTCGCGCTTTCCGTCCTCGCGAACGTCGCCGTCCTCGGGTACTTCAAGTACACCAACTTCATTCTCGGGAGCCTCGCCACGTTGCGTGGGGAAGGAGCGCCGCTTCCTCTCGACATCTTTCTCCCGATCGGCATCAGCTTCTATACATTTCAATCGATTGCGTACGTGGTGGACGTCCATCGCGGCGACGTCGAACCGACCACGTCACTCCTCGAGTACGCCTTCTTTCTCTCGTTCTTTCCGCAGATTGTGGCCGGTCCCATCGTGCGGGCGGCGGCCTTGTTGCCCCAGATTCGTGACCGCCGCGCCCACATCGACGCCCACCGTGTCCGCAGCGGTCTGTTTCTCGTCATCACCGGGCTCGCCAAGAAGGCCATCGTCGCCGATACCATCGGTATCTACGTCGACCTCGTTTTCGGGCAGCCGGCGGCCTATCGCGCCCCCGAGACATGGCTGGCCGTCTACGGTTACGCCCTTCAGATCTTCTTCGATTTCTCCGGATACTCGGACATGGCCGTGGGGATGGCGCGCATTCTCGGATTCGACCTTCCCGAGAACTTTCGCCAGCCCTATCGCGCACGAAACATCACCGAGTTTTGGCAGCGTTGGCACATCACACTGTCTCGATGGTTGCGCGACTACGTATACATCCCGCTCGGGGGTAATCGACGGGGCGCGGTCCGTCGGTACCGCAATCTGATGCTCACGATGCTCATCGGCGGACTTTGGCACGGGGCGGCGTGGAACTTCGTGGTTTGGGGCGGCCTGCACGGGCTGGCCCTCGTCGTGCACAAGCTCGTCGTCGAGCGTGGAGGGGCCGCCTGGAGACCGCGCTCAGGGGCGACGCGTCGGGCTATCTCTTGGTCGTCCACCGTCGCGACCTTTCACTTCGTGGGGGCGGCGTGGGTCCTCTTTCGCGCGCCGACTTTTGCCCGGGCGGGGGACGTCTTTCGGGGGCTCGTCGGGCCGTGGCCCGCGGCGGCCGAAACGTGGACGTTGGCGCAGGCGAGGGCTAACATCCTCCTCGCCGTCGGCGTGGGAGGACTCCTCGCCTTCGTGCCCAGCCCGTGGTTCGCCCGGGCCGAGCGTTGGTTCATCCGCGCCCCGTGGGCCGCGCGCACGGCGCTGTTCTTGTTGTGCGTCCAGGGGGTCGTCCAGCTCGCCGACCGCGACGTTCAGCCGTTCATCTACTTTCAATTCTGAGCTCAGTTCCCAACTCGGCACGCGACCCAGCTCACCACTCTCCTCTCCACTCAGCGCTCAACCATCGCGTGCGTGACGACGCCGATGACGATCTGAGGTTGAATGGACTCATGTGCCGACGTCTCTTCCCCCTGCTCGTTCTGTGTTTCGTCGGGTGCCGCGGGTCGTCCCCTCCTCCTTCCTCTCTCCGACCGGCGCCAGCGCCGCTGTCGTCGCCCGTGGTGGTCACCGTGCAGGAGCCGCCGCCTCCGACCGATCGCGACGATGCCGAAACGCGGGCGCTCGAGGCCGGGGAGCAGACCATCACCGTCGGGTCGACCGCCCGGATGCTCGCGGCGATGGGAAGCAACCGCGTGATCCGGCTCCGCCCGGGGGAATACGACCTCGGAGCGGTGACGCATCGAAGCGAAGGGCCGGTGCAGTGGGAAAAGACGTACGACGGCGAGGAACTCGTGCTCGAAGGCGTCGAGAACCTCACGATCGAAGCGGCCGATCCGGAGCGGCCTCCTCGGATCGTGGCCCGGCCGCGCTATGCCTTCGTGGTCCGTCTCCGCGGGGCGAAAGAGGTGACGCTACGCCATCTCGTGCTCGGTCATACCGAGGCGGGTCGGTGTTTGGGCGGGGTGGTGCGCGCCGAGCGGTCCGAGCGAATCCTCATCGAAAACTGCGACCTCTTCGGTTCTGGAACCGTGGGCGTGTCGCTGGAGGGCGTCGACGGATTTCATCTCGCGGATGCGACCGTCCGTGAGTGTACCTACGGCATCGCCGACATCGACGCCTCGACCGACGTGACGTTCACCGACAGCACCTTCGTGGACAACGAAGAGTTCGACCTCGTCTCCGTGAAGAACACGCCGCGCGTTTCGTTTCGCGGGGCCACGTTTCGCGGCAATCGCGTGGTGAAAGGGTACGGTCATCATTTCTTTGCCGTCGACGAGGCGTCGCGGGTCGTCCTCGCCGACGTGACCTTCGAAGACAACGAATTCGAGCGGTTCACCAACGATCCGACGCGCCTGGTGGTCACGGGGACCGAGGCCCAGGGGTGGGTGGCACGCCAGGTGGCCCAACCCAATCCCGAGTACAACGAGGTCTACGATCTGGTCCGCTACCGCCAGTGGGTCGTCGCCGGCACGCAGGCGGGGATCGTGTTTTGGAATCCGCGGACGGGCATGGTCGACAAGCTCGTCAAGGCCTACATCTCGGGTCAGCTCCTGGTGCGGGGCAAATTTCTCTGGGCCGGTACCTACCGGCGCGTGATTCGCTTCGATGGCCAGGAAGAGACATCGTTTCTCCGGAGCGAAAAGACCCGCGGCGGTCAGCTCGTCGAGGGACCTCGAGGCGTCTTGTACCTGAAGCAAAAGAAGCTCAAGGGGGTCCCGGATCATTGGTGGCGATTCGACGTGGCGGCCGACCGATTCGTCCCCGATCCGACGGGGAACTACGGGCGAACCCCCGACGCGCTGGGCGGGGTGACCACCGACCTGTTTCACGACGCCGTGGTGCGTCGCAACGGCGAGGTGTGGACGGTCGATTTTCTGCGTTCCGTCGTGCGGCACAAGCCCGGGCCGAAAGGGGGAACGACCACCCGGATGGGCGTCAGGACGGGGGCCTATCCGGGGCGAGACCCTCGACGCTTTCACCTCGACCGTACCGGCGCTTTGTGGGTGCTCGACTTCGAGTCGGGCTACTTTCGATGGGATGACGCCAAGGGAGCGTTCTTTCCGGAATCACCCGTCACGACGAAGGCCAGCGGCCTCAGCGTCGACCTCCCCCGCGGGCGACGCTGGTTTCTTCACTACACCGAGGGCGTACACCTCGTCGAAAAGGGCCAGCCCGATCGCTTCTTCGACCTGAGCCGACTGAAGTACATGCGCGCGATGTTCGTCGACCGCGACGGCAGCGCCTGGATCGCCGGGTGGACCGGGATCGTGCGCCTCGTGCCCCAGGGTCGAGGGGGATTCCGGGAGCGCGCCTACGTCGTCGACGCTTCTACCGTCGCTCCGTAGCGCCGGGGACCACGTGCGAGGGCCGTCATTCGCCGTAGGGGACCCAAATGTTCTTCACGTGGGTCGCTTCCCGAAGGAACTCGCGGCCTTGGCCCTGGACGGGGTGCGCCCAGTCACGCGGTGGGCCGTGCTGGCACCACGTACGCTTCATGTTTCCGATGCTGAGCGCCTCCAGTGACTTGCTCTCCGCCTCGGGGCCGAAGTGCCAGAGGTGTGCGACGTCGTCGTGGCCGGCGAGCACGGGGGCGAGGTCTCGGCGGCGGCCGGTGACGAGGTTGAATACCCCGCCGGGGACGTCGCTCGTCTCCACCACCTGGTAAAAATCGGTGGCTGCGAGGGGGTGTCGCTCGCTCGGGACGACCACGGTCGTGTTGCCCATGGCGAGCGCGGGCCCGAGGGTACTGACGAGGGCGAGCAGGGGATGAGCGTCCGGGCACACGATCCCAATGACCCCGACCGGCTCGTGCATCGCCAGGGTGACGTTGCGAAGCGGCGTCGCGTGGACCCGCCCGTCGTACTTGTCGGCCCACGCCGCGTAGGTGAAGAGGCGACGCACCGATAGGTCGAGCTCGGTCTCGGCCGCCGCCGCGCCGCCCAGCATGCGGACCAGGCGCGGATGGAGGTGGGCACGTTGCGCCTCGAGATTCTCGGCCAGGAAGTAGAGGATTTGAGCCCGTAGATGCGCCGTCCCCGTCGCCCAGCCGCGGGCGGCATGGGCCGCCTCGACGGCGTCGCGGACGTCTTTCCGGTTGCCCAGCCCCGCCTCGCCCAGCGTGGCCCCCCGGGCGTCGCAGACGGTTACGCTGTATCCCCCGTCGGGGCGTCGTTGCTTGCCTCCGATGTACAGCTTCGCGGTACGGTCGATCGACGGCGCGGCGGATGCGGTGCCGTCGGGGTGGGGCTCGGCCGCCGCCGCTTCGGCTCCGGAGGAAGACGCGGTCGCGGGGCCAACCTCGGCTGCGTCGCCGGGATGCGGTCCCTCGGCGCCTGCGCGCCAACGCGGCTGCAGGTACTCGAAGAGCCCCTCTCGCCCCCCTTCGCGACCATATCCGCTCTCGCGGTATCCCCCGAACCCGGCGGCCGCGTCGAAGACGTTGGTGCAATTGACCCAGATCGTACCGGCGAGGACCTTGGGGGCTACTTCGAGGGCGAGGTTCAGGTTTTCGGACCAGATGCTCGCGGCGAGGCCGTAGCGGGTGTTGTTGGCGAGTTTGATCGCCTCGGCGTGGGTTCGGAACGTCATGAAGACGACAACGGGCCCGAAGATCTCTTCCTGCGCGGCCGTAGAGGATGGGGTCACGTCGCTCAAGACGGTCGGCGGGTAAAACAGGCCCTCCTCGGGGCACGACCACGACGGCTGCCATAGCGTCGCGCCCTCTTCCTGGCCGAGGGCGACGAGCCGTTCGATCTGCTCGAGCTGCACCGGCGCCACGATGGCGCCGAGGTCGATCGCCTTGTCGAGCGAGTCGCCCACCCGCAACTTTTCCATGCGGGCCCGCAGCCGACCCAGCAGGTCTTCGGCGATGTCTTCCTGGGCGAGGATCCGGGAGCCGGCGCAGCAGACCTGTCCCTGGTTGAACCAGATGGCGTCGACCACGCCTTCGACGACGCTGTCGAGATCGGCGTCGTCGAACACGACGAAGGGTGACTTGCCCCCCAACTCGAGGCTCAGCTTCTTGCCCGTGCCCGCGGTCGCCTCGCGGATCTTGCGCCCTACGCCGGTGGAGCCGGTGAAGGCGATTTTCGCGACGCCAGGATGGTCGACGAGGGCGGCGCCGGTGACCCCGTCGCCCTGCACGATGTTGACGACTCCCGGGGGGAGACCGACGTCGGCGCAGGCCTCCGCGAATCGCGCCGCGGTGAGCGGGGTGTACTCCGCGGGCTTGAGGACGACGGTGTTGCCGGTGGCGAGCGCGGGCGCGATCTTCCACGCCAGCATCAGCAACGGGAAGTTCCAGGGGATGATTTGCCCGACGACGCCGAGGGGCGCCTGATCGGGAAGCTCGTCCTCGAGGAGCTGAGCCCAGCCCGCGTGATGGTAGAAGTGGCGGGCGACGAGGGGCACGTCGATGTCGCGGCTCTCGCGGATTGGCTTTCCGTTGTCGAGCGACTCGAGCACGGCGAACAGGCGGGCGTTCTTTTGGATCTGACGCGCCAACGCGTAGAGGTAACGCGCGCGCCCGTGGGGACCGAGCGCCGTCCACCCGGCACGGGCGCACTCGGCCGCGTCGACCGCCGCGGCGACGTCGGCCGCCGATCCCTGGGCGACCTGGGCCAAGTGCTCGCCGCGGGCGGGCGCATGGGTATCGAAGTAGGCCCCTTCGCGGGGGGGCTGGAAACGTCCGGCGATGTAATGCTCGATGCGCCGATGGCGTGCATCCAGCCACGCGCGCGCCGGCGCGTCGCTCTCGGGGGCGGGGCCGTATTCCATGGTCTCGAAGATCTCCGCCACGGTGGGCGAGGGGGGCGGCGGGGCGGGGGCGGGCTCGGCCGAGGTCGCCTTCACCTCGCCGTTCGCGGCGGTCGTCGGGGTCGATTGGCTCATGTCGGCTCAGCTCATCGGTTGGTGGTGGTAGGCCGCGTAGCGCCCGGTCACGTGATGCTCGAGTTGGCGCTCGATGTCGCTCAAGAGCGAGCTGGCGCCGAAGCGGAAGAGATCGGGACGCAGGTAGCGGTCGCCCAGCTCTTCCTTCATCAGCGCGAGCCACATCAGGGCGTCTTTTGCGGTCCGAATGCCGCCGGCCGGTTTGAACCCGACGCGATGCCCGGTCCGCCTCTCGTAGGCGCGGATGGCGCGAACCATCACCAGGCCGACGGCCGCGGTTGCGTTGACCGCTTCTTTTCCGGTCGACGTCTTGATGAAATCGCTGCCGGCCATCATCGCCACCAGGCTCGCGCGCCCGACGTTGCGGAGAGAGCCGAGCTCCCCGGTGGCGAGAATGGTCTTCATGTGGGCCTCACCGCACGCTTCGCGACAGGCGCGGATTTCGTCGTAAAGACCTTGCCAGTCGTGACCGAGGGCGAGGTGACGCGAGATGACGATGTCGATTTCGCGCGCTCCGTCGGCCACCGAGGCGCGAATTTCCGCGAGTCGCTGCGCGAGCGGGGTGAGCCCGGAGGGAAAGCCCGTCGAGACGGCGGCGACCGGGATGTCGGTGTCGGCCAGCGCCGCCACGGCCGTTTTGACCATCGCGTGGTAAACGCACACCGCGCCGGTGTGGAGGCCGAGCTCCGTCGCTCCCAAGTCGCGAAGCAGATCGGGGCGCACCGGACGGCGCGCCTTGGCGGCGAGGCGACGCACGTTCGACGGGGTGTCGTCGCCGCTCAGCGTGGTGAGGTCGATCAAGGTGATCGCACGAAGCAACCACGCCGCCTGCCACTGCTTTTTCACGCTGCGCCGTTTGGGCAGGGTCGCTGCGCGCCGCTCGACGGCGCTGGTGTTCACCTCGACCGAGGCGACCCAATCGAGGTCGAGCGACGTGCCGGGATTACGCTGGATGGGATCGTCGTCGTCGTCCATGGGGTGACGTGGTGGCTAATAGGTGACCGCGGATTCGATACAAGGGCCGCTGGTCGGCTCGTTTCGGGAGGGGGCCCCGCTTGCGGGGGAGGGACCTTGCGAAGGTCCCTCAGAGGTAGAGGAAAGAGTGAACAGGGGGGGCGCGAAGCCTCGACTCGTCCTCGCCCCCCTGGGGCGAGTCGAGGTGTAGCCCACTCATGGGAACGCGCTTAGGCCGAACCCGACGAGGCGACAAGAGCGCCCGCGGCCGCTACTCGAAGCCGTGCAAGTGGACGACGAACCACTGGCCTCGCCACGAGATCATGCTCGTGACGTCGAGTTCGCGCTCTCGCCCCTTGTGGTCTTCGTAATACAGAAGGGAACGCGTGACCCGGTGGTACCCGACGAGGTTGCCCTCTCGGCCCACCTTCATCCATTCGGGCTTGTTGCGCACGTCGAGGCGGAGAAATTTCGCCTCGTCGCGATGCTTGCCGAGGCGGCGGTGGTAATCCTTCACATCGCGCTCGAAGTTCCCGTACAGGCGATGCCGCCAGTCTTTCGCCGGGTCCTTGATCGCTTTGACCCGCTCGTACGCTTCCACGGGAAAGAAAAATGAGCGCGCCACGTCGGGCTCGCCAGAGACGATGGCTCGCCAAAGCCGCGCCACGTTCTGTTCGAAGCGGGGGTCGTCCGTACGCGGTTCCTCTTCGGTTTGGGGCAAGAGGCTGCCGTCGGCCGCGAAGATGTCGGGCGAGGGAGGCGCTGCCGCGGCCCCGGTCCCCGAGGCGGTGGCCGATGGCGCTTCAGAAGGAGGCGCCGGGGAGGGCGGAGCGGACGTGGCCGCGGGGGGCGCCGACGCTGCCGCTCCGAAGGTGGCCGCGGTTCGCGGTTGGGCGGGAGGAAACCGCTCTGCCTCCGGGACGGGAACGGGGTCGCAAGATGCCAGAGCCAGGACGACCAGGCTGACGGGCCGGAGAGCGCTCACGGATCGTTACCGTGCCCCAGGATGCTGCGGGATGCCAACGCCCGCGTGGACCCTCGGGGGCGCGCGGTCGCGGGGTGAAAGACCGAGGTGTAAGGTCTCGTGGATGCCATCCTTCCTCGCCGCCTGCGTTCAGCTCTGCACGACCGACGACATCGAGCAGAACCTCGCGACGGCGGAGCGTGAGGTGCGCCGGGCGGCCGCCTTCGGGGCCAAGCTCGTCTGCACCCCCGAGAACACGAGTTTTCTCGGGCCTCAGTTTCACAAGGTGGAACTCGCCGAGTCGCTCGACGGGCCGACCGCGACCCGCCTCCAACGGCTCGCCGACGAGCTGTCGATCCATCTCCTCGTCGGTGGATTGGCCGAGCACAAGCGCGCCCCGGACGGGACGGTCGACGCCCATCGCTGTTTCAATACGAGCGTCCTTTACGGTCCCGGCGGAGATCGGCTCGCGACGTACCGCAAGATGCATCTCTTCGACGTCGACGTCCCGGGGGGGCTCACCATCAACGAGTCGGACAGCATCGCCGCCGGCGACGAGGTCGTGGTGGCGGACACCCCCTTGGGTCGCATCGGCCTCACCATATGTTACGACCTTCGCTTCCCCGAGCTGTACCGGGCCCTGGTCGACCGTGGGGCCGAGCTGCTCGCGGTTCCGTCGGCGTTCACACTCACCACCGGCAAGGACCACTGGCACGTTTTGCTTCGGGCGCGTGCGATCGAAACCCAGTGCTGGGTCTTGGCCCCCGCGCAATGGGGCACGCACGATCCGGCGGGGAAGCGTCGGAGCTACGGGCACAGCCTCATCATCGACCCGTGGGGTTGCGTCGTCGCCGACCGCGGCCAAGGGGTCGGGCTGGCGCTCGCGGAAGTCGACCGCCGACGTGTGGCCGAAGTGCGGCAATCGATGCCGGTCGCGGCCCATCGTCGCCTTGCGCCCTCCGCGGGAGGCTAATCCGTCGCGCAATCGTTGCGCCAGAGCGCAAGCCGCGCCGGTCGCACGGGCCACCCCATACGCAGAAACCAAGGGATCACCTGGAGCGAGGCATTGGCACGAACGCTGCCTGTGTCGGTCGTCGAAGTATGGACCCAGGGCCCGCGCGCAGGGGTTGCGTCGCGGGGACAAGCGAGGCGCGAACGCGCGCTGGAGGAAGACCATCATGAGTGGTGCTGCGATCAAGGTGAAGATGTGGATGAACCCGCCCGAGCACACGGTGGATCGGGGCACGACGGTCGAGGAGGCGTTTGCCGTGATGGCGCGCGAGGGCATTCGCCATCTTTTGGTCGTGGACGAAAGCGAGGAACTCGTCGGGGTCGTCACCGACCGCGATCTGCGCCGCCCGACGATCGACGGCGAGGTGATGACGGTCGAGGCGATGTACAAGGTCGGCGAGGCGCTGAAGGTGCGGGACGTCATGACCGCGTCGCCGATGACGGTCGGCCCCGAGACCCACGCCGCCGAGGCGGCGCGCATGATGGTCGAGAACAAGTTCAACTGCCTCCCCGTCGTCGACAGAGACGGAGGGCTCGTCGGCATCACGACCAGCGTCGACCTGCTCTCGGCGCTCGTCCACGAGACGGATCCGCTCGCGGCCGAGCTCGAGGCCTCCTGAGCCGCTGAACCGGTCACACGCGGAGGGCGATGTGATGAAGCATGTTCTGCTCGCGACGGATTTCTCCCCCGCGGCGATGTTTGCCACCGAGGCCGCGGCGACGCTGGCCGAACGACTGGACGCCCGTGCGACCCTGGCGCACGTCCTTCGCGATGCCGATCGGAGCCCGCCGGAAGAGGGGTTGGAACTCCTGCGTGAGCGACGCTTCGGTCAGGTGGCCGACGTCTCGTGCGCGCTGTTGGAGGGCGAGCACGCCGACGTGGCGCTGATCGAAGCGGCCCGCGCCCGTGACGTCGACCTCATCGTGGTCGCGCGTCACGGGCGGCACACCATCGAGGAGCGCCTCCTCGGCGCGACGACGGAGCGTTTGCTCCGGAAGGCTCCTTGTTCGGTGTTCGTGGCCCATCCGAGTCGGCGCGAGCGGCTCACGCTCGCGAAACACGTGATGGTCGGGACCGACTTTTCCCCGGCGTCGCGGTCGGCCCTCGCCGTGGCCCGCGCCCTGGCCGACGCGTTCTCGGCGTGGACGACGCTCGTCCACGTGTGGGACTTGGTACCGACCGAGCTCATTGCCGAGCCGCTCCGCGAGGGGGAGGGGCCAAGGGCGATGTTGCTGCGAATGCTCGAAGAGACCCGCCGCGATCACCTCGGTGAGAGCTCCACCGAAGCGGTTCTCGTTCGGGACAAGAGCGCCGTCGCCGCGATCTGCGACGAGGCCGACACGCGGGAGGCAGACGTGTTGGTGCTCGGCACGCACGGGCGGACAGGCCTCACCCGATTCTTCCTCGGTAGCGTGGCCGAGCGGGTCGTGCGTCACGCTCCGTGCTCGGTGCTGGTCGTCCGTGATGACGACGCGGCGGACGCTGGTTCCGCCGGTGGCATCGCGGCGCTCGGCAGCCGCATTCTCTAAAGCGCACCGAAGGCGCACCGTCGCGCCGGGGCGGGCTCCGACCCTATCGTTATAGTGTCGGTCAAATCGGTAGATTTGACCGACCCAAAAAGTAAGGCACCCCCAAGGCAATAGAACCGGCTCTGAGGAGCGATGCTCGCCCTCGCCGACTTGTCGGCGAGCATCGCGACACCATCAAC
>JBCCLB010000102.1:0-22586 GCA_039027095.1 Myxococcota bacterium
GCCCGGGCCGCCGCTGACGCGGGCCTGTGGGAAGCTGCCGCCGGGGCGGTCGCCGACACGGCGGCGCGCCGAGACGGGCGGCCTGACGCCGCCCTCCTCGACGACCTCCACGAGGCCATCGTCGACGACCCGGCGGCGCGTCGCACCTACGCCGCCGCGCTCGCCCGCGCCGCGGGCGAGGCGGCGAGCCCGTCAGCCCGAGCCGAGCTGCTCCGGCGAGCCGCGGGCGCGTTTCCCGAGGCCGAGGACGACGACGTCCGCGACGCCATTGCGGCGGCCGAGAAGGCCTTGGCGCTCGAGCCGCACGCGATCGACACCCGCCGGATGGTGGTCACGTTGCTTCGACGCGCACCGCAACCGAGCCTCGTCGATCATCTCTTCGTGCTCGCCGATGCCACGCCCGACTCTCTCGACGCGCTCCGCGAGGCCGCCGACACCGCACTCGGACTCGAGGACGACGCGCTCGCGCGGCGGGCCCTCGAGGCCTTGTTCGAGCGGGCGACCACCCGTTGGCACCAGGGACAAACGCTGACCGGAAAACACGACGCGCCCTCGAGCGCGCGGTGGGCGCTCGAAAAGCTCACCGGTCTCATCGACGACCGCCGTGTCGTCGCCGAGCGATTGCTGCGAGGCGGCGAGCTCCCGTTTTCCCCCGAGGAACGAAGCGCGCTCAACCGCCGCGCCGCCGATATGTTTCAGCAGCTCGACGCGCCGCTCCGGGCGATCGACGCCTACCGACGGGCGCTGGCCGATGCCCCCGAAGACGTGACTTTGATCCGGAGCCTCGCCTTTCTCTGCGAGAACGAGGAGGCCCGCAGCGGGGCGAGCGCGCTCCGTGAGCGCGAGCTCGCGCTCACGGAAGAACTCACGCCGCGGTTGTCGCTCCGGCTCAAAGAACTGGAGCGAACCGGCGCGCTGGGCGCCGGCACGCGCCAGCTCGACCTGCTCCGGGCCAACCTCGCCGACGCCCCCGGGCACCCCGCCTCGGTCGATGCCGTGGTCGCGCTGTTGCGCGAGCGCGGCGCGCCCCGACAGCTCGTCGAAATCCTCGAGGGGCAGGCCACACAACTAGAAGAAAAGGAAGAGACCCGTCGTGCCGCGGAATTGTGGCTGCGCGCGGCGGAGGTCGCCGAGCGAGAGGTCGGCGACCCCGGCCAGGCGATCCGCGCCTACGAGCGGGCGATCGCGATCGATCCGACCCCGCGGTCCTACGATGCCTTAGCCCGACTCCACATGGACCGGGGACAACCGGTCGAAGCGGCGCGCTGGCTCTCGGAGCGGCTCGCCATCGCGACGGACAAGGAGGCGGTCGCCGTGCGGCTCAAGCTCGCCCGCGCGCGGCTCGCCGCGGGCCAGGAGACCGACGCCGTGACCACCCTCACCGAGGCGTTCGCCGACGCCCCGCAGAGCGCCGAGGTCCGAAAACAGCTCATCCCGCTGCTGCGTCAACGCGAGGATTGGCGCACCCTCGCCGCCACCCTCGTGCGGTCGGTCGAGCACACGACCGACGATGCCGCCGTGCTCGCCTACGCCCGCGAAGCGGCCGAGGTTCTCCAGTTGCGCCTCGACGCTCCGGCCGAGGCGGTCGAGGCGCTTCGCCGCGCCGTCACCCTCGCCCCCGACGACCGCAAGCTCCGCAGCATGTTGGCGGAGGGCCTCCGGGCCCGGGGCGACCTCGACGAAGCGCAGGACATGCTCGAGACGACGATCAAGGCCTTTGGCCGTCGCGGCTCCCGTGAGCGCGCCGAAGCCCACATCCAGCTCGCCCGGGTCCTCCACGCTCGAGGCGACGCGGAAGCCGCGCTCGCGCAACTCGACGTCGCCACCAAGATGGACGCCGACAACGTCGCGTCGCTCCAGACCCTGGCCGAGTTCGCGCGCGAAGCCGGAGAGCTTCAGCGGGCGGAGGCGGCGCTGCGGATGTTGCTGCTGACGACACGCCGTCTCACCGCCGACGAGGCCCGCGACACCCCCATCGGCACCAGTGAGGTCTTGTTCGAACTCGCGAGCCTGGCCCAGGCGCGGGGACAGGACGACCAGGCAGAAGAGCTCGCCGAGTCCGCCATCGAGGCGCTCGCGGAAGGCGACGTGCACGCGCCTCGACTGCAGCAACGATTGCGCGACAAGGGCGAGTTCGCTCTCCTCGCTCGGCTCCTCGATGCCCGTCTCCGCTACGTGCGCAGCCCGTACCGACGAGGCCAAATCCTGCACGAAAAGGCAGAGGCATGGTCCCTGATGGGCGATGCGTCGCGCGCGTTGACGGCACGGCTCGAAGCGGTGGAAGCCGATCCCGGCTCCCCGGTGCTCCACGAGGGTCTCCGAGAACTCGCCGAAGGCCAGGACGCCCTCGCGACCTATGAAGAGAAGCTGCGCGCCCTCCTCGAGGTCACCCGCCGTGACACCGATGCGATGGTGCGATGCGAGTTGCTGCTTCGTCAGGCCGAAATCGCGCTCGCCCGCGGCGACCACGCCGAGACCCAAGCCCGTCTCGACGACGCGGTTCAGACCGGCGTCCGCGAAGTCGACGTGCTCCGGGCGATGGCCCGGCTCGCCGGCGAGCGCGGCGACGAGACCGAGCAGCTGCGGATCCTCGAGCAGCTCGCGAGCCTCGGGGAAGACCAGGTCGCCTCGCGTGCCGACGCCCTCTACCGCATGGCCGAAGTCCAGCTTGCCGCCGAGGATTCGCTCGAGGTGGGCCTCGCCTCGCTCCGGCGCGCCATCGGCGACAACCCGAGCCCGAAGCGCGCGGCCACGATTCTTCGACGCGCGACGGAGCGCCATCCCGAGCATACCGAATTGCTCGACCTCTACGAACAAGTGGTACGCGACAGCGGCGACGACGCGACCATCCTCCACTACCTCGAGCGGCGGGCCGACCACGGCTCGGCCAGCGCCGAGCAAATTCGCGAGGCCACGCAGCGGGCCGAATCCCTGGGCGACGAGGGCCGGGTCGGCAAACTGATGCGGCGCGCGGTCGAGCTCGCCCGGGAGCGGGACGACCTGTCCGGCTTCGACTGGGCCCTCCTCGGCCTGGCCGAGCGCGCCCTTTCGGCGGGTGACGTCGAAGAAGCCGTCCGCTGGCTCCAAGACGCGGGGGAAGTCGCCGAGGCCGAAGCCTTGTTCGCCCTGAGCCGGCGGGTCGCGGAGGCCGCCGCCGGCGACGGCGGAAAACCGGAGCTCGCGGCCGGATTGTACGAAAAGCTCCGCGAACGCGACGCCATGGCGCGGGATGCCTGGGAACCGCTCGTGCGGATCTACACCCAACTCGACGACCTCGAGCGGCTCGAGCGCGTCGTGCGAGAAACCTTGGATGGCCTCCAGGAGGTGGGCGACCGCAACGCGCTTCGCATCGGTCTCGCGGGGGCCCTCCTTCGCCACGACGACCGGGTCGATGACGCCATCGTCGTCACGCGCGAAGCCCTCTTCGATGCTCCGGGGGATCCCGAAGCGTTGTCGCTCCTGACCCAGAGTCTGGAGCGGGCGGGCCGTACCGAGGAGCTGTCCGACCTCCTCCGAGACCAGCTCGCAGGGGCGAAAGAGCGCGGCGACGCCGAGACGGTCAAGGCGACCGCGACGCGCCTCGTCGGCATGTTGGAGGCCGAGCCGGCCGCCGAAGTGTTGCGCGACGCCCTCGAACTCGGCGACGACGTCGACCTCATCGAAGCGCTGCTCGAGCGCCTCGGCGAGGACGATGCGCGAGAACGAGCCGAGCTGGTCGAGCGGCAATTGGAGATCGCTCGAGACGACGCGGCGGCGGCGGCCTCGCTCGCCAAGCGCGCGGCCGAGTTGTTCGAACGAGCGGAAGAACCCGACGGAGTGCTCCGCGTCCTCGAGCGCGGCCTCGAATACGCCCCGAGCGACGTGGCCATTCGCGACCGTCTGGAGGCGCACTACCGGTCGCAAAACGACCACCTCGGGCTCACCCGCATTCTCGAAAGCACGGCGGCGAGCACCGACGACCCCGACCGCAAAGTCGAACTCATGGCGGAAGCGGCCCGGGTTCACCTCGATGAGCTGAACGACGCCGCGACCGCGGCCCAGCTCCTGGCGCAAGCACGCGTGCTTCACCCGACCGACGCGGAGCTGACGTCGGCGCACGCACGCGCCGTCGCGGCCCAGGGCGACCGGGGCGACGCGATCCAGATCCTCGGCGAAGGCCTCGAGCGCTGCGACGAGGTTCATCACCTGACCCTGCTCACCGCCCGCGCGGACCTACGACGAGAAGAGGGAGACGACGATGGGGTCCTCGCCGACCTCGAGACCGCCTTCTCCCTCGACGCCGACGCGGTCCGGGAATCCCTGTCCGACGCGCTGGAGTCGCGTCGCATGCGGGCTGCGGGTGAAGACGACCAAGCGACGGAACGACGGGTTACGCTGCGGATCGCGGACCTCCTGCAGGAGGCGGGACGGCGAGACGACGCCCGCATGATGCTCACCGATTTCTCCGACCGTCACGAGGACGAGCTCGAGATCACCCAGCGGCTCCTGAGCCTCGCCCGCGACGAGGACCAGTGGGAGGAAGTGGAGCGGCTCTCGCTTCGTCTGGTCGATGCCCTCGAAGGCGACGGTCAGGTCGAAGCCGCGGCCCACTTCTTCGAAGCATGCGAACGACAGGGGCAACCCGAGAACGCCCGCGAGGTCCTCGAGCGGGTATGGGCCGCACGCCCCGGCGACGCAAAGATCCGCGGCGAGGTCCGTCGCCTCTACGAGCTCATCGGCGCCCACGGAGAACTGGCTCGCCTTCTGATCGAAGAGGCGCAAGACATCGACGATCAGGACGAAAAGGTGGCCCACCTTCGTTGGGCTGGGGAAGCCCTTCTGTCGACCGGAGACCTGGAGCCCGCCGTCGGCGCGCTCCAACAGGTCCTCGAGCTCGTGGAAGACGACGCCGAAGCGCTCTGTCTCCTCGCCGATGTTCGGATCATGGAGGCCGATTACACGGGCGCCCACCAACTCCTCGACGATGCGATCGGGCGGGCCCGGCGGACCTCGCCCACCCTGTTCATGCTGTACCAACGGAAGTCGTACGTGCACCAGGCCGAGGGCGACCCCTACGCGCAACTCGATGCGCTCAAGCGGGCCTATCAGGCCGCGCGGAAAAACCCTCACGTGGCGGCTGAGCTCGCCGACCTCGCAGAGTCTCTCGAGGACTGGGACCTCGCGGTGACGACGCTGCGCGCGATCACCGCGATGGAAGACCAGGGTCCCATATCGGCCGCCCATGCCTTGGTGCGGCAGGGGCGCATCGCGCTCCGCCTCGGCGACGAGAAGCGCGCCAAGCTCTGCGCTCGCCGGGCCGCCATGACGCAGGCCGACGACGAGACGGTCCAGGCCTTTCTCGCCGAGATCGGCGAGGGATGAGTGGGCGCGAAGGGCGACGTGGTATTGTCGCGGCGTGGAACGAGGGTGGAGTGGAGCCACACCGGGCTGGTGGCTTCTTCTCGCCGCGAGCGCTCTGGGGCTCGCGTGCGGAAGCGACGATGGGCGGACGACGGCGGGAACCGGGGCCGCCGGGGGCACCGGCGGCGGAGGGGCGACAGGAGGCGGAGGGGGCGGTGTCGCCGTCACCTCCGACATCCCGTGCTCGGTCTTCGACACGCTCGCGAGCAAGTGTTTGGGATGCCACGGGACGGAGCCGAGTTTCGGAGCCCCGATCCCGCTCGTCACACGTGAGCACCTCGCGGCGGACGCCCGGACCGGTGAGGGCACCGTCGCGGAGTTCTCCCTGACCCGGATGCGCGGGGAGTTGGGCAGCTTGATGCCGCCGCCCCCCGTCGAGCCCGCGACGGCGGAAGAGCTCGTGGCTCTCGAGGCATGGATCGCCGAGGGGTACCCGGCGCGACCCGAGGGCCAGCGCTGCGAGGGCGATGGCGTCGGCGGCGGCCGAGGGGGCGGCCTCGACTGCGAGCCGGACATCGCGCTCGAAGGAGAAGAGCCCTTCGAGATGCCGGCGACCTCACTCGACGAGCAGGTGTGTTTCGGCATCGACGTGCCGACCGGCGATGTGAAGCGGCACATCACCACGATCGCCCCCCGCATCGACAACACCGAGATCATTCACCACATCTTGCTGCTGCAGGCGCCGACCGCCGTTTCGCCCGAGCCCGAGCCCTGCAGCTTCGTCGACCCCGCGTGGAAGCTCCTCTACGCGTGGGGCCCGGGCACCCCCCCGCACGCGCTCCCCGATGCGGCCGGCTTCCCCATGGAAGCCAACGAGACGACGCACTTCGTGCTGCAGGTTCACTACAACAACCTGAACGGACTCCAGGGCGAGACGGACCAGAGCGGCATCGACCTGTGCACGACGACCGATCTCCGAACCCACGACGCGGACATCATGGCGTTCGGATCCACGAACTTCTCGGGGATTCTTCCCATGGCGCGTACGCGACTGGATTGTGAGATCGCCCTCCCCTCCGCCCTCGATTCGCTCCTTCCCCTCAACATCTTCCAGGCCTGGCCCCACATGCACACCGTCGGACAGGAGTTGTACGGCTGGATCGATGGGCCCAGCGGCGAGCGGAGGATGGTGGACGTCCCGAACTACGACTTCGAGTACCAGGTCACCTACCCCACGGAAGTCCAGCTTCAACCCGGCGACACGGTCCACACCCAGTGCGTGTGGAACAACAACACGCCGATCCAGCGCAGCTTCGGCGAAGGGACGAACGACGAGATGTGCTTCAACTTCGTGTCGTATTACCCGCGCATCGAGCTGTCGGCGTGGAACTGGATCGCGCCCTCGCTCGGGGCCAACTGCTCGATGACGAACCTCTGAGGGCGCGGGTTGGCCTCCGCGGCCGACCCGCGGTCTTCGGCCAGCAGCCAGATCATCGCGTCGGCCAGCCGCAACACGGCGGCGGGTGAACTCGCGTCGCCCCCGCTCCGTCGGAGCGCCGCCGCCTGGGTGGCGTAGTCGGCGCGCGCCGCGCGCAAAAGCGCAACGAGCGCCCGATGTTCCGCGTCATCGCGAACATGAGCATCGAGCCTCATCTCCAACAGTCCGTCGAAAGCGATCCGCGACTGCTCTCGAAAGTCTCGCGCCAGGCGCACGAGCCATCCCGGCGATGGGATGCCTCCCGCGACGGCGTGGTCGCGCTTCGGCGGCGCCGTGTCCCCGACGGCACGGTGTGGTTCCGGCGCGCTTGGCTCGAGGCGATCGGCCACGAAGGCGAACCAGATCTCCGGGGCGCGGTCGCGCGTGATGAAGCTCGACCGTCGAAACCACACGCGCCGACCGCGCGCCCGACCGTTCACGGCGTCCACGGCGCTATCTTCGCTCCCGCGCCGAAGGCATCACCCGGCGCGGCCATGAAGCAGCCGAGGCGACGCCCGCCAAGAGGCCGCGCCAGGCGACGCATCGTCGGTTTCGTCGTCTGAGAAGTCATCATATCATCGCGGGCCCGGGTCGATTCAATCTACCGACGCAGCCGGCAGGACCAAGCGTCAAATCCACGACGGTCAACTGACATGCCCCCGGCTGGGCTTAAAGCACCAGCCGGGGGTGCTGAACCCTGCTCACTTAATCAGGGCCCACACGTGAAAACCTACATTCCGAAAGAGACCGCGCCGGGCGAGACTCGGGTCGCCGCTACCCCTGAGACCGTCAAGCAGATGGTCAAGGCGGGCCTCTCGGTGTTCATCGACCCGGGGGCTGGCGCCGGCGCGTTCATCCCGGACCAAGCCTACGTCGAAGCGGGCGCATCGCTGGTGGACGTCGCGGCGGCTTCCCACGAAGACGACGCCGTCGCGAGGGCCGCGCGGGAGACGACCACGGAGGCCGAGACCTCCACCTCCAGCACCTCTTCCTCAGCTCCTCCTCGCTCGGATCCTCCTCGCTCAGCTCCTCCTCCCTGCGCAATGTGGTCTTCGGCCGATCTCGTGCTGAAGGTCGCCCCGCCTTCCGCCTCCGAAGCCGAGGCGATGAAGGAAGGTGCCGCGGTGGTGGGCTTTCTCGCCCCGTACGAACAGCGCGACCTCGTGCGCACCCTTCGCGACCGACGCGTGAGCAGCTTCTCGATGGAGCTCGTCCCCCGGATCACGCGGGCCCAAAAGATGGACGCGTTGAGCTCGCAAGCCAGCATCGCCGGCTACAAGGCCGTCCTGCTCGCGGCCGCCGAGCTCCCGAAGTACTTCCCGTTGCTCATGACCGCGGCCGGCACCATCAAGCCGGCCAAAGTGGTGGTGATGGGGGCCGGCGTGGCGGGGCTTCAGGCCATCGCCACCGCAAAGCGGTTGGGGGCGGTCGTACATGCCTCCGACATTCGGCCCTCGGTGAAGGAACAGATCGAGTCACTCGGCGGGAAGTTCATCCCGCTGCCGGAGCGAGAAGAATCGACCGAGGGCGAGGGTGGGTACGCCAAGCAAGTGAGCGATGCGTTTCTCGCCGAGCAGAAACGGATCGTTCGGACCTTTCTCACGGCCGCCGACGTCGTCATCTGCACCGCGCTGGTCCCGGGCAAGCGGGCTCCGATGCTGGTCCCCGCGGAAGCGGTCGAGGAGATGAAACCGGGTTCGGTCATCGTCGACATGGCGGTCGCCCAAGGCGGCAATTGCGCCTTGTCGGTCGAGGGGAAGTCCGTCCGCGAACACGGGGTCCTCATCATCGGCGAGCCCAACCTGCCGGGGACGATGCCCGCCGACGCCAGCCTCGTCTACGCCCGCAATGTGTGGGCGCTGGTCGACCACCTCGTCACGGACGCCGCGCTCGCGGTCGAGCTCGACGACGAGATCACCGCCGGCTGCACGCTGACGCACGCGGGGTCGGTACATCACGCCCCGACCGCCGCGGCGATCGGCGACACCCCTCCTACCAACCGCGAGGTCGCCTGAAATGGGAGAGCTGCTCATCGGAGTCTACGTGCTCGTGCTCGCGAGCTTCGTCGGTTTCGAGATCATCAACAAGGTTCCGCCCACGCTGCACACGCCGCTCATGAGCGGCGCCAATGCCATCAGCGGCATCACCATCGTGGGGGCGCTCTACGCGGCCCGGCACGCCGAGGCACAAGTGAGCGTGATCCTCGGCTGCATCGCTCTCGCGATGGCGACGATCAACGTCGTCGGCGGCTTCATGGTCACCAACCGAATGTTGGCCATGTTCGGAAGCAAGAAGGGTTCGCGCGGCGACAACGCCAAGGGGGCCGCCAAATGAGTGCCAGCGAAGGGGCGCAGCTGATCTACCTGGCCTCCGCGATTCTCTTCGTGGTCGGCCTCAAGCGGCTGACCAAAGTGCGAACCGCGCAATCGGGCAACATCGTCGCAGGGGTCGCCATGCTGCTCGCGGTCCTCGGCGCGCTGGTCGAGTACGAGATTTTTTCCTACCAATGGATTCTCATCGGGGTCGCCGCCGGCGCCGCGGTCGGCGCTTTTGCCGCCCAACGGGTCCCGATGACCGAGATGCCGGAGATGGTCGCCATCTTCAACGGCGTCGGCGGGGCGGCCTCTGGTTTCGTCGCCCTCTCGGTTCTGTGGGGGGAGGTGGTGGAGGTCGCCGCGGCGAGTGCCGCCGGCGGTGGCGCCATCGAAGGGGGAAGTATGTCGGCGGCGATGGGCCCGGATGCCGCCATCACCCTGTTTCTCTCGATCATCATCGGCATGGTGACCTTGAGCGGGAGCGTGGTGGCGTACCTCAAGCTCGCGGGGAAGATCAGCGGAAGCCCGATCCTTCTCCCCGGCCGCCACGTCATCAACGCGATCTTGCTCGCGGGAAGCCTCGGCGCGGGCGTGTACATGAGCTTTTCGGCGGGCGGGGTCGACGAAGTCATCGCGGTTGGTCTCGGGCTTTCGGGCGCGTCGCTCCTTCTCGGCGTGCTGCTCGTGATCCCCATCGGCGGGGCCGACATGCCCGTCGTCATCTCCCTGCTCAACAGCTACTCGGGGGTCGCGGCCTCTGCGACTGGGTTCATCATCGGCAACAAGGTGCTGATCATCTCGGGGGCCATGGTGGGCGCGGCGGGTCTCATCCTCACGAAGATCATGTGCGTCGCCATGAATCGGAGTCTCGCCAACGTCGTCTTCGGCGGGTTCGGAGAGGACGGAGGCGGCGCGGGCGGCGGCGCTTCGGGCGAATACGTCAACGTCACGTCGTGTGGCCCCGAGGAGGCGGCGATGATTCTCGAGAATGCGAGTTCGGTCATCGTGGTGCCCGGTTACGGGTTGGCGGTGGCGCAAGCGCAACATGCGGTCCGAGAACTCGGTGACTTGCTCGAGAAGAACGGGGCCGACGTGAAGTACGCGATTCATCCCGTCGCCGGTCGCATGCCCGGGCACATGAACGTACTTCTGGCGGAAGCGGACATTCCCTACGAGCAACTCGTGGAGATGGATGAGATCAACCCGGAGTTTCCCCAGACCGACGTCGTGATCGTCATCGGCGCGAACGACGTGGTCAATCCCGCGTCCCTCACCGACAAACAGAGCCCCATCTACGGGATGCCCATTCTCGAGGTCCACCACGCGCAGACGGTATTCGTCATCAAGCGGGGCCTCGGGTCGGGGTTCGCGGGCGTCAAGAACGAGCTGTTCGAGCGCGACAACACGATGATGGTGTTCGGCGACGCGAAGAAAGTGATCCAGGGCCTGGCCGGAGAACTCAAAGAATCGGTTCCCGGCCTCGCGGCTTGAGCGGCGGTCCCCCATAAAAACCGGACCACCCCCGCGTCGTCGAACACGGGGCCTCACGCTGGTTCGAGCTAGGGGTAGCATTGCGTGATGAAACTGTTCCGTCACGTGCTGGTGGGTACCGACTTTTCCGAACCGGCGGGGTGGGCCGTCGCGTCGGGGGTCGGGTTGGCGCAGACGATGGGCGCACGGCTGACCCTCGCGACCGTCGTTCAACCCTACCGGCCGGGCACCCTCGCCTCCGCATCGTTGACGGGCGCCTCCGTCGAAGCGCCGTTCATCGAAGAGGCGCAACGCGAACTCGAACGGCTGAAAGAGGCGACGGTGCCGCCGACGGTCGGCGTGACGCTGGAGACGATGGTCGACCTCAGTCCGGCGGGTGCCATCACCAACGCCGCCGAAGAACTAGGCGTCGATCTCATCGTCATCGGCACCCGCGGCCAGGGGGGCTTCCGGCGCCTCCTCCTCGGGAGCGTGGCCGAACAGGTCGTACGCCACGCGAGCTGCCCCGTCCTGACCCTGGGCCGTAGGGCCTTCGACGAACGAGGGCGACAAAGCGGCGTGATGGTCGCCGCCGACCTCACCGAGGGGAGCGAACCGGCCCTCGACGCGGGCGTGCAGCTCGCACGTGCGTACGGGGTGCCCCTCGAGCTCGTCCATGTCGCCGCAACCGAGGCGGACCAACCGCCGGCCGAACAGGCGCTTCGACGACTCGCCGGTGGCGCCACGGCGCCCGCGCCGTCAACCGAGGACCCCGCCGAGCTGCCCTCCTCGGAAGCGCTCCTTCATCACCTCACCGTCGTGGTCGATGAAGATCCCGTCGCGGCGATGGTTTCCTTGGCCGAAGAGAAGCAACCCGAGGTCTTGGTGATCGCGACGGAAGGTCGCACCGGGCTCCGTCGAACGTTGCGACGGAGCGTGTCCGAGCACGTCGTGCGTGAATCCCCCTGCCCGGTCCTCACCGTACGACGTCGCTGAGGTTCCCGTCGGCGGGCCATCTTCGTCGGCCTGTTACGTTGGCGCGAACACTGAACACCTGTACCGTATTCAGGTGAGAGACGACCAGGACGGTCGCGGCGCGGGTCGCTGCCTCGTATGCGGCGCGAGGCTCGGCGCTCGGGGCCCTTACTTCATCGTGAACCATCCGGATGGGGTGCACGCTGCCTGTCGCGACTGGGCGGGCGAGCCGTTCCCGTTCGATGGGGACCTCGAGCGCATGCGTCACGCCGCCCGCGCCCTTCGCATCGCAGGGCGAGAGGTCGAACATCACGGTCGTTGGTTGGTTCGCGTCCGCGCCCTTTGGCCCACCGACGCGCGCGAAGCGGCGTCGTCATGGCACGAACGAAAGGCTCGCCTCGTTTACCGCCTCGTGCGCCTTCGCGACCGCCTCGACCTGTGACCCGCCGGTTTTGCTGGGCCCCCCGCGATTCGAGGTTGAACCCCCCGCCCGAGCCAGTTACGCCTGCGTCATCGGCGGGATTAGCTCAGTTGGTAGAGCATCAGCTTCCCAAGCTGAGGGTCGCGGGTTCAAGTCTCGTATCCCGCTCCGGTAAGTGATGAAGATGCCTCGGTTTTTCGAGGCAATGGATCGACATTGGATCAAATCGAGGCCCTGCTGCGGGCCTCACGCGCTGACGACGGAGCCGCCGTCGACCGCATTTGTGAGCAGGTCGCCGAGGTCGCGACCGTACACGCTGGCGAGCTCCTGGGCCTCGTGGAGCACGCTCGAGGCTCAGGGCCGGGGAAGGTCCGTGCTGCGTGCGAGCTTCTGCGGCGCATGGCGCCATCTGCCGATGTCGCCAGCGAGGAGACCGGGTCGTGAGGTCGCGCGGTCCCTACCGCGTGCAGACCCACGGACACGCGCGAGCGCTGGGGGGCTTGTCGCCGACCTACAAGGTGTGGCGCAACATGGTTCAGCGATGCCGACGTCAGGTGGGGGCCTACCGCGGGGTCAGCGTTTGCGAGCGGTGGCGGGAGTCGTTTTCGGCGTTCCTGGAGGACATGGGAGAGCGGCCCACGGCCGGCCACAGCATCGACCGCATCGACTCCGCGGGCGACTACGAGCCACGTAACTGTCGGTGGGCGACTGCGGAGGACCAAGCGCGCAACCGCAGGTCGGTGCGTCACCTCACGCATCCCGACACCGGGGAGACGATGTGCCTCACTGAGTGGGCCAGGCGCCTCGGCTTGCGCAAGTCGACGCTGCACTACCGGGTCACCCGATGGCCGCTCCGGCGTGCCCTTTCCGAGCCCGCGCGCGTCGCGAACCGGGCCGCGGCAGATCTGCTCGGCGGCGAGGTCGAGGCCGTCGGAGAAGAAAAATACCGATGACCCCCTTGCCACGCTAGTAACACGAGTTATGTTACCTTGCATGAGCAAGACGGAAATCACGGCAACGGTAAGCGGCAACACCTACCCCGTGCGGGAGTACCTCAAGGCGGCGGGATACCGCTGGGACCGCGACGACAAGGTCTGGACGACCGACTACGACGGCATCTCCACCGTCAAGGACGCCCTTGACGACATCTACGAGTCGAACGGGAAGAAGGGCCGGTTCGCCCGGTTTCAGGTCGAGCAGCTCTGCACGATCGAGGTGGCCTCGTGATCGGCGCGGGCGTCGTCAGCAACGCGACCCTCCTTGAGGAGCGCATGGGGGGTCCGCACAAGACGGCCGCCGAAGGCCGACAGCGGTACGCTACGTACCGCGACGCAGTCAAAGCGCACATCGAGACGAGCGCGAGCTTCCGCGAGCAGATCGCGCAAGATTCGGAAACACAGGGGGACCACGAAAACGCCGATGGGCTCCGGTCGCTCGATCCCGAAGCCGTCGAGCTCGCAGCCGAACAGATCGCTCTCGCGGCGCTTGACGATCAGAACCACGCGGCCGCCCGCTGGGTCCTTGAGGCGTTGCAATGATGACCTCCTGCTACGTGCCGCCGCGGGTCGGCGTCGAAGCCGTGGCCAACGCGTTGGCGCGATGCGGCGACCGCGTCCGCCTGCAGGTCGAGGCAGAAGGCCTATCCAGCCCGGAAAACGATGAGTCCGTGCTGTACGACTGGTGTGTGATGACGGCCGACGGCCAAGAGCCATCAGACCAGGAGGCGGCTCGAATTGACGTGGTCATGGACGTCATGGCGCAGTTGGCTGGCGTCGAAGCCGAGCCCTTCTGGTTTGCGGGCTACGACCGTTCGGGATCGCGATGAAGCTGGAAGACATCGAAGCCGACGACCTGGCACTCAAGTCGAAACGCGCTGCGTCGAGCCTCGCCGCGCGTCTCGCGAACCATCAAAGCCGCCACATGGTAAGTGCCCTCGTCCGCTACGCGCAGCGAGGCGACCTGCCCCCCGACGGCCTTGAGTCGGTCGCTGACTTACTCCTCCAGGCCGAGGACCTCATGCACCACCTCAACGCCCCGGGTCACCGGGCCGACGTCTGCGACGCGCTAACCCTCGTCTTTGTCGCCGCCGCGGCGCGTCTAGCCATCGACCGGGATGGCACGGTCGGTCACGAGGGGCTGGCGGCCCTGGCCGGACTGTCTCGTAAGGGCCTTTGGCAGGCGAGCCAGCGCGGCGATGCGCCTAAGCCCATGGCCGACGGCCGACACCGCGTCTACGACCCCGACGAGTGCCGCACGTGGCTCACGGGGCGAGGCGTGACGGGGTTCGCCGAAGTCGAAGACGACGGCAAGCCATGGGGCGACCTCGACGCGTGCGACCCATGACCGTTCAGATCACCATGCGCACCGCCACCTTCATCACCCTTGGCGCCGCGGCGTGCTCGTCTCGTCCGGCCCCGGTGGTGCCCAGCCCTCCGCCCACTCCCCTGCCCCCGGTGGTGGCTCGGCCCGCTCCTCTACCCGAGCGCTCCCGCCCGGTCCGCGTGTCGCCCGGGCGGGTGGCATCGCCGACCTACGACGCCCGCCGGGAGGTCGAGGCGCCCGGCAAGCTGTTCGGCGCACGCGCTGAGACAGGCCCCGAACCTGAGCCCGAGGCCGCGTCCTTGCCCGACGCCGAGACTGCGCCCGAGCCCCTACCCGAGCCCCCGCGCGACCGCGAGGCTGAGCGCGAGGCGTTCGCCACCGGGCTCGACCAACAGATGATGGAGGACGGGCGAGGCGCCGATCATGTGAGCCGTCGAGGCGACGTACTCGTTTGGCGCTCACTGACCGTCCGCCGCGACGAGTGCTACGGGATTGGCGCGATCGCATCTGCCGCCGGATTCCGCGGCATCGTGTGCGGTCACGAAGCAGCTTGGAAAGGATGGTGGGCGTTCGATCTTTCCGGTCCGAAGCCACGCGCCGTCGAGGTTCCACGGTGAAGAACAAACAGAAAAACGCCGCCGACTGCACGAAGGCAGCCGACGGCGTACGATGAGAACAGGGAGACGATACGATGAAGAACACCATTCAGCAGGCGCTCGCCATCCTCGGCGCAGCTTACGCCGTCAACTGCGGCTCCACCGTAGTCCTCGAGGCCATCAACGACGACGCGACCGTCTCCGTTGGCAGCGGCCCCGGCCCGGGCTCAGGTCCCGGTCCCAGCAGCGTCGGCCCCGGAGGCGGCAGCATCGCCTGGGCCGCGGAAGGCATCGAGTTCGAAGTCGTCTCCGTGCCGTGCGACACGGAGACAAACCCCGTGTACGTGAGACCAGAAACCTACGACGTCGAGCTTTGGCCGCTCGTGGAGATCTGGTTTCCCCTGCAAGACGAAGTTCTCGCTCAGGAAACCTTCGGCGTAGATGCGAGCCCCGTGCTCTCCGAGCAACCTAACGTTATCTATTTTGGTGACGGTACGCAGGTCGCGCTTTGCGTTGGAGCGACCACGGCTACCGTGGTGCTACCGCGCCGATCTAGTTGATTCGGTACGTGCCAGTAGGCACGGTGCAGCCGTTTTGCGGGTTTGAAGGGTCGCTATGCTCGCACTGGCTGAATTCTTGACCTGCATCGACCGGGCAGCATGACCCGTTGTTCTGCGAACCGTTGCAAACTTGTCCTTGAGCGGCAAGCACCCCACACTGGCTCGGATCCGTGCACGCATCGACACATAGCCCGTTTCCGTTGACGAGGAAGTCCATGAAAGGATTCGCATCGCAATTGTGATCCATGTCGAAGTCGGGACCCGGGTCGCAAACACTACCCTCCGCGAGGGTTGAGCTTACCGTTTGGCAAAGTCCCGTGGACTTGTTGCACAGGGCGCCAATAGCGCATTGGTAGTTTTCGGAACAGGTGCTCACGCAAGAGCCACCGACGCACGCCTGGTTTGAGCCGCAAACGACACCGCCGCAGGTGCATGTCCCGGAGCTGCACGTTCCGTCGCTGCCTGAATCTGCAGAGCAATCGTTTCCGCATGCGCCGCAGTTGAGCGGGTCATTGCTGGAAAGGTCGACGCACGTGCCAGAGCAGTCGGTCTCTCCGGTCGGGCACTCGCAGGAAGAGGCCACGAAGGGATCTACGCTTCCGCCGGTGCATACTTTGCCCCCAGTGCAGGTTGTTCCGCATGAGCCGCAGTTGTTTGGGTCGTCAGACCCGAGAGAGATGCAATTGCCCGAGCAGTTGTCATATCCCGCGGACGAAGGACACGTGCAGTTTCCGCTGAAGCAGATGTCCTCCGGATCGCAAATCTCGCCGCACTCGCCGCAGTTATTCGGGTCGGTGTCGAGGTCGACACACGAGCCCGTGCCGCACTCTTCGCACACGCAAACGCCAGCAACACAGGCATCGCCAGCTGCGCACTGAACACCACATCCGCCGCAGTTGTTCGGGTCTGTGTCCCAGTCCACGCACGTGCTGGTGATAGCGGGCGCTGGGTCGTTGCAGCAAACGCCTCCCGCGATACCAATGCAGCGCATCTTATTGACGCCCTCGAATCCCTGCTTGCCGCACGTCTGTCCGATCGACATCGCCGACTGGACGACGCCAACTCGATCTTCTTCGGGCTTGACATCGTCGGTCCCGATCGCACACGCCACGAGGGCGCACATACAGAGCCACGCGGCCACGGCCGCCATCTTTCGCTTCATCATTCTCGATCTCCTTCGGGTCACAAAAGAGGAGCCGCCGACCACCTGGAGAGGCAGCCGGCGGCGCCGGGATGTGTCGGTTGCCGGGGCAGAAGCGCCCCGAGCATCTGTGGCGGCGGGGCGGCGCTAGGCCGCGACGCCGACGGTGTCGGTGATATAGGCCTCGGCCTTGGCGAGGCTCTCCGCCTCCCAGCGAATACGCCCGCCGTGCTCAAGATTGGCGGCCTCGTTGCCGCCCATCGTCTCGGCCCACCCGGGGCGGTCACGGAGGTGCTGGACCAGCGCGTCGACGTGGCCGCGCCCGCCTCGCAGCGGCGACTCACCGGGGATGCGGGCGCTTATCATCAGGTCCCCCGGGATGGGCACGTACCCGCTGCTGGCGAGGCGCAGCGTACCGGCGGCGCGGGCGTCCTCGACGAGCTCGCGGACGGACACACGGGCTCCGTGGGGGACCACGGCGTCGTCTGCGCGCAGCTCGGCGAGCAGGCCAGCCGAGACGAAGGCAGCGCACCACGCCCACTCGTCGCTCGGGGCCGCGAGAGGCACGCCGCCGTCCCACAGCGGACGCCCCGCGTCGTCGACGCCGAGGAAGCGCCCGCCCCGGCGGCAGTGCTCGGAGTAGGACAGGATGAGCGGGTGATGCTCGGGACCGCGAACCTCGCGCGGATCAATGGCGAACTGGGCCGCCATCCAGTGGAGGCGCCGCAGGCCGATGCGTAGGCCCGCCGCCGGGCCGCGGACGCGCTGGTAGGCGTCACCTCGAGCATGCTGCAGCGCGCGCTCGGTCTTCGGGCCATGGTGGCCGTCGACGGGCCCCGGGTCGTAGCCGCGGTCGCGTAGCGCCGACTGCAGCACGCGGACCGCCTCCCCCGCGTCCCCGACCTTAGTGACGACGATCGGCGGCCACCCTTCGATCCGCATGTGCGAACCCGGGTCGTCGACCTCGATGCTCAGCGGCGGCTCGTCGCCGTCGTAGGCGGCGTGCACCGTGGTGGCGTAGTCGGCGTAGTTGGGCTCGCCTCGGTGCGCGGTGCTGGCGTTCTGAATTCGAGCCTCGCTCGGCGGCGCCGCCGTCCACCACCCGAAGATGGTGCCACTCGGCGCGACCCAGTGCTTGCCGAAGTTGGCCACCGGGTCGGCGCCGTTCCAGCCGCCAGCCCGAAGGCGGCGCCACACCTCGGCGTCGTGCTCGGCAGCCCACCGGTGGCTCATCATGTGGCGGATGTCGCTCTTGCGGTGGACCTTCGTCACCGGCGCCACGAAGTGGCCGGCCTGGTGGAGATCGGACATCTCGCCGGCGGTCGGGAGGCGCATCCCCCGGGCCGCCATCCAGCCCCCGACCGGGACGAAGCCGATGCGCGCCGCCAGGTCGTAGCGGGCGTCCCACAGCGGGAGGCGGGTCACCCACGCGCCGCTCGGCAGGCGCTCCCATCCCTCGTCACGGATGACGATGTCGTCGAGACGCGTGCGGAACGCGCCGGTGTTCGGGAGCGATGCGATGGTCATGGGAGACGCCTGCGTCGGAGGGGACGAGGACGGCGGGGTCCCGGGCGGGGGAGGCGGGGGTAAGCCGGGGAGGAACGGGCGCGCGAAGTCGAACTCGTCGCGGGCCACGGGGATGAGCTCGTCGTAGAGCCGCTGGACGAGCCGGAGGTATCCGTCGAAGTCGGCGGTGAAGTACGGTCCGAGGTCCCGGAGCGCGGTCACGTATCCGACGACGTCGCCAGCTCGAGCTGGGTCGAGCGCGCCCCGGTAGCGGCCGAGGAACTTCCCCAGGTACGCGCTGGCCCCCGCCTCCAGCGTGGGGAACGAGCGAAACCGGGTCTGTATGTGCGACGCCCAGAAGCGACAGAGGATCCGCCCGTCCCGCTGGACGGGGCCGACCGTCATGTCGGGGAGGCCGCTCCCGTCGGTACGAAGCCGCGACGTCGCCCGGGCCTGCGCGACCTGGGCGGGGCTCATGTTCTCCGTCACCGGGGCGACGTCGTGCGGCGGCGACTCGTTGAAGAAGACGAAGTCGTTGCCGGCTGCGACCCAGGCGTCGGTGGCCTTGATGTTGCCGAAGTTGTGGTTGCGCATCCACGCCCACTTCCCCGTCTCGAGCGCTGACTGGGCGAGGAGCACGCCGACGAGCTCGGCGGTCGGGGCGAGGTCGGCGGCATCGGCCGCAACGACGAAGGCCGCGGCCACCTCGCGGGCGGTCGCGGCCGTCATCTGCTCGGGTCGCTCGGGCATGGCCCGCTACTCCTCAAGCTCGTCGTACACGTCAGCAGCGGGCGGAGAGGGCTCGGTCGGCAGCTTGTCGATGGCCGCCTGCCACGCGTCCTCCGTCCCGGCGATGCGCCGATGCTCCACGCTGGACCGGATCTCCCGGATCGAGGTCACAGGGTCGAGGCCCGCCTCATAGAGGTCACGCGCCAGCCGCGCCGCCTCAGGGAGCGCTCGGATGATCGCGTCGGCCTTCGCCCCGGCGCTCACGAGTCACCTCCGTCGGCGCCTACCTCGACGAGCTGGGCGTCATCGCCTTCGCACGGCAGGATGGCCGGCAGCGGGTGGTCGAGCTCCGCGAGCAGCGCGGACAACGTGCACCAGCTCCGCAAGACCGAGGCGACGACACCTTCGGTGACCTTGCCCCCCGACTGGATGATGCCGACCCACGTGACGTGCGCCGACTCGAGCGCATTGTAGGCCGCCCAGACCGGCTCGTAGCGGGCACGCACCGCGTCCGCGGCCGCAACCCCCTCGGCCCGGGTGCTGGCCTTCGCGATCTCGGCCAGCCCCTCGTCACGCTCGGCCTCCGCCAGCACGCCGCCGGCGGTGTCGACGGCGTACGCTACCCGGTCGGCGGTGATGGCTTGGGCCCGCCGCGTGCAGCTCGGCAGCGCGACGCCCATCATGACGACGACCGCCGCCATGCCGATCCTAGGCGGCGAGCCTGCCGCGCCCGGGGGCCACGTCGTCGGCTTCGACGGCGGCGGACCACCGTCGTCCTTCGGACGGCGGGCCGGCACCGGAAGCGGCGCAGAGTTGACCTTGATGGCCGCCATCGCCGCGAGCCCCGCCACCGCGGCGACCACGCGCCAGTCGCTCCCGCTTTGCAGCGGGACGATCGCGGCGCCCGCGACCCCGGTCACGATGGCCGCGACCTCCTTCCACGTGTCGATCGCCGCGACTTCGGCCCGGTGTCGATACACCCAGATGGCGAACGCCATCGCGCCCGCCGTCACCACCTGCCAGCTACCGCCTTGCAGCAGCGCCTCCCAGATTTGCTCTTCGCTCATCAGAATTTCCCCTCGAGCCACCACTGGAGCAGCTCCCAAACAAATGCCCCGATCCCCGCCCCGGCCGTGATGAACGACCCGCCGATCCCCGCCTTCTCGCGACCGGAGAACGCGTCCAGCTTGTGGCGCGTCGGCAGACCGCGAAGCACCTTTGCCTGCTCGCGCTGCTGCGCCTCCATCCGGATGACCTCGGCCTGTGTTCGGTCGATGTCAGCCTGGGTGAGGCGCAGCGACTCATCGACCTTCTCCACGCGTTCGCGGAGCCGGTCGTAATCGCTACGACTCGGCTTTGACGACGGGGGAACCGACGAAAGGACCGCTTCGCGATACACGGTGAGCGCAGTGGGGCTGGCCGCCCGATCTACGGGCACCAAGTGATCCGCCGAGGTCGCCGGCTTTCTCACCGACGGAACCGGGGGCATCGTTATCGAGTTCTCGATCTCGTCGACGTCGAGCAACATCGCGATGGCCTCGACCACCTCGCGTGGCGAGTCCTTCCGGATCCACATGTCCACCATGCCGGACCGGTAGAAGTCATTGGCCAGTTGCTCGTCGTACAGACCGCTGAAAACGATGACGAATGCATCCTGCTTGAGCTGAAGCGCCTGCAGGATGGTCTCGCGCGGGTCAGGCGAGTCCGGCAGCCGCAAGTCGAGAACGAGTGCGCGATACGAAAGACCAGCCTCTGCTTTGGTCTCCAGCCACCATCGCATCTCCGCGAGCGTGCGTGCGACGTTTACCGTGATAGATTTAACCAGTCGACCCGACGTTTCCTCGCGTCGAATCATCATCATCAGGATTGTGAGGTCCGGTACGTGGTCCTCCACCAACAGCACGGAGTTTCTCATTCTAATTCTCCGTGCAATGCGGCTGGTGCCTACGACGTTGCCACGACTATGCGCTTGAGAAAGCCGACTTTTCTACGTTCACGTCGAGAAGAGCGTTCTCGATCTCATTGGTGAACGACATCTTTTGGTCTCCTACTGGCGAGCCACGAGCCCGAGCTGGACCAACGCGTCGATGAGAGAGTCGACGCGTTCTTCAGCGGTCACGCCGGAGACCACTGGACGATCACCTGCGTCGAAGCGAATCGCGGTTGCTTGCGCACCGATGCGGACGCGGTCGAAGCTGTCGAGGTGGATCAACTGCGCGGACGTCTTGCCGTCTTGCTTCAGCTGCTCGAGGCACCTGTCGCCAGGCCGCATACATCGCGCGCTCGTGGTCTCATTCTTCGTTCCGAGCAGCATCGCAGACGGCGAACCGACCTGCTCATCCAAGACGGTGAGGCGAGCACTCGCCCCCGTTCGGTCGAACACGGTGAACTTGCCGGACACGTCGATGCGCGGGTCGTTCCATCGTTCCGTCATGGCAAGGCTGAGCGGTGCAAACACCGACCCGTCCGAACCGGCAAAGCGCATCTTCCTGAGGAACCAGCGAACAGGCTCACCCGCGTCGTCCGCACCGTTGACATAATCGGCCTCCCACGTGTCCCAGACCGCGGGCTGCGTCGTCACGAGCCGTGCGCCAGCCTCGTCGACGTTGCGACCAATCGACATGGTCGGATAGACCAATGGCGGCGGCGACGAAAAGCCCTTCGTCTGAGCATTCGGGTGGTCGAAGGTGCCAATCGTCCAGTCTCCGCCGGGACAACCGCACACGCCGCCTACGTCATCCGCTGGCGGCGGCATCGCTGCCGCCACGGCCCCACCCGCCGTTGACGCCGCGACCGCCGCCGCTGCGACCAATTCCGTTGCTCTGCTCTTCATGCTGCTCCCTCCGAAGGCTCTTCCCACGTGCCCCTGCTTTCGTGCGTGACGATGAGCGCGTGCAGATCAATCTGCGGGTCTTCGCTCTCTTTGAGCAGCGCCGCGACGGCCGCCCCGGGTCGCCAACGACCGAGCTTCGTGTCGTCCATGTACCAGCCGCGGTCGTCTTTACCCGCTTGGCGTGCTCCGTGTTCTCTCATCAGGCGACTCCCGCTGGCGCGGTCAAGCCGACCTTGCCCATAAAGATGCTCATCGTCGTTTCCAGCTCAGGGACCGACAGCTTTCTCGGCCAGATCCCGAACGCAACGCCACCCGGCGCACCGGCACTTGGTGTCCCGTG
This sequence comes from Myxococcota bacterium, assembly GCA_039027095.1. Taxonomy (GTDB): domain Bacteria; phylum Myxococcota_A; class Polyangia; order Polyangiales; family Polyangiaceae; genus JAPYTK01. The sequence goes on from JBCCLB010000102.1 coordinate 22,026, forward strand.
ACCCATGGTCGCGCTGTTTGGGCTCCCATTCTCAGGATGCGAGAACGGATAGCCTCCGGAGCTGTATGGCGTCTGCATATCGTCGCAGTTCAGCGCGTATGAAGCCGAGCCGTAGCGACAGGCGAGGAAGTGCCACCCGTTGTTCAGGGTCGGCGAGGCCACAAGACCGACCCAGTTCGCAACGCCGTTGGGCGAGAGACCAGGCAGCACCGAGTTCCCCCCTTGGGTGCGAGCGAAGAACCCGGCCTGACTGGCCGTGACAGCGGCCATGGTCGAATAGAGCTGCAGGTTACCGGCGGTACCATCCGTGAGAAAGGCACACACGACGGTGAAGTCGTCGTCGTTGGGTCCGCCGTAATTGAAGGTCGTCGCTGGAGCGGTGTGGCTCAATCGGCGGGACCCGGTGTAGTCGGCGTACTGCCCCTCCGTCGCGCCACCCACCCCGACCGCGTCGCGGAGGAACGGTTGAAGGCCGGCGCTTGCCTGTACAAGGCTGCCGCCCGCGCTACCCTGCTCAGGAATACTCGTAATGAGCGTGTTCGGGCCCGAAGGTGCCGTCGA
>JBCCLB010000103.1:0-22467 GCA_039027095.1 Myxococcota bacterium
CTCGACCACAACCGTTGATGGTGTCGCGATGCTCGCCGACAAGTCGGCGAGGGCGAGCATCGCTCCTCAGGGCCGGTTCTATTGTCTTGGGGGTGCCTTACTTTTTGGGCCGGTCAAATCTACCGATTTGACCGGCACTATCAGCACCGCCGTCTCGACGCAGTCGGCGTCATCGGGCGGGCAGACGTTACAGCTGGCGCCACACGCCTTGCCCGCGCAGGGCGCGTAGGCGCTCACGTCTTCGGTGGATTCTGTTTCTTCGGGTCCATTCCCTCCGCATTCGAAGTGCATGGGACAACTCCGGAGCTGGACGATGACCCCGTCGCATGTGGCCGCGACGGCCAAGCATTCGGCGCGCGTCTGCTCGTTCATGCAGGGCGCGTCGGCGGCCGGGCAACGGGGGTCATCGCCCCCCGCGGCTCCCGGGGGCGGCTCGTCCCCGCCCGACGAGGGCGCCGTGGCTGACGGTTTCGAGCTGCAGGCAGCGAGAACGAGCACGGTGAAGCTGACGGCGAGACGCATGGGGAACCTCCGGGGCGGGTGGGCTTCGTCGTGATGTCAACGGTCCCTCGAGGCGCACCTTACACAATGCCCTCGCGGCGGGGGCGACGTCGTCGGGACTTGCTACGGGGACGCTGTCGCGCGAACGGCGTCGAGAAACACCGGCCAGGCGGGCCGAGGGGTGCCGGTGATGTCGATGAGGCCCAGGGTTCCCAAGTACTCGTCGTTGCGGTCGAGAAAGTCGGGGGGCGTTCCTTCGGCGGCGAGAATGTCGCGGAAGATGCCGTACGTCTCTGCGGACCAATCGACGAGTTGAAACGCGTAGACGGCCCGGAGCTGGTCGTTCCGTTGCGCGACATCGAGGCTCGTGCGGTAGAAGGTGAGCTGTTGCTCGACTGTCGCCCCCATGTCGCTCGGCCGGTCGGGCCAGCCCGCCGACGCGCCCAACTCCTGGATGACGACCGGCTTGCCGTCAGAGACTTCCAAGTAGCGGTCGAGGGCGTCGCGTACGGCATCGGCGTCACTGCCCACGCTGAAGAGCAGGGGATCGAGGGGGTAATAATTGTACGACGCAAAGTCGATCTCACGCAGGGTGTCGGTGTGAAACCTCTCCGGATTGGTCCGCACGAAGCTGGTGTGGGTGGCGCCGACCACGATTTCGGGCGTGACCGCGTCTGCAATTCGATTCGCTTGCGCGTAGAACGCGGCGACTTCCTCCGCCGGCCGGTCGCCCTCGTCGACGATCCACGAATCGGGTTCGTTCGTGATGAGCAGTCCCCAAACGTCGTACCGGTCCAACACCGGGAGCAGCCACCGAAGAAAGTCTTCCCAGCGCTCCGCGACCTCGGGGTCGTCGAGGCGGGTCCCCCCGAGCACGGCCGCTTGTAGGTCGTCGGGGAGCACGGGGCCTTCGGTATCGAGGGCGTACACGCCCGCCAGGATCTGCAGGTCGCGCAGATCGGCCCGTTCGAGGGCCTCGACCAAGCGGGCCTCGTCGTAGACCCCGGGCGCGGTTTCGAGGTCCGCCCAGTCGATCTGGATCCGACCGCTTCTCATCCCGGCGTCGCGCGCATCCTGCCAGAACGCATCGAGCAAGGGGTCGAGGTCTGCGTCAGGAGGGTTGAAGCCGCGGATCATGCTCACGTGCGTGCCGGGCTCGAGGCGCGGTAGGGAAAAGGGCGCCGCGTCGCCGGAGGGTGGTGACGGGTCGCCGCTCGGGGCGTCGTCGCTGCAGCCCAGGAGCACGGCGGACGAGGCCAAGCCCACCATCATCGCCACGCGGAGCCCGCGCGAGCCGGCGCGGAAGCACGTCATCATGGCGTTTAGTTACCGGTCGCGCGAAGTCATGTCGAGGACGACGGCGCGTGCGTACCTCGTTGTTGGCGACCGGTCGCCGGCGGACGGCGCGTCCGAAGATGGGAACCCTCGCGCGGCGAGGTAGGCTCTACCGATGCGGTCCGACGTGAATGCCCTTCTCGATGCTATTGAGCGCGCCTTCGCCGGGGTGGGGCCGGGGGCGATCACGCTTCACGAGGCGGAGGTGTTGGACAACTACGCGGTGGAGGCGGAGCGGCAACGGGCCCGACGACACGACCCCGAAACGGACTGGCGGGAGGTTCCGGATGCCTCCATCGTGGCGTGTCCGACCGCGCTGTCCCATCTCGATCCGGATGGGTGGCGCTTCTACCTCCCCGCGTGCATGCGGTACGCGCTCCGCACGTGGGACCGGCCGCATGCACCCCCGGCGTTCTCCATCGACCAGGTCATCTACACGCTTGCGCCCGGCTGCGATCCCGAGCTGCGCGCCCATACGATCATCCGTTTCGAGCGGCTCGACGAAGCCCAGCGTGCCGTCGTGGTTCGCTTTTTGGAGCTCGCCGCATCCGACGACGACGCGGCCGACGCCGTGGTCGCCCGCGAGGCCCTCGACGGCTATTGGCGCCGCCCGGCGGACGCCTCCTAATCGGCGATGGTGGGGTAGGCCTCGGGGAAGGGCTGGTGTTCTAGAGGGCCGTGGCCCACGAGCGCGTCGAGGTAGCGGCAACGGTCGGGTTCCTCCTGAGCGTCGCAGGTCGCGTGTTCCTCGCGCAGACGCGCGACCGAGATCAGGGTGCCTTCGATCGGTTTGAGGGCCAGCGACGTGAAGCCCCCGGGGTAGCGGGTCGAGGCGACCTCTTCCAGATGACAGAACCCACATGTCGTCCCGTCGGAGGCGCGGACGCGCGCGACCTTTTCGAAGGCGTCGGTCACCGTGACGGGAGCGTCGTCGAGGGGAAAGGCGAGCTCGCCCTTCACGGTGTGATGGCCGTGCGTCACCTCGCTGAGCTCGACGAGGTCGCGCCCCTCCCCGTCGATGGCCAGGGAGATCACCAGCGATTCATAAAACACGAAGACCCGGGGGCTCCGCTCGCCGTCGGCCGGCTGGGCGCTCGTCACGCTGGAGGTCGCTTCGATGCGGAGCGGGCGGTCGAGCGTCTCCACGAAGCATTCGACCGAAGCCGGCCGCGGGAGGGCGTCCATCAGCGCCACCGCTTCGGTGATGGTCGTCGGCGACCCCGTGGTCCCCGGTCCGGGACGGCAGCGGTCGGGGTCGAAAGGCGCCTCCCCGGTCGGATCCGCGCAGCCGACGAGGGCGAGCACGACAAGCCCGCACAGAGACGCACCGGCGCCCCGTGGTCTTCGCCACCACGTCCACACGCCCCGGAGACTACCCCAACGCCGGCGGGCGCGGGACGCCATGAACGGGGCGCGTGGGCGACGGGCGGCGGGGCTTGGGCTCAGGGGGCCGGTCGGCGGCGGCGGGCGAGGGCGAGAAGGCCGCCGCCGAGCAGAAGCCACGCGGCGGGGCCGGGGCGTGAGCCGCGGTTCGCGTTACCGTGAGCGACGCTGCAGGCCGAGGCAGCGGGAGCCTGGTCGTTGAAGCGCGACGGGCCGCCGCCGTTCAGGGCCGGGTTGGGGCCTTCGGGGTCGTAGCCCCCGGGCTTGTCCGTATCGGGGTTGCCGTCGCCTGAGCCGCTGGGCCCCGGCCCGTCGCCATCGCGACCGCCGTCGTCGGAGCCAGGGTCGCCGTCGCTGCCGCCGCCGCCGCTACCGTTCCCCGGACCGGGAGGCGCGCTCGGACCGTCTTCCTTGCGGCAGTCGCTCGGCTCTCCGGAGCAGGTGTAGTCGGCCTCCACCGCGCACGTCTGGCTGCAGCCGTCGAAGCTCGAGAGGTTGCCGTCGTCACATCCCTCGCCGCTCACGATTTGACCGTCGCCGCAAATCGCGTCGCAGGGGGTGCCGGCGGGGCCATCGCAGGTCCACCCGGGTTCGATCTCGCACGCGGCGTTGCAGCCGTCCCCCGAGGACTCGTTGCCGTCGTCGCAGGTTTCGAAGCCATCCGCGATGACGCCATCGCCGCAGTCGGGACCGCACTGACTCGGGCTTCCGGAGCACGCGTAGCCCGCTTCGATCCGGCACCCCGCATTGCAGCCGTCGCCGTCGTCGACGTTGGCGTCGTCGCATTCTTCGTTGCCCACGATCTGACCGTCGCCGCAGTCGGTTTCGCATTGGCTCGGGCTTCCGCCGCAGGAGAAGCCAGGCTCGACCTGACAGCTCGCACTGCAGCCGTCGCCGCTCATCGCGTCGCCGTCGTCGCAGCCTTCATCGCCGACGGCCACCACTCCATCGCCGCATTGGCTCGTGCACACACTCGGCACGCCGCTGCACGCGTACCCGGTTTCAATGGCGCAGCCGGCGCTGCAGCCGTCGCCGCTCTGGTCGTTTCCGTCGTCGCACGCTTCGCCGGTGGAGATGAACCCGTCGCCGCATACGGTGACGCAGAGGCTCGGCTCGTATTCGCATTCGAAGCCCGGCTCCACCTGACACGAGGCATCACAGCCGTCGCCGGGGTCGAGGTTTCCGTCGTCGCAGGTCTCGTCGCCGCGGACGAGGTTGTCGCTGCAGGTGAAGCCGGTGAGGGCCGAGTTCAGTCCGAGAATGCCGGCGAAGTCGATGTCCGCCACGTCGGGTTCGGCTTCGTCGTAGTCGACGACGAAAAAGTTCTCGTCGATGCCCCAGGTCTTCCAATAGAAGAAATTGTTGTCGATGCGATCGCGGTCGTCGCTGAAGAGCCCCGCCGTCCAGCGGCAAACGTCGTCGGCGGAGCCGCCGTCGTAGATCGAAAAGGCGGACCGCGCGACCTCGCCGAAGAACGCCTCCGTGTTCGGCTCGGCGTCGATGCAGGGGGCTTCGCCGTCCTCGTACAAGCGCTCGGCGAGGGCCCAACTCCGGCGGTAGAGGGTGGCGCCGAAGTCGATGTTGTGGAGCAGGTCCCACCCCACCTCGGTGTCGAAGACCTCGGCCGGGAAGGACACGTCGGAGATGTTCATGATCCCGTGGTGGCGACCGTCGGCGCCCCGCCGGAGGAACAGCTCCTCGTCGATGTTCTTGTAGTGGCCGAAGTTGGTGCTCGCTGCGGCCAGCGCCACCAGGCTCCGGGTGAACTCCGTGACCTGCGCCTCGCTCCAGGTCTCCAAGGCGCCCGCCTCCTCGAGGTTGAGCCGCGAGGCCACGGTGATCACCTTTACCATCTTCTCGACGACCGGCCGCCGGGTGAACGCCCACGTCGAGCTCTTCTTGGGGACGACGAGCCCGGGATAACGCGCCGTCACGGTGGCCGCGGCGTCGCCATCGAGGGCGGAGGCCTGGCACCACACACCGTGCTCCGCGAGCTTGTACCACCACGCGGCGGTGTTGTCGTAGCCCTCGCCGCACTGGAGAAAGGTGGAGGCCTCGATGAACTCGGTCTGAGTTTCGGGCTCGGCTTCACAGGCGACGAGGCTGAGCGTTCCGGCGAGGCCCAGGAGGGCGAGACGAGAGGTGGTCGGGCGCGACATCATGGGTTCCGTGCTCGCGTGTGCACGAAGTGTGCCCGAATGTAGGATGTCGTAAGTGTTCGTGGTTACAGGGGCGCAATTGACGCCAGGTGGTTCATCCGTCGTCCATGGTGAAGGACGCTCCCCCGAGGCAGACAGTTCGGGCGGAGATGCAGACATGGCGGGCGATGCGGTCGACTACGAGCGAAACCTGAGCGAGGCGGTGGAGGCGGCGCGTCGGAACACCTCGGGCGCGCCCGCGTCGTACATCCCCGAGCTGGCCGAAGCGGACCTCGAGCAAGTCAGCGCGGCCATCACCCACTGCGATGGCACGGTCGTCCATGCCGGCGACCCGGGGCACGAGCTGACGTTTCAAAGTTCGGCGAAGCTCTTGGTGCTGACGGGACTCTTGGAGGAGCAAGGGCCCGACGCGGTCTTCTCGTCGGTCGGCAAGGAGCCGTCGGGAGGGAGCTTCGCCTCGGTGGCGCTGCTCGAGACGCACGGTCCGCGGCCGCGCAACCCCCTCATCAATTCGGGCGCCATCGCCCTCTGCGATCGCGTGCGCGGGAACCTCGAGGACCGCATCGCGTGGATCGAGCGCTGGAGCGAGACGCTCTACGGCGAACCCCTGACCATCAATCAGCGGGTGATGCTGTCCGAGCGCCGCACCGGCGACCGCAACCGTTCCATTGCGTACCTGCTGCGGGCGGGCGGCATCGTCACGCAGAACGTCAGCGAGACCCTCGAGATGTACTTCGCGCTCTGCGCGGTGCAAGGCACGGTGGGACATGCGTCGCGCTTCGCGGCGCTGCTCGCGCGCGGCGGGCGGCTCCCCGGGGGGCGAGACCAAGTCATCTCGCGGGAGACCGCGGCCACGGTGGTGGCGCTCATGGCCACGTGCGGGATGTACGACGAGTCGGGCACCCATTTGGTGCGCACGGGACTGCCGGCCAAAAGCGGGGTGAGCGGCATCATCGTGGCGGTGGTCCCCGGCCGGGCCGGCATCGCGGTGGCCAGTCCTCGCCTCAACGAAAAGGGAGGGAGCTGCCGCGGCCACCAGGTCCTCGCCGACCTCTCGCACCGCCTCGGCTGGCACTTCGCCCTCCCGCGCTCCTACTGAAGCCGCGTTGCTTTACCTTGGTTTCGTGGTCGGTCAATCGCCCTCGAGCCACAGGTCGTCAAGCGGTAATTCAATCGCGTCGAAGGGAGGGATGCGGGCTGCCGCGGCGTCCCGGTGGACCACGTTTCGGGTCCAGCGCCCTCCGTTGAGCGCAAAGACCTCGAGCACGCGCGCGACAGGATTGACCAGCCACATCCAGGCCACCCCCGCCGCTGCGTTAATGTCGGATTTCTCCGCGCGGTCGATGGCCTCGGTCGAGGGAGAAACGACCTCGCATACCCAGTCGGGGGCGAGTTCGAAGTAGGCGACCTTCGGGACGGCCGTCATGCGCTCTCGACGCCACGCCGCGAGGTCGGGCACGACGATGTCGTCTGCGAAGTGAAGTTCGGGCTCGTCGAGCAACCACCAGCCCCCCGGGCCGCCGCGACCTCGGTGGAACGGGCTCCCCAGGTCCATGCCGAGCACGCTCGCCGCGTGGGCATGCGGTGAAGCCGGGCGCGGAGACGTCACGAGGGTGCCTCGGATCAGCTCCGCCACCACGTGCCGGGGCGCCGCGAGCACGTCGGCGTAGGTCGCCCGCTTCTCCGCCGACTTCGTCACGTCTTCATCGTAGCGGGGCCTCGCCGGAAGGAGACGATCGGCCGACCACGCTTTGCCTCGCGGTCATCCTGTCTCATGCTGTCCCCCGGTTCGAAGCGGTGAACGCGTCGCCGTCGATCCGCTCGTGGGGTAGGTTGGTTTCGTCATGACGAAGCCGACGTGTGTGGTGTGTGGGATCGGACCGAAGAACGGGGCGTCGTTTGCCCGTCGCTACGCACGGGAGGGGTACCAAGTCGCGATGCTGTCGCGGTCGACGGAGCTCTCGTCTCAGCTCGCCGGCGAGCTCGACGGCGCGCGGGCGTACGCCTGTGACGTCGCCGATGCCGACGCAGTCGCGCGCGCGTTCTCGGCGGTGCGCGATGACTTGGGCCCGGTCGACGTGTTGGTGTTCAACGCCGGCTCGGGCGCGTGGGGCAACATCGAGGAGTTGAGCGCCGAGGACTTCGAGCGCGGCTGGCGCATCAATGCCCTCGGTACGTTTCTCGCGGCCAAGCAGGTGATCCCCGACATGGTGGCCCGGGGCGCGGGGACGATCGTCGTGGTCGGGGCGACCGCCTCGCTGCGGGGCAAGCCGTTCACCACGGGCTTCGCGCCCGCCAAAGCGGCCCAGCGGAGCCTGGCCCAGGCGATGGCGCGTCACCTCGGGCCGAAGGGCATTCACGTGGCGCTGATGATCATCGACGGGGGCATCGGCGACCCGGGAACCGACGACCCCCAGCGCCTCGATCCCGAGGCCATCGCCGACGCCGCGTACTTTCTCACCACCCAGGCCCGGTCGGCCTGGACCTTCGAGCTCGACCTCCGCCCCCACGTCGAGAACTGGTAGCCGTTCGCGGGCGGGGGCAGGTGTGCGCACGATGGTGGTTGAGATGCGTAAAGGATGGCGCGCCTCGGCGTTGGGGTTGGCGCTGCTCGCGGTGGTTGGGTGCGGCCGAGCGGCTCCGAAGGGGCCGGTCATCGAAGCGCCGCCGCCATCCGCCCCGGTCGCGGCGGACCCGTGTCGCGAGCCGCTTCGCTTGTGTGGCGCCGAGGTCGCCCCCGACGCAACCGAGGTGACCTGCACGGGCGCCGGCATCGTGGATCTGCGAGGGTTGCGCTGTCGGCCGCAGGTGACCGCGCTGCGGCTCGACGAGCAGAGCTATACGGCGCTCGAGGCCCTCGACGACGCCACGCTTCGTCGCATCTCCGAGCTCCACGTCGAGACGATGAAGACGCGCTGGCTCTTCGACATGGGTCGTGCGCTTTCGTACGGGACGCCTCGCGTCGATGGGTCCGTCTTGAAAAGGCTCCCTCGTCTCGAAACCCTGAAGATCGAACCGTCGCTCGCCGACCCCTCGGTGCTCTCCGGCCTCGGGGGTCTCCGCCGCATGGAGGTCGGCAACATCTCGGCGGTCCCCATTTCGGTCCTGGCGACGCTGCCGCGGTTGACGCATCTCGACGCATTGCGTGCCCAGCAAGACCTGACGGCGCTTCGGGGGCTCCTTGAACTGCGCGAAGTGCGGGGCCTGGGGAATCAGCCGGGGGCCTGCGCGCTCCTCACCGCCAACCCTCGCATCCGAACCCTGGCGGCCGATGCCTCGCTGCTCGAGTGCGATGCCCTTGGTCGCTTGGCCTCGCTCGAGGAGCTTTCGGTCTCCGGTGAGGCCGATCTCGCCCCGCTCGCCGGCGTGCGTTCACTGCGCAAGCTTCGCCTCTTCGCGCCACCCCGGTCGGGCCTCGTGGCGCTGCGACAAATCGAGGAGCTCTCGCTAGACCTACCGGCTGACAAGGCGGCGGCCGAGGCGCTCATCGTCGCCGTTTCGCAGCTCAAAGGGCTCCGCCGCCTGGCGCTCAACGCGTCGCCCCATGATCTGCTCCGTCTTTCGCTCCTCGAGCCAGATGACTTCCCCTCGCTCGAGCCGCTCGCCGCGCTCCCCGCGCTCATCGACCTGAAAGGTCCCCTTTACTTCGACCTGAGTCAGATCCGTGGTCTGCGTCGGCTGGAGCGGCTCGAGTGGTCGGGCCCGGGCGACAGCGCGCACCTCGCTTCGATGTCGCGGCTCCGAGAGCTCGAATGGACGAGTTCGGAGGACGGGGCGTGGCGCAATGCGCCGCCGTTGCCGGCCCTCGAGGTGCTTCACACGCGTGACTTCGGCGACGTCGCGCCGCTCCTTCAGGCGCCGCGCCTAAAGGAAGCCAAGCTCGGGCGCGTGACCGGAGACGTGGCGCGGCTCGCGGACCTCGTCGCGCTTCGCGAACTGTCGATCGACACCGACGTCTCGGACCTATCTGCCCTCGGCGCCCTGCAAAAACTCCGACGCCTCTCGCTCGAGGGGTACCAGGGAACCCTGGCCTGGTTGGGGCGGCTGTCATCTCTCGAAAAGGTAGAAATCTCGGCGAACGCACCCGACGTCGCGTCGCTCCCCGCCTCGCTTCGCCTGGAGGCATTGACGCTCTCGGGCACGACCGTGACCACGCTCGACATCCCGCCCATCCGCGTCCGCGAGCTTTATCTTGGCCGCGCCCCGGCGCTCACCAACATCGCGTTCGCGGCAAACCTCCGCGGCCTCGAGATCTTATCCCTGGGTAAGTCCGAAGTGCATTCGGTAGAGGCCCTGCGGTCACAGACGCGATTGACGAGACTGCGCGTGTCGGAGGCTCCGCTCGTCAGTCTCGAACCCTTGACCGGCCTTCGCCTGCAAGGATTGAGCGTATCCGGCACGAGGGTTTCCGACCTCACCCCTCTCGCGCGCATGCACAGCTTGGTGGAACTCGACCTGACCCGCAGTCGCGTCGACGACCTGCGCCCCATCGGTCACCACCCGAAACTCACCTTTCTCGATCTTTCGGGGACGCGGATGTCGCACGTGCGGCAACTCGTCGCGCTGCCGTCGCTTCATGCGCTCGACATCTCCGATACCGGCGTCCGCGACGTGGCGCCGCTCGCAGAGCGGCCGTCCCTTAAGTTTCTCGTCGCGCCACCGCTCGTGTCCAACTTCGTCCCGCTATCTGGGCTCAACCTATCCGGCGTGTGGGCCTCGCAATATGATTGCGATTCGAGCCGAGCGGTCACCATGTTCAATGTGGGCATGGGGCAGTCGCGTTGCAGCAGCGAGGAGGAAATCGCCGAGGGTCTCGACTACTGGTTCGGTCCTGGGTCGCAACCCACGGACGAACTCGACGCACCGTGGGAGGGGCCATGAGACACTCCCTCGGGGGCGCGCTTCTCGCCGCGGCCGCATGTGCACCGGCGCCATCATCGGTGCGTTCGGCACCGCCGACGCCGGTCTCAACCGTCCCCGTGGCCACCATCTCCTCTGTCTCTGAAGGCAAACCGCCGATTCGCCTGCCCCCCCCGCTCTTGCCCGTCGACTGCGACGCAGCCGCCCGTGACGGCAAGGTCGACTTTTGTGGCGAAGAAGTCTCCGTCGATGCCCGCCATGTGGCATGCCACAGCCCATATCAGGTCGACATTGGCGTTCTGGCGTGTCTGCCGGAGGTGCGCAGCATCACGCTGCGGCGGTCCGGGGTGATTCGGCTCGCGCCCCTCAGCAACCTGCAGCACCTCGCCCGGCTCAACCTCAGCGACACGCTCGTCTCGGACCTGACGCCGCTCGCCTATCTCCCTCGTCTCGAGGACCTGGGTCTCGACAACACGCCGGTCGTCGATGTAACGCCATTGTCGCGGGTCGCCTCACTTCAGTACCTACGTTTGCGGGGGTGTCGGGACGTCGACCTCTCGGGATTGAGTTCCCTTCGCCAGCTTCGCTCCCTCAGCGCCGAAGGGACTGACTTCGATGACCTGAGCCCCCTGGCCGGACATCCTCATCTCGTGGGGGTCGGTTTGCCGACAGGGATCGCGGACCTCACACCCCTGGCGACGATGCCTGCGTTGCGCACCCTTGTGATTCAGAAATTTGGCCCGAGCGCGACGTCGACCGCGGTGGATCGACCTTCGACCCCGCAGCGCCTTCGTGAGGTGGGGAACCTCCCGCGCCTGAAAGAGCTCGTTCTCCTCGACGTTACCCTGGGCGAGATGACTTCGCTCGGGTCGCTCGACTCGCTCGAGGAGCTCTGGTTGCGCACCGAGGGTAACATTCCGTTCAAAGCGATCGGGCAGTTGACGACATTGAAGTCGCTCAAAGTGGAGGCCGCCTACCGAGGTATTTCTCTCGGTGACCTAAAGGGCCTGGGAGGTAAGCTCCTCGACCTCCACACGCTCGAATTGCACAGCGCTCCGCCCGACACGTCCTTCCTGAAAGACTTCAACAAGCTCTTGGACCTCACGCTCGCCGCCTATGGACCTCGACCGCTCGACCTCCGCGGTTTGGCGGGGCTGCCGCGGTTGTGGCGGCTCGAATTGAAGGCGGGGACGGTACAAAGCTTGGCGCCACTTCGTTCCGTCAAGCGCCTCCACCACGTGAAGCTGGGGGTTCGGGTCGAGGTACCGGACCGCGAAGTTGCGGCGCTCCGGCGGGCGCGTCCCGACCTGAAGCTCGACCAAGAGAAGGATGACTGGGACGACGCCGATGACTGGGACGATGCCGAAGATGACGACGACGACTGGTACGACGACTGATCATCATCCATCTTCGTAGCCATCTGTCCCCGCTTCGGCACGACATCGTCGCCGACGGACCTGCCGAAGCGGCGTCTCCGCGCTACGTCCTCGGGGCATGCGGAAGCTTCGGTCGTTGGCTCGGCTCCTGGCGGCGGGTCTCGTCGTCGGCGCGGCGGCGGCCGCCTTCGGGGGGTGTGCGGCGCCGCGAACCAAGATCCCGACCTACTGGGATCCGGTGCTGCGGCCCCCGCGGCCGAAGCCGGTCATGGATCCGCCGCCGCCGGTCGTCGCCGAGGTCGCGCCCCGGCCTGAGCCGCCACCGCCGCCGCCGCCGGTAGCTCCTGCCGTCGCGCCCGCCTTCGAGGTGGAGGAGGCGCCCGAGGAATGCATGGCCATCTACGCCGTCTCGGCGGAAAACCGCCTTCTCGCCTTTCAGCCCCAGCAGAACCGCTTCGAGGTCCGGGCCGAGCTCGACTGTCCCACGCCGGGGTGGGCGAGCCCCTTTTCGATGGCGGTCGACCGGGAAGGCACGGCGTTGGTGCTGCTGTCGAACGGTCAGCTCGTGAAGGTCGACCTGGCCGATGGCGCCTGTGAACTGACGCCCTACAAGCCGGGCCAACAGGGCTTTTGGTTGTTCGGCATGGGTTACGCCCCCGACGGGGGGGACGACGACGACGACGCCGAGTCGCTCTTCGTCACCCACATCCCGGTGTCGGGCCCCTCGGCGGGGCTGGCGCGCATCGATACCGAGACGTGGCGGTTGGACGTGCGGGGCACCTACTCCGAGCCCATCGGCGGCAGCATGGAACTGACCCCCAGCGGCGACGACGGGCCGCTCTTCGGCTACGCGCTTCCGAGCCCGAGGGTGCCGGGGACGCTGGTCGAGATCGACGCCGCCGATGCGCGCGTCGTGAGGCGCATCCCGGTCGGCGCGGGGACCGGCGCGTCCTCGTTGGCCGTCGCCTGGTGGGGGGGCCGCTTCTTCATCTTTACCGGCGAGCCTGGCTTCCGGCGCGGGACGACCGTGCATCGCTACGACCCGGTCGCCGAGGAAACGAAAGTCGTGGCCCGCTTCGAGGACGAGATCGTGGGGGCGGCGGTGTCGACCTGCGCGCCCGACCGCAAGCCCTGAGGGGCCCCGGTGCGGGCGGTGCGCGACACCAGCACGACGAGAAGGGTGCAGGGCGCGACCCGCAGGGGATGTCGTCTTCGGCCATCAGGGGCCCCCAGCTCAGGAACGAGGAAGAACCGGGATGGGTCGTCGACGAGAATTCTCGTTGGCGCCGGGTTTGCTATATGCTGGTGCCATGCGTGCTTGGCGATATCGGTTCTTGGGTCTGGCCTCGTTTGCGGTGTTGGGTGGTGTGGGCGGTACGGCCCTGGCGCAGCCGGCGCTGCGGGTGACGCTCGATCAGCGTGGTGACTTTACCGTCGTCGGCAACACGCTCGCGTGGAACTGTGCCGGCAACCCCCCCGCGCCGCTCGTGGGTACGGTGCCCACCGGCGGGAATTGCGGCAACGCCGTGGGCGACTCGGCCCCCGACGTGTTTTGGCGGTCGAACGACATCGGCAACGACGCCAGCGCCGAGACGACCTTCGGGCCCGCCGACGCGCGGTCGCAGGCCGTCCTCAACTTGCCCCCCGGCGCGACCGTGACCCACGCCTACCTGTACTGGAGCGGCGACACGACAGGCCTGATGGACGTGGCCGACGACATGGTCACCCTCGACCGACCCGACGGGAACGGTGGCGTCGTCTTCACCCAGGCCCTCACCGCGAACGCGATGGACATCACCTCCGTCCTCGTCGGCGCGCAGCGCCGTTTCCAGGCGGTGGTCGACGTGACGCAGCTCGTGCAGTCGCAGGGAGACGGCGTGTACCGCTTCAGCGGCATCGACCAGACGGTGCCCCTGTTCAACCTGCAGAACAACATCACCTACGCCGCCTGGAGCATGGTCGTCATCTACGAAGACACGACCGAGCCCACGCGGAACATCACGGTGTTCGACGGGATCGAAGCCATCGACGGCAACGTCAACGTGACGGCCAACCTCAGCGGGTTTCTCGTCCCCAACGCGGGCTTCGACGCCAAGCTGGGCGTGTTCACCTACGAGGGCGACGATGGGGTCACCGGCGACCGGTTGCTCTTCGGCACCGCGCCCCTCACCAATGCCGACGCGCTGGTCGACTCGAGCAACCCGGCCAACAACTTTTTCAACTCGACCCGCAGCATTCTCGGTCAGCCCATCGGCAACCCGGGCGACCTTCCCCAGCTCACGGGCGGTCCGAACTCGATGGCGAGCTTCGACCTCGACATCGTCGACATCACCAACCGCCTCGTCGCAGGTCAGACCCAAGCGGACATCGAGGCCACGACCACGGGCGACGTCTACTTTCTCGGCGGATTCGTCACCTCGATCAGCACACTGAAGCCCGACTTCACCTCTTCCACCAAGACGGTGGTCGACACCAACGGCGCCACGCTCCAGCCCGGCGACACGCTCGAATACACCATCGACGTGGTCAACCAGGGGACCGACACCGCGGTCGACGTCGTGCTGACCGACCCGATCCCGGCCGGCACCACCTACGTGCCCGGCTCGCTCGAAATCCTCTCCGGCGACCCTGGCCCTGGGGTGCTGACCGACGTGGCCGGTGATGATGCCGGCGAATTCGACGCGGGCAACAATGAGATCATCGTCCGCCTCGGGACGGGGGCCGACAGCATGAACGGTGGCGACATGGCCATCGGTGACATGACCAGCCTCACGTTCTCGGTCACCGTCGACCAAGACGCCTCCGGCGTGATCTCCAACCAGGCCACCGTCAACGCCGGCGGGGCGCTCGGCGCGCCCCCCGAAGACACCCCCACCGACGGCAACGGCGGCGACCCCGGCGCGCCGCCCACCGACCTCCCCGTCGACGACTGCCCGCCGGGCGAGGACTGCACCGACTCCGACGGCGACGGTCTCACCGACAACGAAGAGATCATGATCGGCACCGACCCCAACGACGCCGACAGCGACGACGACGGGGTGCCCGACGGCCAGGAGATCGACGTGGGGGTCGACTCCGACGGCGACGGGCTCATCAACGGGCTCGACCCCGACAGCGACAACGACGGTCTGTTCGACGGCACCGAGTTGGGCTTCGACTGTGACGATCCGGCTACCGACCTCACCGTCGGAAACTGCGTGCCCGACGCCGATCTCGGGCAAACGACGACCGACCCCCTCGACGCCGACACCGACGACGGCGGGGTCAGCGACGGCTCCGAAGACACCAACCTCAACGGCGCCATCGACGCGGGGGAGCGCGACCCCAACGATCCGTCCGATGACATCGGCATCATCGACACCGACGGCGACGGCCTCTCGGACGACCTCGAGACCACCCTCGGCACCGACCCGAACGACGCCGACAGCGACGACGACGGGGTGATCGACGGCCAGGAGCCCAACCCCGCCAACGACACCGACGGCGACGGGCTCATCAACGCCCTCGACCCCGACAGCGACAACGACGGGCTGTTCGACGGGACCGAGCTCGGATTCGACTGCGACGAAGAGGACACCGACGTCACGGTGGGCAACTGCATCGAAGACGGCGACGAGGGCGCGACGACCACCTCGCCGCTCGACCCGGATACCGACGACGGCGGGGTGAGCGACGGCGACGAGGACGAAAACAAGAATGGCGTCGTCGATGAGGGCGAGCGTGACCCCAACGACCCGTCCGACGACCTGCCTGGGGGTACCGGCGGCGGGAACGGAAGCGGCGGCGGCGCCACCACGACCGGATCGGGCACCGGAGCGGACGACCTCGGCGGGCTGTTCGCCCAAGGGGGCTGCTTCTGCACCGCCCCCGCCCAGGAGTCGGGCGACGACCCGTGGCCGGCCTTGGCCCTGGCGGGCCTGGCCCTCACCGCGCTCAGCCGCCGCCGTCGTCGTCGCCCATGACCCTCGGGATCTCGAGGGCCTTCGACAGCGGCAACATCGAGGTTCGTGATGCGCGCCGGGCGGATGACGTCCGGCTCGCCATCACGCCCGATGCGGGGGGCGACCACTTTCAGTGGTTTCACTACCGGGTCACCGGGGCGGCCGACACCGACCTTCGGATGACGATCGAAAACGCGGGGCAGGCCAGCTTTCCCCGCGGCTGGGAGGGCTACCGCGCCTGCGCTTCCTACGACCGCCAACGGTGGTTTCGGGTGCCGACCACCCGCTACGAGGACGGAAAGCTCATCATCGAGCACCGGCCGGCGCACGACGCGGTCTACTACGCGTACTTCGCCCCCTACTCGCTCGAGCGCCATCGGGACCTCGTGGCGCGCACCGCGGTCGACCCGCGGGCCCGACTCGAGGTGCTGGGGCAGACCGTCGACGGTCGCGACCTCGACCTGCTCCGCATCGGCGCGCCCTCCGACGACGGCAAGCTCATCGCTTGGGTCATCGCCCGCCAGCACCCCGGCGAGTCGATGGCGGAGTGGTTCATGGAGGGGTTCATGGACCGGCTCCGCGACGAGGCCGACCCCTTGAGCCGGGCGCTGCTGGATGACGTCGTGTTTTACTGCGTGCCCAACATGAACCCCGACGGGAGCCGCCGGGGCCACCTCCGCAACAACGCCGCCGGGGCCAACCTCAATCGAGAATGGGCCGAACCTTCGCTGGAGCGCAGCCCCGAGGTCTACCTCGTGCGCGAGCGCATGCGGCAGACGGGGGTGCACTTCTGCCTCGACGTGCACGGCGACGAGGCGCTGCCCTACAACTTCATCGCCGGACCCGACGGCATGGCCGACTTGCCCCCCCACGTGCTGGCGGGGCGAGATGCGTACGCCGAGGCGTTGAAGCGCTCGAGCCCCGACTTTCAGACCGAGCACGGCTACCCGCGGATGCCGCCCGGCAAGGGAAACCCGAAGATGGCCACCAACCACGTCGCCGCGCATTTCGGCGCGGTGTCGCTGACCTTCGAGCAGCCCTTCAAAGACAACGCCGACCTCCCCGACGAGACCTACGGCTGGTCGCCGGCCCGCTGCGATCGCCTCGGACGCGCCCAGCTCGACGCGCTCTACGCCATCTTGCCCCTGCTCCGCGACGCCGCCCGGGGTTGAGGCGGGGGTGTCGACTGCGTTCGACACTTTTCATTGCGTCGCGTACGGTCGACACCATGACCGAGGTCGACGTGCTCGCGGTCGCGGAGACGTGGCGCCCGCGTCCGTCGCCGGGGACGGTGGTGGTGACCCGCCGGTTGTCATTGCCCGAGGCGCTGTCCGAATCCGTGGCCCTCGTCGTTCAGGGCGTACGGCGATGCGGCAAGTCGACGCTCCTCCCGCAGCTGGTGACCCGCTACGGGTTGAAGGAAGCGCACTGCGCGTTCTTGAACCTCGAGGACCCACGCCTCAGCAACGCCCTCGCCTACCCGCTGCTCGACGCGCTCGTCGACGGCTTCCGCGGGCGCCACGGCCCGGAGGCGCGCCTCGCCTTTTTTCTGGACGAAATTCAGGCCGTCCCGGGGTGGGAGCGCTGGCTTCGGGCCCGCCTCGATCGCCCCGACGGGAGCCTCTTCGTCATCACCGGATCGAACGCCTCGCTGCTGTCGGGCGAGCTCGGCACGGTCCTCACCGGCCGACATCTCACCGTCGAACTCTTTCCCTTCGACCTCGACGAAGCGCGCGACCTCGTGCCCGACCTCACGGTGGCGCAGTTCATCGAGAACGGCGGCTTTCCCGAGCCGCTCCGCTCGCCCGACGGTGACCGCCTCCGGCGGGAGTACTTTCACGACATCGTCGAGCGCGACATCCGCGAACGGATCGGGGCGCGGTCGAGTCGACCCCTCCGGCAGGTGCTCCAAATGGCCTACGAGGCGACGGGCTCAGAGCTCAGCCTCCGTCGGATCGCGGGTGCCGTCGGCGTCGCCATCGACACCGTGGGGGCCTACCTGGAGGCCGCCGAAAACGCGTATCTGCTCTTCGGCGTGCCCTTCTTTGCCTTCTCCGAGCGGAAGCGCGCGCACCGGAGCAAAAAGTACTACCCGGTGGATTCGGGCCTGCGCCGGGTCGTGGTGACGCCATCAGGCCGCGACCGCGGCAAGTCGCTCGAAACCGCGACCTATCTCGCCCTCCGGCGTCGATTCGACGACATCTGCTATTGGCGCGGGAAAGGCGAAGTCGACTTCGTCGTGCAGCATGAGGGGCGCATCACCCCGTACCAGGTCACCCTGGGGGCGCCCGGGGGGGCCGAGCCCCGCCACGAGGCGGCGCTGAGCGCGTTCTACGAGCAGCATCCCCAGGCCGAAGAGGCGGTGTTCGTGACGGAAGACACGTTTGCCGACCTGTTCTCATAGATCACTTCGGGATGGGGGGGACGACGACGTCGTTGATGGGCTGAACGTTCATGCCGCCGGGATAGCCGTACGACACGTTGCTGGTGAAGGTCGAGGTCTCGGGGGTGCCCCAACCCCAGACCCAGAGGCCGAACCGGCCGTCGCTTTCGATTTCGCGGCGGCCGGTGTTGCACCCATTGACGCCCTGAAAGTCGCCGGTGACCAGATCGACGCGGGTCCACTCGTAGTCGCCGATGGGTTGCCAGCCGGTGAGCACCCCCGCGCAATCGAGGGAGACGTCGCGAAAGTTGCCGTCGTCGTCGCGCGAGCGCACCACCACGAGGTTCGTCTCCGGGTAGGTCGGGTCGGTGAAAAAGACGTATCGATTGAGGTACTGGTCGGGCGGGACACTGATCACGAAGTCGACGTCTCCGTAGCCCGAGCCCCCATTGAGCTGATTCCAAGTCGAGCCCGACATGTAGGTGAGGAGGAGAAAAGGATGGTCGTCGTCTTGCGCCGTGACGACGAAGGGGTCGCCGGTGATGAACTCGGCGATCTCACCCTGTTGCAGCGTCGCGGGGCCGCCGACGTCGTTGGAGTAGGTGAGTTCGGTCCCGTCGACGGCGCCAATTACCCGCCAGATCGCCGGCTCGCCCCGTCGGGGCCGGTACATGACGCCCACGTACTCCGTGCCGAGGGCCGGCACCGGCGGGATCATCTGCTCGCCGTGGTCGCAAAAGGCGACCCCGATGGGGGTGCGCATGCACGGGTGGCCGGCCATGAGGCCCACCGGCTTGTCGCTCGAGACCACACTCCCCGTGAGCTCGGTCGCTTCGGAGAGCTGAAGGTTTTGCCCCGCGTTCAGCGTCACGTTGCAGGGGGTATTCGCGGCGCACGTCGGCACCCCCGCGCCCCCGGCCACGGGCCCCACGGGAAGAATGGTTACCGTCGTGTCGTCTTCGGCGGCGACGATGTTCATCGACGGATTGCCGAGGTCGGGCCCGTAGGCGTTGACGCCGATGTAGTTGCCGTCCCACACGCTGGTGGGCAGCAGCAGCGAAGCCCCGGTCACCGCGGCCGAGCCGCCGCCGAAGGGATTGATTTGGTACGCCACGACCGGCACGTCGGAAGTGATGGCGAACGACGCACCAATGCCAGAGTTCTGCGCGCCGACGCTCGCGTCGCCCGCGACCGCCGGCGTCACCGGACAGGGCACCGTCGAGCCGCCGGGCCCGTTGCCGCTCAGAAACAGAATGGCCACCTCACCCGGCGGGAGTCCGACGTTCGGGTCATACGGCGCGTAGGTGAGGCCAGGTCCGGTGCCCTGCGGAATGCGGGCGAAGTTCTGGATCGGCAGGACTTGGCCGCCGCGCGCGACCTCGAGGCGAGCCGGGGATCCCCACGTGTTGGCGACGAACGCGGCGAAGCAGGTGTTCGCGTTCTGGTTGGCCATGTCGGTGGCGTAGTACGAGCAGCCGACGGAATTGCGGTTGTTGACCGCGGCGTCGCACGCGTTGCCGCACGCGCCCAACGAGGCGTCGCAGCCTTCGAGCCCCATGCAGGTTTCGACGACGTTGCCGTTGCAGTCGACGACCGTCTGCAGGTCCGTCGAGCACCGGGCTTCACAGGGGAGGTTTCCCCCCGCGCCGACGAGGTCGAAGCCCCCCTGACTGCTGCCTACGCCGGGACCGGTCGCTTCCCCGCCGGCGCCCCCCGTGCCCCGCGCCGACGAGGAAGACGACGACGAGTCATCGTCGCCCGACGCCGAGCAACTGATCGCGCCCGCCACGACGGCAAGGGCAGAGACGACGAGAAAGGGACGAGGATAAGGCATGGGGCTAGCCTATCATCCTTGCCCCAGGCCCGTCGCCGCTCCGGCTCAGCGTTCGCCTCGCAGCGCCCTGATGCTCCCCAAATCCACCAAGTCTTTGGGGCGGCCGGCGGCACGTTTCGAACGCTCGAGTCCGTCGAGCGTGAGCACGAGAAGCGGCATGGTTTCGATGACGAGAACGCTGGCCGCGTCGTCGACCCGGTCGAAGCTTCCGAGCCCAGGGACTTCGCCGAGCAAGTCGAGCGGGCCCAGGTCGGTGTCCAGCGCGAAGTTCAGGCCATGGCGCAAGGACGCCTCGTCCAGCACGAATGGGAGGTCGGCGGGGACCCCTCGCAGCCTCGGATGCAGGGGTGCGAGCGCAAAAGCGAGGCGGGCCAAGTTCTGGCGGTCTCGTGCATATGCTGTCGGTCAAATCGGTAGATTTGACCGGCGCAGACAATGAGGCACCCCCAAGGCAATAGAACCGGCTCTGAGGAGCGATGCTCGCCCTCGCCGACTTGTCGGCGAGCATCGCGACACCGTCAACGGTTGTGGTCGAGGGTGTAGGCAATGTCGAGGTCTTCGGTCGCACGTTGAACCCCCCGCGCAATCAACGCGACGCCGCCGATGATGACGAAGCGAACTTCAGCGTCGATCAGTCTCGTCAACAGTGCGCGCAGCTTCATCCGCTCGTGCCTTTCTCGCCGCTTCGGCAAAGGCCTGCATTTCTTCCAGCCAGACGATCCGCTCGGTGGGGGTGCGGGCGAGCGACTTCGCCAGCAGTTCGCGGTCGACATCGGCCGCAAACCGCTCCGCCAGAATGTCGAAACAGGTCTTCGCCATGCCCACAAGATACCACGCGGCGAGCGCCGGCCGCGGCGGCGCGGAGCATCCGTCGGAACCGAATTAGCGCGCGCGCGTGCCGTGGTCTTCGTGGGCGAGCTCGAAGCACAAGGACGCGCCCGCGAGCGAACCCGCGGCCGCGGATTGCAGGACCGACGAGAAGGCGACCGCATCACCCGCGGCAAAGACCCCCGCGACACTCGTCTGGCCCCGCTCGTCGATGGCCACGTGACCCGTTGGCGTAAGGCGACAGCCCAGCTTTTCTCCGACGTCCGACTGGAGGGTCAGGGGCAAGCTCGCCGCGAGGAAGAGGGCGCGTCGGGGCACCGTTTCGCCGGTCACCAGCCTCACCCCTTCGACCTGGCCCGTTCGTTGAACGACCGCCGCGATTTCGTCGGTGACGAGGGGAAACCCATCGAGGTCTCGTCGCTGCTCGTCGGTCAGCGTCGTGTGATGGGTGAAGAGGATGAGGTCCTCGGTGAGCCCGGCCAGCATGGGCGCAAGGTGAGAGAACATGCCGACGTTACCGACCAAGCCCAGCGGCTGGCCGGCGACCTCGTATCCGTGACAGAACGGGCAATGCAGCACGGAGGTCCCCCACGCCTCCCGGAGACCCGGAAGGGGAGGGAGCACGTCGACCATTCCGTAGCCGAGCATCACCTTTCGGGCGGGGATCTCCGCCCCCGAGACGAGCGTGGCGCGGAAGCCGCCCGCGAGGGGCTCGATGTCCGCCACGCGGTCGTCGACGAAGGAAACCGACGCATAGCGCGTCAACTCGTCGCGGACCTTTCGGCGCCAATCGCGGGGGTCGATCCCATCGTGGCCAGGAAAGTTGTTCACGTGGTTCGACGGCGCGTTCCGCGGACGTTGGTCGTCGACGACCGCGACCGTTCTTCGTAAGCGTCCGAGGGACATCGCAGCGCCGAGGCCCGCCGGGCCTCCGCCCACCACGATGACGTCGTGGGTGGGAGCTTCTTGGGGATCCATGATGCGGGCCTTTCTTATGGTGAGGGCCGTGCCAACGACCGTCATGACGAGGGAGTTACGGCTCAGTGTGCCTTGGGCATCGCACGGGCTCCGACGCGGCCGCGCTGGACCGTCGCGGTCATCTCACGTATTTCCAAATGCATCATGAAACGCAGCGTGTCAATCTCATGTGCTGTGATTTGTTGCATGAGAGGGCTCGGGCTTTGAGGCACGACACCCGACTGCCTCGCGTGTTGCACGCGTTGTTGCACCTCGAGGGACTGGACCATCCCGTCACGTCTCGCGCGCTTGCGGAGATGCTCGGAACCAACGGCGCCGTGGTGCGTCGCATCATGGGTGGATTGCGCGATGTCGGCGTCGTCGCGTCCGCGAAAGGGCACGGGGGCGGGTGGTCGCTCGCGCGGCCCCTCTCCGAGATTTCCTTGCTGATGGTGTACGAAGCACTCGGGTCCCCGCCGCTCTTCGCCATTGGGCATGATGGCGGGTCCCCGAGCTGCTTGCTGGCCCGTGCCGCGAACGAGGCGACCGCCGAGGCGCTGAAGGTGGGCCGCGCCGCATTCGAAAAGCGGCTGTCGGAAACCTTCGTCTCCGACCTGGCCATGGCTCGCGCCGCCAAAATGGGCAGGGGCGGGCGAAGGAGATAGCCGCGTCGACCTATAGCAAGACGGGGCTCGCCATCATGGTGACTCCGAGCCGGTTCGAGTCGCCGACGGACCGCTTGAAGAGCTGGCGCAACGTCACTACACCCTCGACCACCACCGTTGATGGTGTCGCGATGCTCGCCGACAAGTCGGCGAGGGCGAGCATCGCTCCTCAGAGCCGGTTCTATTGTCTTGGGGGTGCCTTACTTTTTGGGCCGGTCAAATCTACCGATTTGACCGACACTATA
>JBCCLB010000104.1:0-22366 GCA_039027095.1 Myxococcota bacterium
CCCGCGCCCGCCCCGAAGGCCCCAAAGGTCGGCAAGATCGAATTCTGACGTCCATGCTGCACCCGCTTCGTCCGAGACCACCCGCAGCGCGCCGGCTGCCGCGGCGCACCCGCAACGCGACGGCCTCGCCGCTCTCGCGAACCCTCCGAGCCGGGCGACAACGACGCCTCGGCCGGCTCATGGGGCTTCTTCTCGCGGGCCTCTGCCTTCTTCCTGGAGCCCCTCAGCGCGCTTTCGCGCAAGATGCCGACGAGGGTTACGACGTGGAACGAGGCCGCACCCTCGCCGGCGAGGCGATGCGGGCCTACGGCGACGGCGACTACCCCCAGGCCCTCGAGCAGTTTTCCGAAGCCGAAGAGGTGTACCCCAGCGGACAAGTCTTGCGCATGAAGGGCTACACGCTGGTCGCGCTGGAACGGTGGGTCGAAGCGGCCGCGGCGATCGAGGCCGCGTTGGAAAGTGCCTACAAGCCGCTCCCCCCCGACGACGCCGAGGACGCCGAAGCGCAGTTGGCCGAAGTCTTGACCCACGTCGCCACCGTGTCGCTGCGTGCCGACGTCGACGACGCCACCGTGCGGATCGACGACGCGTCTCCCCAGCCGCTTCCCCTCGACGTACGGCTCCTCGCCGGCGTGTATCGGTTTGTCGTGCAGGCACCGGGATACGCGTCCGAGGAGGCGCAGCGAACCCTCACGCCCGGGGAAACCGATCTGAGCTTCGAATTGACGCCGCTGCCAGCCCCTAGCCCCGTCGCCGCCCCCGTCCCGCCCCCGCCCCGCCCCGACGCGTCCGAGGCCGACGCGCGGGGGAGTGGTTTTGGGTGGTTTCCCGGTCAGGGAACCGTCGGTCTTCTCACCGCCGGAATCGGGGTGGCGTTGGGCGGCGTGGCCTTGGGCACCGGCCTCCATGGCATCGACCTCGAAGACGCGGTGCAGTCGAACATCGACTTTCACAACCAAGCCTACGGGACGAACTGCGAACGTTCTCCGGACCTGTGCCGGGCCAGCCGCGCCATCATCAACCGCGATGGCGAGCGTGCCGCCGACCTCCGCAACGTGGGCCTCGTGACGGGCATCGTCGGCGCATCGTTGTTCGCGACCGGCGCGGTGTTGTTTCTGTTGTCCGACGACAGCCCCTTCGCGCCCGACGACGATGAGGCCCCAAATCTCTCCGACGATGGCGACGCGGTCGGGGCGCCGTCCACGCCGGTGTCCTGCCGTCCTTCGTTCGGTGCGGCCCCGGCGGCGGCAGCACGCATCAACGGGGGGTGGGCCGCGACCGGAGCCCTCGCCTGCATCGGCACGTTTTGACGTCGCGAGCGCGTTCCCGAGGTCATCGCGCCTCCGTCCGCGGCGGAGGGCGACTCAGGCGCATGATGACCGCGATGACGTTCTTGGTCGCGGCGGCGGGTTGCCTCGAAGTCGCGGCTCCGACTGGCCCGACGTCCCCAGACGTCCGCCGAATCGACGCGCCGCCCGGCTCCGAGCTCGTGGCGACGTGCATCCCCTCGGGCCTCGAGCGGTGCTTCGACGCCCTCGACAACAATTGCGACGGGATCATCGACGAAGGGTGTGGCCTGAGCACCGGACTCATCCAATTCACCGTGGCGTGGCCAGAAGCCGAAACAGACGTAGACCTCGACGTCCGAGGCCCTCTCGAGAGCGACGACCCCGCCCGCTTCGTGCGCGACCGGGATTGTCCTTCCGACGGGTGCTACGGCCAAAACGTCGAGAACATGTTTCTCGCCGACGGTCGCCTGCGGCGGGGGGTGTACGTGGTGACGATCCGCCTCGCTTCCGCCGCCGCCGACCGCGTTTCCGAGCCGCTTGCGATTCGACTCTCTGGTCGGATCGGACAGCGCCACTACACGACCGAGGTCACGCTCGACGGCAAACACGAAGAGCGTGAGCTGCGCTTCGAGCTTTGATGGGTCCACGTCGCGGGGCCGACCGGCCGGTCGGACCGACGGTGTGAAGAAGCCACGGTTCGTGATAACGTTTATCTATGAGTGGGGCATCGATGGTGGGGCGCTTGGTCGCGGTAGGCCTCATTGGATCTCTCGCCGGCGGTGCCCTGGCGGGGTGTACGCCCATCGGCCGTACCCCTGCCAGCCCTGCCCTCGCCGGGCGTGCGTCGACGGCGACCACGTTGCGCGCCACGCCACCGCCGGTGCCATCATGGCCCGCCGCAGACGGGTCGATCGGCGCACTGGCCCCCGGCGCGCTGGCCAGCGGCGCGCTGGCCCCCGGCGCGCTGGCCCCCGGCGGGCAACTCGCATCGCTCCGCGCCGCCCTCCGCGTCCAACGAGATGAGATCGAGCGTTGGGAGGCCTTGCATCTTTGGCACGGCGAACGACACCGTGAGGAACTGGAACGACTCCGGGCCGAGAACCGAGCCCTGCGCGCCCGTCTCGAGGCTTTGGAGGCTTCAGGGTCGTCCTATCGCGCCACGTCGGGCGTCGAGGCGCCTGGATCCCATCCACGCGCCCCCCAGGCGCAGCGGTCTCCCGCGGCGACCCGGCCACGGCATGTAGACCCCCGGTCGAAGCGGGGCGATGTCGCGTCCGACCGACGGGACCTGAGCCCGCGACGCCGCCTGGACCTAGAAGACCCCTGGGTCCACTACACCCTCGACCACAACCGTTGATGGTGTCGCGATGCTCGCCGACAAGTCGGCGAGGGCGAGCATCGCTCCTCAGAGCCGGTCCTGTTGTCTTGGGGGTGCCTTACTTTTTGGGCCGGTCAAATCTACCGATTTGACCGGCACTAGAAGCTGGGTCCACGAAGCTGGTTGTACGAGCTGGGTCCACGAAGCTGGTTGTACGAGCTGGGTCCGGCTCGGACGTGGCATCCCGGCTCGGGCACTCCATGGGTCATCGGGGGGGCAGCACCCCGAGGTAGGCGAGTTTGTCGCACGCGAAGGGTTCGGATGCCGCACATGCGCCGCGGAGGAGACCGACGCCGCGGGGACGGTCGGCCTCGGCGCCGACGCCGCGGGCCAGCATCCACCCTTGATGCGCACAGCCGGTCGGGAGCCCCTCGGCGCATCCGCGTGCGAACAGCGCGACCGCGCGTCCGACGTCGCGTCGGGCTCCGATGCCTCGATGGTGCATGATCCCCAACGAGACGCAGGCTCGGGCGCTGCCGAGAAAGCAACCGCGGTCGTACCACCCCGCCGCGGCGGTGAGATCGCGAGGGAGACCAGGGTGACCGTCGCGATGGAGTTCCGCGAGCGCGTGGCACGAGGTCCCGTCGTCCCGCCGGCAGCTCTGCTCGAGCATGCGCACCACGTCGCCGACCGGCACGCGCGTCTCGGCGGGGCCCGTGAGGGCGACATCAGCCCAGGCGCGGCACGATGGTCCGTAGCCCGAATCACAGGCCTCTCGCCACAAGCCCATGGCGGCGGAAGGGTCCTCGACAAATCTCGCTTCGGCGAGCGCATCGCATCCCGCGGCATCGCCGCCCCCGCATCCGAGGTCGAAGTAGCGACGCGCCTGCGCCGCGTCCGCGACCGATGCATCCCGATACGTGCGCCCCACGGAGGTACACGCCGCCGCATGCCCCCCGGCACACGCGCGGCGGCGAAGCGAGAGCGCCTCCGCCGGGCGGCGGGAGACGCCCCGACCGTCGAGGTAACGCTGCGCCAGGTCGACGCAGCTATCACTCCGGCCCGACCCGCACGCCCGACGATGCAGCGCGGCGGCCCGGGCCTCGTCCCGGGGGTCGGTGCTGACTCGGCTCAGATGGTCGGCGAGCCACGCACAGCTGTCCGGCTCGCCGCCCTCGCAGGCCCGTTCACGGAGCGCCCCCGCGCGAGCGTCGTCGCGCACCACCACCGTGCCCTCGGTCAGGACCTCCGCGAGCGCGGCACAGGCGGTCACGGCGCCCCGATCACAGGCGTCGTCGAACAGGCGCACCGCTTGCTCCGGGTCGGCGGTGACGCCGCGACCCTCGAGGTAGAGGCGCCCGAGGGCGGCGCACCCGTCGGGGTCTCGGCGCGCGCAGGCCTGTTTGAAAAACCATGCGGCCTGAGCGGCATCGGGAGCGACCAACCACGCCTCTCCCCTCGCCGTGCAGGCGGACGCCGCCCCCTTTTGGCACGCGTGCTCGAACAATGCAGCCGCGTCCTCCGGCAAAGGTCCTCTCGTCGCATCACGGATCATCTCGGCCTGCCCCACGCACCCCTGCGGCGCACCGGCGAGGCAGGCATCGCGGTAGAGCTGCATCGCCTTGTCGTCGTCGACGACGACGCCGTGGCCGGCGCGCAAGACGTCCGCCCACGCCACACAAGCCGAGGTGCGACCGGCGCGGCAGGCCTTGCGGAACAATCGAGCGGCGCGCGCGAGGTCCTGGGTGACCCCGTCGCCATCCCGATGTCCGCGTCCGAGTCGCTCACACCCTTCGGCGCTCGCATCGTTGGCGCAGTCGCGGGCGCAAGCGTCGAGCCCGCCCCGGGCGCAGCGATGTGCGTTCATGTCGCACGCCGGTCCCGCGAGGACGAGTCCCGCGAGAACCAAGACGGCCCGAAGGGTCACGAAACGAGCCGCCGTCGGAGCGAGATCCGTCGGACGTTCCCCGGCAGAAGAACCCTCTTGGAGAGCCAAAAACGAGGCGCAACGACGACCGTGCACCCGCCGACGGTAGCGGGATTCTCGAAAACTGGCACAAAACCGGTAGCCCCGACGGCGACGAAACGTATTCCGCAGTATGGTGTGCGCGATGAACAGGCGCTCTTCTCGGGCCAGGGCCGTGGTGGCCCTCGCGTCCGCCGCGGCGATGGTCGCGGCGTGCAACGCCTTTACGGGGGCGGGAGACTTGGGGGTCGACGACGACGCGGGTGGAGGCGGACCGGAGCCAGATCCGTTCGCCCTCGCCGACGGCGTGTCCATCACCGGCCTCGACGTCTACCAAACGCTCCGCACGCCCTTGATGGAGGGCGGCGCCCTGGTGGTCGACGACGACGACGTCCCCATCATCGCCGGTCGCCAAGCACTGCTGCGGGTGTTCTACGAGCGCACCGACGGGGCGTCCGACGCGCGCGCGCTCACGGCGCGGGTGCACCTCGAAAGGGGCTCCGGAGATGACGGCACGGGTGGCGCCGGAGGCGACGACGGGGACGACGACGAGCAGACCGAGAACGAAGCTGCCCCGCCGATCGAGGTCGCCGTGACCCTCAACGCCGCGACCAGTGTTCTCGAAGACCTCGACAGCACGGTCAACGTGCGCATCCCGGCCGAGCGTCTCGCGCCCGACACCACGTTCCGGGTCGAGCTGGTCCAGGCCCGGGAAGAGGTGACCGCCCAGGACCCAGATGTCGACAACGCCGTCGCCTCGTTCCCGCTCCCCGATGCGGAGGCCGCACCGTTACCGGTGGAGGAGGTAGGTCCGCTCCACCTCCGGCTCGTGCCCATCCGGTACAACGCCGACGGCTCGGGGCGGCTCCCCGACATCAGCGAAGAGCAGATCGAGAGGTACCGCGCCGCGTTCGAAGCAACGTATCCGGTGCCCGGGCTCGTCCTCACGGTCGACCCCATCTTCGAGACCGACATCGCCGCCCAAGACTTCTCCGGGTTCGCAGATCTCCTGGATGCGATCACGCAGTACCGCGCCGACGTGAACGCGAGACCGTGGGAATTTTTCTACGGCATCTTCGATCCCGGCGGCACTGGCGGCATCGCCGGACTCGCATCGCTCGGGTTCAGCGATGACGCCCGGGTGGGCATCGGTCTCGGCGGCACGGGCCCTGGTTCGGTGGCCACGGCGCTCCATGAAGTCGGACACACTCACACGCGCCCTCACTCCCCCGGTTGTGGCGCCCCCGGGGCCGACCCCGAGTGGCCGCGCGACGAGAACGAGGGGACCATCGGGGTGTGGGGCTACGACCAGCGGACCGGGAACCTCCTCAACCCGGCCGGACCCTTCCGCGACTTCATGAGCTACTGCGGCCCGGAGTGGGTGTCCGACTTCGTGTACCGACGGCTCTTCGACGTGGCGTCGGTCGCCAACCCGCGCGACGACCTCGGGATGGCGAAGTTCGGCGCGGCGCCGCGCGCTCACCGGTATGCGCGATACCGGATCCACCCCGACGGAAGCGCGCGTCGCCTTCCGGACCTCGAGCTTTCCCGCGCGGCCCGAGGACGGGCCCGGGTCGCGGTAGAGCTCGAAGTCGACGGGGAACGGATCCCGGTCGAGGGTACCTTCTATCCTTACGACCACGGTCAGGGAGGCATCGTGATGGTGCCGCTCGCCTCACGCATCACGGTCACCGCCGCCCGCTTCGAGCACATCGATCGAACGTTTCACATCGCGCGCTGATCGCGCGGTTGCTTCGCACACGAAACGATTTCAACGCGTTGCGTCAGTCGAGGTAGGCAAGCGTCGCACCGACGTTGACGAAGTCGCTAGCTGCCCATAAAAACTCAAGAAGCCGTGTTTCCGTCGGTATGGGTTGAGGCCCAACCGAACCCGGGGAAGCGGGGGCGTCGGATGGTTTGCCATCTTGGAGCGGCGCCCAGAGGAGAATCATGGGTCCAGCGTTCATGGCCATCATGCTGTTCGGTTTGTCCGCGCTCTTCGCGGCCACGGCCGGCAAGCGGCTACGGCTGATGTTGGTGGGGCGGCCAACGTTTCTATTCGATCGTATTAAAGACCGCATCTGGACGACGATCGAGTTCGCGTTCCTGCAGAAGCGGATGCCGAACTACAAGTGGGCAGGCTGGGCGCATCGGTTCATCTTCGGCGGCTTTCTGATCCTCCTGTTCCGCACCCTCATCCTGTGGGGACGCGGGTTCGACCCGACCTTCAATCTGTTCATCCTGGGGCCCGGCACGTTTCTCGGGCACGCCTACGAGTTCATCAAGGACGTGACGATGTTCTTGGTGATCGGCGGCTCGGCCGTCTTCTTGTACCTGCGCGTCATCAAACAGGAAGCGCGGATGACCAAATCCGCGGAGGCCGTCCTCATCCTCGTCATCATCCTCACGATGATGTCGACGGACATGGCGTACGACGGGGCGGCGCTTGCGCTCCACCAAAAACACGTGATGGACGTGTGTGCGCCGGACGCGGACGTCGGCCTCTGCGATTCGGTCACCACCGTCGTCGCCCATCTCGGAGCCAAGCCCCTTCAGGCTTCGGCGGTGTCCTTCGACCCGTGGTTGCCCGGGGGTTCCGCCTTCGGCGTGCTTCTGCAAGACCTTCCTCCCCTCGCCTTGGTGGTGATCGCCCACATCGGGTTTTGGACGCACGCCAGCTTGGTGATGATCTTCCTGAACCTGCTGCCGCTGTCGAAGCACTTTCACGTCATCACCGCGATCCCCAACGTCTTTCTCCGCGACCTCGATGGGCCGGGTCGTCTCGCCTACGCCGGAGGGACGGAAACGCTGATGGAAAAGGTCGAAGCGGCGTTCGAAGCGGCCGAGGAAGACAAGCCGGCGGAACAACCCGTCGGGATCGGCCGCGTCGACGACTTCACCTGGAAGGCCATTCTCGACTTCTACACCTGCACGGAGTGCGGGCGCTGCTCCGACCACTGTCCCGCCCATCGCACGGGCAAGATCCTCAGCCCCAAACAGCTCACCATCGATCTGCGCGACCACTTCTACGAGCGGCAAGAAGAGCTCATCGCGAACGACGGCTCCGCGCCCCCAACCCCGGCGGAGGAGGAGGACGACGACGCGGAGGAGCCGTTCCAACTCATCGGCGACGTCATCCACCCGGACGTGCTGTGGGCCTGCACCACCTGTCGTGCCTGCGAAGAGCAATGCCCGGTCATGATCAGCTACGTCGACAAAATCGTCGACATGCGACGCAACCTGGTGCTCATCAAGGGTGAGATGCCCCCCGAGCTCCAGGGCCCCTTCGACGGGATGGAGACCAACGGAAACCCGTGGAACATGTCGCGGATGGACCGGGGCGCGTGGTCCGACGGACTCGACATCCCGACGATGGCCGACAAGCCCGACGCCGAGGTTCTCTACTGGGTGGGTTGTGCCGCCAGCTACGACGACCGCGCCAAGAAGATCGCCCGCAGCGTCGCACGCCTCCTTCAGGCCGCAGACGTCGACTTTGCGCTGCTCGGCGAGGAAGAATCGTGCACCGGAGACCCGGCGCGCCGCGCGGGGAACGAATTTCTCTTCGCCACCCTGGCCGAGGCGAACGCCGAGGTGCTCAACGGCTACAAGGAGCAGGGAGGCGTGAAGAAGATCATCACCGCCTGCCCTCACTGCTTCAACACCCTCGCCAACGAATACCCAGACTTTGG
The DNA here is from genome assembly GCA_039027095.1 of Myxococcota bacterium. GTDB lineage: Bacteria > Myxococcota_A > Polyangia > Polyangiales > Polyangiaceae > JAPYTK01. The sequence continues at coordinate 8,263 of JBCCLB010000104.1, forward strand.
GGCCCGGTTCGAGGTGGTCCACCACAGCGTGTACCTCGACGAGCTCGTCGCTACGGGCAAGCTTCAGCCCAAGGAGAGCGTCGAGGAGAAGGTCGTGTTTCACGACAGTTGTTACCTCGGCCGGTACAACGAGGTGTACGAGCAACCGCGGAACGTCCTCCGCGCGATCCCGGGCCTCCAGCTTCTCGAGGCCGAGGGGGCGAATCGGAAGAAGGGCCTCTGCTGTGGCGCCGGCGGGATGCAGATGTTCATGGAAGAACAGAACAAGGACCGGATGAGCGTTCGTCGGTCCCTGCAACTCGTCGACACCGGAGCGCAGACCATCGCCTCCAGCTGCCCGTTCTGCACCACGATGCTCACCGACGGCCTCAAAGCGCAAAATAAGGAAGACGAGATCAAGCAGCTCGACATCGCCGAGCTTCTCGCGGTGGCGTGCGGGCTGGAGGAGAAGCGGCCCACGGAGCTCGAAGTCGCCGCGGAGTGATCGGTTCCCCTGAGGGGCGCGGGTACGCGCGTGCGGGTCGACGGCGGATGAGGTAAGAGACGGCTATGGGAAGGCGTTCTTCTTCTGCGGGTGAGCCCGACCTCGGCGCGGCGGGCGACCCGTCGTCCGCCCGGCGCGGCCCGCGACTTCCCGTGACCTGCGTGGCCATCGACGACGTCGCGATGATGTCGCTGCGGGAGCATACCTCCGGGGCGGCCGCGCCGCGTCGCTGCGACCGGTGTGGCGCCACCGTGGCGACCGAGGATGAGGGCACCACGCGGGGCCTCTTTCTCTGGGTCCGAGGCGACGACCATCGCTACGAGGAGCCGGTCCTCTGCGCCACCTGCAGCGACGACGTCGGCGCCATCGCGTACCTCCAGCTCACCTACCCCGAAGACGGCTGAGTTGGGGCTGGCTCACTTCGCGGCCGCCGCAAGCTGACCCCCGATCGCGGCGAGCACCGGAGGCGGGATTTGGTGGCCCCCATCGAACGGGTGAAAATCGACGGACAACCCCGCCGCGACCATGTCGTCGCGAAGCTCTTCGGCCAGTTCGTAGGGCAAGATCGGGTCCTGCCGCCCATGGCTTTGCACGACGGTAAGTCCCGCCCGAGCTTCGAAGCGCAATCCCCACCGTGACGCGGCCAGATAGGTCCCACTCATCAGGACCAATGCCGCCAACGTAACGTCCGTTTCCAGCGCCACGTCGGTGGCGAGCATCGCGCCCTGGGAGAATCCCCCCAGGACCAAACGGCGACGGTCGAGCCCGTGGGCCGCCTCGAATGCGTCGAGCATCGAGACCAGTCGCTCACGCGCTTCGAGCAGCCCGGACGGGTCTTCGTCTTTCAGAGCCCGCGCCTGCCCGCTCATCAATCCTAGTTGGAGGCGTACGACGTCGATCATCCACCACGCACGCCCTCCTCCGCCGCCAAACTCGGGAGGGAGCGGCATCGGGGCCTCCGGAAATAAGAAACGCGTCCCCGGCGGAGCGGGGAGGGCCCGGCCCAGCGGCACGAGGTCTGTCCCCGGCGCCCCGAATCCGTGCATCAGCACCACGGTTGGCGGCGTGGCGGCATCCGGCCCCGCGCCGGGAACCTCGAACCAACGAACCGTCAGGCCACCCTGCGTTTCGACGTGCATCGAAGGCCCTTACACCGAAACCGAACGCGCATCGTCGGCCAACGCCGCTCCGTCCGTGGGGGCGGGGACGACCCGGCGCAGGGCGGTGAGGTGGCGCTTGGTGACGCCCGTGACGCCGAGGATCTGCGCGTCGGTGGCGGCGCGAATCGCGCTCATCGACCCGAGTTCTTTCAGCAGCGCCTTCCGGGCGACGGGGCCAATGCCCTTGATGCCGTCCAGCTCACTGCGAAAACGCCGCTTCTTGTGCCGGCCCTCCCGCTGGTGGTTGGCAAACCGATGGGCCTCGTCGCGGGCGTGGGCCAGGAAGTAGAGCGACGCGCTCGTCGGTCGCAGCGAGATGCCGTTCTTCTGTCCGGGCAGGTACACGCGGTCGACGAGCTTGTCGCCCGCGATGTTCTCGCGCTCCTTGGCGAGGCCGCAGATGGCGAGGTCGTGCAGACCCAGGTCGCGGGCCGCGGTCAACGCGACGTTGAGCTGTCCCCGCCCTCCGTCGACGACGAAGAGGTCCGGGAGTTCCCAGTCGGTCTTGCCGTCGCCCTCCCGGGCATCGCGTCCCCGACGAAAACGTCGGGCCAGCACCTCGTACATCGCGGCGTAATCGTCGCCCGCATCGGTCACGGTGACGTTGAAGCTCCGGTAGCGCTTCTTGTCGGGCTGGCCGTTGCGAAGGCACACCACCGCCCCCACCGTGTCGCCCCCGGCGTGGTGAGAGATGTCACAGCACTCGATGACGCGCGGCAGGGTCTCGAGCCGGAGCTTCTGCCGCAGTTCTTCGAGCCGCGATTCGATTTCGTCGCTGCGGCGCTGTTTCTCGGCGAAGGCGTGCTCGGCGTTCTCGGCCGCGAGCTGGAGCAGTTTTCGTCGTGCCCCCCGTTGCGGCACCGAGACCCGCACGCGCCGTCCGCGTACGTCCGACAGCCAATCCGCAAGGCCGTCCATGGCGTCAGGCGCGACGGGAAGACAAATCTCGTCGGGCAGGCTCCCGAGCTGACCCATCCCGTCGGCACTCGCGTAACGCGCGTAGTACTGCGTGACGAAGCCCGCCACGAGCTCGGCATCCGGCAGCTCGCTCCGATCGAGAGAAAACGACTGGCTGTCGGTGACATGCCCCTGCCGGACGATCATGAGGACCAGCTCGCAGCGGGTGCCCTCACGGTAGAAACCGATGACGTCTTGGTCGGTACGGTCGACGCTGACGACCCGCTGCTCCTCGTAGATGCTCTCCACGGCGTGGAGCTGGTCGCGATACCGCGCGGCGAGCTCGTATTCGAAGTCGTCGGATGCTTCGTACATCCGCTGCTCGAGTTCGCGCGTGAGTTCGTCGCGCCTGCCTCCGAGAAACAATTCGACCGCGCGCACTTGCTGCGCGTATTGGTCGACGTCGACGTCGTACACGCAGGGCCCCGGACACCGCTTGATCTGGTACTGGAGACACGGGCGACGACGACTCCGCATGTCGCTGTCGGTGCAGGTCCGAAGCTTGAAGTGCTTGTTTACCGTACGCAGCGTGCGTCGCGCCCGCGTCGCCGAGTGGAACGGACCGAAGTAGCGCGCCCCGTCCGCCTTGGGTCGTCGCACCGTCTCGAGGCGGGGCCAGGGCTTGGATTTGTCGAGACGCAGACAGAGGAAGTCCTTGTCGTCCCGAAGCTTCACGTTGAAGCGCGGCTGGTGCTTCTTGATGAGTTCGTTTTCGAGGACCGCCGCCTCCTTTTCGGTGCCGGTCACCACCGTCTCGAGATCGGCCACCACCCCGCGCAAAAAGGGAATGAAGTAGCGATCGTCCGAGCTCGACGGCTGAAAGTAGCTCCGGACCCGCGCCCGCAGGCTCTTGGCTTTGCCGACGTACAGGACCTCCCCCATTCGGTCCTTGAACAGGTAGCAGCCGCTCTTCGGCGGGAGGTGTTCGAGCTTCTGCGCCAACGCCTCCGGGTACGCGTCGTTGGCCGTCATGTTCGCGAGCTCATGTCCCGGATGCTCTGGTGTGAAGCGAACCCATGGGATCGTACTTAGCGGCAGACGCTCGCAAACGTCGTCCTACAGTCGGCCTCCTCGGTCGGGCTCCCGTCGGGGTCGACGCAATCGCAGACCCCGTCGCATGACCAAGCGACCTCGCCCGTCTCGAAGAACTGAGTGCTCTGGGCGATGTGCGATGCCATCCGGCGGATGCGCTCGTGAGGATCGCATCCGTCGCGATTGGGGAGGTTGTCGCGCGGGTTGGGCGCGAGTCCGAAGTCGTAGTCCACGTAGACCGAGCCCGAGCGCCCCGGCGGCGCGGCGGGTTCGAGCCCGAAGATGGGCGCATGCACGGCCCCGTCGTCGCTCTGGAGGTGCGTGGCTCCGATGGCTCGGGCCATGAGGTGGGCTCCGAAGGTGGTGACGAGGTGGTCTCCGCGCGCCCCGTAGAGCAGCACGCGATGCGACGGCGTCCCCGGCAACGGGTCACGCTCGATGAAGGGGGCAAACCCGTTGGGCTCGGCCCGATCCCATCCCATCTGTACCGCGGCGAGGGCGAGCTGCTTGGCCACCGCGCCGTCACCGAAGCCCGCGCGGAGAATGATGAAGAACTGGCCGAAGGAGGCGCTGCGATCGAGGAGCAGGTTGTACGGCATACCGGGCTCGGCCAGCACCCCGCGCGTGACGTCCGTCGACACCGCCATGTAGGTCGCCCCCATGATGCCGCCCTGGCTGTCGCCTCGATAATAGCGCCGCGACGCGTCCACCCACTGCGGGTCGAGAAGCACCGTGCCGTCATCGGCGACGATGCCCTCGGTCGCGACACGGCCCCGCATCATGCGCATGGCGAGCAGTTGGTTGATCTGCCCCTGGATCTGCCGCTCGGTGAACGACTTCAGGAAGGGAAAGTTGCCCACGAGCGCCTCCCCTCCGACGGAAATGCTCGCGACGTCGAATCCGAAGTAGTTCGTCGCGAAGGCGATGTACCTGCCCTCGGCCGCGATCCGGGTGAGGTAGCCCCCATTGCCCTCGGTGCGCGATCCGAAGAGCCCATGGCCGTTCTGCAACAAGCCGTGCGGTCCCTCCGTGGCGACGCTACGCGGGACGAGGATGACGACCTCCTGGGTCATCGTGCCATTCTGGGTCAGGGCCCCATCCGCCGCGCTCCGGTTGAGTCGGTCGATTTGACCGGGCTCGAAGCCGTCGCTGGCGCTGGTGAGAAAGAGGGGGACCTCCATCCGAACTTCGATCCGCCGGAGGATCTGGTCGTTGAAGTCTTCGTCCACGCCGACGACCTCGAACGGTGGTCCCGCCTCGCCGACCGCGGCGAGGGCGAGGTCGCGCATCTCGAGCATCGGGCTCGTGTTGTTCTCGCGGGTCGCGGTCGTGTAATCCCAAGCCACCTGGAGGTCGTCGCGGCCGACCCCGGCCGACGCCAGGCGACCGAAGATGTCGTCGTAGGCCTCACGACGGGCAAAAACCGACCACCGGGCCGCCTCGTCCCCTTCGTCGTCGTCGAGGCTTCGCCCTTCCCGCAGCGCCGCGAACACCGGGGAGGGCGGCACCGTCGCGCCGTCACGGCGATCGACGATGTTTCTCATGGCCACGATGTACCGCGTCCCGTCGCGCAAGCGTTCGGCCGGCCGCACCATCACCAAGCGTTCGTCGGGTCGGCCGGCGGTCCCGTCGCGATCGGTCGTCGCGTCGAGGTCGACCCAGTGCGGCACGCGACGCAGGGTGTCGGCCTCGAGGAGCACCGTCGGCGAGTCGGCCTCCAGCGATCGCTCGATGTCGAAGGGGGTCGCGCACCCCTCGAGCGAGGCGAAGGGGAGGTAGGTCATCGCCGCCTGCCCGGGAGAAAACCCGTCGTGGTCGAAGAACAGATCGGGAGGGATCGATGCCCCGTCGGTCCGACGAGCCGGCAGGGTGGTCGGTCCGAAACGGACGGAACGTCCGCTGGGGTTGCGCCCGTCGGGATCGTCGAGAAGGTAGACGTCCGAGGGAAAGGGCAAGCCACAGAACGCAGGCACCATGGGGTCGCAGTCGCTGCCCAAAGTGGGCAAGCCACCCGCGGGGCGGGTCGGAACCTCGTCCGCCCCCGTGCACGCCGAGACCCAGAGCGCGAAGAACAGCGCTCCCCACCCCGGAGCACCGCGATGCCGCCGAAGCTCAGCGCGCGCCATAGCTGTGTCCCGTCTGCTCTTCGCTGCGGTCGGTCGCGGGCGGGGGGGCGGGAGACAACGCCGAGATCCGTGCCCGCGTGTCGGGGTCGAGGCGCACGGTGGCGGCGGCCAGCGCTGGCTCGAGCTGCTGGAGATTCCGCGCGCCGAGGAGAGGCGCCGTGACGGCCGGGTGGCTCGCCACCCACGCGATGGCGAGCGTGACGGGATGGTGGCCGAGCTCCGCGGCGAGCGCGGTGAACGCCTCGGCGATCGCATGGTCGTCTCGCCCCCCGTACCGCGCCCCGTACAGGGCGTTGTCGACGAGCCGCCCCGACGCCTCCGGCCCCCGGTTCGCGCCGTACTTCCCCGTCAGGAGCCCCCCGCCGAGAGGACTGTAGGGAAACACCGCGAGCCGCTCGGCACGGGCGAGGGGGAGCAGCTCCACCTCCGCCTGCCGCTTCACCAAGTTGTACATGGGTTGAAGCGCCGCGACCGGCGCCCAACCGTACCGTTCGGCGACCCCCAGGGCGCGAGCCGTTTGCCAGGCCGCGAAGTTGCTGACCGCCGGGTAGAGAATCTTCCCCTCCCGGACCAGTTGTTCCACCCCGCGGAGCGTCTCTTCCAACGGGGTCTCGTCGTCGAATCGATGCAAAAAGAAGACGTCGATGCGATCGGTGTCGAGCCGTCGCAGACTCGCCTCCACCGCGCGCACGAGGTGGTAGCGGGATGAGCCCCGGTCGTTGGGCCCCCCCGCCGCGACGGGAAAGTACGCCTTCGTGGTGAGGACGACCTGATCGCGGTGCCCCGCGACCAACCGCCCCAAGATCCGCTCCGCCTCACCCGCACTGTACACGTCGGCGCAGTCGAACGTCGTGACCCCGGCGTCGCGACATCGACGGTAGAGCGCGGCAGACACCGACGCGTCGGCCTCGGCCCCGAACGACATCGTCCCGAAGGCCAGCGCCGAGACGCGCACGCCGGTGGTCCCCATGAACCGTTGTTCCATGATGGCGAGAGCCTACTCCGTTCCGCGGGCTTCGGGTTCTCGTCGGGCTCGAGTGGGCTCACCCCGTGAGGGCTTCGACCTTCTGCTCGAGTTCGCGCCGGGCCACCTGGAGGCGGTACATGCGCGCGTAGACCCCGCCCTTCGCGATGAGGGCGTCGTGGTCACCCTGCTCGATGATGCGCCCCTGGTGGAGGCACACGATGCGGTCGGCGTGGCGGATCGTCGAGAGCCGATGGGCGATGATCACGGACGTGCGGTCGGCCATCACGGCGTCCATGGCGCCTTGAATCTTCGTTTCGGTGTCGCTGTCGATGCTCGCCGTCGGCTCGTCGAGGATCAGCAGCGGCGGGTCGCGATAGAGGGCGCGCGCCAGCGCGATGAGCTGCCGCTCGCCGGCCGAGAAGTTCTGTCCGCGTTCCCGCACCGGGCTGTGAATGCCCTCCGCGCGCCGCTCCATGAGGTCGAGGGCGCCCACGCGCGCCAACGCATCACGGACCTTGTCGTCGTCGACCCCGCTCGCCCCGGCGGCGATGTTGGAGGCGACGGTCCCGGGAAAGAGAAACACGTCCTGCGGCACGACCGCGAACGCCCGCCGCAGCGCGGTACGATCCAGCGCGCGCACGTCGCGCCCGAACACCTCGAGGCGGCCCTCGCCCACTTCGTAGAGCCGCAGCAACAGCGACGCGATGGTGCTCTTGCCTGAGCCCGTCGGCCCCACGATCGCCACCGTCTCCCCCCGTCGCGCCACCAGATCGATGTCGTGGAGCACGGGATGGTCCGGCTTGTAGCCGAAGGTGACGCCCTCGAAACGAAACGCGTCGTCGGTCGCTTCCGGCCACGACGCGCGAGGCGATTCGCCGTCGGGGGTGTCCTCGGCGACCGTCGCGTCTGCGCCGTCGCTGTCGAGCACCTGGAACACGCGCTCGGCCCCGGCGAGCGCTGACTGGATCTGCGTGTAGCGCGCCGACAGATTGCGAATCGGCACGAAGAATTGGTCGATGTAGGCGACGAAGGCGAACAGCGTCGCGAAGTCGACGCCGGCCGGGAGCATGTCGCCGGAGGCGTACCAGAGGATCGCGGCGATGCAGACACTGCTCACCATCTCGATCGAGGCATCGAGGGTCGCGTCGAGCACGATCGCGCGGGTGTTCGCCTCCCGGTAGGCGTAATTGATGTCGTCGAACCGCTCCTCGCTGCGGCGCTCCCGAGCGTACGCCTGGACGACCCCGATCCCGGACACTTGCTCATTGAGGTAGGCGTTCATCCGGGCGGTCCGGGCCCGAACCTCGCGAAACGCGACCCGCATCCGTTTGCGCGTCCAATTCACCAACAAGGCGATCGGTGGAACCACCGCGAACGCGAAGAGGCTCATCTGCCAATTGAGGGTGAGCATGATGGCGACGATGGCCACCAAACGCACCAAGTCTCCGACCGCGTTGAGCGCGCCCGAAGCGAACATCTCGTTCATCGCGTCGACGTCGTTGGTCACTCGCGTCACGAGTCGACCGATCGGTCGCGTGTCGAAGAAGCTCAGGCTGCGGTGATGAAGGAATCGAAACAGCCGTCCGCGAAGGTCGGCCATGGCGCGCGCGCCCGCGACCTGGACCCAATACATCTGCGGAAACGCGAGGACCTGCTCGAAGGCGATGACGAACGCGAGCACGCCCCCGTACCAGGGCAACCGTGACGCGCCTTGAACGTCGAAGTCCTGCAGCGCGGCCCGCATGATCAGCGGGCGGGTGAGTCCGAACGCTGCCATCGCGAGCAGCATGACGAGCGACCCCAGGAGGTAGCGCCGATGCGGGCGAACATACGGCCAAAGCCGCGCGAGCATCCGCACGTCGTAGACCCGCTCGAGGTCCTCCTCGTCGTGAAAGCGACGGAGCGCCTCTTCCGCTCGTTCCCGCTGCGACCGTCCACGGTCGCGACCCGCCGCCACCGCCACCATCGGACGACGCGAACCGCCGCGGCTCACGCGTCTCCTCCCCGTCCCCCGAAGGATCGTTCCTCCGCGGCCGATTCCCCGGCTGGTGACGTCCCAGCGGGCTCCAAGGACGCTGCCGGCGCCTCGCGAATTCCGATCGCCGCGAGGTCGGCCTCCATCTGCTGCTCGGCGGCGAAGAGCGCATAGAGGCCATCTCGAGCGAGCAATGCATCGTGTCGCCCCCGCTCCACCACCCGCCCGCGCTCGAGCACCACGATTTGATCACAGCGTTGTGCGGCCGCCACGCGATGGGTGATGAGCACCACGGTCCGCTGCGCTTTCTGGCGCTCGAGCGCCTCGAGGATCGCCGCCTCGGTGTGGGCGTCGACGGCCGACAGGGGATCGTCGAGCACCAACACCGGCGGCTCGCGGATGAGCGCCCGCGCCAGCGCCACCCGCTGCTTCTGCCCCCCGGAAAGCTGTACGCCACGCTCCCCCACCACGGTGTCGAATCCGTCGGGGAGCGTGAGCACGTCTTCGAGAACCTGGGCTTCCCGGGCCGCGCTTTCGACCAGCTCGCGTCCTGGCTGCTCGACCGCATAGGCGACGTTCTCGCTTACGGTGGTCGAGAAGAGAAAGGCATCTTGTTGGGCGTACCCAACGGTGCCCCGGACGGTGTCGAGCGGGAGGTCGCACACGTCTCGTCCGTCGAGGAACACCGTGCCCTCCGGCGTAGGGAGCAAGCGTGGCAACAGCGCCGCGAGGGTGCTCTTGCCGGCTCCCGTCCGCCCCACGATGGCGAGCGACGAGCCCGCCGGAACCTCGAAGGAGACGTCATCGAGGACCGGGTCGTCGCCGTAGGCGAACGAGAGCCCCTCGACCCGCAGGCTCCCGCGCACCGACCGGGGGGCGCGCGCGTCGCCGTCCTGGATGTCGGGCTCGGCGTCGAAGACGCGACGGAGACGTTCGTACCCGGCGCGGCCCCGCTGCACGACGGCGGCGACGAATCCCAACGCCATCATCGGCCACACCAGCCGCAACAACGCGAGCCAGAACGCGACGAAGTCGCCCTCGGAAAAGCCGGGGTCTTCGACGAGAAGCACCCCGCCGTACCAAAAGACGACGAGGACGCCGACCGCGCTCATTCCCCCCATGACCGGCCCCATGGAGCCGCGGAGGCGGGCCAGCGCGAGGCCCTTCTCTAGGTAGTCGCGGTTGGTCTCCTCGAACGCCGCGACCTCAGCGTCTTCCATCGCGAACGAGCGCACCACGCGCACGCCCGATAGGCTCGCGAGAACCCGGTCGCTCATGCGTCCGATCGACTCTTGGTTGTCGCGGTTGCGTCGAAATAGGGCCGCCGAAAACCAGCGCATGATCCCGATGAGGAGGGGAAACACCGCCAGCGCCGCGAGACTGAGCCGCCACGAAATGTCGACCATGACGTAGAGCGCACTCACGATGCCGAACGCGGAAGAGACCACGTTGAGCACGCCAAAACCGAGCAGGAGGCGGACCTGCCCGAGGTCGTTGGTGGCGCGGCTCATGATCTCCCCGGTGGGGAGCTGGCCGAAGAAGCTCGGACCGAGTCGATGGAGATGGGCGAGGAGTTCCCGCCGCATCTCGTACTCGACGTTGCGGCCCCCCGTGAACATCGTCACCCGGCTGCAAAGCCGCATCAGCATGGCGCCCAGACTGACCGCGAGGATGAGCAAGGCGCTCTGCGCGGCGAGCTGCGAGGCCGAAGCGCCGATCGCGTCGACGGCATCGCGCACGAGGTAGTCGCGCTGCGCCATGCACCACTGCTGCCCCGCGAGGGTGATGGTGCCTACCGCGTAGAGCGGCGAGTTGCGGCGAAACTGCGCCCAGAGCTCGATGGGCGCCGGTCCCCGACCGGTGACCCGGTCGACGAGGGACAGCCATCCCGTGCGTGTCGCCGTCGTCATCGGGGACGATGCGCGAGCAGCGCCTCCGCGATTTCGAAGAATCCGCTCCCGGCTGCACCGTGGCTGACGAAGCGCGGCGGGCACGAGAGGTCCGATGCGTGACGTCGGACATTGGCCACCCCGAAACTGAGCCGAAACGCGAGAAACCCGGGGGCGTCGTTGGGGCTGTCGCCCACGTAGGCATAGGTGGCGCAGGCCTCGGTCTCATCGACCCCATTGAGCACGTGAAGGGTGCGCACGGCGCCCGATGCCTTGTCGTCCGCATCCAAGGTGACGTGGAGATGAAGGCTCGAGACGGCGGTCCGCGCGCCCATCGCGGCGGCGTCGCGACGCACCCGGGCGACCACCTCCGACGCGACCTGCCGTCGCTCACCAATGTCGAAGGTTCGGTCGCTGATGCGCCCGTGATTGTCGTCCGTCAGGGCGAGCTCCGGGTGGCGCTCCGACAACGAGGCGACGAGGTCGTCGAGCGCTCGCGCGCGCGCGGCCCGGGCCTCGGGGTCGAGACGATCGAGGCGCCGGAAGCGCCGAGGAGGGGCGGTCTCTTCGGCTCGAGCCTCGCCGGAGGGGGCCTCTTCGATGGGGTGTCGTTCGAGCTCGGGGACGAAGGCGATGCTTCCATTTTCGGCCACGCCCGCCGTGAGCGGCCACTGGCGCGTCAGCGCGTCGACCCATGCCGCCGAGCGACCCGTACACACCACGAGTTCCAGCCCGGCCTCGGCCAGCCGGTGCAGCGCGTGGTAGGTGCGAAACGCCAGCGCCCCGCCGTCGTCGAGAACGGTGCCGTCGAGGTCGAAGACCAAGCCGCGCAGCGCGGCGGTTTCGGAGCGAGAGAGGGCCGACAGGGACTTCATAGGGTGTCGACGCGCGCCAACACCCCTTTTAGATAAAGACCTTCGGGGAAGGCGGCCACGACCGGATGGTCGGGCCCCTGAAAGCAGCGGTCGACGACGACGGCGCGGCGGCTGGCATCACGAGCGCCGAGGGCGAGGGCGCGCTGCAACATCTCGAGCGAGATCGCGGCGGAGCAGCTGCACAAGACGACGAGACCCCCTGCCTTGGTCGCGGCCACGGCCCCGGCGGCGAGCTTGCGGTAGCTGAGGAGCGCCTTGTCTCGGGCTTTGCGGCGCCCCGCGAGCTTTGGTGGGTCGCAGACCACCACGTCGTAACCGCCGTCGGCGGCCGCCCGCCGAAACGCGGCGGCGGCTTCGACCGCCTCGAAGGTGATGGCCAGCTCGTTCTTCGCCGCGCAGGCCTGCCCCACCTCGACGGCCGCCGCACTCGTGTCGACGGCCCACACCTTCGACGCCCCCCCGCGCGCCGCCGCCATCCCGACCGCGCCTACGTAACAGCACGCGTCGAGCACGCTCGCCCCCGCGGCCAACGCCTCGATGCGCGACCGCAGCGGCCGCTGGTCGAAGTAGAAGCCCGTTTTTTGTCCCAGCGACATCGGCAACGCGAAGGCCAATCCCCGCTCGTGAAACGTCAGCGTCTCCGGAGCTTCGCCGCGGACGACCCGCACGCCTTCCGCCACCGGGGCGAAGCCCTCTTGCTGCGCGATGGACTTCGGCGTGCGATCGATGATGGCCGCCGGGTCGCACGTCCGCATCAGCGCGTCGAAGACCGCTTCTTCGAGGCGCTTGAGGCCTACCGTACCCAGCTGCACGACGAGGGTAGGCCCGTAGGCGTCGACGATGAGCCCCGGGAGCCCGTCGCCCTCTCCGTGAATGAGCCTGAAACCGGTCGTTTCGGCCCCCGGGCGAGGCTCGGGCAGACCGTGGGCGCGACGGAGGGCCACCGCCGCGGCAACCCGGGCCTGCACCAGCTCGGCGTCGACGGGCTGGACGCCGTGCGAGGTGAAGAGACGCACGGCGATCGCGGACCGTGGCGAATACAGACCTCGCCCGAGAATTTTCCCGTGCGGATCGATGACGAGCACTTCTCCGCCGGGCGTCGCCTCGGTATCGACCCGCTCGATCGCTTGTTTGAACACCCAGGGGTGCCCGGCCCACAGCGGCTGGACATGCCCGGCCTTCACGGTCAGAGACGGGGGGATGGCGCTTTGCGTGAGTTCGTCCAAACCGACCGCCGAGCATAGTCCGGCCCCGACCAATGCGCGACCTCGAGCGTGCGGTCTCTCCTGGACCCCGGGCCGCCGTTTGCTACGTTTCGGAGGCTGGGTGACGACAGCAAGGAGAGCCCGACCGATGACCATGCCGACCACCGACCCCCGCCGCCGCTCCGACGACGACACGCACCGCGCGCCGGCGCGCCGCACGCCCGACGCGCGGGTACCACGCACAGAGGCGGGGCGTCCGTTCGCCGAACCGTCGCGACGTGCCGCGGCGCCCGTCGGGGCGCGAGGTCTGGTGGCCGGAGGGCTGGCCGCGGCGTTGGCGACGACGCTGGCCGTGGGGCCGGCGTTCGCCGACGAGGCGTCGAGCGCGTCCTCCGAGGACGCCGCTTCCGTTTCGGAGGCGGCCTGCCCCCCGGGCGCCTTCTGTGAGGCCACCGAAGTCGCGCCGCCTCCGAGCGCGGTCGAAGAAGAAGAAGTCACCGAGGGCACCGACGGCATTGCCGTCGAGGGCGACGAGGACGCGATCACCATTCGCGTGCCTCCGCCCGAGCCGGGGTCCAAAGACACCCGTGTCATCGAGGTCCGGCCCGACCCCGACGGAGGTCCGGCCCAGGTGATCATCTACGAGCGAGGCAAGCCGGGCGCCGACGCGCCCAAGACGCGAGGGGCCGTCATCGACGCTCCACCGCCGCCTCCTAAGGCGCGTCGCAAGCGCGTCGAGCGGCACCGAAAGTGGGGCATGAACCTACGCGTCAACGGGGTGCTCCTGCCTCGCGACCGCGACGATGTCTCGTCCGACGCGGGCATGGCCGGCCTCGGCTTCAGCATGCGGTACCGGCCTACTCCGGCCTTCGCGGTCGACTTTTCCACGGACTTCATCGGGGGGATCGACGCCAACGGTCTCGAACGCCAAGAGCTCCCCCTCGGAATGACGGCCATGGTGTACGTCAATCCGCAGAGCGTGGCGCAGTTTTACCTCCTCGCGGGGATGAACCTCACGTTCGCGCGCGTATTCTCCGACATCGAGCGACCGAACCTGCGCGATGCCTTCGCCGATGACTACACGTACTTCGGGGGCCACGGCGGCCTTGGACTCGAATTCCGCGTCGCGCCCCTCGTCGGGATCAACGTCGACGGACTGGCCTTCATCCGGGGCCGCACCGACGACGATGGCGACGGCCTGTACCCCGAGTACTTCAACCCCGACACGGGTGAGGTCTCGAACACGTCGGTCGCGGGCTTGCTTCGCGCTGGCATCACCTTTTGGTGGTAACGGCCGGTCGGCCCCAAGAACCCTCACCATCATCGGATGACGCAGCGCCGACCGACGCAGCGCCGACCAACGCAGCGCCGACCAACGCAGCGCCGACCAACGCAGCGCCGACCAACGCAGCGCCGACCAACGCAGCGCCGACC
>JBCCLB010000105.1:0-20719 GCA_039027095.1 Myxococcota bacterium
CCCAAAAAGTAAGGCACCCCCAAGACAATAGAACCGGCTCTGAGGAGCGATGCTCGCCCTCGCCGGCTTGTCGTCGACGTTGTCGGCGAGCATCGCGACACCATCAACGGTTGTGGTCGAGGGTGTAAGTCCCGAAGCCGAGCGATGTCGTCGGCGTAAACGGTCGCATCTTGCGCCTCGAGGAAATCCGCCCCGACCCGTAACTGGCCCGCAATGGTGTCCGTCAGCGATAGCGCCGGTGAGGCGAGGCCGATCTCCCTCGTGTCGAACCACCACGAAAAAGCCCACCCCGGTGCTTCCGAGGTGGGCCTCCTGGTTACGGACCTCTTGCGCGGTCGTGCCGACGTTGGCGTCAGTCGCGCGACATGAACAGGCGCAGGACGTAGAAGAAGAGCATCGCGACGGATGCGAACAGAGACAGCGCGGCGCCGACGTAGCGGTCCTCGGGATACTCGCGCACGATGTTCGACGTGTTGTAGAGAATCGATGCGCCGGCGAGGCCTACCATGGCCACGCTGAACCAGACGCCGAGGGCGAAGTTGAAGATCATCGCCGCCACGATCGCGATGATGGCCATGACGCCGCCGAACATCACCACCCCGCGCAGCCAGGAAAAGTCCTTCCGCGTGTAGAAGACGATCGCGGTAAGGCCCGCGAACCCGAGCACCGTGACCATGCCCGCGCTGGGGATGGCGGCCGGGGCGGTCAGGGACGCGGTCGTCAGGATCGGGACAAGGATGAGGGCTTCGACCACGACGTAGCCGGCCAGGGCGAGGTATTGGCTCGTCAGCGATTCCGCGCGATGGGCCGCTCCCGAGGCGACCATGCCTGCGATCACGAAGGCCCCCAACACGAGCATCCAGTTGCCCGCGAAGAGGTTGGTGATCGGGATGTTGAGCCCCGTCATGAAGATCACCGCCTCGATGGCCGCGAACGCGAGGATCGCGACGAAGAGGTGGTTGTAGGTACGGACGATGAATTTCTCGCGGCCCGATGCGGCGATGCGGGAGCGCCCCACGGCAACGGGCTCGCGGTACTGCGGCTGGTATCGCTGGAAGTTGCTCATAGCTCGATGACTAGATGTAAGGTCGGTGCGACGAACGTGCCACCCCCTTCGTTCGAGATCGACCGAGATCGGGAACGCGTCGCCACGAAGGGTCTCCGCGCGGGAATGGCCTCGCGCAACGCTTGCGCTGCGCTGAGGCGGTTCCGGACCGCGAGGGCTTCACGACGGGGCGGCTCCGCACCGCGAGGGCTTCACGACGGGACGCTTTTGCACCGCGCGGCTTCAGCGATGAGGCGGTTTTGCACCGCGCTGCCTCCGCGATGAGGCGTTTTGCACCGCACCGGTGGCGCGATGGGGCATTCTGGCACCGCGCTGTTCAAGCCATGAGGCGTTTTGGCACCGCGCGGCTCAGGCGATGAGGCGTTCTGGCACCGCTCCGGTTGCGCGATGAGGCGTTCTGGCACCGGCGGGTTACGCGATGAGGCGCTGTTGCGCCGCGCGGTTTGCGCAGGCGCTTAACGCGAGCCCGACGAGTCCCACCACCAACGCCTCGAGTCCCAGCAACGCGGGGAGGCTGGTTCGAGAAAGCGTGCACACCGCCACCTGCACCGCTGCGATGGGGACCAACGCGGTCACGGCTTCGCGGTAGGTCCGCCCGGCTGCCATCAGCATGAGCAAGGCCAGCACCCCGCACACGAGGGTGCCGTCGAGACCCGGGAGGAGCGCGAGGGGATCTCTCCGGGTGAGAAACGCGTATCCGAGACCGGCGACCCCCGCGCCCGTGAAGCAGACGGCCATCCCCAGCGGCGTCCCGAAAAAGGCGCTGAGCGACCACCCACGCATCCCCCGGGCCGTCTCGCCCGCGCCGGTGGGGGTGAGCGGAGAGGCCAAGCGTTCCGTCGCGAGCATGACCGGTCGGAGAGCAGCAATCGTGCCTCGCGCCTACCAGGCGATATCCGTTACTTGGGCACACTAGGGGGACGCCGACCCCGATCTTCTTGCCGGGGTCTCGGCGCAAAACGCAGAACGTGCGATCGGCGGCCGCGAAACCTCACGGAAGGTCACCTACACGCTGGGCCCGGCGGATGGACGGCCCGAAGGATGAACGGCCCGGTGAAAGAACCGTGTCTGGTGGCGCTCACGAACTGCGGCTGACCCGCCCCTTGGCCTTACGCGACGGCCCACGTCGGCCTGAGCCTCCGAGGGTGAAGCGCAGCACGGCCCCCATGACGCTACGCTGCGTGTGCTCGCCGGTCTTCTTGAAGATCCGCTTCCAGTACGTCTTGAGGGTGTTGCCCTGCACGGCGAGCCGCGTGCAGATGGCGTCGTCCTCCAGGCCTTCCGCCGCCAGAATGAGCAGCTCAGTCTCGCGACCGCTGAGGCCGTGGTGGCGGGCGTAGGCTTCGACCGGGAGGGGGCGGGTGCGGCCGCGATGGGCGGTCGCCGCGCGCTCCATGACTTGGCGCAATACGCCAATCTCGGCCGGTTTCGGCACGAACGCATCGCAACGGCCCATCATGAGGAGCGCGTGCTGCGCCTCGTAGTGGGCGCTCATGACCACGACCGCGGGCCTCGCGTTGCCGCGGCGAAGCGGACCGAGGAGGTCGGTCGCTTGCCCGTCGGGCAGCTTGATGTCCAAGAGCGCCACGTCGTAGCGCTTGCGCGACAGGGTCCGTTTCGCTTCCGCCAGGGTGCTGCAGCGGTCGACGGTCCATCCCCAGCGCGAAAACAGACGCTCGTACGATCGTACGAGCACGGCATCGTCTTCGACCATGAGGACGTCGAGCGCTGACATGGTGAATTCCGGGGTAGGCCACCCTGGAGCCATCCCCCGGGCGCTGTGAGAAAGCATGGCGGCCGCCCCCCAAAACCTCAACCCCAAAGGACCTGCCCGCATCGTCGCCGCTTCGACGTTCCCTCGGGGTGACGTCGAAGGCCGCGCGACCGCCCGCATGGCGATGGTGGTCCGAGGGACCTGCGGCTGGATGGCCCTCTCGAGCCGCGTGCCGGCTAGCCACGGACGCGCGCCTGCCGTACGGGATGCGGATGTTTCCCTCCGATCAGCCCGTCGTCGTCGCGACCGACCTCTCGACGGCGAGCGAAGAGGCGCTGCGGCAAGCACATGCCTGGGCCGCCGGGCGCCCCTTGATCGCGGTGCACGCGCTGGCCGACCCGACGCCCATCTTCGCGCCGATCGGCGAGATGCAGCGCTACGTCGAACAGTTGCGACAGCTGCGGGCCAAGCGGGAGGAGGAACTCCGCGAGCACGTGCACGCCACGCTCAAAGACGCCGAGGCGCGCGCCGAAGCCCACGTCGGTTCGCCCGCCGACGTCGTGCTCCGCGTCGCCGAAGAACAGCGGGCCGCGCTCGTGGTCGTGGGGGCGACGGGCCGAGGGAGCGTCGAACGCGCCCTCCTCGGGACCACGGCGGACCAAATCCTTCGCTCTGCCGATCGGCCCGTCCTCGTCGCGCGCCCCTCCGGCCCCGGGCCGATCGTGGCGGCGACAGATCTCTCCGAGCCCTCCGCCCCGGCCCTCGAGGCGGGGGTGGCGGCGAGCCGGCTCTTGGCCCGACCTCTGGTCGCCCTCCACGCACTCGACATCGCGCACCCGGTGCTGGCCGCGTTCGAGCCGTCGTTGGTGATCGACGTGCAGACCCGGCAGCAGCTCCACGCGGCGGTGCGGGAAGTCCTTCGCGCCGGCATCGAGCGTCACGGTCACGAGGCCACCTCCGAGGTGCAGGAGGGACCGCCGGCCCGGGTCATCAGCGAGCGCGCCCAGACCCTCGGCGCGAGCCTGATCGTCGTCGCGACCCACGGACGAACCGGGGTCGCTCGAATCGCTCTCGGCAGTGTGGCCGCCGACGTCGGCCGGGGCGCGAGCTGCTCGGTGCTCGTCGTCCGCTCGAAGCGGTGACCACGCCGCCCCATCACGCGCTCGGAGCTACTTGGTGCAGCCGAAGGTGACGTCGACCTGGTCGTAGCCCAGGGACGAGACCAGGCTCACCATGGTCGTCGCGGCCTGTTCCTTCGCCACGTCCAGCAGGCCCGCCGCCACCGCCGCCTCTTCCAGCGCTTCGACCGCGTGGCGCCGCGCCTTGGCCTCGAGATCTTGGTCGCGATCTGCGAGCACGTCGGTGTCCCGCCGGTAGACGTAGGTGTTGGCTTCGTCGAGCGTGGCCTCGAACACGCGCGGCGAGGGCAAGCACAGCGACACCTGCGCGCCGTCGATGTCGACCTCGTCCGGGTCGAGGGTCCCGAGGTCGATCCCGGCCGTCACGTCGGCCGCCGCGACGAGCAACAACGCATCTTCCGCCTCCACCAGGCCGAGCAGCGCCTGTTGTTTGGAGGTGAGGTCGACCACCCGTTCCATGTGAAATCGAGCGGTCTCCAGACGCGCGAGGCGTTCGATCGCCGTGACCACCGCGGGACTCCGATACACGACCTCGGTCGTCGTCGCCGGCGCCGCGGGGGCCGACCAACGACCGGCGACCGCCCCGCCGCCTACGGCCGCCAGCACCAAGGCCCCCCCGACCAGAAGAAGGAGCGGCGAGAGGCAGCCTCGTGGTCGCGCCTCGTCGCTGGCGAGCGCAGGGGGAACCGAGGGAGGCGACGCCATGAACCCCAAGCGTGCACGGCCGTGACCCGGTTCGCCAGTGCCCGCGGTCGGCGCGTGCGTCCGAACGGCAAGGGTGTAGGGTCGTTCCGTGCGCGGCATGTGGACCCTCGTCGTCGGGGCGCTCGGGCTTTCGGTCGTCGCTTGCGCGCCGCCGCCCGTCCGCGCCCTCGACGCCTCCGATGCGGAGACCGAGGTCACGCCGCCCCCCGCCGACGACCCTCAAGAGGCCTTCGTCGCGGCGGCGGGAAGGGGGGACTTCGGCGAGGTCGACCGGCGCCTCCTCGGCGACGAGGTCGCCATCGACGGGGCCGACGCCCGGGGTCTCACCGCGCTGCTCGCTGCGATCGGCCGTGGCGAAGTGGCCATGACGCGACGCCTTCTCGACGGCGGCGCCTCGGTAGATCGAAGCGCCCAGGGACGGGTCCCGCTGGTCGCCGCCGCCGACGCTGCCATCGAGGGCGAACGGATCGCGACGATGTTGCTCGACTTCGGCGCCGACCCGCGCCGGACCGATGCGCGCGGCCACCACGCCCTCGTCGCCCACGCGCGACGGGGACACGGTGCGGTCGTCCAGGCCCTGCTCGAGAAAGGTGTTCCCGTCGACCCGGTCGATCCCGACGGAACGACCCCCCTGCACGCCGCGGCCGCGCAGGGGCACGCCGACGTGGTCGACCAATTGCTGGCCGCGGGCGCGCCCCTCGAGCGCACGGACGAGCGCGCCGCCACCGCATTGTTTCGGGCCGCGGAAGGAGGCGCTGCGGCCGTGGTGCGGCGCCTGATCCAAGCGGGCGCGGAGGTCGACCGGCCCGCCGCCGAGGGCCGACGTCCCCTCGGGGCGGCGGTGGCGGGGGGCCACCACGAGGTCATGCGGGCGTTGCTCACCGCAAAGCCCGACCTCGACGCCACGAGTACGAGCGGGGTGTCGGCGCTCGCCATTGCCGCCGCCCGCGGCGACGCCTCCGCGGCTGCGATCCTGGTCGTTGCGGGCGCGAACGTCGAACCCGCTCCCTTGGGTCGAAGCGCGCTGATGGCGGCGGCCGCCGCCGGGCAGCCGACGATGGTGCGGTGGTTGTTGTCGCGCGGGTCGGACCCCGCGCGAGCCGATGCGCGTGGGTGGACGGCGCTTCACTACGCGGCGGCACGAGGCCAGGCGACCGTGGTTCAGTTCCTCCTCGAGGCGGGTGCCGACGCAGGGGCCACCGACCGTCAGGGCCAGCGGCCCATCGACGTGGCCCGAGACGCCGAGCACCCCCGGGTCGTCACGCTGCTCGCCCGCACCGCCGAGAGCCGGCGCGACACGACCCGGTGAGCAGTCGCACGACGAAGGACTAGACGTATCATCGACAGCAGTTGGACGACCTAAATGTAACACGGTTGCAGTTGCATGCTCATTGATTGCGCACTATGGCCTACATCTCACCCCAACCCTTTCTTGGGACCATCGACATGAAGAACGCATCCCTCATCTCGCTCGTGACGCTTTCCCTGTTCGCGGCCGGCTGCAGCGACTCCGACGACGGAGGCAGCACCGGGGCGATGGGCACCCTGACGGTGCTCCTCGAGGCCGAAGACACCATCACCCAGGGCCTCGACGCCGGAGAGGGCGTCGAGAACATTCGCGACGGGTGGCAAGCCCGATTCGACAAGTACCTCGTGGGCATCGGCGGCATCGACGTCGACATGGCCACCGAGGCCGGAGTGGAGGCACGCGCCCCCGAGGTCTACGTCGTCGACATGGTGCAGGTGCCCGCGCAAGGGCTGCCGCTCTGGACCATGCCCGAGCTTCGCGAAGGGCGTTGGAACTTCAACTACGTGACGGCCGTCGACGGCGCGACCCGTCACGACACGGTCGACCAGGCCGACTTCGACGCGATGGTCGCTTCTGACTTGACCTACCTGATCAGTGGGACGCTGACGAAGTCGGACGGCGTGTCGTGCCCGCCCGCAACGCTCGCCCAGGTGCCCGCCGGAGCGGTCGAGGCGGGGATGAACGCGGCCGGCGTTCCCTGTTACGAAAACACCAGCATCTCGTTCGAGCTCGGCGCCGAGGCGGAGACCGTCTTCGGGCCCTGTGAGATCGACGAGCAGCCCGGGTTCAGCATCACGGGCAACACGACGCAATCGGTCGCGGCGACCGTGCACGGCGACCACGGCTTCTTCAACGGGTTCCCCGAGGGCGACGAGGGCGGCGTGACCCGGCTCGCGCAGTGGTGGGCTGATTCCGACCTGAACCTGGACGGTGTGGTCACGCAGGAAGAGCTCATGGCGATTGCGCCGGCCGACCTGTCCGAGTTCGACGACCGCTACCAGCTCGGTGGTTCGCCCATCACCCCGGTCGACAACATGTGGACGTACTTCCGCGCGCAGCTGAAGACCCAGGGCCACTACCAGGGTGAAGGTGAGTGCCCCGTCGACGGCGTCGCCCACTCCCATGGGGACGACCACGACGACGATCATGGCGACGACCACGACGACGATCATGGCGACGACCACGACGACGACCATGGCGACGACCACGACGACGATCACGGTCACGGTCACGACTGACCGGCCGAGACGGTTCCTCGGGGCGGCGGCATGACGTAGCGCGCGCCGCCGGTCGGAGGACCCGAGCGCCGCCCCCGGCGACGACGGCCTCCGGGGAACCGGCCTCCATCACACGAGCGTGTCCCCGCGACACGCTCGTGCTGTTTTGTGCGGCGCTGCGCGCTCCGGACGGCGCCGCTGCCGACACCGACGTGCCCCCGCTTCAGCTCACTCGAGCGACCAGCGGAACTCCGGGCGGGCGCCGGACAGAATGGCATTTCTCAGCGCGCGGAAGGCCTGGGTGTCGGGCTCGACGTCGACGCGTGCGTCCGCGGCGGCAGCCGCCTCCCCCAACGCGGCGAAATCGACCTGGGCGACCCACGGCGCCACGTCGAAGGTGATGTCGAGCCGCTCGCCGTCGGCGCTGACGTCGCGCTCGAAGAATTCGCTCACGCTTTTGCGCACCACCGAGACGCCCTGTTCGGTGTCTTCGCTCTGCTGCACGGGAACGACGGCGCGGAAGCGGTAGGAGAGGTCGGAGGACGACGCGCGCCCCTCGAGGAAGAGCGACCCTCCGTCGAGGCGTTCGGCGGCGGGCAAAACCAACGGCGTGGCCAGCGTGAAGAGCGACGTGATGCCGACGTCGTACATCCAGGAGCGGGCGACGCCGGTCACCCCGTCGAGCTGACCGGCCCGGCGGGGTCGCGAATCGAGGAGGTCGATCTCCACCGCGTCGAGCCATTCGAACAGGGCGGTCTCGCAGAGCTGCCCCGCCTGCGCCCCCGTGCACAGGTACAGCGGTCCGAACGCGAGACGGGCGTCGGTGAGCACGACCTCGAAGCCATCGATGTCGCGCGGGTCGTCGTTTTCCGTCCCGCTGACGAACAACGCGACGCTCGTCGCTTCTCGTCCGGTGTCGGTGCAGCCCGTCGTCATCGTCGTCGTGGCCAGGCCAGCCATGACCACCAGCGGGGCCAAGGGCGTACGTGCGTATCTCATAGCGACACCTCGAGCGTAGCCATCCAAGAGCGGGGAGGCCCGGCTGCGATGTGGCGGGCCGGCACCCGAGACCGCGGACCGTTCGGGTTCCAATCGGAGGGAAAGTTGAATTCCGCCGCCGCGTACTCGGAATCGAGGATGTTGTAGAGCGCGAAGTCGAGGGTGAAGGGCCCCCATCCCAGAGCGGCATTCGCATCCAGCAGACTCACCGGCCGCGCCGCGCCTCCGAAGGGAAGCGGGCGGGGTCCGAGGTACGAGAGCCCGCTGCCGAGGCGCCCCGTCAGGTCGTGGTCGCCCAGTTCCTCGACCAGGGGGTAGTCGGCCCCGAGGTCGATGCGGGCCACCACCGGGGGCACGAACGGCAGGCTCTGCCCAGGCTCGAACGGCGGGGAGGGTTCCTCTGCCGTCGGGGGGGGCGGTTCGAGCAACGTCGCCTGCACGTAGGTGAGGGAAAAGGCCGCGAGCAGCCACGAGGTGGGTCGCGACTCCGCGTAGACGGTGACGCCGAGTCGTCG
This sequence comes from Myxococcota bacterium, assembly GCA_039027095.1. Classification (GTDB taxonomy): domain Bacteria; phylum Myxococcota_A; class Polyangia; order Polyangiales; family Polyangiaceae; genus JAPYTK01. The sequence continues at coordinate 8,665 of JBCCLB010000105.1, forward strand.
GCTCTCCCCGACGCGCTCGAGGCGGCCCTCCCGGGCCTCGAAGGCGACGTCGTCTGACAGCTGCGTATAAAACCCCGCGACGGTCACCTCGAGCTGCGTGTCGGCCCGCAGCGTCGCCCCTAAGTCGGCGGATCGAACCTTGGTGAACGGGGCCCGCTCGCCGTCTTCGAGCGTGCGGGCTTGAGGCGAACGATACCCCTCGCCGTAGGCCGCCTTGATCGACACCCACGAGGCCGGCAGCGCCTCGAGGCTCGCGCGCGGCCCCACCGCAAAGCCGAGGGCGGAGCGCCGAAAGCCGACGATGAACGCCTCGTCGGGACGGGTGGCGGGGACGAAGTTCCCGAGGCGGTCGTCGACGTCGTAGAGCAACACGTTGCCGCGCACCCCCACCCGCGCCCGAACGTACGTCGACAGCAGCCAGTCGAGATCGCCCCACAGCCCCACGTCGAGGCCGCGGATGGAGGCGTCGACGCGCTGGTCCCAGGTCTGGCTCCGCACCGCGGCGTCGATGAGGTTTTGGGCCTGCTCGATGTCGTCGATGCGGGCCGAGGTGCCCAGCTCGACCGTGCCCCGCAGCCACGAAAACGGCTCGTAGCGCCGCGACCGATAGCGCCCGGTGAGCCCGAACGTGAGCGTCCGGTTCTGCTGCTCGATGAGGTCGCCCCGACCCGCGAGCCCATTGAGCACGCGCGACTCCTGGGTGAAGCCGGTGAAGTTCTGCTGGAGCCGAAAGTTGTCGTAGCCGAGGTACACCCCCACCTGGCCGTTGTCGGTGGGGCGGCCGTCGTCGTCGCGACCGCGGTAGTCGGCGAACCCCCCAAGCATGACCCGCGCGTTGAGCGCTGACTGCTTCTCCGCGGTGGCGAAGGGGTAAATGCCGTAGAAGTCGACGTCGCCGCGTTCGATGTCGTCCCGGCGCAACACCCCGGGAAACGAGCCGCGCGCGCCGTAAAAGATCCCGAGGGTGCGGTACGTCCACGCCCCCTCGCCAAGGCGAAGCTGCGCGATGGCGCTCGCACTTTGCGCCTGCCGGTTGGATCCGTAGCCGCCCGTGCGCTGGTACTGCACCGCGCCGAAGGTCTCTCGCGCCTGCCCCTCCGGCGCCCATACTCCGAGCTGCCGAAACGTGTCGAACGCCCCGTAACCGCTCTTCAACCGCCAGCCTCGGTCGCGCACGCCGAGCTTGGCGTCGATGCTCCCCGCGATGGCGAAGTCGCCCTGCACGGGGTCGTAGACCCCTTCGGTGACCTGCAACCGGTCGACGACCTCGCCGATGATCATGCCGACGTCGGCGTACCCCTGACCGTGGATGTGGCTCGGGAGGTTGATGGGGAGGTCCCCGACCCGGAGGTCGAGGTCCTGGCCGTGGTCGGCGTCGAACCCTCGCAGCATGTACCGGTGACCCACCGCCAGCCCCGACGCCCGCGCCATGAAGAGCCCCGGGGTCCGGCGAAACACGTCCGCCCCCTCCTGGGTCGGCGCCAGGTCCAACACGTCCCGGCCGATCTCGAAGCTGCTCGCCCCCCGCTGCGTCGACCGCCCCCGTGCCGGCCCTTCGACGCGCACTTCGATCGGGTCCTCGTCGGCCGCGCCGCCGTCATCGTCCCCGCCGACCTCGACGTCGATGATGTCGGTTTCCTCCGGGGTAGGTTCCGCGCCCGAGGCCTCGAGGTCCGCCACCGCATCGACCGCCTCTGCGTCGACCGCTTCTGAGGGCTCGTCGTCGACCTCCTGCGCCCACGCCTGCGCCGTCATTGGTCCGCCGAGCATCGGCCTGCCCAGCATCGGCCCGCAGAGCATCCCCAGCGCCGCGAGGCATCCCCGGCCCCACGCTGAGCGTCGACGCCGGGCTGAGCGTCGACGCAGGGATGGGCCCGGTCGCCCCCCCGCCTGCCTCATCCCGGCGTTCATGTCGCCCTGTCATGGAACAAATGCAATCAGGTTACAACTGCGGGGGTCGTCGCCGGAGCCCTTACACATGGCCCTTCGTGATCCCCGTGCTCGGGGCCGCCGCTCAAGGTCGTCGCGGTTCCGACGTTCTCGATCCGACAGCCGGGCGGCTGCGCGCGCGACCATGATGCTTTCGTCTCAGAACCGTCGTCTCCGCGATCTCGCCGCCAAGACCATCGATTGGTTCGCGGCGGCGGCGGAGGTCGACCCCGAGACGGGACGGCGGCGGCGTATTCTCGTGCTCGGGGGGCTCATCGCCGCCGTCTCTTTTTGCGGTTTCGCGGCGCTTTCCGTCGCCCGATTCGGCCTCGACGCCATCGCCCTCACGATGTTGGTCGGTGCCGTCATCGCGCTGGCCGGCCTGACGACCATCCGATGGTCGGGAAGGTACGAGCCGGCGCTGTTCGCCGTCGCGGGGCTCGGCGTGGTGACGCTGACCGCCCTCGCGTATCAAACCGGAGGTCTGACCGCACCGGCAATAACCGCGTTCATCACGTGCCCGCTGCTGGCGACGGTCGTGGGGAGGTTCAAGAGCGGTGCGGCGTGCGGCGTGCTCGTCTCGGGAGCCGCCGTTTTTCTGTGGGCCTTTGCGCCGCCGCGACCCGAGCTCGATGCCTCTTTTGTCGAGCTGAACCGCCTTGGCGCGCTGCTCGGGACGGTCGGTGGCACGTTGTGGGCGGCGCGGTACTTCGAGGCCGAGCGGCAGCGCAGCGCGGCGATCCTGGCGCGCAGCCAGGCAGACTTTCAGCGTCTCGTCGACAGTTCCCGTGACGCGGTCGTGGTGATTCGGCACGGCCGCATCGCGTACGCCAACGCCGCGATGGCTACGCTCTTCGGGTTCGATACGGCTGCGCCTCTGGTGGGTCGTGCGCTCGTCGAAGCGGTGCATCCCGAAGACCGTGATGCGGTGGCGCCACACGTGGCGAAGGTCCTCGACGCGCACGACCGCACCGAGACGGTGGAGGTGTCGTTCCGGCGCCCCGACGGAGTTCGCGTCACCATCGCGCTCGACCAGGTCGAACGCGTGGACTTCGGGGGGGAAGAAGGGTTGCTGGTCGCCGGCCGCGACATCCGCGAGAAGAAGCGCCTCGAAGCCCAACTCCGCATGGCCGATCGCATGGCCTCGGTCGGAAGCCTCGCGGCCGGCGTCGCCCACGAGGTCAACAATCCGCTCACCTACGTCATGACGAACCTCAGCTTTGCCGTCGACGCGGCCCGAGCGGTGCGCGGAGGGGGCGCGGTAGACGAGCTCGACGACGCGATCGAAGCCCTCGTCGAGGCGCAGGATGGCGCGGACCGTGTGCAGCGCATCGTTCGAGACCTTCAGAGCTTCTCGCGCGACAGCGCACCCGAATGCGCGCGGGTCGACATGCGGGCCGTCCTGGCGTCGGCGGTGAAGATGGCCGGTCACGAGGTCAAACACCGGGCCTCGATCGTCGAAGACCACGAGGCCAAAGCCCTCCCCTCCGTTTGGGGCGACGAGCCGAAGCTCGCTCAGATTTTCCTGAATCTGGTCGTCAACGCGGCGCAGGCGATCCCCACCGGCGCCCGTCAGGACCACCAAATCACGATCCGAACCCGAAGCGTGGGCACCCCGGCCGCGCCGTGGGTCGTCGTCGAGGTGGAGGACACGGGCTGCGGCATCGACGACGCCGTCCTCGACCGCATCTTCGATCCGTTCTTCACCACCAAGGGGGTCGGCGAGGGTACGGGTCTCGGCCTCGCGATCGCCCACGAGCTGGTGACCTCGATGAAGGGACGCCTTTCCCTCCGCAACAACGAGCACCGCGGGGCCACGGCGCGGGTCGAACTGCCCGGGCTCCAGGAGCGAACCTCCAACGTGTACCCGTCGCAGCTGCCCCCCAAGAGCGCTCGGGACGACGTTCCGGAGGTCGACGTGCGCCCTCGCGCCGCCGCCGCCAAACCCACCGGACCCGCGGCGGTCGCCTCGACCGCCCTCCCGACGCCGCCTCGCTACGACGCCCTCATCTCGACGGAACCGGGGCCCCGCGAGCGCCGCATTCTCATCGTCGACGACGAACCGCTCGTGGCCGAGGCCCTGCGTCGGATGCTGCGCGATGCCTACGAGGTGGAGGTGGTGCACCGGGGCATGGAGGCGCTCGAGCGACTCACGCGCTGCGACTACCAGGCCGTGTTCTGCGACATCACGATGCCCGAGATGTCGGGGATGGAACTCTACGACGAGGTGGCGCGCATGCTCAGCCCGGAACAGGAGCGCTTCATCTTCATGACGGGAGGTGCCTTCACGGCCGAGGCCAAGGCGTTTCTGGCCCGCCTACGGCGCGGCAACGATCCTCCGTGCATCGAGAAGCCCTTTGCCCGGGAAGAGGTTCTCGATGCCCTCGCCCGCGTGGGGAACGTGGAGGACGCCCACGACGTTGTCGGTCTCCCGCCGGTCCGATATCGTAACTTTGGGACATGACGCTTCGCCTCGGCCGCTACGAGACCATCGCGCCCATCGCGCGCGGCGGCATGGCGACCGTCTACGCGGGGCGGGCGGTCGGCGCTGGGGGCTTCGAGCGCCGCGTCGCGATCAAGGTGATGCATCCCCACATCGCCGAAGACCCGGCGTTCATCACGATGTTCCTGGATGAAGCCCGCCTCGCGGCGCGTATCCATCACCCCAACGTCGTGAGCACGCTCGACGTCCAAAAAACGGACGACGCGATGTTCCTCGTCATGGAACTCGTCCGAGGCGCATCGCTCCGCGACGTCGCGCGCGCGCTCCGGAGCAAAGAGCGGCGCATGCCGCTCGGGATGGCGCTCCGCATCCTGCTCGACGTGTTGTCGGGTCTTCACGCCGCCCACGAGCTCGAGGGACGCGACGGACGACCGCTGCACCTGGTGCACCGCGATGTCTCTCCGCACAACATCCTCGTGGGGAGCGACGGGATCTCTCGCATCACCGACTTCGGCGTCGCCCGCGCCGAGGCGCGCCTCACCACCACCCGCGGCAGTCACCTCAAGGGCAAGCTCGCCTACATGCCGCCCGAGCAGGGACGAGGCGATCCGATCGATCGCCGGGCTGACGTCTACGCGGCGGGCGTGTGCCTGTGGGAGGTCCTCACGGGTCGCCGGCTTTTTCACGCAGAGCACGAAGGCGAGCTGGTCCTCAAAGTGCTCGAGGGGGCGCAAACGTCCCCGCAAGCGTACGTGCCTGACCTCCACCCGGCGGTCGATGCGGTCTGCATGGCCGCGCTCGCGATCGATCCCGAGCAACGCCCGCCGACCGCGGCCGCCTTCGCCGAGCAGCTCGAGGAGGCGGCGACGCAAGCCGGGGTCACGTTGGCGTCGAACCGCGCGGTGGCGCGCTTCGTGGAGGAGTTTCGGGTCGAGATCAAGTCGCTCCCCCCGCCCTCGGCCGACGACCCCTCGGTTCGCGATGCCGCGAGTCAGCCTTCGTCGCCGTCGCGAGCCCGAGTGCTCGACGAAGCCACCATGCCCGAGGTCAGCGAAACCCAACTCACCGGCATCGGGGATCGCCCCGCGAGTGGTCGTCGCTCCGACCCGCGCCAGACCATTCTCGCCATCGGCGCCGCCGCGATGGTGTTCGGGGCCAGCGCCGTCGCCATCACGATGACCAAGGACCGACCCCGACCGAGCGTGCCTGCCGCCTCGGCCCTCGTCCCGCGCTGGGCCGCGAGCATGCCCGCCGCCGTAGGGGAAGCCGTGGGGGACACGGCCGCGTCCGATGCGCCGACGACGCATCCCAAAGCGATGGCGCCGTCCGAGGTCGAGGCGGAGGAGGTGGCAGCGCCATCCTCCTCGGCGCCGGCAGAGGCGCCTTCTGACGAGGCGGACGCCGCGACCGAGCCCGTCCCGTCGGCCCGCGACGCGGCCCCGACGCCGCCGAGGTTGCCCCCGCCGGTGGCGCGACCGTGGCCCAAGCGCACGCCGCCTCCGGCGCCACCGCCCGCGAAACCCAGTGGGGGGGGGCCTCTCGACTACGAGCCCGACGGACTTTGACGATGCGACCGCTCATCGGCTTGTTCCTCACCATTGCTGCGCTTGTTTTGCCCCCGCCCGGGATCGCCTTCGCGGACGAGGATCGCGAGGTGGCGACCGCCCAATTCAAAGAGGCGCGGCGGCTGTACGACGATGAGAAGTATCGTCCGGCGCTCAAGCTTTTTGAGCTCGCGTGGCAATTCTCGAAGAGCCCCAACGCGCGCTTTTACATCGGCAAGTGCCACCTCGCGCTCGAGCAGTACGAGGACGCCTACAACGCGCTCAAGGGGACCCTCCGCGACACCGCGACCGCCGATACGAAGCGGTACGAGAAGACCCGCCGCGCCGCCGCGGCCGACCTCGGACTCCTCGAGGCGCGGGTCGGGAGGCTGTTCCTCGTGCTCGCCGACGAGGCGCAGGGGGCCGACGTCACCGTCGGAGGAGCGCCGTGGGAGCGCTTCGGCGAAGAGATCGCCGTGCCGCCCGGAGAGGTCGCGATCGAAGCCACCGCCGCCGACGGTCGCCGCTTCGCACGCACGGCCGAGGTGGCGGCCGGAGCGACGACGAGCGTGGCCGTGGTCTTTCCCTCGCCCGCCCCCGGTGGTTCCGGCGGCGGCCCCCAGGGTGATGGCGGAACCACGGCGGCCAACCCGATCGACACGGGCCCGACCGCCCTCGAAACGGCGGGCTACATCACGCTCGGCGTGGGCGGCGCCGTCGCCATCACGGGCGGCATCCTGACCGCGCTCGCCGGGGGCCGCTTTGAAGGCCTCGAAGAGGGGTGCGGCGGGGCTCGATGCGACGACCCCACCGGCGGCATCGCCGACGTGATCGACGAGAGCCAGACCTTGGAGACGACGGGCTACGTGCTGCTGGGCGTGGGCGGCGCCGCCCTGCTCACCGGGGGGCTCATGGCGCTGCTGGGGGGAGACGGGGAGGAGACGTCGCGAGGGGATGCCGCCGGAGAGAGACCTCCCCGGGGGCGCACCGTGGGTATCGGCGCGATGCCCCTGATCGGCGGCGGCGCGTACACCGGCTTCTACGGCCGCTTCTGAATCGGTCGCGAGGAGGAAGCCCGGGAGAGCCGGAAGCCCGGAGACCTGGAGATCCCGGAGCCCCGCAACCTCGGCGTCCCGGAAGCCTCTCCTTCAGCGTCAGCGGACCTGTTGCGTCGAGCCGTCGACCAGGTCGCGCACGAAGTCCGCCATCACCACGCCGTCGACTTCGGTGCTGTAGAAGCTGGGCGAGCGCAAAAAGGTGTGGCTGGTGCCCGGGGCGTAGAAGATGCCGAAGTTGGGGTTCGGCTGCACCTCGTCGGCGAGGGCGTCGAGGCCGGCGCTGAACTTCGCCGCATCCATCGCGGTGAAGCTCGCGCAGTTGTTCTCGCCCAGCCCGAAGAAGAACCGGATGGTGTCGTCGCTGCGGGTGCTCATCAACGCCCAACGCCGATCGGGTGAGACGACTTCGGAGACCCAACGCACGTAGTCGACGAGAAAGTCGGTCTTGTCGGGGCAGTTGTCGCCACAGGCGCCGAGGAACGTCTCGTCGAGGCCCCACGTGTCGCGCCACTGGGTTTGCAGGCACGGGGCGAGGACGTCGCCGCGCATGGCGGGACCGGAGTCGTTGAGGGTCACCACCTCCACCGGGCCGAAGTATTGCTGCACGAGGTACGATGTACCCGAGGCGCCGAAGCCGCCCGCGCTCGCCCCCGCGAGCAAGACCTTGGTGGCGTTGGGGAAGGTCGGAACGAGGCGCTTCAGGTACGCCTCCATGTTGTCGTAGCCGACGAACCGCTGCGGCTGGCCGCCGATCATCCCGTCGGGATTGCTCCCCGAGTGCACGTCGCCGGTGCAGTAGGGCACGAAGACGTGGTTCCAGTTAGCGACCGGGTTGGCGGCGTTGCTGCGGGAGAAGATGCCGCTCGCGAGACTGGACCCGCCGCCGAACTCGGCGGCGCCGAACGTGGACGGATTCGCCTGGCACGTCAGTGAATTCCAGCAGGCGCCTCCGCCCTGGAGGTAGATCAGGACTTCGGTCGCGTCGGGGTTGAGGTTGACGCCGATCCCCGTCGTCGAGCCATCCCGACACGAGGCCTCGGGGAAGTCGACCCACGTCCAGGTGTTTGCCGGCGCCTCGATGGGGTCGCCGACGACCGGACCCCCGCCCGTCCCGTCGTTGCCCCCACCCCCTCCGCCAGCGGAGGTGGTCCCCGAGTCTGCGTTGCCGCCGCTGCCGCCCGACGACGGTCCATCATCGACGTCGTCGCCGCACGCGAGGAGCATCAGCCCCGTCGCCACGAAACCCGCCACCCGAAGCCCACCAAGCATGGGCGGAGCCTACTGACGTTCCCTCGGAGGCGCCACACTCAGCCGCCCCCGCGACCGGAGCGGTCAGCGGCGGCAGGTGGGCTCGGGCGTGGCCCTCAGCGGTCCACTTCAACGAGGGGCGGCGCTGGTTCTGCGGGAGGGGCGGCCAGGGCGGGGGCGACCAGCGGGGGGGCGACCAGCGGCGGCACGACGATGTCGCTTCCCGGCGGGGGTTCCTCTGCTTCTGGCACGCTCGGGGGCGTCATGTCGTGAGGCACGTAAGGGTCGACGCGCGACCAGGAGCGGGGATGATGATGGGGACGCCCTTCGTCGAGGTCGATCTCCACCTCGTCGTCGAATTCGACGAACACCATGTCGGCTCCGTCTCGGCCCTGCGGCGCGTACGGGATGGCGGCGGCGCCCCGGAGGTGCGGGCAGCCGGGCCGCGCGTGCCCGTGATGCGCCGGCGCGCCGAGCAGGGTCGCGAGTCCGAGGACCGCCATGCCGCCTCCCACGACGGCGCGGGCCCGGCGTCGTCGGTGGGCGCCCCGGGGGCAGTCTCCGGCGATGAGGGTGCCGTCGGCGCGGACCCGGAGGCGGCGCTGCAGCGCTTCTTCGTCGCTTACGCCCAGGTCGGCCTTCACGAGGGCGAGGGCCTCCGCGCGCGGGAGCGAGGTCACGTCGTAGACGCGCTTGCCGCAGCGTCCGCACTGGCGTTTGCGCCCTCCGCCTTCCATCGTCGACCACGCCGCCTCACACGGGCTCGCGGCGTGGAGGTGGAGCCGCGGCAAGCGCCGCTGTCGTCGGACGGCGCGCACGTCTCCCAGCGCCCGCACCAAGTCCTCCCGTTGTCGCTCCAGCCGACGCAGGCGTCCGATCTCGCCGTCGATCCGATCCAGATCCTCGGCCAGTCGCGCCTCGCGTCGCTCGAGCGCCTCCCCCTCGTCCCGATACGCCATGGGTCCATGATTGCGGGTGACGGATAAATCGCAAGCGCGTTCGCGTTCGCGCCCGCTTCGGACCCGGCTCAGCCCCCTTGCTGACGTGCGCTCAGGGCGCGGGTCGCAGTGCAGTACTGACGCTCGGGTTGGCCGAGCTTCAGGCTCAGGTCGCACAGGCGGATCGTTTGCCGGACCCGCCTCTCGTCGCCGCCGATCAGCGTCTTTTTCGCGTGGGCCTCGATGTGGTTCGACAAGCTCACGCGTTGATGCTCCGTGAGCCCCTCGCGCCCCGCGACGAGCAGCGCGAATGAGGCGTCGCTGAGGGTGCGGCTCTCGATCCAGCCCGCGAGCCGGGCGAGCGCGGCGCGGGCGTACGCAGCTCCGATGGCAGCTTCGGCCGGCGTGTCGCGGCACGGAAACGGATTGTCGCCGAGGGTGAGATCGTCCGGCTCCAGGGTCTGGTCGGTCATCCGCTGCAACAAGGCGCGGGTCTCACCTTCGATCTCCGGGTCCTCGATCGCCCGCCCGGCGGCGATGTCGCCCGCCAAGGCGTCGCAGCGCTTGCGGATCTCCGCCGCCTCCTGCTCGGCCTGCCGCTCGGCTTCGGCCCGGCGTTTCGCCTCTTCGGCCGCGCGACGCTCCGTTTCGCGTTGGGCCGCGCACGCGGCCTCCGCCCCCTCCAAGGCTTGTCGTTGCGGATCGCTCGCCTTGTTCAGGTCGCCTTCGTCAGAGACGACACGGGCACACGGGTCGGTCGCCGTCAGCGCGGCGTCGACGCGGGCGCGGGCGGCCCGCACCCGGACCATCCACACCACGACGGCGGAAAACGCCAGCGCGACGGCGGCGAGGACACCCATGAGGACGAAGCGTTTGCGGTGGTACGCCTTCTTCAGCGCCCGGCCGTCGTCGATCTGCTGACGGCATGCGCGCAGCAGTTGTTCCCACCGGTCGAGATCATCGGACAGATGGCGCAGCGGGATCGCGAGCTCTTTGTCGAGCTGCATCTTCTTCGACAGGCGCAGCAGGCACATGCTCGCCGAAGGGGTCCGCCCGTCGACGGTGAGGTCGGCGATCCCCTGCAACAGCCCCTCCCATCCGGCGTGCGCCCGCCACTGGTCGATCGACTCGCGTTGGTGGCGACCCACGCTCGCGGCGACGTCGCGGATCTCGGCCATGGGGAGGTAATTGGCGACGTGGGTCGACGGGAGGCCGGTCGCTTTGGCCACCGCTTCAATCCCTCGTTGGAGGGCGGCGAGCACCTCGGTGCCGGTGAGCTGCGCGATGCCCTCCTCGACCCGACGCGCCATGATCGACATCCCTGCCGACTGGAGGGGGCCGAACGAGGCGGTCAGGAACAGCGATCCGAGCTGGCGCGACACCGGGGCGGAGCTTACCGGGTTTGTCCGCCGGGGGGGACGACCTCGTCCCCCCGCCGGTCACCCTCCGAGGTAGTCGCGATCCGTGTCGAAAAACGTGGCGATCGCCCCGGCGATCACGCGCCCGATGAGTTGGGCCCGCTCCGTCTGCTCGGGCGTCCGCGGCCGCGGCAAACCGTGCGCGTCGAGCGTGCACACGAGATCTTTCCTCACCTCGAGCCCCAAAGAGCTGGGCCGGTCGCGCGAGCGGCGAAAGTCGCGCAGGGTGGCGCCGTCGGACAAAAAGCGCTCGATGCGCGCGTAGGCGCTCGCCGCGGCGTCGAAGCTCGCCCGCTCTTCGGGTCGGACGCGGGTGAAGCGGTGAAGGTAGCCCGAGAGGGTGGCGCCGGGCTGCGCGCGGAGGTTGGTGTTCATCAGCATGCGCCACACCCGCTCGTAGGCGGGGTCGCGCCGCGACTCGGGGTGCGCCTCCTCGTAGCGGTCGCGGAGGTAGCGAAAGAAGAGCCACACCTGCGCCCGCACCTCGAGACAACCGGCCGGAAGCGCGTACGGGTAGTTGTGGCTGACCCGAAACTGATGCCGCTCGAGCGACAGCGACATCCGGTCGCGAAGGACCCGGCTGCACGTCGACTCGCCGAGCACGTCCGGATACATCGGGTCGAAAATCCCGTAGGGCATGCGCGACTCGCGTTGGTAGCCGAGCACGCGATTGAGAATGCTGAGCTGCGGGCGCCGCGTCGAGCTGGGGTTGCGCTCGTCGTAGGTGTGCACGGTGATCATGATGAGCTTGTCCCGCACGAGCTCGCGCTCCATCCGGGTGCTGATCTCATCGTAGAAGTGCTCGAGCACCTCGGTCTTCTGCCCGTGGTCGAGCCACTGCGTGTACGGGTAGCTGATGGCCAGCCGCTGCAGTGAGAAGGCCCCCGTGTCGTGCGGGGTGGCCCCGGGGAAGCGATTGAAGTCCATCAAGACCCGCGCGAGGCGAACCCGCGCGTAGCCTTCGAGCCCGACCGCCTCCGCGATGTTCCGCGCCACCAGATCGGCCCCCCAGTCGCGCTCCCACACGAACCGACGCTCGAGCAGCTCGGGGTCGACGATGAGCTCGCCCTGCGCGTTCCGGATGAATCGCTCGGGGATGCACTCCCCGTCGTGCACCGTCTGCACGAGGATCCGCCGCCGAAGGGCATCGGGGATGGTGGCGACTGGGTTCGGTTTGACTTCGACGAACTCGACCGGGGGATCGCAGTCATCGACGCGGTAGAGAGGCATGGGCGGTACGGCGGACGTGTACACCCCCCGCCCAAAGCCTAGCAACCTGGCGGGGTGGGAGGGGAGGCATCGCCGCCGTGAGGCGACTGACGTGGGGCGAACGCCCCAAAGGCCCCGAACCCCGGAAGGGCAAAGAGCCATCCGATGACGAGGGGGCCCCCGGCTACTTCTTTCGGAGGTCTTCGAGTTCTCGCCGCAGGCGGCTCACCTCCGCTTCGGCCTCTTCGCGCCGTCGCTGTTCCTCTTC
>JBCCLB010000106.1:0-19426 GCA_039027095.1 Myxococcota bacterium
CGCCAAAGCCCGAGAGCCCCGCGAACCAAATCTGCACAGACCTGAGACCTGAGACCAGAGACCCACGGCGCACGACAGAGAAGCCAAATCGGCGAGTTTCGCTCGCATTTGGGGCCCCTAAGTCACCCTAAGTCACCCTAGACGCCTCAAATGCGAGCACTCCTCGCCAATCGCACCCCTCCGTCTGACGGGAACCCGGAGCCCCGACACCCGGAAACCCGGAAACCCGGAGCCCCGACACCCGGAGGCCCCGACACCCGGAGCCCCGGAGGCCCGGAGCCCCGACACCCGGAAACCCGGAAACCGCGACGCCCGGAAACCCGACTCCCGGAAACCCTGACTCCCGGATGCCCGAATGCCCGAAGCCCGTAAATCCGGAGGCCCCCGACGCGCCCTTTCTCACACGGGGGGCGGCGGCGGTCGGCTCGCCCGGTAGTCGCGCACGACTTCATTGATCCGGCCGAGGAGGAGGTCGAGCGCGACGCGATTCTCGCCTCCCTCGGGGATGATGACGTCGGCGTGCCGCTTGGAGGGTTCCACGAACGCGAGATGCATCGGGCGCACGGTGGCGTAGTACTGGGCGCGGACCTGCGCGAAGGTACGCCCGCGGTGTTCGATGTCACGTCGAATGCGTCGAATGACCCGGAGATCTGCGTCGGTGTCGACGAAGACCTTGAGGTCCATCCGCTGCCGCAGCTTTCGCTCCGCGAGGACCAGGATCCCTTCGACGAGCACCACCGGGCGCGGTTCGAGGCGCGCGACGCCAGGGCGCCGAACGTGCGCGGCGAAGTCGTAGCGAGGCTTGTCGACGGCTTCCCCCGCGACGAGGGCATCGACATGCCCGACGAGCAAGTCGAGGTCGAGCGCGTCGGGATGGTCGAAATTGAAGCGCGCCCGCGCTTCCGGCGCCAGATGCGACAGATCGCGGTAATACGCGTCCTGCTCGACGAGGACGACTTTGCTCGGACCGAGGGCGGCACCGAGCGCGGCGGCGATGGTCGACTTCCCCGACCCACTGCCGCCCGCGATCCCCACGACGAAAGGAACCCGCCCTCGGGCCCCGCCGGCGTCGGACCCCTTCGGTGGGTGGTGAGGCCCGTCGTCCATGCTGGACGCTACCGCTCTTGCTTCGCCGTCACCACTCTTGCTTCAACGTCATGGCTTCGGCGTCACCATCGCGCCGACGTCGACGCGAAAAAGGCGCGCCCGGGGAGGGGGTAACCAATGAAGTCGACGGTTCGCTGGTCGAGAAGGTTGGACACGTCCACCGCCACGTCGACATCGGCCACGAACGCCACCGTCGCGCGCAGTCCCCAGAGACGCTGGGCCGGCAACGCGACCAACCCCGCGGGGTCCGCGACGCGTCCCGCCTGGTAGCGAAACCGGCTGCTGAAACGCGCCTCACGCATCCCCGCCGCCGCCCACGGGGGCGTCCGCATCGTGATTCGGGGGCTCACGACCCAGGGGGCGGTGAAGGGCAGCAAGTCAGCCTCCAGGGCGCGCCCCTCCGTCACGTCGCGCGGGTCGAGCGCCGTGGCCACGACCTCGCCGACGAACCACCGACGCCACGACGCTCCCATCACCACCTCCACCCCGAGCGACCTCGCGGCGCCGACGTTGAACGGGCGTACTGCCCCCACCGACGCCCGCCGGTACGCGATCAGCGCGTCGCTCCAAATGCCAAACCCCACCCCCTGAACCCACCACGCCCACGACGCCGACACGCCGCGGGCCGTGACGCCGACCTCGGTGGACCACCCACGCTCGGGCCCGAGGGCGCCATTGCCGCGGACGGCGGCCGACACCCCAAAGCGCTCGCCGAGGGTCGGTACGCGCACGTATCGACCCGCGTTGCCGAAGACCGCGATGTCGGGATGGGGCCGGTAACGGGCCCCTACGCGGCCCGTGGGCGTCACGAGCAACCCGCAGGGCTCGCCTCCGTCCAACCCGTCGCCGCCCCGCGTCGCGTGGCACGGAACCGCCGCGACGACCGTCAGGTCCAAGTCGGCCCGAGGCGACCAACGCCCGTCGAGCTGAGGCCGGACGACCCGCCGGCGCGCCCCGACCCCCTCGACGTGGAGCTGCGACTGATACCAGGTGAGGCCAGCGCCGAGGTCGAGGTCCCGCCGCGGCGCCACCACGACACGCGCCCGGTGGCGCGCTCCCCGAGTGCGGTTGAAGGCCCCCCCCGGCGCCCCGAGCTCTCCCCGCGGATCGCGCAGGTCGTAGGTCGTTTGCAGGAGTGACGACGCGACGTGAAGGCGACACCACGGGGCCGCGCAGCCCACGTCGGCGGCGACCGCTCCAAGCAGGTGAGACAGCCGGAGCCGAGCGGTCTGCGCGCCCGGGAGCTGAAGCCCGGGCGCCCCCCCGTCGCGGCGGAGCCCGTGCACGATCGCGGTGACGCGGTGGCGCCGACCCGACCAGCGGAGCATCGACCAGCCGTCGAGCGTCGCGTGGTCGGCATTGATGCGGCGACGGTCGACATCGTCGCGCTCGTCGAAGCGGGTACCGTTGTCGTCGCGAAACGTGAAGTCACCCCGACCGCGGCGGTATCCGACGGCGCTGGCGACGGCGACGCGGTCCCCGCCCAAGGTGAGCGTCGCCCGCGCATCGCGCCCCCCGAACGACCCCGCCCCCAGCGCCACCGTCCCCGCCGCCGGCCCGCGGGGAACCTTCGGCTCGAGCCAAATCGCACCGCCAATTCCCTGAGCATCGGCCGCACGGGGCGCATGCCCGCGGTAGACCCGTGCACGGTACAATACGGCCGGGGGAAGCGTGCTCGTGTCGACGGCTCCCGTCAGCTCGTCGTCGAGGCGAATCCCCGCCAGAAACAGTGGGGTCTGGGCACTTCGCCCGCCGCGGAGCCGCGGGAGGGCGACGTCGGCATCGCCCCCGCTCCGCTGCACCTGGACCCCCGGCGCCGTCTCGAGGGCGTCGGCGAGCGTAAGCCCCGGGGCCTCGAGTTGCTCCCGACCGATGGCGTAGACGGCCGGGGTCACGTCTTCGGGGTCGCTCGCGACCGGATCCGCCCGCACGGAGACCTCGATCGGCGGCGGCAGCGGCGGCGCCTCCCCCCGGGCCGGGGCGGCGGAAAGCCAAGCCACCAACCCCCAAGCCGCCCACGCGCGCGGTCTCTGCCGCCCCGTCGCCGAACCGCGCGCCATCGCCGTGCGTCGCTACCACGACCGGATCGCCGACAATTTGATTTGTCGGAGGGGCTATGACACCACTCTCGGCCCATGGGATGCGGTGGGTTCGAGAGCCGGCGACGGGGAACGCGGATCGTCGTCGGGGCGCTCGTCGGCGCCCTGGGCGCCGGGTCATCCGGGTCCACGTCGGCCGCGGCGGAGCCGGCCACGGCCACGGCCACGGCCGGTGCGAAGAAGGGCAAGGCCAAGGCGAAAAAGGGCAAGCGCCGACCCAAACCGCGCGCGCCAGGAAGTGCGCCGGGGGCGCCAAACGCACAGGTTCGGCAGGCGTTGCGCGGCGATGCGCCCGACCACGCGGTGGCGCCGCCGCGCGAGTCGCCCGAGCTCGCCATGATGCGCGCCCTCGACCGCGCGCTCTTTCCGCCCCCCCGCCCCTCCTCCCGACCCGAGCCCTGGGCCGAAACGGTCGACATCGACGGGTCGACGCCACGGGCGCAGACGAGCGGCCTCCCGGCCCCCGCGACCCCCGTCGCTCAAGCGAGCCCCGCATCATCCTCTTCATCACCCGACTGGCTGGCCACCCTCGCCCGTCCGGACTTTCCGGTGCGCTTGGATGCCCAGGTCGTGCGCTACCTCCGCTACTACCGGGACGACGCCCGAGGCCGAAAGCTCATCGCGGCCCTCGCCCGCAAGAGCGGTCGCTACATCGACGCCCTGCGGCGTGCGCTCGCCGCCCACGGCCTCCCTCGAGACCTGTGCTGGCTCGCGATGGTGGAGAGCGGCTACGACGCGACGATTCACTCCCACGCGGGCGCCGCCGGCCTCTGGCAGTTCATGCCCGCGACCGGCCGGATTTACGGCCTCACCGTGAACCGACGGGTCGACGAGCGCCTCGACCCCGAGCGGTCGACGGTGGCGGCGGCGCGCCATCTCCACGACCTCCACCAACGCTTCGGCAGTTGGGCCTTGGCGTTCGGTGCCTACAACATGGGCTACGGCGGGATGTTGGCGGCCATCCGGCGCTTCAACACCAACGACTTTTGGCGCCTGACGCGGATCGAGGCGGGCCTCCCTTACGAGACTGCGCGCTACGTGCCGAAGATCATGGCCCTGGCGATCGCCATGAACAATTGCAAAGCCTTCGGTTGCGACGGGATGGCGCGTGACCCGGCCCGCCCGTTCGGCGACGAAGGTGCCGACGCGCTGAGCGTCGCCCCCGGGGTCACCCTCGACGACGTCGCCGACGCCGTCGACGTAGGCCGCGACGCGCTCACGGATCTCAACCCCCACCTGATCGGAAGCCGTCTTCCCCCGCTCGAAACCGCCCCCCCGGGCCGCAAGGGCTGGACGGTCTACGTCCCCGTGGGCAAGGGCGCCAAAGCCAAGGGTGAACTCCCGGCGATTCAAAAGCGTCGCCGCCTCGGGACCCATCGGGTGCGCCTCGGCGAATCGACCGCCACGCTCGCCGCGGCGTATGGCACGAGCGTCGGCGTCCTCGAAGCGTGGAACGACCTCCGGCGGCGGGAGAGCGCGCGGCCGGGTCGGGTTCTGTTCGTGCCGCGGGGTCGGAAGCCCAAGTCGCCGCACGAGATCGCCGCCACGAAACGCCCGGTCGCGGTCGTCCCCCGGGTCTCGTTTTCCCCCCCAGACCGTCGACGTGTCTTCTACGCGCCGGTGTTTGGCGACACCGTGGAGCAGGTCGCGCGCGCGTGCGGGGTCGCCGTCGACGACGTCGTGCGCTGGAATCGCACCCGCGCCGACGCCCGTCTCCAAGAGGGCATGCACCTGCAGCTGTTCTTGCCGCGCGACGCCCAGCCGGCGGACGTGTGGCTCTGGGAAGAGGCGGACGTGACGGTGACCCCCCTCGGATCGGAGGCGTTCTTCGAACGCGTGGTGTCGTCTCGCGGTCGCGCCCGCCGAAAGGTGACGGTGCGTGAAGGAGACACCTGGCGTGCCCTCGGACGTCGTTACGGCTGTTCCGTCGGCTATCTCGAGCGCATCAACCGACGCAGCCGCTACGAGGCGCTCCGGCCCGGCGACACCATCATCGTGTACGCCCAGAAGAGCCGCCTCGAAGCCATCGAGCGGGCCGAAGCGGAACGAAAGCGCGCCCCGAAGCCCTGACGGTCGCCCCGGTCGGAGCCGGTTGCCTCGTGACCGGCAACGCCACTACCCTGGAAAGGGCTCACGTCATGTACACCGTCCGCTCCTACGGGATGACCGACATCGGCCGTCGGCGTCAGCAGAACGAAGACGCGTTCCTGCGCAACGACGACATCCGCCTGTTCGTCGTCGCGGACGGCATGGGGGGACACGCCGCCGGTGAAGTCGCGAGTGCCGAAGCGGTCGACACCATTTACGGCATGGTGAAGCGGGGCCTGCCGAACCTCGGCGCCGAGGGCGACCCGCTCACCGATGAGACCATCAGCTCCGCCCGCCGGCTCATCGAGAGCGCGATTCAGGCGGCGACCTACATGGTCTACGCGATCAGTGAGGTCGACGCGAACAAGAGCGGGATGGGCACGACCATCAGCGCCGCCTTCATCTTCAAACACGTGATGGTGACCGGGCAGGTAGGCGACTCGCGCATTTACCGTTGCCGAGACGGGGAAGTTCTCCAACTCACCGAGGACCATACGCTCGTCGGCTGGCAGATGAAGCAGGGCCTCATCACCGAGGACGAGGCGAAGGTCTCCCCCCACCGCAACGTGATCACCCGCTCCGTCGGCGGTCGCGACTACGTCGAAGTGGACACTGGGGTCATCGAGATCCAGCCCGGTGATAAATTCCTTTTTTGCTCCGACGGCCTCCACGGCTACCTCCAAGAGGCGGAGATCCCCGACATCATGGCCCTAGGGGGAGACAACGCCGCCGCAGGATTCATCAAGCTCGCGAACGAGCGCGGCGGCAGCGACAACATCACCGTCGTGCTCGTCGAAGTCGACGACGGCTGATGCTTCGGGTCGTCGTCGCGAACGGGCCCCCTCACGCCGTTTTGGCGCGTCGGCGTCTGGTCGTCGTGGGGACCGGAAGCGCGGCGCTCGACGTGGTCGGTCTCGCGGTCGCCGCCGCCACGCGCGTGGTCGAGCGACGAATCTCGTCGGGGCCGTCGTAGGCGAGACTGCCCGCGCGTTGCGGGGTGTGGAGTCGGGCGCCCGCGAGCATCGTCTCGCACAAGTCGGCGAAGGTGTGGCCCGCGGCCGCCGCGATTTTGGGGAGCAAGCTCTGGGGGGTGAGGCCGGGCAGGGTGTTCACCTCCAACACGTATTCATTTTCGCCCGGCGTCACGAGCAGGTCGACGCGGACCGCCCCCGTCGCTTCGACCGCCTCGGCCGCGCGGACGGCGAGGTTGAGGATGTTCTGGTAGCGGGCCGGCGGGAGACGAGCGGGCATGAAGTACTCGGTTTGTCCCGGCGTGTACTTCGCGTCGTAGTCGTACATGCTGCCGGCGGGCGGCACGACCTCGATCGCCCCCAGCACCTCGCCGTCGAGGATGCCGACGTTGACCTCCATGCCCTCCACGTAGCGCTCGACCAACGCATGGTCGTCGAACTCGAAGACGAGCCCCAGTGCCCGGATGAGCTCCCCGTGGCCATGACAAAGGCTCAGCGCGAGGCTCGAGCCTTCCCCGCGTGGCTTGACGACCACCGGAAAGCCGAAGTGGCGGTGAATGCGGGCGACGTCGCCGAGGTCCGCGTCGACGTGCACTGGGTAGTACGGCGGCGTGGGAACGTTGTGGAGCAGGAAGAGTTCCTTGCTCTTCACCTTGTCCATCGCGAGCGCGCTCCCCAGCACGCCTGCCCCCGTGTAAGGGACCTGGGCCAGTTCGAGGGCGCCCTGCACGCAACCGTCTTCGCCGAGCCGGCCGTGGAGCGCGAGGAACGCCACGTCGACGTCCGCCTGCTCGACCAGGCGCAGGAGGTCGGCGCCGCGGGTCCGGTGCGCCGGCACCACCACCCGGGTGACGTCGTAGCCGCGGCCGGCCAGTGCGTCGGCGACCGCGTTGCCGGAGCTCATCGACACCTCGTGTTCGCCCGAGGCCCCGCCCATCAACACCCCTACCCGCTTGCCCCCCGCCGTTCCGCGCCTCGCCATGGATCGAACCTCCTCGCCGCGGCCCTGGATCGAGGGCCGTTCGACATCGTTTCGGGGGCCGAGCGCACCGCCCCGACCTTCGTCGACGGCAGCCCCTCCACCCAATGCGCCGCCGCTTCCGACGACAGCGCGGGGGTACCGCGCGCTTCGGTTCACGGCCAAGAATGTGGCCTCGCCGCTTGCCTATCGACTTGGCGAACAACCTATATAAGCACAACAATTTCAATCATCTAAAGGACCCACCCGATCCCTCGTTCGCCCTTGAGCCAAGAGGTCCTGAGGCGTACCCTTTCCACCATGCGTGGTCGTCGTCGTCGTCGTCGGATTGCCGTGTTTCCTCCGCTCGCGCTGGCGCTCGCCGGGACGGGGATGCTGGGCGGATGCGCGCGTGAGGTGCCGCCGCGACCGCTGCCGCCTCCGGGCGAGACGGCCACCGTCCCCCCGTGGTTCCCGGAAGCCCCCTGGAACGCGGTAGGGAAACCCGTACGCACCTTCTATTTCGGCAAGGTCGTCTTCGACACCGCTTCGGCCAAAATCCGTCCTGAAAGCACGTCGGTGCTCCGCGAGCTGCTCGGCTACCTTCAGACGAACCCGGACATCTCGAGGGTGCGGCTCGAGGGCCACACCGACGCCCGCGCCGGCGAAGAGTACAACCAGGGCCTCTCCGAGCGGCGGGCGCTGGCGGTCGCCAATTGGCTCGTCGACGAAGGCCTCGACCACAACCGCATTCTCGCCGTCGCCTTCGGTGAGACGCAGCCGCTCGACACCAACGCGGACGCTGACGGGCGCCAGGAGAACCGGCGGACGGCGTTCTTCGTCGCGGAAGTCGCCGGCCGCCGCTTTCGGGGACAAGACCCGACCGGCGGCGGCATGGTGCTCAACGTATTGAGCAAGGCGGAGCGTGAGGCCCTGGCCCGCCGCGGCAAAGTCCCCACGGTGACCCCTCCCGAGCACACGCCGACGCGCGATACGTTCGTCCCTTACCCGCGCGAGCGCTCGAAGTCCGAACGCGAACGCGCCAACGAGCTGCTCGGCACCGAAGAGCGCGTGCTCAACGCGACCGCAGCCGGAAAGCTCGACCCCCCCGCGCCGTCGCCGTCCTCCGAGCCGTCGCCGTCTTCCGAATAGGCCGGTGTCTCGCGCGCCCGGGGGTGGGCGACACGCCTTGCTCTGCTATATCCGCCCTCATGTCGTCGGCTGGCGCGCACGCTCGAAGTCGCCGTCGCCCCGCGCCGGGTGACGAGGCGTTGTCGCGGCTCCCGGAAGAGTGGAAAGCGACGATGGCGGCGCTCGGTCACGCCGCGTACCGCGGCGACCAAGTGTTCCGTTGGATTCACCAGCGGGGCGTGGTCGACCCTGCGGCGATGACCGACCTGTCGAAGGCACTTCGCACATCGCTCGCGTCGGAGCTCGACCTTCCCCTCCAAACCGAGCGGGTTCACGAGGCGACCGACGGCACCCGGAAGCTGCTCGTCCGTCTCGGCGACGCCGCACCGGTCGAGACGGTGCTGCTCCCGGCGCAGGGCGGCGCCGCCCTTCACGCGGACGCCTCCACCGCCGACCACGACGACGACGACGACGTAAGGGAAGCTGATGTCGCAAAGAGCGGCCGACGACGGCACGGCCGCAGCCCTCGCGGACGGCATCGTCCTCGCCACCGCCGTCCTCCTCCCTCGACCCCATCGCAGACCATGACCGACCGCGACCCTGCGGTTCGGGTCACGCAGTGCATCTCGACGCAAGTGGGCTGTGCCATGGGGTGCGTGTTCTGCGCGAGCGGCGTGGCGGGACTCACCCGACACATGACCCCGGGGGAGATCGTGGGGCAGGTGCTGCTCGGCCGACGCCACCTTCAACCGGGGGAAGCGATCCGCAACGTGGTGTTCATGGGCATGGGCGAACCCCTCCACAATTTCGAGGGCACGGTGCGGGCCATCGAGCTGTTGACCCACCCGGACGGCCTCGGTTTGTCCCCGCGACGGATCACGGTGTCGACCTCCGGCCTCATCCCCGAGATCGAACGGCTCGGAGCCCGCTTCGAAGGCCGCGTGGGTTTGGCCATCTCGCTCCATCAGCCCGACGACGCGCGGCGGTCGGCGCTGATGCCGATCAACCGCAAGTACCCCCTTCCCCGGCTCGTCGAAGCCCTGCGCGCCTATCCCCTGCCCCGCGGGCGGAAGATCACCATCGAATACACCCTCGTGGCGGGACAGAACGACCGCGACGAGGACGCCGACCGACTCGCACGTCTGCTCCGCGGACTGCGCGTCAAGATCAACCTCATCCCCATGAACCCCATCGAGGCGAGCCGGCTCGGCCCCCCTCCGCCGTCTCGGGTCGACACCTTTCAACGTCGCCTGCAGCGGGCCGGATATCTGTGCTTCGTCCGCCGTCGCCGCGGGGACGACGTCGCCGCCGCCTGCGGCCAGCTTGCCATGATCGGCAAAAAGCCGAACCGCGCCTTCGAGCGTCGCCAACCCGCGGGCTAGCCGGCGGGCGCCTGCGGGGGCGCCGCCGAGTCGTCCGCCGTCGGCCCGTGCGCCGCCCGCCAGTACGCCGTCGGCCAGTGGACAGCGCGCTCCGCGGAACCCATGAATCGAGTATGGCCGAACGCAAGGTGACGAAGACCGAAGCGGAGTGGCGGGCGCAGCTCACCGCCGACCAGTACCGAATCCTGCGCGAAAAGGGCACGGAGCGCGCTTTCACCGGCGCCCTCGTCGACAACAAGGCCGCGGGGCGATACCGCTGCGTGGGTTGCGGCGACGTCCTGTTCGATTCGAGCGCCAAGTACGACTCCGGGTCCGGGTGGCCCTCGTACACGCGTCCCGCCGACGACGGCGTCATCGCCTACGAGCGCGACGTCACGTTCGGGATGGTGCGCACCGAGGTCATCTGCAAGACGTGCGACGGTCACCTCGGGCACGTCTTCGACGACGGTCCCCGCGCCGAGGGCGGCAAGCGGTACTGCATCAACTCTGCGTGCCTGACCTTCGAGCCCGAAGAAGCCGAGGCCGCGGCGGGGGAGTGACGCTCCGCGCCGACGCGCTTGCGCGTGCCGCCCGCGGGGGCTCGCTGGTGCCCGGCCGCGACGCACCCCCGTAACGCCCCACCGCGGGTGTAGGGTGCCGGCTCATGACGACGCCCGCGTTGACCCCGGAGCTGATCGCCCGCGCCCGCGCCTTCGCGGCCCACGACCCCGACCCGGCGGGGCGCGCCGAGATCGAGGCGATGGTCGCGGCCCGCGACCCCGAACTCGCCGCCCGCTTTGCCGGCCCCCTGGCGTTCGGCACCGCGGGTTTGCGTGGTCTTCTCGGCGCCGGCGAGAGCCGAATGAACCGCGCGGTGGTGATCCGCACCACGGCGGGGATCGCCGCTTGGCTCCGCGACACCGGCGCCGATCCGCGACGGGGGGTGGTGGTCGGCTACGACGGCCGTCGCCAAAGTGACGTCTTCGCGCGCGACGCGGCCGCCGTCCTGCTCGCGGCCGGCTTCGTGGTGCACCTCGGAAAAGCATGCCGACCGACGCCGCTGTGTGCCTTCGCGGTCCGTCAGGTCCGTGCGGTCGCTGGGATCGTGGTCACCGCGAGCCACAACCCCCCCGACTACAACGGCTACAAGGTGTACGCGGCCGACGGCGCCCAAATCACCGCGCCCACCGACCGCGCGATCGCAACGGCGATCGAGGCCGTACCCCCCGCGGACGAGGTGCCGCGCGCCGACCTCGAAGGGGCATCGCCCGAGGATCTGAGGTGGTTGGACGAGGCGATGGACCGTGACTACCTCGCGGCGGTCCGTGCCCTGGTGCCGCGCGCCGCTTCCCCGGGCGACCTCCGTATCGCCTACACCCCGCTGCACGGAGTGGGAGCACCTCTGCTCCGCCGCGCTTTGAACGACGCGGGCTTTACCGACGTGCACGTGGTGGCAGAGCAAGCGGAGCCCGACGGAGCGTTTCCGACCGTCTCGTTCCCCAACCCAGAGGAAAAGGGCGCCATGGACCTGGCCCTCGCCCTCGGTCGTCGGGTGGGCGCGGACCTCGTCATCGCCAACGACCCCGATGCCGACCGCCTCGCCTGCTCCGTCCGCCCGAAGGGCGACGAAGGGGGCGCCTACGTGGCCCTCACCGGCAACGAGGTGGGCTGCCTGCTCGGCGACTACGCCCTTGCCCGCTTGGACCCCAGCGGCGAGGAACGCCTCATCGTGAACACCATCGTGTCTTCGCCGTGGCTCGCTCGGATCGCCGCCTACCACGGGGCCCAGCACGCGATGACCCTCACCGGCTTCAAGTGGATCGCGGCCAAGGCGATGGACCTCGAGCGGACGCGAGGCGCCCGCTTCGTCTTCGGCTACGAGGAAGCGCTCGGGTACGCGACCGGCCGCGCCGTGCGCGACAAGGATGGCATCAGCGCCGCCCTCGCCCTCGTCACCTACGCGGCGGAGCTCAAGGCGCGGGGCGAAACCCTGCTCGATGCGCGCGAGCAGCTCTGGCGTCGTCACGGGGTTCATCTGAGCGCGCAGCGCGCCCAGTGGTTCGAGGGCGCCGACGGAGCGCAGCGCATGGCGCGCCTCATGGGCGAGCTCCGCGACGCGCCGCCCCGGACGCTGGCCGACGCGGCCGTCGTCACCGTGACCGACTGCCTCCGAGGAACGATCGTCACCATCGCCGACGGCGCCGAAACGAACCTCGACCTCCCCCGGAGTGACGTGTTGGGTTTCGCCCTGGCCAGCGGCGACCGAGTCCTCGTCCGCCCGAGTGGGACCGAGCCGAAGTTGAAGCTCTACGTCGACGTCTGCCGTCCCGTCGGCGACGACGACCTCGCCTCGGCCCGCACCGACGCCGAGGCACGGCTCGAAGCGCTCGTCGTCGCGATGCGACACCATCTCGAGACCGACCCGTCTTGACGAACGTGAGGCCGGATGATTGCTTCGAGGCATGTCGGGCAGACGGCGACGACACGGGATTCATCCGCGGCCCCGGAGCGGGCTTGGCCTTCTGGTCGCGCTCTGCGCGCCGCTGGTGGGTACCGCTCCGTTGGCGGCATGCCGGGTGACGATGGGCGCGGGGGCGAGAGGCGAAGCGCCCCGTGCCACCCCGCCGCCGCGTCGTAGGCCCCGACGAAACGGCCCCGCCCCGGCGGCCGGTGCGGATGACCCGGCGGGGGAGCGCCGCGCGCCGGCTCGAGCCGCCCCCTCCAGAATGACGCCCGCCGCGTCTCCGAGACCGAGCCCCTCCCGCATCGACGGCAGATCGGCGCCGGCTTCGGTCGTCCCCGCCTCGAGCGAGCGTGGCTTGCCCCAGCCGGAGCGCATGGCCCCGCCCCCTCACGGCGCGCGCGCCGAGCGGCTCAACGACGGCACGTGCGCCGGGCGCCCGGCTGGGTTTCGCCCCGATGCCGCCCCCGCGTTTTGGATTTGGCAGGGTCCGCGCGGTAACTGGCGGGTGCGCACCACCAACGGCGGCGGGGCGAAGACCTTTCGTGGCCTCATCCACGGCGTTTCCGGGCCCATCGTGGCGATGCGGCCGAGCCGCGACGCGCTGCGAGAGCGCGTATGGGTCGTCGACCGCACGCCGGGCGACAACCGGTCGTGGGCGTTTTCCTTCGCCAGCGACATTCACGCCGACGGCTTCATCTTCGCTGCCGAGGGCAACGGCTGCGTGCGCTTCGACCTCAAGGACATCACCGACGCCCCGGGAGCGAGCGGCACCGACGCCGCAGCCCGTCCCGTGGTCTACCTGGGTGCCCGGCAGGTCCGCCCCCGAAACGGACACTTCATGGTGTGCCCGCGCGGCGTCTCCCCGACGACGGGGACCGGGCGCCGCGCGCGACCACGATGAGGGTCATCCGCCGTCGGGCTTGAGGTCGACCGGCTCGACGGCCTCGAGGGCATCCCCCAAGAAGCGCGAGGCCACCGAGGCAAAGGAGGTGGGCATGTCGGTGGCCAGGACGTGGAGCCGTCCCGTGGCCTGCGGGTTTTCGAGGCCCCGGGCCGCGAGAAAGCGGCGTACATCGGCCGCGGTCTCGAGCGCGCTGTCGACGACGGGAATGCCCCGCCCGCCGAGATCGACGAGCTCGGTCTCGATCACGTGGCGAAACAGGGGAAAGTGCGTGCACCCCAGCACGACGCACCCCACGCGGGCGTCACGCGGAAACGCCGTCCCCCGTTCGGGTCCGAAGAACGGCTCGAGGTACCGACGCACGACGAGACGGGGAACCTCGCCCTCCGTCCACCCCTCTTCCGCGAGCGCCACGAGCAGGGGCGCCGGCTGTCCGATCACCTCCGAGCGACTCGAGTGCGCCGCGACGGCGCGGGTGTAGGCGCCGGAGGCGATGGTCCCCGCCGTGCCGAGGACCCCCACCGGCGCTTCCCCCGCCGCCGCCGCCGCCGCGCGGGCCCCGGGTACGATGACCCCGCTCACGGGGAGATCGAGTTCGGCCCGGAGCATCTCGAGGGCGACAGAGCTCACGGTGTTGCACGCCACCACGATCGCCTTGACCCCCCGTTGGGCGAGCTCGCGCGCGCAGGTGAGCGCGTAGCGCATCACGGTGTCGGGGGAGCGCGTCCCGTAGGGCACCCGAGCATTGTCCCCGAGGTAAACGATGTCCTCGGCGGGGCTCACCTCGCGAATGGCCCGCACCACGGTGAGGCCTCCAAGCCCAGAATCGAACACGCCGAGCGGCGCCGATGGCTTCGGCCGGCGCCCCCGCAAAGCACTCATGGACCTGGGCCCCGGCGGAAAGCATCATCGGCTTCGTCGTAGCGCTCCGACATGAGTGCCCAGTCTAGTGATGCCACCGCCCGGTGGCCCAGCGGGTGAGTACAGCGGGGTGACCGGGCAGCGCGACACCATGGGAAGGGATGCGCAGGCGGCCCAACCGGGGGCGTCGAGCGTGTAGACTCCCCGCCGTGAGCCACGACGAGGAAAACGGCGACGGCGGCGGGGTCGTCGTCGGGAACATCTCTTTCGGCACCGCTCCCGAAAAAAACCCCGCGGAGAAAAACCCCGAGGCCTCCGCGCCGGGACCCGATGAGGGGCCGCGGCCGTCGCTGCTCGACGGAGAGGAAGACACGCTGTTGCCGTTGCGACCCGTGGTGGTCGCCGACCTCACCCCTCGCGGGAGCTACAACGCCGGGGCGAATCCCCCCGTCGAGCCGGTGCCTCTGGAGCACGGGGGGCTCGACGGGCTCTTCGCGCGGCTCGCCCCGCGGCTCGCCATCGAGGTGGACAGCGTTCTCGACGACGGTCGACCCGCCCGCATCGACTTTTCTCCCACGTCGCTCAAGAGCTTTCGCCCCGACGCGCTCAGCCGCGAGTTGCCACTTTTGCGGGCGCTCCTCGACGGCAAACGGGTTCTCGACCGGCTCCGCGAAGGGACCGCCGACGTCACCCGTGCGCGCGAAGAACTCACGCGATTGTGGCGCGGCTCCGCGCTGGTCACCCAAGTTCTGGGCGGCGTCGTTCCCACCGCCCCCGGCGCGGCGGCGGGAGGGCCAGGCGGAGGCGGAGGAGGTGACGCCCCCGCCGCGTCGGTCGCCACCGATGCCGACGTGGACCGGATCCTCGACCTGGTGGCCACCCACGACGACGACGACCTGACGGCGGCCGCCCCTCCCCCCGTGGCTCCGGCGGCCGCCGCGCCTCGAGCCCCCGCCGGCCGCTTCGACGCGTTCCTCGCCGCCGTGGCGGGCCGCTCGAGCCGGGGCCAGGCCAATCCCGACGAAGCGATCCGAACCCTGGAGCAGGCCATCGGGGCGCAGCTCGGGGCCATCGTCCAGCACCCCGAATTTCGCCGGCTCGAAGCCGCCTGGCGCGGCCTCGACTTTCTATTGCGCCGGACCCCGAAGACCGGCGTGCGCCTCGAGGTCGTGAGCTGCCGTCCCGAAGAGGCCCCCGCCGCCCTCGAGCGCGCCATCGAGCACCGCTTCGGTCTCGTTCCCCCGGTATCGTTCGCCATCGTCGACGTGGCGATCGGAGGTGACGCCGCGAGCCTCGGCCGGCTTCGCGCGCTCGCCGAGGTGGGCGCCGGTCATGCGGTGCCCATCATCACCAGCGCAAGCGCGGCCCTGCTCGGCCGCGACGACCTCACCGACGTCGACCGCCTCGACCATAAGGGCGGCCTGTTCGAAGCTCCCGCTGCCGCGTTGTGGCGCAAAGAGGCGCACCGGCCCGAAGCGCGCTGGGTCTCCCTCGCGCTGAATCCGGTGCTGTCTCGCCTCGCCTACGACCGACGCTCCAGTCGGATCCGCGAGGCGCAGGTCGCCGAGCACCCCGCCGACGAGGCGAGCGCCGCGGTGTGGATGGCGCCTGCGTGGCCGCTCGCCTCGCTCGTCGTCCAGAGTTTCGGCGAAACCGGATGGCCCTGTCGGATCACCGGCGTTCGCGACGGGGGCGTGGTCGCCGACCTCCCCGTCCGCGAGATCGGTACCGGCGCCGAGCGCATCGCCATCCCCACCCGCGTGTTCTTCTCGACCGACACGCAGCGCGCCTTGAGCCGCCTCGGCCTCATCGCGCTCGCCTCTCAGCCCAATCGCGACGACGTATACGTGCTCGCCGCCCCGACCGCCTACGTCCGGCCCCCCAAAAAGGCCTACGACAGCGCGAGTACCGAGCCCGAGGTCCGCGCCCCGGACGCCCCGCTCCCCGACCAGCTCTTCGTGGCCCGCCTCGCCCAGTACCTGGGCGCCCTCGGCCAACGGATCGGATCCCACGAACGCAAAGCGGACATCGAAGCCTTCCTCACCGCGGCCCTGTGGGAGCTGTTCCGCGACGCGGCCCCCGGTCGGCTCGAACTCGACGTCGCCGTCAGCGACGACGCAGACGACGGACGCCCCCGCGTCGCCGTGACCGTGCGCCCCGGTCGCTTCCTCGGCGTCGCCACCGAAGAGATCACGCTCGGCGTCCCCCTCGGCTGAATCGCACGCCGCTTCCCGCCGCGGGGCGGAAGGCGGCGCGCGGCGGCCCGCTTACTCTTTATCGAGCTTGCCGACGAGGCCGAGGGTGAAGAAGGCGCCCATGTACTTGAAGTGGGGGCGCACCTTCATGTCGACCTTGTACCATCCCGCGTTGCCGGGGACGTCTTCCACGGTGATCTTCGCCTTGCGAAGCGGGCGACGACCTCGGATCGAGGCCGACACGACGTCTTGGTCGGCCACGTACTGACCGATCCACTTGTTGAGCTCGCGCTCGAGGTCGGTGCGTTCTTTCCACGAGCCGATCTGCTCGCGCTGCAAGACCTTGATGTAGTGGGCGAGCCGACAGGTGATGAACAGGTAGGGCAGCTGGGTGCCGAGGCGGTAGTTCAGCTCGGCATCGCGCCCTTCTTCGCTTTGCCCGAAGTACTTCGGCTTCTGTGTCGAGTTGGCCGAGAAGAAACACGCGTTGTCGGAGTCCTTGCGGAACGTGAGGCCGATGAACCCTTCCTCGCTCAGCTCGTACTCCCGGCGCTCGGTGAGCATGATCTCCGTCGGGCACTTGGTCTGGATCTCGCCCATGTGCTCGTACTGGTGGAGGGGCAGATCTTCCACCGTCCCCCCCGCCTGGGGACCGATGATGTTCGGGCACCAGCGGAACTTGGCGAAGCTGTCGGCGACGCGGGTCGCCAACGCGAAGGCGGAGTTGCCCCAGAGGTATTTGTCGTGCTCGCCGACGACCTCTTCTTCGTAGTTGAACTCCTTGACCGGGATCGACTTCGAGCCGTACGGCAGCCGCAGCAAGAAGCGCGGCATGGCGAGGCCGACGTAGCGGCTGTCCTCCGACTCGCGGAAGCTCTGCCACTTGGTGTACTGGGGACCCTCGAACACGGCTCGGAGGTCCTTCATGTTGGGCAGCCCGTTGAAGTCGTCCAATCCGAAGAACTGCGGCCCCGCGGCCGCGAAAAACGGAGCGTGCGACATGGCGGCCACGGCCGCGCAGTTCTGGAGCAACGCCACGTCTTGAGGGCCGGGTCCGAAGTTGTAGTTGCCGACGACCAGGCCGTAGGGCTTGCCGCCAAACTGGCCGTACTCGGCGGAGTAGACGACCTTGTACATCCCGCTTTTCGGGATCTCCGGGGAGTCCTCGAAGTCCTCCAGCAAGTCGTCCTTCGAGACGTTGAGCATCTCGACCTTGATGTTCTCCCGGAAGTTGGTGCGGTCGATGACGAATTTCAAACCGCGCCACGCGCTCTCGAGCTTCTGGAACTCGGCGTGGTGCACGATCTCGTCGATCTGTTGCGAGAGCTTCTGGTCGATCTCGGCGATCATCGCGTCGACCAATGCCTTGTCGACCCGCTCGCCTTCACGCTGCGGGCGTACGAGCTCGGCGATGAACGCCTGCACCCCCGCCTTGGCCACTTCGTAGCCCTCGTCTCCGGGGGCCATCTTGGTCTCGGCGAGGATGTCGTCGAGCAGCGATTCGGTCTCGAGGGTCTGCGCGGCCCCTTCGCCTTGGGCTTCCTGGGTCATTAGTCGTCCTCCTTCTTCAGGCCGAGCTCATTGATGATCTGGTTGCGCTGGGCGGGGTCGTTGAGGATCCCCTGGATCTTGTTGCGAAAGGCCTTCTCGTTGCCGAGCGGCCCCTTGAGCGCGGTGAGGGCCCGGCGGAGGTCGAGGAGCTTCTTCAGCTCCGGCACCTGCTGCGCCACCGCTTCCGGCCCCATGTCGGAGAGCCGACGAAACCGGAGGTTCACGTTGATCTCGCTGTTCTCTTCGTCGCTGAGCTTGTCGGGGACCGCAAAGGAGAGGCTGAGCTTTTGCTCCGCCATCACCTTCGAAAAGTTGTCTTTATCGACATTGATCGGCTTGCGGTCCTCCAGCGGGCGCGGGTCGGCGCGCGACGTGAAGTCACCCATCATCAGCATTTTCAGGGGACGCTCGACTTCCTCCTGCGCATCGCCGGTGGCCGGCTTGTAGACGATGTTGACGCGCTCTTTCGGCGCGACCGAACCTTCCTTCGCCATGAGTAGAGAGCTCCTTCATCCCCCTCGTTCACGCCCTTCGTGAATCCGGCCCCATCGGCCGCGGGGAGCGGGAGGAGCATACCCGAACGCCCGAGCCGCCGGTCACCTAAATCCCCGCGACCTCCCCACCGACCCCCCTCGGAAGACCACGCCGGTGCGAGAGGGTGGCTCCCCTACCCCGTTCCGCTGCCGGCGAGCTTGAGCGCGGCCGCCGGATCGAGTTGACAAAGTCGCTCGAACGCCGCCCGCTCCGCCGCGAGCTCCTCTTCCGTCGGCCCGGTCGGCGGACCGGGTTGCTCGGGTGCCGCTACCGCTACCGGCGCCCCGGGCGGCGTACGCTTGTCGTCGTTCACCCCCTTCGTCGCCGCGTAGAGGCATGCGTAGTACTCGCCGCACAACGCGGGGTCCCAGGTCGTCAGATCGTGGGCTTCGATCTCCACGGCGAGCCCCGACAGGGCGCTCTTCGCGATTTCGTGCCGTCCGCCCGACAAGCACAGCTGGGCGAGCGCGAGCCGGCCCCGAAACCGCTCCGCCGGCGTAGGGGCGGACGCGGCCGCCGTCGCCACCAGCTCGAGCGCGTTGCCCAACTCGCCCTTCATCGCGAGACCTTTCGCCTCTTTCAGCGGCTCATCGAGGGCGCTTGCCGGGCCCCCGCCGCCGCCCCCATCGCCCGCCGCGAGCACCGGCGTGACCTCGCTTTCGATCCACATCTGAGTCTGACCATCGGCGAACGGGGTCCCGTCCGAGAAGCTCAGCTTCGTCATCGTCGGGACCTTCTTCAGGTGGAGCGCCGTGGCCGTCAGCAGCTCGTCCTTGCACTTGTTGAACATGACGCCGAGCGCCGACATCGCCGTCGCGACGTAGCGGTGAGGGTCGAGCCAGAGGATGTTGTCGAGTCCCGCCCGCTCCGCTTCTTGGAGCAGCGCAAGCCAGTCCTGCGCGGCCGCGAGGCTATCGAGGCGGGTGCGCACATGGGGGGCCGGCGGCGGCACCATCGTCTTTCCGTCGGTTACCGGCGGCGTGCCGGCCACCTCGATCCACATGCCAAAACGGCTGATCCGGTACGCGATCGGCGCATCCGGTTTGTCCCCGCGAATCACGTTGGCGAGCTGGACCAGATTCCGCCCGACCGCGCCCAACGCCCGCGTCGCTTCCTTGAGACCACCTGCGTCCACCGAGGCGACCGCGACCGGCGGCGCCACCGCGGCGACCGGAGCCGCGGCGACGGGCGGCGGAGGCGGCGGA
>JBCCLB010000107.1:0-18906 GCA_039027095.1 Myxococcota bacterium
CGCGACGACGGCGCCGTCGACCGGTTCTTTTACAACGCAAACGGCGAGCTCACCGGGGCGGTGACCACCCCGTCCAAGGGGGCACCGCCCCCGCACTCGCCTATCGACGTCCGCTTCGAGCGCGACCTCGCGGGGCAAATCATCCGCGAAGTGCAAGTGGTCGACGGCATCCGCCACGAAGTCGCCAGCGACTACGACGCCGAAGGTGAGCGTATCGGACGCCAGACGTCGCTGGGACACGTCGAGCAAGTCGTCCGCGACGCCATCGGCGCCCGCGTGCAGACGGTGGTCGACGGACGCACGCTCCGCCACGCGCCCGACGTGCTCGGCCGCGAGCTTCGGCGCGAGCTCCCCGACGGCGGGGCGCTCGAGCACGCCTTCGATGCGCTGGGCCGCGTGGCGCACCGACGGGCGACCCAACCGGTGACCCCGGCCACCGTTGGCCCCGGCGGGCCGGCGTGGGGTGGGACTGATGCGTGGCGCTCGCGCCGTGGCGTTGGGGGACGTGCGCTGGCACCTATGCGGGTCACTTCGTCTGCAACAGAAACATCAGGACTGCCGAAACCTCAAGGCTGCTCGGCCACGGGCGGAAACAGGCGCGCTACTTCGAGTAGGACATCGTCGAAGGGGGCGGAGCGTACGCTCGCGCTGTCGTCGTAGGTGCCCGCGTCTAACCACACGCCGTCCCGAAGTCGTAGGGTCTCCAGAATTCGAGCCTGAGGATCGACCAGCCAGAAGAACGGTACGCCCGAACGCGCGTAGAGGTTGCGTTTGTAAACGCGGTCGGTGGCGACGTTCGAGCGTGACAGGATCTCACAGGTCCAATCTGGGGTGACGTCGAGCGGTCGCAGGTCCCAGGGCCGTGCGAGGCGCTTTCGTCGCCAGCCGGCCAAGTCCGGTCGGACGACCTCGTGCGCATCGAGGCGCACGTCCACCTCGAGAAGAATCCACCACCGCCCGGCCCGCAAACCCGTCGTCATCGTCGTACGACCGCCGATGAAACGGCGCAGCGCCCCTTGCGCTCGAGAATGCCGCGGCCGTGGCGCTGGCTGGACGCGGATTTCCCCGGCCAGAATCTCAGCCCGCTCCCCCTCTTCCCGCCCGAGGAGGTCTTCGGAGCTCGCCTTCTTGGGCGCGACGGTCATCGAGGGTAGGCTATCTCGCCGGATGCCCGGGGGCCATCAGGCGCGCTTCACCGCGACCGCCCCGTCGACACTTCGCTGCTGCTAAGAAGAAGTGATGGTGCGTCGATTTCAGGAACTCGCGCCGGTCTTCGAGCGCTCCGCGGCCGTCGTGGCGGCGTGGGTCTTCGGATCCGTGGCCCGGGGGGACGCGCGACCCGACAGCGACATCGACGTCGCCGTCCTCCTCCGCCAGAGAAACGCCACCGTGGTGACGCACCGGCGCGAGCTCTTCGAACTCGCCACGCAGGTGGAATGTGCGGTCGGGCGGAGGGTTGACCTCGTGGTGCTGACGCTGCGCGATTCCATCATCGCCCACCGCGTGTTGAGCGAGGGGGTGCTGGTTTTCGACCGCGACCCAGACCGGCGCCAGGACTTCGCCGTGGCGGCGGTGAGCCGGTACTTCGACTGGGCCCCCAAATACGCGTCCGCGGCGGCGCGCGGGCTCGAGGTGAACCGAACGTGGGCGCGTGAGAACCTCGAGGAATCGGATGGGCATCGAGGATAAAGTCGCCTTCGTGCGGGAGGCACTCCAGCGGCTCGAAGAGTTGCCCCAACACAGCCTCGAGCAGTCTCTTGCAGACGACAGAAACCTCGCGTCCGCCCTGCATTGGTTGCAAACGGCCATCCAGGCCCTCGTCGACATCGGCCTGCTCATCGTCTCCTCACGCGGGCTTCCCACGCCAAGGTCGAGCGGCGAAGTGCTCGAGCGTCTCGAGAGCGCTGACCTGCTGCCTCCAGGCTCCGCGCTGCGATTTCGACCCATCGTGGGGTTTCGCAACCGGGTCGTTCACCTCTACGACCGAATCGACCCGGAAATCGTTTACCGTGTCGTTAGGAGAGACCGACGCGACCTCTTCGCGCTGCTCAACGCGCTCCTCGCGGCGGCGTCGGCGACTGAGGCGACCGACGGTTAGGCGTCCGCCCGCGCCCATGGTTTCCCCTACATCGTGGTCCGGTCGCGATCGAGGCTTACGCTTCTTTCGACGCTATCGCTCCGCGCGAGGCACATCCGCCGTCGGTTGGCAGGTGGCGAGGTCTTCGGCTTGAACGGTGAGCTTCCACTTGAACGCGGGCGCCAGGGGCGTCGGCTTCTCGAGCCGGATCTCGCGCCAACGCACGCCGTCGGCCTCGTCGGTGTAGATGACCAGAGAGCGCCCCGGGCGAATGGTGCCCACCTCGATGCGCTGGGCGCCGTCGCGTTCCGCAAACAGGCGAAGCGGATCGCTGCAGGCGACCTCGGTCGTCTCTCTCCGATCGCCAATCCCCTCGCCTCTCCCGCCTCCGCCCTGGCCGAAGCCCGAGAGCCGCAAGCTCGCCTCGGGCTCTAGCTTTTCCAAGCGCGCGCGCGCCACCCATCCGCGGACGAGAGCGTCGCCGACGTCCATCTCGACTTGAATCCGACCTTCGGCTTCCCCCACCGTACGAACGTGAATCCCCTGCGGCGAAGTTCGCGTGAGCGCGATCTCATCCGCGGCAGGTCCCGGATGAATTTCGAGCGCCGCCCTTCCCGCGACGCGCACGACCTCGCCCTCACGCTCGTTTTGCGCGGCCTTTCGGCGGGGACTCAGCGAGGCCTCGTCGCACGCGATACGACCCTCGAGATGCGGCGGATCGAAGTCGTCCCCCAACGGCACCTCGAGTTGAAAAGCCCCGTCGCCAGCATCCGACCAGGGCAAGGGTGCGGAGGGCGGGAGCGTGACGACCGGTGACACCACGACCGGGGCCGACGGGTAGACGGCCACCGACCGGCGGTCGACCACGCCCTCCAGTTCGATGCCCGAGCCGTTAAACGCGAAGGTGACCTCCCGTCCCTCGACCTCGATCCGTGCCTTGCCTGGCGCGGTGGGGGTTAGAGACGCCCAGGCCTCGCCGTCGGCCTCGGAGAGCAGCTCCCATTGCTGACCGGTCGCGGCGAAGTCCCTCGTCTCGACCCGGCACGTCGCGGGCGTACGGGGCGGGGGCGCCCCGGTGCCGGCTGTCGCGGCGGTCGACGCGATCGTTACCACCGGCGGCGAGACCGCCTCTGCCGTAGCTGGCTTGGGATCGGCACCACAGCCTGCGACCCCGAGGACGAAGCCGGTCGCGACGAGAAGGGTTTCACGGGGCATCAGCCTCCTCGGCGTCGCGCCTTAAGCCCCGCCCGTCAAGGCGCCACATGCACGACGGGGCCATCGTCCACGCGATCTCCACGATGCCGCCGGCCACGCACCGGGGTATGGCAACGGATATGGCGGCCGGGGACGGAGACCGAGGCGGAAGCGTGGGTGAACAAGCCACCCACGAGGAGGCGTTAGCGACCGAGCTGTCGGCTGCCGCGGCGCCGCCACCCGACACGGCGACCCAAGTGGAAGGCCTGCTCGCGCACGTCCCGGCCGGAAGCATCCCCGACGCCGCCGCGGGCCCCTTGACCCAACCACCTTGGCCCGACGTGCGCGTGATGACGGCGCGTCCGCTCGCCATCGAAGGTCGCGCCGTCACCGTGGTCGTTGGCAAAAGCGAGACCATCGCCCACCTCGCCGAAGATGTGGACGCAGCGCTGGTCGCAGATGCGCTCACCGACCGGCAGCGGGTCTTGATCGAGGTTCATCCCGACGGGGAACACGCGGCCGTCGTGGGGGTCGTGCAAACACAGCGGCCGCATCACCTACGCCTGGAAGCGGGTCGCGTGGAGGTGGAGGGGCGGGAGGAGCTGCTGCTCCGTTCGGGGCGGGCGGCGATCCGCCTGCGACCCGACGGAGATGTAGAGCTGGTCGGCAGCCGGGTCTCGGCGGTGTCGCGCGGACTCTTTCGGCTCGTCGGGCGCGTTTTGCGTCTCAATTGAGCGCTCGCTGCGGCGGCTTGGATCCCACGCCCGTTTCGCGGCGAGCGTGGTACGCTCGCCGCATGGGGTTGGTGACGGCGTGCATGGTCAACATCTGCACCAACAAGTCGGGGCATCAATTCGCACCGATGGCGGTGAGCGTGTGCCTCACGCCGGCGGCACCGAGCCCGATCCCCACTCCGTACCCCGTCATGGGGAATTCGGTCGAGGGCATTCACGCCCCCGCGATGCGGACCAAGGTCAACGGGGCCAAGGTGCTCAACGTCGGCGCCGCGTTCAAGGCCTGCCACGGAAACGAGCCCGGAACTCTGAAGGAGACGCTCAGCTTCAACACGGCGGGGAAGAGCTTCATCGTGGCGGGAGCCCCCATGGTCGTCATCGAGCGCGGGTTCGCCGGCGTCACGGGGAGTCCCGGGTTCATGAACAAGGGCCCCGCCGGTACCTGAACTGGCGCCGCGATGGCCCCGCATCGATGACCCCGCCTCGTCGACGCAGCCCGCATGACGCAGCCCTGATGACGCAATCCGAGCCCACAGATCGCGGTGAGGTGGTGCCGCTCGAAGATGTCGCGCGAGCTCAGGCCGAACTCGCCGCAGGCGAGCCGCTCGCCTCCGTGCTGACCCAGGTTGGTGCGACCGCGGCGCAACTGGACCATTCGCTCGCGCATTGGCTCGACCGCATCGCCAGCGATGCCCGGCGGGGCGTGCGCACCCTCGGCGCTCGTTATTCAAAAGCCTTCGTCACCCATCGGCCCGAGCTGTTGGCCGACCCGACCGCCACGGCCGAGATGCCTGCGCCCGACGTCGCGGCGCCGTTCGTCCACGTCGACGCCACCACGGCCGGGGTCATTCCCGCCCTGATGGACCAGGAGGTCCTTCCTTTCGTGGCGGGCGCCCCCGTAGACCTGCCACCCACGACGGCCGTAGCGCCGCGCGACGAGGCAGGGGAAACCGCGTTCGTCGACGTCGCCGCGTTGAACCTCCCGGCCACGCCCTTCGAGCCCCCCTCCCCCCCGTCCCGTTCGTCGTCGGCCGACGCGCCACCGCCACCGCCGGTCGCTCCACCGGCCGCTACGCCGTCCCCCATCGCCTCTCCCGTCGTGGGTCCCCTGCCCTCGCCGCCCCCGTCCGCGCCCGCACCCGCTGCCCCCATGCCCACCTCGGCGGCGCCTGGAAACGTCGACGAGACGAGCCTCGAGGTTCAGATCTCCGACCTGCCCGCGCTCCCCTTCACGCCGGCCCCGACGAACGCACCTTCGGAGCGGCCCGCGCCTCAGCCCGTCGCGCCGCGACCGAAGGCCGGCGGGACTTCGTTCATGCCCGCCGTGACCGAACGTCGCGGCCCGGCGCTTCCTTTTGTTTCGCCAGAGGCCCTTCCTCCGCTGGAGCGCTACGTGAGCCTCGGGGTCCTACTTTCACGGACCGACGCCACGGAGGTCGATGCCGTCCTCGAGGCGCACGGACTCACCCGCCCGGGGTGGGACGACCTGGACCGTCGCTATCGCACCGCGATGGTCACCGACCAAGACCTCCGACGAGGCTTCGATGCGCTTTTCGCCGCTTCATCCGCGAATGGGAAAGACAAGCCAACGTCGAACTGATTTCAACGCCAAGCGACGGACCGCGCCACCTCAATTGCCACATCCGATGCGCGCGTCGTCGAGCGCGACCTCGTCGATGTAGACGGTAAAGCTGCGGTCGATGTTCTGGTACGTGGTCCAGCCGAGGTTGATGCCGTCGAAGGAGGGAAGGTCGGCCATTCGGCCTTGATGCTGGCCGGCGGTGACCGTCCCGGTGAAGCGCACGCGCTCTTGACCGTCGTACCACATGACCGCTTCGTCGCTCGTCGCGTCGTAGTAGAATTCGGTGCAATGCCAGTCTCCCCACGCGAGGGTCGCGCTGCCGTCGACCTCGGGCTGGGTGAATTCGTCGAAGCCGGGGGGGCGCGGCGACATCTCGAAATTGAAGAAGTAGCGATTGAAGATGAATTCCGTGCCCTGGTCGTTGCGAAGCGACACGCCACCGAAGCGCATGCGTTTGAGAGGTTCCCCCTCCGTGTCGCGGCCGATCGCTTCCACGAGGTCCCAATGGACGAAGTCGTCCGGGCCCGGGGTCTCGACGCGGTAGAGCACACGGCCAAAGATCTGGTCCCGAGGAAAGAGGCCCTCTTGGCGGACCCAAGCCCGGCTGAAATCCAAGTCCCCGGTGATTCGGAGCGACCGGAGGCCGCGACCAGCATCGGCGTCGGTAATGGCGACCGCCCCGCCCGCGATGGCCTCCACCGCCCAGCCTGGGTCCACGGGCGGCCCTCCGAGCGGATCGTCCTCGAAATCATCACAGAAGAGGGCACCCAGGGCCTCGCATCGTGGGGCGCCGAAAAAATCCGCCCGGTCGGTGGAGAACTCCCGCGGCCCCGCCCCCCCCGTTCCTCCTTCTCCCCCCGCCGTCGCAGTCGTGGAGCCCACGGTCGAAGTCCCGCCCTGACCCGCCAGTGCGCCCCCGCCGCCCACCCCGGCCGCGGATGTCGTCGTCGACGTCGCTTCGCCAGCCGGCCCCTCGCCGCCACACGCCACAATGACCGTCATGCCCCATCCCCACCATGCTTTCGCTGACGCCATGCGCCGCATGGTAACGACCGAAGCACGGGAATGCGAAGGGTGTCGAGCGCCCCTGCCCCCGCACCTTGCCTTCGGGCCGCGGCTCAGGGGCAGTAGGTCACGGTCATGCGGACGTGATCGACACGGACGTCGTCGTTGCCCGCCGTCCCGTTCCACCTCGCCGAGTACGCGACGCCAAAGGAGCTGGCGTTGACGTTCTGCGCCGTCCAGTTTTCGCCCCAGAGGTCGCTCGCGCCGCCGTACCCGACGTAGTTGAACAGCGCCGGCAAGGCCGCGCCCGTGCTTCGTTCGGCCGTCCCGACGACGCCCGACTTGATGATGCGAACCGAGTTTTCGAGAATGTTGGTGCCTCCGTCGCGGGAGCTCACGCGCACTTCCGCCTCGATGCCGAGCACCGTGGCGCCAGCGGGCAGCGTGAACCCAAAGTTCGTGGTCGCGAGGTAATTCGAGGTGAGCGAATTGCTCGAGAGCCGACGCCAGGCGCACTCCGAAAAGGGCGCGAACTCGTCGATGGCGTTCATCGTGAGGACGTTGGCGAGGTTGTTCCACGCGACGGTGCCGACGGTGGCGTCGTTGGTGGCGGGGCTCGAGGGGCTGAGCGGCCCTTGGCTGAGGGGCGTCGGACACGTGGTGGGCCCGCCTCCCGCGCCCCCGACGCCGCCGCTCTGGCCCCCACCCATGCCCCCGAAGCCACCAGACCCGCCGGCGCCGCGGTCGCCTCCTGCGCCGCCGGAGCCGCCCGTGCCTCGGATTCCTCCGGAGCTCGTCGTCGTGGTCGTTGTGCCCGTCGATGCGCCCCCTCCCCCCGCCCCGACCGCGGCCGTGCTCGTGGCCGTGACGTCGCCGTCGTCGTCCTCGAGGCTCGTGCCTCCGGCGCACCCGATGAGTCCGACGGTGGTGATGAGCGCGATGCCTTTCGTCGACGTCATGGTAGGAGGGTAACGCTCGCCATCCGTGCCTGACGACAACTTCTTGGGGTTGGCGCGCTTCTCGGTCGCCCGGTTCTGGGGCCACCTCTCGCTTGACCGCGGCGCCGCCGCGCGGTTGGGTCGAGGGGATGCCCGGCGGGGGTTACGTGTTGCAGACGTCGTGGCCGTGGATCGACGTCGCGATCATCCTCGGCTTCATCGCCTATGCCGTCGCCTCGGGCTTGTTCGCCAAAGACCAAGCCTCGAAGAGCCTCGACGAATACTTTCTCGCCGGCCGAAGCCT
This sequence comes from Myxococcota bacterium, assembly GCA_039027095.1. Lineage (GTDB taxonomy): Bacteria > Myxococcota_A > Polyangia > Polyangiales > Polyangiaceae > JAPYTK01. The sequence continues at coordinate 7,835 of JBCCLB010000107.1, forward strand.
GCCCGGGTGGAAGGCTGGGCTTTCGATGGCGGCCACCCAGTTCGCGGCTGACACGCCGCTGCGGGTCACGGGGCAAATTGCCACGATTGGCATCTTTGCCCTGTGGCAAGATTGGATCTACGGCGTGGCGTTTTTGTTGCTCGGCTACGTACTCGCCCCCGCGTGGCGCCGCGCCGGCGTGATCACGGATGCCGAACTGTCCGAAAGACGCTACGCCAAGACGCCGGCCGCCATCCTCCGCGGCACCAAAGCGATTTATCTCGGCACGATCTTTAATTGCATCGTTTTGGGTTGGGTGCTTTTCGCCGCGACCCGGATCGCGGAACCCTTCCTTACCTGGCACCTGTGGCTACCCGCCCCCGTGCACGAACCGTTCGTCTCCGTGGCGGGCCTGTTCGACCAGCCGTTGGTCTCCGAGGCCGCGAAGGCGGCGTTTCCCGAGGCCGTGCAGCGGCAGCTCGCGGCGAACAACCTCATCTCGATCCTCGTCATCGTCGCGGTCACGACGTTCTATTCGACGACCGGGGGCCTCCGCTCGGTGGTCAATACCGACGTCGCCCAGTTCGTCCTCATGGCGGCCGGTACCGTCGTCTTCGTCTACGTGATCACGGACCGCGCGGGAGGCATCACCGAGGTGCCCGATCTCGTGCGGGCGCGCTTCGCCGATGGCGGGCCTTGCCTCGCCCCCGGTCATTGCATTGACCCCGACCAGATCCTCGGGTTCACCCCATCGGTCGCCCACGAGGCGAGCATCGCGCTCGCGGTGGTCTTTGCCCTGCAGTGGCTGATTCAACTCAACGCCGATGGCACCGGGTACCTCGCGCAACGGTCGATGGCGTGTCGCAGCGACGAGGACGCGAAGGTAGCCGGCGTCGTGTTCGCCATCGCGCAGGTCTTCGTCCGCAGCCTCCTTTGGCTGCCCCTCGGCCTGGCGTTGCTCCTCTTGTTCCCTCCCGACCTCACCCTCGTCGGCGAAGCCATGAAGGGCGACCGGGAGTTCACCTACGTTCTCGGAATCAACGAGCTGCCCCCCGGAGTGAAGGGGCTCATGCTCACGGCCATGCTGGCCGCCCTCGCCTCGACGGTCGACACCCACATCAATTGGGGCTCCTCTTACTGGACGAACGACATCTACAAGCGGTTCGTCTGCGAAGCGTGGCGCGGGACGACCCCGTCGGATCGCTCATTGGTCTGGGTCGCCCGGGGCGCGAACCTCTTCATCCTCGCGGTCGCCATGTTCATCATGACGCGGCTGTCGTCGATCGACACGGCGTGGCGCATTTCGCTGCTCCTCGGTTCGGGGCTTGGCCTCGTCTTGGTCCTGCGCTGGCTTTGGTGGCGCATCACCGCGTGGGCGGAACTCACGAGCATCGTCGTCTCGCTCTCCTTGGCCGTCTTGCTCATCGTGGGCGACGTCTCGTTCGCGGACACGCCATTGGAATCGTTCGCCCTGAACATGTTGCTCATGGCGGTGGTCCCCTCCGCACTGGCCATCCTGGTGGCTATCTTCGGCCCTCGAGAGGATCCGGACCACCTCCGCGCCTTCTACCGACGCGCCCGCCCCCCTGGCTACTGGGGGCCCATCGCGGCCCTCGTCGATGGCGCCGACGCCGAGGCGGACGCGCGGCGGCTTCATCGGGGCCTCGCCGCCACCTTCGCGAGTGCGGGGGCGATCTTTTCCCTTCTCACCGCCGTCGGCTCGACCGTCGTCGACAGCCCGCCTCCGACCTGGTTCCCGAGTGCCCTGGGCTTTCGCAGCCTCTGTTTGCTCGTGGGCCTCACCCTCGTGCCCGTCGCATTCCGGTTTGGCTCCCGAGAAGGCCCGCGGTCCGACGACGGTGTCCCCGCCGAATGAAAACCATGACTACAGAATCCAATCACGCGCCCTGGTGGCAGACGGCCGTCATCTATCAGATCTACCCGCGGAGCTTTCTCGACCACGACGGGGACGGGGTGGGCGACCTCCGGGGCATCCGTGAAAAGCTCCCCTATCTCTCCGAGACCCTGGGGATCGACGCCATCTGGCTCTCGCCATTCTACCCTTCGCCGATGGCGGATTTCGGATACGACGTGTCCAACTATTGCGACGTGGATCCAGTATTCGGCACCCTCGACGACTTCGATGCGTTGGTCACTGCCGCCCACGCAGCGGGGCTCAAGATGGTGGTCGATTTCGTCCCGAACCACACCTCGGACGCTCATCCGTGGTTCGTCGAGGCACGGGTGCGCCGCGACAGCCTCAAACGAGATTGGTACTACTTTCGCGACGCGAAACCTGATGGCTCTCCCCCGAACAACTGGGTGAGCCTCTTCGGCGGTAGCTCCTGGGCGTGGGACGAAGCGACCGCGCAGTACTATCTCCATACCTTTTTGCCCGAGCAGCCCGACTTGAATTGGCGCAACCCCGAAGTCGTGAACGCCATGCACGACGTGTTGCGCTTCTGGATGCGTCGAGGCGTCGATGGGTTTCGCATCGACGTCGCCCATGCCCTCGGCAAACACCCGGAGCTGCGCGACAACCCCTTGGGCACGGAGCGGAGCCACAAGCCGCGAGGTGACACCGATCTCCAGCGTCACGTTCACGACTTGGGTCACCCCGACGTACACGCCATTTTTCGTCGCCTGCGTCGGGTCGTCGACGATTTCGAGCCGGGTCGCGAACGCGTCGCCATCGGCGAGATTCACGATTACGACGTCGCCCATTGGGCCCAGTATTACGGGCGCCCCACCGAGGCGGGCGGACTCGACGGGCTGCACATGCCCTTCAACTTCGGCCTCCTCAACGTACCCTTCGAGGCGGCGCCGATCCGATCGCTCGTCGAGGCGCTCGAGGCCCACGTCCCTGCGGGGGGGTGGCCCAACTACGTGCTCGGCAACCACGACGAGTCGCGGTTGGCCACGCGCGTGGGCCCCGAACGCGCTCGGCTCGCGGCGATGCTTCTCTTGACCCTTCGCGGTACCCCCACCCTCTACTACGGCGACGAACTCGGCATGCGCGACGTCCCGGTGCCGCTCGACCAGCAGCGCGACCCGTGGGGCAAGCGGGTCCCTGGCCTCGACCTCAGCCGGGACCCCTGCCGCACCCCGATGCGATGGGACGCATCGCCGGGGGCGGGGTTCACCGCGGGGCCCCCGGAGCAGACCTGGCTCCCCCTCGGCGACGACATCGAGGCCGTCAACGTGGCCCACCAGCGCGACGACCCGGCGTCGATGCTGTCGCTCTACCGGAAGCTGCTCGACGTCCGAAAGAGCGAGCCCGCCCTTCGTATCGGCTCCCTCGAGTGGCTCGACGTTGGCGACGATCTTCTCGCCTATCGTCGCCAACACCATGATCGTTCGGTCATGGTGATCATGAACTTCAGCGCCGAGCCCCGGACCGTCGCGTTCGCGACGGACGTCAGCGTCGTGGCCACGACGAGCCCCTCGGCCGGACGTCGCGCCGCCCCCCTCAACCTCGAGCCGTGGGAAGGACGCGTCGTGCGTCCGTCTTCTCCCGCCGACACCGGCCGGCGCCCACCGGATGCGCTGGACACCCCCGATCCCCCACCGTAGGCCCCTCGGGTGAAGGTCATCATCTACGGGGCTACGGGTGGATTGGGGCAGCACGTCTGGAGAGGGGCCGTCGACGCCGGTCACGAAGTCGCCGTCTTCGTTCGCTCGCCGGCGAAGCTCGACGCCGCCGACCCCCGACACGCTCGCCTCTCCATCCACGAGGGCGACGTGGTCGACACCGCTGCGGCACGACAGGCGGCCACCGGTTGCCAGATCGCCATCAACTGCACCTCCCCGGCGGGCGGTCACGCCACCATCGATCTCGCGAAATCGATCGTGGGGGCGGCCGCAGACGCGGGCGTGGAGCGCTTCTACATGGTGGGCGGGATCGGCGCGCTTTGGGTTCCCGGTACCGGTCGGCAAGTGCTCGTTCAAGACTGGGACGATGTCGACGGGATGCGGCGATACGGATTTCCCGCGGACCTCACCGCCGACCAGCGACGCGGCATGCAGAACCAGGTTCGCACCATGACGGCGGGTCATCTCGCGTCGATGGCGTACCTGGCGAGCACACCCCACCGTCACACGTTCATTTGCCCCGGGAGCATGGTGGAAGGGCCTACCTCGCCGGGGCGGACCGTCACGCGCGACGAACTGGGCGGCTACGGCGCGCTCCAGATTGGCTTCGCCGACGTCGCGGAGGTGATCATCGATGATCTCGTCGACGGCGACCTGCTCGGCCACAGGGTGTGCGTCGCCCCGGAGCCATCCCGGGACCCCGCCCCCGTGTGAGCCGCAGAGGTTTGTTCCACGTAGCGGCACGGGTTTCGCAAAGTCGGCGCTCATGAACTTCAAGCTCATCGTTCCTTTTTCTTGTCTCGCGGTCGTGGCCTGCAGCTCGGTCGAGGATCAACGCCTCTCGGAAACGACCGCCGAGGACCTTCAGGAGGTCTGCGAGGACAACCTCGACATCATCCTCACTGGCGACGAAGAGGGCTTCAAGCGGCTCAGCTGCGCCCTCTCGCTCGACGCCAGCGGTATGTGTACCGACGCCGCCCTCGACGAATGTGTCGCCGACACCCCCGGCTTCGACGACGGCACGGACGTGACCGTCGCCTGCGAAGACATCGACACGTCGGGCCTCGACGCGTGCGACGCCACCGTGGGGGACTTCATCACGTGCCTCGAGGACTTCAGGGCGCAGATCGACGGTTTCGCCGACCTGTCGTGTGCGGAAGTCGACGTGACCACCATTCTGCCGCCAACATCGTGCATCGACCTCGTTCGCCGCTGTCCGGAGCTCGCCGGCGATGACGGCGATGACGCCGGAGTGGGAGACAGCAGCGGAAGCGGCGGCTCGAGCGAAAGCACGGAGCTCCCGCCGCCATCTCCCTCTGACTGACACCTCGTCGGGTAGTGGTGCCCCTCCGCCCGGGTTAAGGCGGGTCGATGCGGTCGGTGGTCATCTGTGGGCTCTGGCTCGCCCTGCTGTCATGGCTCGGTTGTGGCGACCGAACCGACGGCTCCGTCCGGGCGGGTTCGGCGGCAACGGCAGAGGGTGACCCGACGCCGCCCGTCTCGAAGGTCTTCGTGAGCGCGATCCCCGATGAGAATCCGACCGCGCTCCACCGCCGATACCAACCGCTCGTCGCCTATCTCGAAGCGTCGCTCGGCACCGACGTCGTCTACGTCCCGGTCACCGACTACGGCGCCGCGGTGAGCGCCATGGCCGCCGGAAAGGTCGACTTCGCATGGCTCGGCGCCTTCACCCACGTTCAGGCGCGCCACCAGGGCGACGTCGTGCCCTTGTGCATGCGGGCCTTAGACCGCGAATTCAAGAGCGTCATCGTCGCTTCGCCCGACATCACGGAGGTCTCTCAGCTCAAAGGAAAGACGTTCGCGTTCGGGGCCAAGAGCTCGACGTCGGGCCATCTGATGCCCCGGCATCATCTCGGGGCTCAGTTCGGGCTCGACCCCGAGCGAGACTTCGCCCGTCCCCCCGTGTTCACCGGCTCCCACGACGCCACGGTGAAACTGGTGGAGAGCGGACGGATCCGCGGAGGTGCGGTCAACATGCTGGTGTGGCAGCGCATGGTGAAGGAGGGACAGGTCGACACGACGAAGGTCCGGGAAGTGTGGCGTACCCCTCCGTTCGTCGACTACGTGTGGACCGCACGCAAGGCCGTGCCCGCCGCCATCCGGGAAAAGTTCCGGGACGCGTTTCTCCGCCTCGACGCACGCGTTGCCGACGACCGAAAACTCCTCGCGCTGCAGGACGCAGAGAAGTTCGTTGTCGCCCAGACCACCGACTTCGACGTCGTAGAGCGCGTCGCGGTAAAGACGGGGTTGCTCGAGCCCAGCCCCCCATGACGCGACCCCCGAGCGCCCCTTCGATCGAGATGACCGACGTCTCGTGTCGGTTCGGCGCGGTGACGGCGCTCGAGGAGGTATCGCTCTCTTTCGCGCCGGGCGAGCGCATCGCCTTGGCGGGGCCGAGCGGCGGGGGAAAGTCCACCCTCCTCGCCACGATCACCGGCGCCCTCACCCCGTCGTCGGGCCGAGTCCTCGTCGACGGGAGCGACCTCGCACGAGAAACGGCCGCCGGGCTCCGGCGCCACCGTCAGCGCTGTGGCATCGTCCCCCAGGGCGCCGGCCTCGTCCCCGCGCTCTCCGTACATCACAACGTGTTGCTCGGGCTGCTGCCCCGGTGGTCGACGGTGCGGGTGATCGCCGCCGCCATCGCGCCCTACGCCTTTGCTCGTCGCCGCGTCTCCTCGATCCTCGAGGAAGTGGGCCTAGGGTCGAAGGCGTCCCAACGCGCCCGCACCCTGAGTGGCGGGGAGCGACAACGGGTGGCGGTGGCACGGGGGCTCATCGGGAACCCGTCGCTGATCTGCGCCGACGAGCCCACCGCTTCGCTCGATCCCCATCGCGCCGAGCAGGTGCTGGCGCTCATGTTCGACCCCGCCGCCCCCCGGAGCATCATGGTCAGCACCCACTGGCTGAGCCGGGTGGTCACCCGCGTCGACCGGGTCGTGGGCCTGCGCGACGGGCGGGTCGCGCTCGACACGCCGGCGTGTGACCTCGACGACCACGACCTCCGCGCGTTGTATGCGGGGAGCGACGAGCTCCGATGAGCGGGTCCGCGGTGGCCCCCACGCCGCACTCGGTGCGCACTGAGGCGGGACGCCAGCTCGGATGGGCGGCCGCGGCGCTGCTGATCCTCGTCGTCAGCGCACGGGCCTCCGAGGCATCGACCGCGGCCCTCACGGACCCTCGTGCCATCGCGGCCGCGCTATCGCTGCTGCGCGGGCTCGCCTCGCCCGCGCGCGACCCGGACTTCCTGGCGCAGGTCGCCCGCCTGACGGGGGAGAGTCTGGCCATCGCTGCGGCCGGGATGGCCGGGGCGGTGATGATCGCGTTACCGGCGGCGCTCGCGGCCGCCCGGGTCCCCGGCCTGTCGTCCCCCCCGGGGCCCCGTCCGTTGGCCCTCGTGCGTCCCGTCGTCCGCGCCGGGCTGTCGCTGCTCCGGGCCGTCCCCGAGATCGTTTGGGCGTTCTTGTTCGTGCGGATTTTGGGTCTTGGGCCAGGGCCCGCGGTGGTGGCCATCGCCCTCAGCTTCGGCGGCATCATGGGCAAGCTCTTCGCCGAGTTGGTCGACGCCATCGACCCGGAGCCAGCTCGTGCGCTGGAGGCCGCGGGGGCGACTCGGCTCACGATCCTGCTCCATGCGGTGGTCCCCCAAGTGCGCGCCGGATGGTTGGCGTACGGTCTCTTTCGCTTCGAGTGCGCGCTCCGAAGTGCGGCCATTCTCGGCGTGGTCGGCGCGGGCGGGTTGGGCACCGAGATCGATCTCGCCATCCGCTACCTCGAATACGACCGTCTCGCGACGGCGCTGCTCGCCATCCTCGCATGCATCGCCGTGTTCGAGCTCGTGAGCGCCGCGCTGCGCCCCCTCCCCCGCGCGCCCCGCACGTCGCTCGCCATGCTTCTCATCGCCGGCGGCCTCGCGAGCTCCGCCCTCGGCCTCCCTCTCGAGGCGCTCACCGACCCCGCGGCGGCGCGTCAAACCGCCGCGTTCTTCGATGGCTTTCTCCGCCCGTCGGTCGCCGCCAACGCGTGGCGCGAGGCGGCGGCGCTGATGGTGCAGACGCTGGGCATGGCCGCTTTTGCGACGTGTCTCGCCGCCGCCGCCGCCTGGCTCGTCGCCCCCTGCGCGAGCCGGAACGTCACCGTGACGGGGTTCCTCCCCGCGGCACCGCAACCGCAAAACCCCGCCGGCACCGCCCTCCGATGGGCGCTGTGGTCGCTGACCCGCACCGTCCTCGCCGTGTGCCGGGCCCTGCCCGACCTGGTGTGGGCTCTGGTCTTCGTGGTGTGGGTCGGGCCGGGGCCCTTCGCCGGAGCCCTCGCCGTGGCGGCGCACACCCTAGGCATTCTCGGGCGACTCTTCGGGGAAGTCATCGAACAAGAAACCCCTGACGCCGCCTCCGCCGAAGCCTCGGGGATGGGTCGCTACGCCACGTGGTTGCATGTCATCGCCCCCGCGTCCCGGCGACGACTGCTCGCCTTCGGCCTCTTCCGTTTCGAGGTCAACGTGCGCGCCACGGCCGCCGTCGGTTTCGTCGGCGCGGGGGGGATCGGCGATGCGATCCACACCGCCATCAGCCTCTTTCAATTCTCCGACCTGGCGCGGTACCTGACGGTGTTGGCGCTCGGTGTCATCGCGCTCGACACCGCCGGCGACCGTGTGCGCCGTCGTATGGCCAGTTGAGCCTCTGGGAGCGGACGACGACGGTGGCCCTTGCGCGGGCGCGCGAACGCCGGTGCGCGTTCTGGGTCGGCGCTTACTCCGATCCGACGTCGACGACCGGAGCTTCCTCGCCTTCGGGCGCGACGTACACGATGCACGTGCCCATCAGGCCTTCGGCGGTGCCCACGACCGTGGTCTGTCCCCACACCGAGGACTGGGTCTCGTCGGCGCGGCCGGTGATCACCAAACCGTCACAGCCCTGGCGGCCGGCCTCCGCACGCATCTCATCGAGCACCTCCGGGAGTTCGTCGTAGCTGTGGGGGCTGTCCTGGCGCGCCTGAATGATCCCGATCTCGGTGTAGGGCTGAGCCGGCCCTCCGGTGGTGTACACGTGCACGGCAGAGGCTGGGCGTACCGAGCGCGGGGCCGGGGGAGGGTTGGTCTGCACGTAGCGGACGGTGGTGCCGCAGCCGTTGAGAAGGCCGGCGGCGGCCACGAGGGTGAGAAACGTCCGGGTCGTTAACGTCATGGGGCGGTACTCCGGGGGGGTGGACGCGGCGGCGTCGGGGTTGCGTGGGGGTCGGTGAGGACGGGGCCCGACGGACGTCGGGGGGGCTGAGGGGTAGGACGCGGGTCGACCCGAGGCGGCGGCGGCGCGCTCGGTGTCGACGGCGCGGGCGCTCGGTCGGCCGAAGACGACGTCGCGGCTGGAGCGACAGGTACGAGTTTCGCCTTCGTATCCGCCGCAAACGGGCGAGGCGACGGCTTCGGAGGCACGTGGTCGCGTTCGTCTGGTTCCGACGGCGGCGGGAGAGGCAACTCCAACGACGGCACGTCCGACGGGGGCGACGGCGGCGAAACGGGGGGCGACGCCGCCGGCCTCGATGGCTCGGACGACGGCGGCGGGGCCGCTTCGCGAATCGCCCGGGGCAGAACCGTCGTCGCGGAAGGCCACGCAAACCAAAGCGCCGCCACCGCAGCGGCCGCCAGGAGGCCGCTTCCCAAGAACGTCGCCCGTCGTCGCTTCGCGATGCGTGAGCGCAGTCTCTTCGCCGACCAGCGCGCGACCACCGGGGGTAGCGGCGGCGGCGCCGGGTCGACGTAGGCGAGCAGAGCTGCCGCTTCGGCCTGCGCCTCGTCGTCGCGGATCCGGATGGGGTCCATCGTCATGCCGTCTCCTGCGCGCGGTGGCGGGCCACCGCACGGGCGAAGTCGTCGCGAGCGGCCCGAAGGCGGGTGTACACGGTCCCGACCGGGACCCCGAGCATCGCGGCGATGGCGGGGCCGCTCATCCCCTCGACTTCGAACATGACGAAGACCGCACGCCGGTCCGGGTCCAGCGTCTCGAGGATTTGGTGAACGGTTTCCCGCGCTCGCCGGGCGATGACGGGTGCCTCGGGATCCCCGGCGCGGTCGAGCTCACGGATCTCGGCGCCACCGTCGATTGCTTGCTCGCGCCGCCGATGGAGCTTGCGACGATGGTTGGCCGCAATCCCGCGGCAGATCCCGTAGAGCCAGGTGCGTACCGTTCCGCGGCCGTCGTAACGCGACCGCCGCCGATGCACCGTGATGAAGACTTCCTGGAGCAAATCCGGCAGGTCTGCATCCGGGACCCCCATCCGATGAAGGGTCGCCCACACGAACGACGCGTGGGCGTCGTGGACCTCGGCCGCGTCGAGCGGAACGGCCGTAAGGACCACGCTCGGATCTGCCATCTTGACGCTCACTACACAGGGTGATTGTCGGGATCAGCCCGAAGCCATTTCAAAAACGAGCGCAGGCGCCGTTTTTGGCCACCAATGTGCTGCAAAGCCTTACGATGACACACATGGGTTGGCGGACACCGGCGCGCGGTTCCCGGGTTGACCTCGGGGCCGATGTACGCCTAGTACGCACTTCATGCGACATGTCGGCTTGTTCGTGATGGTCCTGAGTGCCGGGTGCGCTCCCGACGCCGATTTGGACGCGGAGGAACCACGCTTCGTCGACCCCGAAGAGGAAGGCGAGGGGGTGGCGTTCGACGAACGACATCCCGGTGTCGACGTGGGGCCCGGCAAGGCGGACCTTCCGCGCACGTACGCGGTTCCGGAAACGCTTCCCTGGCTCGAACGTCCCGAGATCATCATTTCGCTCGAGGGGCTCACGGTGCACCTCTTCGACCGCAGCACGGGGTGGTCGTCCGTGTACCCGACCGGGGTCGGCAAGCGCGGCGAGAGCGGCCGAAGCTACACGCCCACCGGCTTTTTCCGCACCGCCGACGACGGCAACACGCCTTGGTACCACATCTGGCGCCGCTACCAGCCCGAGTACTTCGGCGGTTTCCCCTTCCTGCGCCTGACCATCGAGAACTCGAAGGGCTACCATACCTACGGGCTCCACGGCCCCATCACCTACCGATGTCCCGAAGGATTTGAGGAATGCGACCTGCTCCAGCGGGAGTGGTTCCTCGTCCGCGACTTCGTCTCGCAGGGTTGCATGCGGATGGAGCCAGAGGGCATCGTCGAACTATTCCACGCGGTGCGCGCCTTCGACCGGGTCCCGGTGGCGATCATGGACGAGGTCGAGCACGACGCGAACGGCGCGCCGATCGATGTCGGCGCCGAGTCGGTGCTGTGGCGGGAAGGCGAGGCGATCGATTACGGAGCGTGCGGCCGGCGCCCCGACCCGTACTTGCGCGACGACCGATGGCCGTCGCCCCACTGCGACGCCCAGTGATTTGGTCCAGTGATTTGGTCCAGTGATTTGGTCCAGTGATTTGGTCCAGTGATTTGGTCCAGTGATTTGGTCCAGTGATTTGGTCCAGTGATTTGGTCCAGTGATTTGGTCC
>JBCCLB010000108.1:0-18687 GCA_039027095.1 Myxococcota bacterium
CAAAAAGTAAGGCACCCCCAAGACAATAGAACCGGCTCTGAGGAGCGATGCTCGCCCTCGCCGACTTGTCGGCGAGCATCGCGACACCATCAACGGTTGTGGTCGAGGGTGTAATAGGTACGAATCTTGGAAGGCGGCGTGGTGGATGAATTCATGGACCCCGGTGCGCCCTTCCTCCCGGGTGCGTAGGATCTCGGCGCCGTGTCTCGCCCTGGCCGCAAGTTGGCTTTCGGCCGCGCCGGGGCTGGCACAACCGCCACCCACGCCTGAGACCCCTCCGTCGTCTGCGCCAGATACCCCTCCGCCGCCGGCCGAGGGTGAGCCCGGGCCGATCGCACCGCGGCCTGACCCAGAGCAGAATGATGCGCCGCCGGTCGAGGGTGAGCCCGCGCCGACCTCGCCGCCTTCCTCGGCCGAATCGGCGTCGGCGCCTACGGACGAGCCCGCGCGTGATGCTCGAGCGGGGTCCCCTGCGGGACCGACACCCTCACCGCCTCCGACGGCGCCATCGCCGAGCCCGGTCGAGACGGGGTCCGAGTCGAATTACATCAAACAGCGGTTGCTGGCTCCGTCCCCCGGCGCGGTGGGCACGCTTGCCCCTTCGCCGGCTCTGACAGAGGCGGCGCCAGAAAAGAAAAAGTCTACCGGTTCGACGTGGCGCGACCGGTCCTGTCTGCCCCGGGTTATCTACGGTTGGCGGGAGGGCCAAGGGATACCGCCAGGGTACGAGCGGCGGAAGCGCTATCGTGAGCGTTTCATCTACGGCGGCGCCGCGGTCTTCGGTGCGAGCTGGGTGGTGACCTCGGTCGCTGCCGGCATGAACTATCACGACGACCCGAGCGGAAGTCGCCTCGCGCTCGCCATTCCGGTCGCAGGCCCGTTCATCGAAGGCTTCGTGCACGGCCGGGGGCAGTCGGGGCTGCTCTTTTACTCCGCCAGCTTTCAGATCGCGGGGCTGGTTGGGCTGGTGTGGGGCTTGGTCGACCACAAAACGGTGCTCGTTCGCACCTACGAGGATACGCGCGCCGATGCATCGTCGTCGTGGTCGGTGGCGCCGGTCATCGCTCCGGGCCAGGCCGGCCTCGGGTTTCGGGGAGACTTTTGATGAAGCGCTCCGACCTCATCGACCGGCGACGCGTCTCAGCGCCAGCCCTCGCCATGTGGCCATGGATTTCCGCGGCGATCGGCGTCTGCTTGTTTTCGGCCGGCTCGGCGTCGGCCCAGACGGCACCGGCCTCACCCTCCGCGGAACCATCCTCGTCGTCGTCGGCTCCTCCCGTCGAGGGCGAGCCTGACATCCGAGTCACCGCGGCAAAGCCAGACCGGCCGTCGGCGGCCACGACTTCGGAGTTGGCGACTTTTCGTCCCGCGTGCGAGGGCTTGGACGTGATCAGCGACTGGCACCCCGATGAGGGCATCCCGCCGGGATATCGCGCGCAAACGAAGATCGACAAGACGTGGCTGTACGCCGGCTTAGGGGTGGCCGTGGCGCCGATCGTCTACGGGCCGTTGGTCGCCTCGAGCGTCGGCGTCGAGGATCCGGCGTTGCAGCTGATCCCGTTCGTCGGTCCGTTCGTTCTCGCGGACCGCCTGTCGGGCGAGGACGGGCTGAGTCTCTTGTTCGTGTCGACGGGGGTGCTCCAGATCGGCGGCGCGTTGGTTGCGCTCGGTGCGGTGATTTTTCCCAAGCAGCTTCTCATCCGCGAACGCTTCGCGACGGGGGAAACCGAATGGTCCGTCGCCCCGTGGGTGAGTGCGGAACGAGCGGGTTTGAACCTGGTCGCTGCGTTCTGAGGGCGCCGGCCCGCACCCCGATGGCCGGACAGGTCATGGGCAACACCCTCGGGGTGGCAACACTCTCGGGGTTGACTGGGCGGGCGGTCGCGGCGAGTTCTGAGTCGTGTCGTCATCGCCGTGCAGCTTCGAGCAGCTCTTCCAAGGGCAGCCCGCGATCCTCGCGCCGATGGAGGACGTGACGGGCGCCGTGTACCGGCGCATGTGCCGTGACCTGGGGGCGGACCTCTGCGTCACGGAGTTCGTCAACGTGAAGAGCCTGCTCCGGGGGTGCCGGCGGCAGGCGAAGAAGATCCGTCTCGAGCCGGGCGACACCCCGACGGCGATTCAGATCTACGGGAGCGATCCGGCCCTTCTCGCCGAGGCGGCCGATGTCGCGGCGGCGGCCGAGCCGGCGTTTCTCGACATCAATTGCGGCTGCTGGGTGCCCAAGATCGCCCGACGGGGCGCCGGGGCGGGATGGCTCCGCGACCCGGAGGCGATGGTGCGTATGGCCGCCATGGTGGTCGATGCGGTGGCGCCGCTCCCCGTCACGGTAAAGACGCGGATTGGCTATGGCCCCGAGTCGGACATGCCCATCGTCGAGCTCGCCCGCCGTCTGGAAGGGGTCGGGGTGCGCGCGCTGACCATTCACTGTCGCACGGCCAACATGGGACACGGGGGGGCGGCGGACTGGTCGTGGGCGGGTCGCGCCCAGGCGGTCACGCGCATGCCGGTCATCGTCAATGGTGACGTGAAGGGGGCCGACTCGGCGCATCGGGCGCTCACCGAGACGGAGTGCGCGGGGGTCATGGTCGGCCGCCGCGCCATCGAGCATCCGTGGGTGTTTCGGGAGATCCGGGCCTTCCTCGACCACGGGCGTCGCCTCCCGCCGCCGACCACGGCGGAGCGGCTCGCGATGTGCCGGCGCCATCTCCGCGCCTACGTCGAGGACCGGGGCGAGAAACGGGGGGTGCCCTCGACCCGCCGCCATCTCGGCGGCTACCTCCGTGGGCTTCCCGGCGGCGACACCCTCCGCAAGGAGCTGTTCCGCTGCCCGCGTCTCCAGGACAACCTGGCGTTGATCGACCGCTTCGAGGAACGCCTCGTCACCGCGGCGTGAGGCGCGCGCTCGCGGCGGACGTTCGAGGCGGCCTGGTGGTCGGGCTCGGGAGCCTCGTACCGTCGACGGCCGACGCCACGTCCATCAGGTTGGGGGGGATCAAGGGCACGCCCAGTCGTCGGGCACCTCGTCGGAGCGCCTTCGCCGACTGCCATCCGGAAACCTCATTTCGAATTGAATGGACTGGCCCGCCGACAAACCCTCAGGTTGAAATACGGCTCGGGCGTCGACCGGTTTTTCGGAGCCGTAGTGAACGACGTTCGAGTTTCGACCGATTCCGAGGCTGACGTTAACCGCATCGGGGGAAAAGAGCGCGACGGTGCATGCCTTTTCGTCGAACTGAATGCTCCCCCCAAACTGGGGGTCGCGACCGAAAAGCCCCTCCACGGCCGCCGTGGCTCGGCCCAGCGATGGTGTGGCCACGGCGCCCATGACGACCGCCATGGCGGCGACGGCGGGCAGGAGGAACACGACCTTCGAGCGATGCACGAAGCGGATGAACGCTACGGCTGAGACCGTACAGAGGACCGCCGCGATAGCGCCCGCGGCGATGACGCCCGTGTCCGCGGCCGCCACCGCCGACGACGGGTCGATACGCGCATCTTCCCACCGGATGCGCGCGCTCACCGCCGCCCCAAAGAGGAAAAAGAAGCCAAACGCTCCCGACCAAACGACGAGCAGACGGTGACCCAACCCGCCCTGGGGAGGATGGGATGTGTCGATGGCGCCGGGGTTCTCCGGCAGCTGCCGAAAGCTCGCTTGATGGTCGACCCTGTGGGGGACGCCCAGGGACTTCGCGATGCGCTTGCCCGCGGCGAGCGCCCGCGACGCCGAGGTGTCGCGATGAATCACCAGCCCGCTCGGCATCGCGATGACCGCGGTTCCCGACAGCTTATTTGCCATGGCCCGACCGTGTCGCGTCCACTTGAATTGGTACGGGAAGGTTTTGACGACGAGTTCGGTCACCTCGTCGAAGGTGAGGACGTACGGGCCGCGATCGCATTGCCTCAACTCGGAGTCGGCCCCGAAAAGGGTGACGCGATCGACGACGAGGAGGCGACGCGTCGCCGGGTCGATTTCGACGCGGCCGCCCCACTGGAACCAAAGAACCAGCACGAAGTAGGCCGGCAGCGTCAACAGCAGCGTGGCGGCGGCCACCAGTGCGAGCAGTATGGGGTGTCTCATCATGTAGACGATCAGAGACGACCCGTTGCCTTGGTAGCTGCGCATGGCTTCGTCCGCGAATTCCGATGCGAGGAACCAGAGGAGGAACACGCCGATGATGGTGAAGGCGATCGACCACCAAGCGCGTGGCTGCGAGATGCGGTCCCGAAGGAAGTACCATCCCGCCCCTCGAACCCAGGCTCGGGGGTCGGGTGACGGACCGGCGTTGGCGTGGTTCGGGTAGGGGGGGCCGGGGGCGAAGCTCATTCACTGCGTCTTACGGTGATGGCGAACCCAGCGGGAGGATTTTCGCGCCATCGAACGTCTCGGCGCCGCCCTGGGAGCAGGGCGGCGATCCCCCGACTCGGTTCGTCGTGGAAATTCCCCACTGGGGCCCGCCGACCAACTGGAGTACCCCTTCGGCTGGGCATGGCGCGCGGAACGAAACCCCTGGGCGTGGGCATCCTCGCCGCTGTCGGCGTTCTGGCCACGATGGCCCCAAGCCCGGCCACCTTCGCTCAGCCCGCGCCGTCGCCATCCGCGGTGCCGCCCGCGCCGCCGCCGTCGCCCACCCCTTCCGCCTCGGCGGTGCCCGCGCCCCTGCCGCCCGCCCCTTCGTCGTCGGCGCCTCCGTCCGCGCCTCCGTCCGCGCCTCCGTCCGCGCCGCGGCCGGCTCCGGGGTCCGTTCCGGCCGCGCCGCTTCCGGCGACGCCGCGCCCGTCTTTTCCCGCGCCCCCGCTGCCTCCCCAGCCTCTGCGGTCGCCGTTGCCTTCGCCTGCAGTGGCTCCGTCCGCCCTCCCGCCCATTCCGCAGCCGTTGCCCTCGTGGCTCCGCGAGGACCGGCCGGTGGGGTGGTTCGCGCGATTCGAGCTCGGATTCGGGGGGCGGGGACTATTGGAGAACAACCGGATCCTGTCGGACATCGGATACCCCGGGTTCAAGTGGTGGGCCGGGTTCGACGGCGCCTACCGCGTACACCCGCGGGTTTCGGTCGGAGGCTTCATCGGGATGAACCGGCGCTCGGCCGCCCCCGAGGAGCCCACCCCGTCGCTCAACGCCTACAGCGTTTACGGGGGGGCGCAGGCGCCGATCCATCTGTGGGGCCGTCGCGCCTACACCTTTCAGTTCACGCCGCAGGTGGGCCTGCTGGGGGGCACCGTGTCCTCGTCCCGGCCGACGTTCAACCGCGACGACGACGACGCGGGACGCGCTCAATTCACCGCCATCTTCGGCGGCCGCCTCAGCTTTCAGAGTTTCACCTATCATGTGGGGGCCAGCGCCGGCCTCCTCTTCGCTCCCGTCGGCGGCCCCGGCGAGGCGGGCGCGCCCCATGATTTCGGAGGGCTCTTCTTGGCCCTCAACGCAACGCTCGACGGTGATGACTGACGCCCCTCCGCTCCGAACTACGATCGCCTCGGCGGCGACCCTCGCGCTGGCTTCGGCGGGGTGTGACGTCGAAGGAACGCCTCTGATGCTCGAGAACCTCTGCGATCGCAGCGCCGAGGTGGCGTCGTGCCAGCTCGAGGGCGAGGCGAGCTTCGTCGAGGGGATCACGGCGAACGCGCTTGCGGTTCGCTTCGGGCCGGAAGGCGGGAGCCTCATCTTGCCGCTGACGCAGATCCCGGCGGTGGTGGAACCGACGTGGTCGCTGGAGGCCCTCGTGGCTCCCGAGGGCGACGGCGCCCAGCTCCAGCGCGACACGATCGACTGGGCCGGGTGCTTGGTGGGATGTCCGCCCGACATTCCTCCCGTCGTGTTCGACCCGATCGAAGGCCGAGGCTGGGCGCCTGTCGTCGAAGCCCAGCGCGGGACGAGCTTTTCCTCCGTCGGCGAGGTGATGATGGTGCTGCGCGGGCGCTCGGTCGACCTCCTCGACCTGAGGACCCCCGGCGTGGATGCAAACGCCGCGACTTTTTGAGGCCTTCGCGGCCGAGGGCCGATTCCCACCTCAAGCGTGGGCACGGACGGCCGTTCTCGCCCCTGTGAGCGAAGCGCCCGCGATCCTGCTCGTCGACGACGACCGTCTGGTGCTGCGCAGCATGAAGCGCGCGCTGGGCCGGGCCCGGGGGACTTGGGAGATCGACACCGAACCCCGACCCGCCTCAGCGCTCAGCCGCCTGCGGAAAAAGAGCTACGACATCGTCATCAGCGACCTCGACATGCCCGAGATCGACGGCGCCGAGCTCTTGCGCAACGTGCAGAAAACGCACCCGGCGGTGGTGCGGATCGCCTTCACCGGCAGCCGCGACGCCAAGCAGCACCTCCGCCTCGTGGGCCCCGCGCACCAGTACCTGCGCAAGCCGCTGGCGCCCCAAGCTCTGCTCGAGACGTTGGAGCGAGCCCTCGCCCTCCGCGACCACCTGCAAAGTCCTCTCGTCGCCGGGATCGTCAGCCGCAAAAATGCGCTCCCGATGCTCTCCTCGACCTATGTGCGTCTCGTCGACGCCATCGAGCGGGAAGACATCGACGAAGCCGTGTCGTGTGCGCAGAGCGATCCTGCCCTCGCCGCTCGGGTGATGCAGCTCGCGAGCTCGGCCCTCTTCGGTCGCTTGGTGGCGCCCAAAGACTTGCGGTCGGCGGTGATGGTGATCGGGGTGAACACCCTCCGGGCCCTCGTCCTCGAGCAAGCGGTTGTGACGCGGCTCGCGCCCTCGATCAGTACCATCTGCGTCGACGACATCCAGAGCCAGGGGATGATGGCGGGGATCCTCGCCCGCGAGGCGATGCGTGGCACGGAGCTACGCGACCTTGCCTTCATCGCGGGCCTGCTTCATGGCGTGGGCCACATCGTACTCGCCGCTCGTGCCCCGAAACTCTACCGCCGTGCCCGGCAGGTCGCGGCGCGCGACGAGATGTCGCTTTCCGAAGCGCTGCTCGCGACGCTGGACGTCACGGAAGCCGAGGTGGGCGCTTACCTCCTTGGCCTCTGGGGCTTGCCCGAGACCGTGGTCGACGTGATCGCGAATCAGAACAATCCCCCGCGGCAGGGCACGGAGGGCGAGCTCGACCTACGGCTCGCCGTCTACGTCGCGGTGCGGCTCGCCCGAGATCCGTCGGTGGCGCTCCGTGACGGGGCGGGCGCGAGCGCCGATCTCGACCAGGAGGTCATCGCCCGCACCCACTTTGCGCGCGAGCTCGAGTCTTTGCGGCAGCGCGCCGAGCGCCTCCACGGCCACACCGACGCCGCGTAACGGGCGAGGCCACCCCGTTTGCTCCGGGCGTGGGGTGGTACCTGCCCCCTGCTCCTCCGGGTCCGGCCGGCTGCCGGCTGCGTGACGTGACCCTCTGGTCGCTCGACGAAGACAAGCGCGACTACCTCGACGCGTGTCCCCTGTCGTCCCCGGTCAAGCTCGTCAATCCGTAGGGGCGCGGCGGACCTCGTCGCGGCGAGGGACCACCATGACGGCGAGGCCCGTCGTTTCCGTCGCGCCGTCGGGTCGAAAGACGATGGTGCCGTGGGGGCGCAGCGGTCCGAGGCCCGCTACCCACGAGGCCACGTACACCTCCTGCGTGCGCGCCGCGGCCAGCAGCTCTTCCAGGCCACGCCCGCGAGCGGGGGGACGCCGGACGAAGCGGGTGCGGTCGAGCTCGCTCAACACCTCGACCGTCGCTTCGTCGCACCAAATCGGCGCTCCAGGCGGCAGGCGCCGGAGGTAGGCCGCCACCGCGACCCGGTCGCGAAACCCGGTCGCGATGGCCGCGCGCCAGTGCCCCATCCAAACGACGAGGCCCACGCCGACCGAGATGAGGCTCGCGCCCGCCGCCAAGGAGGCGACCGCCACGCCAACGCGACGCCCCGCGCGACGCGCGAGACGCCCCAGCTGAACGACCCCCCACGCCATCGCGGTCGCGTAGAGCGGCACCACGGCGACGAAGTGGCGGTCGAGGCCCAGCGTCCCCCGCATCAACCACGTCGCGGTGATGAACGCGAGGGCGGCCCCGCCGACCAGCGTCAGCCCAAAGTGATGGCGATGGGTGCGGCTGAGGCCGATGGGAACCAACAGAATGGTGAGCCCATAGACCCGGCGGGCGACGTCGTAGGCGTAGTAAAGGGCATCGCGGAGCCCGAGGAAGAGCCCCTCTTCGAAGGCCGAGTGGCGGCCGTGAACCTCGGTTGCGAATTGGCGGGTATCGCGCACGAAGCCGAAGAGCCGGCCGTCGTCGGGCCAGCGCATCAACGCCCAGCCGAGGACGACGAGCCCCGGGACGAGAACCACCGACGCGTAGCCGAGGGTTCCGTCACGCTCGTCGCGCAGCGTCTTTCTGCGGGCGAGGCGCCACCCTTGATGAAGTCCGATCGCGAGCAGCACCGCCCATGCCTCGTACCGAGTGAGCACCGCCGCCGACAGCAACAGCGCCGAGGCGTTCCAACGCCGCGCGTCGTAGCTCCACGCCAGGGCGACCAAGAGCAGGGCAAACAGAGGCTCTGGTTGGCCCGTCGTCCCCATTTGCATGCCGATGGGACAGAGCAGGCAAAAAAGGCCAGCGAGCGCCGCGACGCTCGGGTCCGCCGCGCGGCGGCGCATCAAGTACCCGGCGAGAACCAGAGGAACGGCCGTCCAGAGCGCCACGTTCGCGTAGCGGACGAACTGCATCGTGCCGCCGAGGGCGACGAGCGGCACCTGGAGCCAATGAAACAGCGGCAGCCAAACCCAATGCACGCCGTGGTCGCCGGGGTGGGCGAGCAGTTTGCGGGCGATCACGTGGTGGCCGTAAGCATCGCTATCCGGGTCGGGCCCGAGGCCTACGAGGTACCCGCGCCACACGGCCAGCGCGACGGCCACGATCGTGAGCAGCAGCCAGGTGTGACGTCGCCGCATCGAGAGCGACCCGTAGCCGGGTTGAAGGGGCTCGACCAGACCCGCGATGACGTTCCCGCCCTGGGAACCCGGGTCGAGGGGACGGTCGAGGGGGAGGCTTTGCGCAGCGCGGGGATCCATCTACCGCTTCGTCCATGCGAATGCGTCGTTACCCCCGGGCCCTGGTCGGATCTGTTTTCGTCGCGCTTCTCGGCGGGTGTCCTCCGGCGGAAACGCCAGCGCCGGTGGCACCGTCATCTCCCTCCCCGCCGGCCGCGGCGCCAGGCCCATCGGCGGCGGCTCGAGGGCCGGCGCCTCCGGCGACCGACAAGCGCCCCGTCACCGACACCCACCACGGCGTTGCGGTCACGGACGACTACCGTTGGCTCGAGCAGGGGACCGATCCCGCCGTTCAGGCGTGGAGTCGGGCGCAGAACGGGCACGCCCGGGTCGTGCTCGACGCCCTGCCGGCGGCCGATGCCGTCCGCGCGCGTCTCCGGGCCATCCTCGGGGCCGAAGCGCCCAGCTTCGAGGACGTCAGTGTGGCCGCGGGCAAGGTGTTCGCGCTCAAGGTGGAGCCGCCCAAACAACAGCCGATGCTCGTCGTGCTCGATGGGGTCATGTCCTCGGCGGCCAAGGTGATCGTCGATCCGTCGGCCCTCGACGCCGCCGGCACGACGTCGATTGATTGGTACAAGCCGTCGCCGGACGGCAAGCTCGTCGCGGTATCGCTGTCGAAGGGAGGCACCGAAGCTGGCGACCTTCATTTCTACGACGTCGCCACCGGCAACGCGGTTCACGAGGTCATCCCGGGCGTCAACGGGGGGACCGCCGGCGGCACGATGGCGTGGGGCTTCGACGGAAAAGGGGTGTTTTATTCACGGTACCCCCGACCCGGTGAACGCGCGGCGGAGGATATGAGCTTTTACGTCCAGGCCTACTACCACCGCTTCGGCGACGACCCGGCCAAGGACCGCTACGAAATCGGCAAGGACTTCCCGCGCATCGCCGAGCTGGAGCTTATCGCGCACCCGCCCACCGGACAGTTGCTCCTCACCGTACAAAACGGTGACGGTGGCGAGTTTGCTCATTACCTCAGGGGGCGTGATGGCCGTTGGCGTCAATTCAGCGCGTTCGGCGACCGGGTGATCCAGGCCGCCTTCGGCCCTCGCAACGACCTGTACCTGCTGTCCCGCGCCGATGCGCCCCGCGGCAAGGTGCTGCGCATACCTACGCGAACCCTCGACGTCGCCGCGGCCACGGTCGTGGTCCCCGAAAGCGACGCGACCCTCGTCGACAGCTTCTGGCACGCCCCGTCGATCGTGGCCACGCCGCGTCGCCTCTACCTTCAGGTTCAACTCGGCGGACCCTCGGAGATCCGCGTTTACGACCACGACGGCAAACGCCAGCCCGGTCCGAAAGGGCCCGAGGTCTCGGGGGTCGGCGGCATCATCGCGCTGACGGGCGACGACGTGCTGTATGCGTCCAAATCGTTCATCGAGCCTCCCGCTTATCTTCGGTACGACGCGGCCAAGCAGAGCACCGAGAAGACGGCCCTCGCCGGAGAGGCGCCGGTCGACATGACGCGATTCACGGTGCGCCGCGAGATGGCGACGAGCAAGGACGGCACGAAGATCCCGGTCAACATCATCCTCCCGTCCGCCGCCCCGGAGGACGGCTCGATGCCTTGCGTGGTGAACGGCTATGGCGGCTACGGGGTGAGCTTATCGCCGCGCTATCGGCCTCAGTACGCGGTCTTGCTCGAGCAGGGCGTTTGCTACGCCGTGGCCAACCTCCGCGGAGGGGGGGAATACGGCGAGCAATGGCACCGCCAGGGAAATCTGACGAAGAAGCAAAACGTCTTCGATGACTTCGAGGCGGTCCTACGGCATCTCGTGGCGCAGAAGTACACGTCGTCCGATCGCCTCGCCATCATCGGTGGCAGCAATGGCGGCCTCCTCATGGGCGCGACGATGACGCAACACCCAGAGCTGACGACCGCGGTCGTCTCCTTCGTCGGCATCTACGACATGCTCCGCGTCGAGCTGTCGCCCAACGGGGCGTTCAACGTGACCGAATTCGGCACGGTAAAAAACGCCGATCACTTTCGCGCGATGTACGCCTACTCGCCCTACCATCGCGTCGTAGACGAGACGCCCTACCCGGCGACCCTCATGCTCACCGGCGAGAACGACCCCCGCGTCGACCCGATGCAATCGCGAAAGATGGTCGCCCGCCTCCAGGCCGCCACCGCGTCGGCCGAGCCGATCCTCCTCCGTACCAGCGCCGACTCGGGTCACGGTGGCAGTAATTCGCTGGAGGAGCGGATCGCACAGCTCACCGACGCGTACGCTTTTCTTTTCGCGCAACTCGGGGTCACCTACCGGTCGCAATGAAACCAGCGAACCTTTCAGGCGGCGATCGGCTTCTGAACCAGTGTCTTCCACTCCGTCGGGTCGGGCACCTCACCCGGGTCGGTGAGGTAGACCTCGAGCGTAGGCCTGCCCGACTTCAGTCCGTTTTCGTGCAACAAAACGTCGAGGGCCGCGTGGGCGTCGCCGAGCCCGTCGTGCGGGCCGGTGTGGATCGTCGTGGCCACTTCGGACGCCAAAACCTCGACCAGCAGCAATTCGCCGGGGTCGGCCCCGGCGGTCACCGGAACGCCGCCTTGAATCGCGACCACCCCCGGGCCCCACTCTACACCCTCGACCACAACCGTTGATGGTGTCGCGATGCTCGCCGACAACGTCGACGACAAGCCGGCGAGGGCGAGCATCGCTCCTCAGAGCCGGTTCTCTTGTCTTGGGAGTGCCTTACTTTTTGGGCCGGTCAAATCTACCGATTTGACCGACACTATAGGTAGCGCGTGATGGGTGGGCCCATCATGGCGATTCCCTTAGCGGTGGCGTGCTGAAATGCCGCGGGTAAGCATTGCGCCAGGGCTTGGCTCAGCTCGGGATGCGGACAGGTCATCTGCTTGCACAGCAGGTAGAGGGTTTCGAAGGGTTTTCGGATGATGTCGTAGTTCATGATGTTGGTGGAGGCGGTTGCGTCTCGCGTCGTGGCTCTCGAAGCCCGACTCGAGCGCCACGTCGAGGACGTTCGCGGTACTGACGACAAGCTGGGCCGCTGCGTACTCGAGCTGAAGCCGGAGTGTGAACTGCTTGGGGCATTTGAAGGGCTTGGCCCACGCCCTACGGGCCGAGAAAAATGGCCAGGTGGTCATGGGCGGCGTTGAGGCAGATATCATCGCCGTTGGGCGTCGGGTTCGTTCGCCTGCTCGCAGGGATTGGCGCGCGGTACTGGTGACACGAGGGCCACGAACATGTAGACGTGACCCACGTGGATGATGTCAGAGACCATCGCCACGATGGTCCTCAGTGCCTCCCAGACCGTGATTTAAGGCTCGGGCTCCCGGGGTGCTCCCCGGATGGCACTTTCGCGATGGCGAAGCAATGAGCCCATATGGCCCACGAACTGTCCTGTAGAAAGGTGTTTGCCGTCGACGTATTTGAGCCGAACGATGTGCTCAACCTGGATCGGTCTGAGAGTTCGGCGAAGCCGATTTCCGCGATTTCGTTCGTGGCGGGGCGCCCCGTTTCGGGGACCAGCTGGACCGATGTATTGGAGGTTGCGATCGAGGCGGCCATGAGTTTTGTCGCAAGCTCATCTTGGAGGGACAGGCATTGGTGGTTCTTTGGCGCGACGGACATGTGGCGAGAACGGAGGCCTCTTGGTCGTCAGAAGAAGTTTTGGCATGCCATTGGCGTTGCCGAGGCGCTGCAGGCGAGCCCTGAGGTGGCGTTTCATTCCGGGGAAAAGTATCGTCGTGCGGCGCTTGCGAAAGTGAGCGCGCACGTGATCCCATTCTGCGCTGAAAGGGCTCGTACTTCGCAAGCAGGTCTCTTCATTCTCTCCGAGGCCGAGCTCGAGCTCTCTCGGGCTAGCGTGAAGGAATGGTTTGGAAGTGTCTTTCGCGGAGAAAAATCTGATGTGGATTGGAACCTCGCGATCCGACGTCTCGCCAAGTCGGCCGAAGTGTTGGTCCGTTGCAGCGGTTCGTTCGATGACCCGGACGCCGCCGTAGACTTCTTCTTCAACCCCGGCTTGACCGCGCCTTGACCCATCGGGGCAAGGACACATCCACGCGGCAAAGGAACCCGCTTCGGTAGGTTAAGGTCTGTCATGCGATGGGGATGGTTGGCGTGCGCGGTGGCCTTGGGGTCGTGTCATGCACGCCCACCACCATCGCGCGTCTCATCGTTCCCTCCGTCGCCCTCACCCGCGGCGTCGACGGCCCCCCGCACGGAACCCAGTCCTGAGGTGCCCTCACCCGCGGCACCGCCGGCCTCCCCGACGGTGCCGGCCGAGCCGCTCCCGGAACAGCCCCTCACGGTTGCCTCCGGCGCACCCGGTGGGTCGGGAGGAAGATGTCGCTCCGACGCGGAGTGTGTCTTGTTCTGCCCCGAAGCCGAAGGCTGTTGCGGCAGTCCGTGTGGGTGCCGAAGCGCGATTCTTCGCGTCGCCGCGTCGCGCGCGCGACGGGAGTTTGAACAGACCTGCCTTCGCCCGCCCCGCTGCCCCGCCGTGGGGTGCCGCCGAGAGGATGCCACCGGGGCCGCCTGTCGCGCCGGGCGGTGTGTGCCCGTTTTTGGGCTGGGGAACTGAGTTCCGTGTCACGACGGGACGAGAGACCCAGCTGCTTTACGCCCACCGGACAAGGTCTGAGCCACCGCCCATGACGCACGCACTGCGACCCTTCGAACGAGACGTCATTACCCGCCTTTGCGCGTCGGTTCTCGGCGCAAGAACCCTCGACCGGCTCCTCGGAGAGGCAGAGGTGGTGGACCTCGACCACACCGGGATGGGGTACTTCCTGACGCTTCGCCACCCGGACCTGCCGGCCGACCGTCATGTGGCCAGC
Organism: Myxococcota bacterium; assembly: GCA_039027095.1. GTDB lineage: Bacteria > Myxococcota_A > Polyangia > Polyangiales > Polyangiaceae > JAPYTK01. The sequence continues at coordinate 13,784 of JBCCLB010000108.1, forward strand.
ACGCCGTTCCTCCTCGGCGAGAGCGGCGATGTGTGCGTAGGATTCGTCGTGTTCCTGCAGGACCGAGAGCTGACCCTCGACTGCCACAACCTCGGAACGCAGGACTGGGTCCCGCTAACGGTCAGGGAGCTTGCCCTCGAAATTCGCATCAGTGCGGACGCTTAGCCGTGACCCCTTCTTCGGACGTGACGCGCCGCAAAGGCGAATCGAGGTTTTATTGCTACTGCCGGCGTCGTGGCGAAGGCGTCAGCGGAGGGTTCGAAGCCAGCCCGCGACGAGCTTCAGACTTGGGCCCTGAAGGTTCACATCGCGCTCGCCCGATGCGTGGCTCGGACACTCCTTTTTGGCGGGGCGAGCAAAGGTTCGACGGTTCGTCGGACGGCCGTCATCACCGTAAGCGACGACATCCATGGCGCTCTGAAATAGGACGACCGTGGTCGTCATGGGACCACCGTCCATCGCCTTGTAGCCAGTGCAGCGGGTGGGTTTGGGGTCGATTGGACGCCCTACGGCAATACGCGTGACGGTGCGGAATGAGGTACCATCGGGAGCTGCGATCGTGGTGCGGGGTCGGGGTGATAGCTCGATCTCTGTCCCTTGGTCCTTTACGTCGATCTTTTCGCTGATGAATGCGTAGTAGTTTCGGCTGCCTTCGTTGTCGAGAGGAGGCCAGGGCATCTGTTTGTGTTTGGCGGCCGCTTCGAGAACCGAAAACGCAGCCATGCGAAGGGACTGGCCCGCATCGATACTCAGCACGATCTCGTGCTTCAACGCCTCCTTGTCCGCTCGCTTGAAGTTCACGAGGAGCGCGCGTTCGACCGGGTTTTCCGTGTCGACCTTGCCGCCCTTGACCACCATCTGACCGAGGAGCTCGACGACCGGCACGGAGAAGTAGCCTTGTCCGTCGTCGAGCTTTATGGGCGCACCGTCGACCGTCACTTCGGCGTCCATGTTGGCGCGGATGTTGAGGTCGAAGGCGCCCGACCCCAAGCTCGAGCAGTTTCCCATTCCCAAAGCGTTCTCTTGCGGAAGTCGCTTGAACGTTTTGCTGCGGAGGTTTCCATGAATCTTGACTCGGGTGGCCGCGGGCCCGAGTGGTGCCCCGGGCTTGCTCCCGCCGCAGGTGACGCGAAGCCAAGGATCGTGAGCGGATGCCGGGAGGTCGAACTCGGTCGTCGATTCCTCTCGGTCGTCGCCTCGTCGAACCGCGACCGACAGCGACTGCCGGCCCGGATCGAACGCCTCCGCTGGGAGCACCGTCGACAACTCTCGGCAGGGTTGATCCCCGTCGCAGGTCACAAGCCGGTCCTCGACCTTCACCGAGTCTCCCGGCTGGAATCGACCGCCGGGAGGGGCCACACGAACTTCGATGAAAGGTCCTCGGACCTCGACGCTCACGGAGGTTTCGTCGGTTCCAAAGGACCTCGTGGCGTCGAAGGCGACGAATCCGCCGACGACCACCAGCACCAACATCACGACCACGATGATGATGGTGGTGGTGGGACGCTTGCCCCTTTGGGGGGGGAGCGTTTGGCCCGTCGCTGGGTGCGGATGAGGATGAGGGTACGGCGCGCGAGACGGATGTGGCTGCATGACCTTTGAGAGCTGCCTTGGACTCCGCCGGCGATATACGGCTCGCTCGACAGAGCCTTCCCTGCGCTTGTCGATCTCTCGCGCGCAGGGGAAGGACCCACGACCTGAACGGCCTCGACCGGCCGCCATCTCACCGCGTACCGTGGACTGAGGCCACGCCCACCCGGGCCCCATCGAAGTCTGCGTCACAGTTTGGGACCCGGCGACGATGACCTCGGCATGATGACCACCTTTCGTCGCGGCACGAAGCAGAAACGCGACGTTGCGACCCGGGCCTCGCCGAAAGCGGAGCGCAGCGGCCTGCGTTACCGTCGTATGATGCGCGCGACCTTCGTCCTTTTCTCGGTCGCCGCGCTCGCGGCTTGCGGGTCCTCGCCGGTCGCCCGCGGCGACGCGCCCCCATCGCGGGACGCCTCGAGCTACGGCCTCGCGCCGCCGCCAGAGCCTCTCGCGCCGCCCGCGACCGCGCCGGCCCTGCGGGTCATGTCGTACAATGTGAACTACGGGCTTGCAGGCGACGGGGCGACGATCGACGCCATCGCGGCCGGGGAGGCCGACGTCGTGCTCCTGCAGGAGACCACGCCGGCGTGGGAGGTGGCGCTCCGCCGTCGCTTCTCTTCGCGTTACCCCCACATGACCTTTCACCACTGCTGTGGGGCGGGGGGGCTCGCGGCGCTGTCCGTGCATCCGGTCCGCGTGGCGCAACGCCTGGAGCCTAGCGATGCCGATGCCTGGTTCCCGGGGCTCAGGCTGGTGGTCGATTCCCACCTGGGCCCGGTGCATATGGTCGCGGTTCACCTGCGCCCCCCGGTGAGCAACTCGGGCAGTCTCGTCTCGGGGCTCTTCACGACCCCGTCGATACGACGACGCCAGATCGGAGACTTCTTCGCGGCGTTCGATCCAAAGCTGCCGACGGTGGTCGCGGGCGATTTCAACGAGGGCTCCAGCGGACGAGCGGTCTCGTTTCTCGGCGACCGTGGCTTTCGCGATGCACTTCCCCCCGGCGGCGCGCAGAGCACGTGGCGCTGGAACACGAGCCTCGGGCCCATCGAGCAGCAGCTCGACCACATCATGCACGACGCCGCCTTGCAGCCGACGGAAGTCGTGGTGCGACGCGAGGGAAACTCGGACCATCTGCCGCTCGTCGCGACCTTCATCCTTCGGCCCGCGGCGCCATCGCCGTAAGCCCTCGGCCCCCCACGTCCCGTAGCCGGGGTGATCCACCTTTGCTAGGACGCGGCGGCCGATGCTACGCGCCTCCGAGGCCTCCGTGCCCGCCGTCGTAGCCCGACGATGGCCCCTGGCGTCGCTGCTCGCGCTGGAGACCCGGGCGGCGACGGCGGTTTACTACGCCACCCTCTTCGGCTTGGCGGCGGCGCTGTTCATTCCCCAGCTGCTGCCGATGGTGGATTACCCGCAGCACGTCGCGATGGCCGAGATGGCCCACCGGATGGCAGATCCATCCCACCCGCTCCACGACGGGTTTTCGCTCAACTACTTCACGTACAACGGGTTCTTTCAATGGGCGGTCGCAGCGCTGGCCCCGGTGATGTCGGCCGAGACGGCGGGGCGTTTGCTCGTCGGGACCTCGATCGTCGGCCTCGGGGCGGCCACGGTGGCCCTCTTGCGGACCCTCGACCGCCCGCCCGGGCACGCGGCGTTTCTCATCCCCGCGTTGTTTGCCTCGCCGCTCGCGTGGGGCTTCGCCAACTACGCGTTCAGCGTGTTTCTCGGGGTGGTCGCGCTCGTGTTCATCTGTCGCACCCTTCAGCGCCCTCAGCGCGTGGGGCCGATGGTGGTGGGCCTCCTCGGGCTGTGGTCGGGCTTTGCCCACGTGTTGGGAACGTTGCTCCTGTGCGCGCTGGCGCTCGCGTTCGCGCCCGAGGTGGTGTGGCGGGCGGTGCGCTCCGAGGACTCGCGGCGAACGCGTCTGGTTCGCGCTTTGGGACGGGTGGTTCTCGCGCTTTCGCCGCTGTTGCTCGGCAGCGCCTACTGCATCGCGGTCTACGTGCAGCAGTACCAATGGGACCCCGCCGTGTATCGCGATCCCACCATGGAGGGGACCGGTCCCGACGTGGTTCACCGCCTGCAATGGTTTACCGCGTACACCACCGGGCTCCACGTCGATGCCACCGACCAGGTGTTTCTCGGCGCGGTGATCCTGCTCGGGCTCGGGGCCGTGGCCGTGAACGCGTGGGCGCGGCGCCACCGTCGTATCGACGACCGACCGCTCGTCCTGCCGTTCGTGGTGGGCCTCGGGATCTACCTCTGCATCCCGATGGTGTTCATCGGCACGCACATCATTTTTCCCCGGTTCGGCCAGACGGCGCTCTTCGGCCTCTTGTTTCTCCTCCCTCGGGGGGTGTCGCCGCGGTGGCGACGCGACGGCGCGCGGTTGGTCCTCGGCCTCGGCGCCGCCAGCGCGCTCAACTTCGCCGTGCACATGCGACTCTTCGCCGTCGAGACGGACGGGCTGTCACGCGTGATCGATGCGATTCCCCCTGGACGGCGGGTCACGGCCGTCATCTACGAGCCCTCCACCTACGCCTTTCGCAACGGCGTGCTCATTCACACGGCGGGCTACTACGGGGCCCGTACCGGCGGCGAGTACGCCTTCAACTTCGCGCGTTACGCCTCGGTACCGCTCAACTTCAAGCCGTACTCCCAACCGGCGTGGCCTGTGCGCGGGTGGGAGTTCACCCCGGAGGACTACGACCCGCGCGGGGTGTACGCGCGCTACTACGACGTCGTCGTGGTTCGCGCACCGACGGCGTTCGCCACCGCATCGGACCCCGCCCTCGCGCGTCTCGTCTTCGACGGGGACGCCGTGCATGTTCGGCTCCTCGCTCGCGACGGCCGCTACGCCGCCTTCGATGCGGCCTCCATCCCTCCCTGAGCCGCCGGGCGACGGGCGCCGGCGTTGCCCGCCGTGGCCGGGAGCGTTACGACGTGGCGTGGCGGATGGACCCCCGCGCGGCGCGCTCTTCGGGGCCCTGGTCTTCTCGTTTCTCGGCTTCGCGGGCGGGGCGTTCGGCAGCGCCTGGTGGTCGCGGGCGCTACGGGCCGAGCCGTGGCGCGAGCTGAAGGTCGACCACGAGGGCATCGAGGGGGAAGCCACATCGACGCGCGTCATCTTCGAAGACCGCGACCTCCCCGTCCAGGACGTCGAGGTCCGCCGGGGACCCGACGGCACGCCGCGCTCGGGCCGGCTCGCGCTCGCCGACGGGGCGCAGCTCGAGCTCTCGTTCGCCGATGGTCAGGCCTCGGCGCTCGTCGGGGCGGATGGCGTTCGGGCCGACATCGAATGGTCG
>JBCCLB010000109.1:0-18306 GCA_039027095.1 Myxococcota bacterium
GACGAATTCTACACTGTCGGTCAAATCGGTAGATTTGACCGACGCAAATAAAAGAGCACCCCCAAGGCAATAGAACCGGCTCTGAGGAGCGATGCTCGCCCTCGCCGACTTGTCGGCGAGCATCGCGACACCATCAACGGTTGTGGTCGAGGGTGTAAAACTCGGGCGCCGTCGGGGTGGATGCAAGGCTAGGGTACCGGGTCGTGCGCGACACCGAGACGACCCGAGGGAGAAAACGATGGGGGGTGTACGCGACGGGGGGCGCCATCGCGCTCTCGGCCGCGGGCGCCCTCTGGGTGGGGCGCGACGGTGCGTCGGTCGATGGGTCTACTTCCTCGGCGGACGGTGACGACGAACGGCCGGCACCGGCGCGATGTGCGACGACGGTCGTCGCCACGTCGCTTCCCGAGACCCCCGCCCCGCCTTTCGTCGCGCCGAGGTCGACGCTCGTGGTGGTCGCGCAGGCCCCCGTCGATGGGCTCGTGCGCCTCGCCGACGCGCGGCTCCCGCGAACCCTCGATGCCGCCACCCGTCGACCGGTGGGGGCCGCGGGGGAGCTCAGCTATCGCGTCACCCGCGGACGACCGTCGGTCCGCATCCGCGAGGAAGAGCTCATCGTCGACGTCCCGATCTCGGCCGCGGTCGAGATCTGCAAACCGCTCGGCCCGCTCTGCCCGACCTACGGCCGTTGCCAGCCTCAGCTGTCGAGTCGCACCGTGCTGAACTTGCGTCCGGGTGCCGACTGGATCCTTCCCCCGCCCTCGCTCGCGGTCACCGTCGGGAGCGGGTGCACGGTGGCGGGCATCGACGCCACCGCCCGGGTCGTCGAGGCGGCGGCGACGGGAAAGCGGCGCGCACAGGCCGAGGTGAATGCGGCCTTGAAACAGCTGCCTTCCCTCGTCGATCGCGGCGTGGCGTGGCTCTCGCGCCCGCGCCAACTCGGGGCGTCGGCGGGCTGCTGGCGACTCCGGCCGACCGAGGTCAACCTTCGTCTCCCGACCACGACCGAAGGCACGCTCACCGTCGGCGCCACGCTTGCGGGCACGGTCGGCCCCGCGGCGTGCGACGACCAAGAGATCGCCGTGCCGCGTCCCCCTTTGGCGCTTCGGGAAGACCAGGGGCCGGACGAAGGCGCCCTCCGCTGGGCGCGCGTCCTCCCCTTCGTCGACCTGAAGCGACAGCTCGACGCAGCGGACGTCGACGGGGTGGCCACGGTGCACGCGGTGCGGCCGCACGGCATGAAGGTGGCGATGGACGTCACCTTCGACGGGGCCACGTGCGGACGAACCTGGATCGTGGCGACACCGCGACGCCGCGGCGCGATCCTCGAGCTGGCCAGCGACATGCCCGAGGTGACCTTCACGGTGCCCATCGACGCCGCCCCCGCGCCGACGACGGAGCTCGACGCTCTCGAGGACCTCCCGGGACTGTCCGTGACCGCGGCGTGGCGGGCCCTCGACCCCGAGCTCGCCGTCACCCCGGATGGCATCGCCACCATCGTGGGGCAGACCGGCGTTGTTCGGGTGGCCTTCGACCCCGAGGCGCTCATGCCGCCCCCGCCTCCCTAGTGGCGGTCAAGTCGGTAGACTTGACCGACCCAAATAATACAGCACACCCAGGACAATAGAACCGGCTCTGAGGAGCGATGCTCGCCCTCGTCGACGTTGTCGGCGAGCATCGCCGACACCATCAACGGTTGTGGTCGAGGGTGTAAACGCGTTCTCTCGGGTTCGCGACGCCTCGACCCCCGTCGTGTCGACTCCGCGCTTACCTATTTGGCTCGCCGGTGACGGCGGCGAGGACGTCCAGAAAGCGCCACGAGGAGAGACGACCGTAGAGCGGGTTTCGGGTGAGGCGTTGGCGCTGGCTCCGGGGCGACGGGAGGCCGCACAGAAAACGGGCCACGGCGCGGGGACCGTCGAGGGTACGGCCGCCATCGGCGAGGGCCCGCGCGGCGACCACGACGTCGGCCGGTACTTCGGGGGCTCGGCGGCTGGCCTCTTCGAGTTGCGCGCGAAGCGACGGTCGGGTCGGCTCGGTCGTCGCCGAGCAATGGCCACACGGCGCGTCGATCGGCGTCCCGAAATGCGCGGCGAGGCGGGCCGACTGGCAGTCCTCGGCGTCGACGAAGTCGAAGACCTCACGCAAACGCGCCACCTCGCGCTGCTCGCGGGATAAGCCGCGCGCGAAGAGCTCAGCGGCAAGGACGTCGAGATGCTCGGGCCGCGCGACGATCCGGTAGGGATGCCGCAGGCCCTGCGTTTTGAGGGTCACGAAGCCCCGACCCGCGAGCCCATCGAGGACCGCGACCACCCGTCCCCGGTCGACCTCTGCCGCTTTGGCCGCCGCCCCCACGTCGAGGTCGAACCAGAGCCGAGCCTTTTTCGATTGAGCCAAGATACGTCGGGTCACCGCGCGCTCCGATTCGGGCAGCGAAGCCAACATCTCCGCCGACGAGCGCAGCGGTTGGAACCGGTAGCGCTCGTAGAAGGGGGTGCCCGCCTCGATGTGACCGTCGAGCTCGAGGTAGGTGAAGAGCGTGCGCAGCACCACCGACCGGATGTCGTGCTCGGCCGCCCACGCGGGAAACGACACCTCGACGCGGTCGTCGGCTTCGAAGATCGCCTCGACCAAGCTGCTCACGGCGGCCTCGGTAGGGGTATCGCCGTACGCGAAGTTCTCGAGCCGGTCGACGTCGGCGGCACAGGCGAACAAGGTGCAGCGAGAGGTGGCCCCGTCGCGACCGGCCCGACCGATCTCCTGCGCGTAGCCTTCCAGGCTCTTCGGCAAGTTGTAATGGATGACGGCGCGAATGTCGGCCTTGTCGACCCCCATCCCGAAGGCGATGGTGGCGACCACCACCGGCACCTCTCCGGTCATGAAACGCTCTTGCCGGGAGGCGCGCTCATCGGGTTTCAGCCCGGCGTGGTAAGCGACGGCGCCATGGCCCGCCGCCGTGAGCGTCGCCGCCACCTCTTCGGCCGTCTTTTGCTGCGTCACGTAGACGATGGTCGGGGCGCCGGGCGCGAGCCGGGCGAGAAGCGCCGCATCGCGCGCCGACGGTTCGAGCACCTCCGTCCGGAGCAGGAGGTTCTCACGATAAAACGGCGTGACGACCGCCCGCTCGGGTGGGATCCCAAATTGTCGGCACACGTCTTCGAGCACGGCCGGGGTCGCGGTGGCGGTCAGGGCCAACACCCGATGCGCTCCGAGGGCGCGGGCGTACCGTACGAGCTTGAGGTAGTCGGGGCGAAAGCTGTGACCCCACTCGGAAATGCAATGGGCCTCGTCGACCGCGAACAGCGCGATCGGAAGGCCGACGAGCGACCTCCGAAAGCGCTCGTTGTTGAAGCGCTCGGGCGCCACGTAGAGCATCCGGAGCGCCCCGGAGCGGGCGCGCTCCATGGTCTCCCGGATGGCATCGGGGGAGAGGGTGCTCTCGATGCGACGGGCCTCGATCCCCCGCCGGGTGAGCCCGTCGATCTGGTCCTTCATCAACGCGATGAGGGGCGACACGACCAGCGTGAGCCCCTCGAAGCACAGCGCGGGGAGTTGGTAACAGAGCGACTTGCCGCCTCCGGTGGGAAACACGGCCGCCGCCGAATGACCGGCGAGAAGGGCGTCGATGACCTTCTGTTGTCCCGGCCGAAACGCGTCGAACCCCCAATGCTGCCGAAGCAACGCAAGGGGGTCGCGGGTCATGGGGCGGCCCCCTCGCTCACGGCGGCCGAGACCGGTTCGAGACGGCGCCCCGGCTCGAGGCGACCTGGCGGACCAATCGCCACCGGATCAAGCCGCGTCGCGGACGGCCGCCGACGCGTCGAGGCCCGCTCCTTCGGGTCGCACCGCCGGTTCCCCGAAGGTGGTCACGCGCGCGCCTTTGGCGATCAGGGCGCTGCGTTGGTCCAACCACACCGTGCCGTAGCGATAGAACGGGACGCTCGGGTAGAGGTGGTGCACCAGGTGGTAATTCTGAAACATCAGCACCGGAGTGAGCCACTTCGACTCGAAGATGCGACTCGCCGCGTAGCGGTCCTCCGACGCGGGGATCGAGTGCGGATGGTGGGGCAGATAGTCGAAGGCGAAAGCGAGCGCTCCGATGGCCAATCGCGAAGGCAACACCCACCCGAGGAGCATGACGTCGGCGCCCAGCCAAAAGCTCAGACCTACCACCGCGCCGATGCTGAGGACGACGGTGACGATGGCCTCGATGAGCTCGCGACGCGGCCGTCCGGCGCGAAAGTAGATCGCGTAATAGGTCAGGTCTTGGGTCAGCCAGCGAAAGGGGAGCTGCCAGACGGGCCCGTTGCCGCTGTAAAAGTCGGGGTCGTGCTCGGGGTCGTTGGTGTGCCGGTGGTGCTGCAAGTGGATGTGCCGAAACGCACCGAAGGGCACCAGCAAGATGGCGGCGCAGACGCGGCCCACGATCTCGTTGATCTTGCCCTTCTTCCCCACGGCGCGATGGGTGGCGTCGTGCATCGGCGTGAACGCGGCGAAGCAGATGAAAAACATCAGGGTGCCGGCCGCCCACACGGGAATGGCGCCGAGGCCAGCGGCCGTCATGGTGCCGAGCGTGGCGAGCACGACGGCTACCGCGAGGACGAGCGTCGGCACGGCGAGGGGCACCCGGGTGATGAGTTGCTTGTTCATAGGGCCTCCAACTTCTCCGCCCACCATATCTACCTGAGAGTAGATTGCAAGAGGAAACTGCGAGCAAGGCCGGCCTCCGGTGTATGCTCCGAGGCCGGCGGTCGACGATGATCCGTTACGAAACGCGCAGTTGGCTCCAGATCGTGCTGAGCGTCCGCGGGACCGTGGTGCCCCGGGTCGCCGCCCGCACGCTCATCTGTGTCGCGGTGGCGGCGGTCGGCCTCGTGCTCCGCGAACGCGGCCTCGTGGACTTGTCGATCCCGGTGGTGGTGCACACGATCACCGGAGTCGCGCTGGGGCTCCTGCTGGTGTTCCGTACCAATGCCTCCTACGACCGCTACTGGGAGGGGCGCAAGCTCGTGGAGGGCGTAGTCGACCGATGCCGCGACCTCGCCCGCCAGACGCGGTCGTTCGTGTCGCACGAGGAGGCGCGGGTCCGAGCCGGCGCTTACGTGGTCGCCCTCTACACCGCGGTGCGGCGCCACCTCCGCAGCGAGAGCGACTTCGAGGAGCTGCGTGACCTGCTCCGAGACGACGAGATCCAACGCCTCGGACAGGCCTCGGCCCCGCCGCTGGAAGTCAGCCGCTGGCTCACCGATCTGTACGTCGGAGAAGCCGACGCCGGACGCTTGAGCGAACACCGGCTTCGCAGCATCGAAGGGAACATCGGCGCCCTGGTCGACCTCTGGGGGGGCGCCGAGCGCATCCTCGAGACGCCCGTGCCTTTCGCGTACGCCCACCACATCAAACTGTTTCTCACCTTCTTTTGCTTCACCGTTCCGTTGGCCCTCATCGATGGCCTCGGATGGCTCGCCACCGTGGGCGCGGGCATCGTCGCCTTCGGCATGTTCGGCATCGACGAGATCGGCGTCGAGATCGAAGACCCCTTCGGCTACGACGACAACGACCTGCCCCTCGATGAAATCGGTCGAAAACTCCGCCGCGAGATCATGCAGACCGTCTCCGCCCCAACGTGACAAGCGGGAGGAGACTCGGCCTCGTGCCTCACGCGCGGCGTGCGTCGTTCACGGCCTGAAGGAAGCCGTCGAGGCCCTCGCGCGGGGCGAAGTACAGGCCCCCTTTGGGCTTGAATTTTTTGACGACGACGAGCGCGAGGTCGCCTTCCTCACGAGCATCTTTGATGCTGGCCCAGGGGAAGACGACCTTCGTCGGCTCCTTCGCCTTCTGTCGCTTGGCCAGGGCCGTGCTGATGGCAAGGGCCCCTAGCATCACGATCACGCCGAGCACCTTGGTCCCGCGGCTGTCGAGGTCGAGACCGAGCGAGGTGACCAACCCGAAGAACGCCAGCAACATCCCGAAGAGGATGAGCAGCATCACGGGCCCCTGGGACCGCACCTTCTGGCCTTCGACGACGAGGCCCTCGGGGGAGACGACACAGCGACCGGGGCCACCGATGAGGATCGGCGTCACGGAGCGGGCCATGCCCGGGGGACGAAACTCACCTTCGAACGTTTTTCCCGCACCCATGGGAGGCAGCGTCGCTGGTCGACGGGTGCGTGGCAACCTCATCGGCCTCTCATCGGCTTCAGGCAGCTTGCCCACGGACGACCACGCTGCCGACGTCTGCTAGGCTCTCGCGGTGGATCAGTTGCTGCCGCGCGAGGACCGGATCCACTGGATCCTCGACAAGGGCGCTCGACTTCTCCGCGGAGGAGCCGAGCCGGTCAGTGGACTCGTGCTTCCGACGGGGACGTGTTTTCCCGACCGCTTCGACGGGAGCCCCGGATCGGTACACCGACTCCTCCGACGCGTCGTCAAACACGCGGGGCTGAGCGATCTGAAGATCGAAGGGCGTCTGGTCGCGCCCGATGGGGACGGGCCCGATGGAGGAGGGGGATGCGCCAGCGGCGCCTGTGGCACCGGGGCGGCTCCCGGCCGCACCGGCACCGTCCCTCGGGTGGAACCACGAGGGAACGGCTACCGAGTCAACATTCTCGCCAACGAGCTCGGCAACCCCATCGTGTTGCTCACCGCCATGGTGCGCGGGGTGGGTCACATCTTTTTACAAGAAGCGGGACTGGCCTCGACGTTCGGGCGGGAGGATTACGAGCACGGCATCGACCTCACTGGGGTCTGGCTCGGGTTCGGTACCCTGTTGACCAACGGCGCGTACGTTTATCGAAAAGGGTGAAGCAGCGTCAACGTGGCGGTCGCCACGCGAATGACGGTCGACGAACTCGGGCTCGCGCTCGCCATCTACTGCGAAGGCCAAAACGGGGACGTCCGCACGGCGCGGCGACACCTGGACCCCACGCCGCAGGCCTGTTTCGACGAGGCGACGGCGTGGGTGAAGTCGAACGCCAAGGTCGTCCGGTTGCTCGCGGAAGACCCAGACGCGATCGCAGCGCGGAGCTATTCGCTCAGCCCCGCCCGGGGCTGGCTGTCTCGTGTCCTCGGCATCGGCCGCCCCAAAGGCGTGAGCGCCCCCGATGACGCGGAACTCGCGAGCGTGATGCGCGACATCGAGAAGAAGCGCGCCGAACGTCCCCCGTCGCGACGCCGCGAACGCGAGCGCCTGCGAGCTCTGGTCGACGACGCGTTCGACGGCCCCTGAACCGCAACCCATGCGACCTCCGGATCAAATTCTGGCGCGCGGACGCGACCGGAACGACGCCGCCCACGGCGTTACGGCTCATCGGCGGGACCGTGCATCCCGACGAGGTACCGCCGCCCCTCCCCTCGACTGGCTGATCCTGGGCGGCGGGGTCCACGGGGTCCACGTCGCCACGCGACTCCTCGGCGAGGGGGGCGTCTCGTCCCAGACGTTGCGGATCGTCGACCCCGCGCCGGTCTTGCTCGCGCGGTGGCGTGCATGCACTGCGGTCACCGGGATGACCCACCTCCGCTCGCCGGCGGTGCATCACGTCGATGTTCGCCCGCTCTCGTTGCGGCACTTCGTCGGCGGTCGCAAGCGGCCTCGGCGTCGCGGGCTCTTCGCGGCCCCGTTTGCGCGCCCCTCCCTTCCGCTGTTCGACGCGCACTGCGACCACGTGATCCGAACGTATGGCCTCGACGATCTGCACGTGCCCGCCCGGGCGTCCACCTGCGTCGTGGGAGGTCGTACGGTGGCCGTCGAGCTCTCGGACGGCCGCGTGCTCGAGGCGCGGCGCATCGTGTTGGCGTTGGGCACCAGCGAGCAGCCTCGATGGCCGGACTGGGCGGACCCCGCGCACCCGCGCGTGCATCACATCTTTCAACCGAACTTCGACGGTTGGCCCGCAGACCGCGGCGAGCGGGTCGCCGTGATCGGAGGGGGGATCTCGGCCCTCCAGACCGCACTCCGACTGGCGCGCGAAGGGCACCACGCGACGGTGGTGTGTCGCCATCCGCTTCGCCAGCAGCAATTCGATAGCGACCGCGCTTGGCTCGGTCCGAAGCGAATGTTGGCGTTTCACCGCGAGCGGGACCCCGACCGTCGCCGCGCCCTCATCGATGAAGCACGGCCCGGGGGCTCGGCGCCGCCGGAGGTCATTCGCGCGTTTCGCCGCGCCGTCGCGCGCCGCGAGGTGACGTGGCGACGACAGGGGATCGTCGACGTCGGCTACGGGGCGGACGAGGTCTTTCTTCGCCTCGAGGGGGCCCCTGACGTCTTCGGGTTCGATCGCGTGCTGCTCGCGACGGGGTTTTCCCCCGCCCGACCAGGAGGGGCCATGGTGGACCACTTGATCGCGTCCGCGTCGCTGCCCTGCGCGCGTTGCGGGTATCCTGTCGTCGATTGGGCCCTGCGCTGGCACCCCCGGGTTCACGTGACGGGACCGCTCGCCGAGCTCGAGCTCGGACCGACGGCGAGAAACATCGCCGGGGCCCGACGGGCGGGCGCGCGGCTCACGGCGTTTTTACGGGCCCGTAGCGCCGCCACAACCGCCTGATTCGGCGTTTGGCTGCGACAGCGTGCGCCCACCGGTTTTGGCCTCGAGGTCCGACTCCGATATCTTGACGTCATGACGGCGCGGTGGCGGTGGGTGTTGGGGGTGATCGCAGGTTTGGTCCTCGCGGGCGGCTGCTCGGCCAGCGCGTCCTCAAACGACGATGACGAAGACGACGATGGCGGCGGCAGTCCCACGACGACCGGCACCACCACCGCGGCGACCTCGGGCGCCGGGGGCAGCACGAGCGGCGCGGGGGGGAGCGGCGGCGGAATCGAGTTGCCGTGCGGTGTGGATTGCAGTGCCATCGATACGCCGCCGTGCCTCCAGTCGGTGTGCAACACCGGACAGTTTCCGGGCGCCGTGGGCGCTTGCACCGTGGTCCCGCGCGACGCGGGAGCGCCATGCGACGACGGCCAGTTTTGCACGGTCGACGACACGTGCGACGGCACGGGGACGTGCGTCGGGGGGCCGCCCAACGATTGTGGCATGACGCCCCCTCAGTGCTCCGCCATCACCTGTGATGAAGCGAGCCAGAGCTGTGGCACCGAACCCGTCGCCAACGGCACCGCCTGCACCTCGATGGACCTCTGCCTCACGGGGACGGTGTGCACCAACGGAAGTTGTGGCGGGGGCGTCCCCAACGACTGCTTCTTCGCCCCCACGCCGAACGAATGCTTCGTCTCCCAATGCAACCCCCAAAATGGGATGTGCGAGCCCACCCCGGGCAACGACGGCGGCGCCTGCACCGACACGATGGATCTATGCTCCGTCAACAACACCTGCAGCAACGGCACCTGCGGAGGCGGCGTCCCCCTCGATTGCTCGGCCCTGACCCAGGGATGTCAGCTCGGCGTGTGCGACACCGCTACCGGTTTTTGCGTGGGCCAGGCGGTGATGGACGGCGGCCTGTGCGACGACCTCAATGGGTGCACGACGGGAGAGACGTGCTCGGCCGGCATGTGCGTCGGCGGTACCGCCGTGACCACCTGCGTCGACGGAGATGGCTGTTGCCCGTCGACCTGCACCGCCCAGAACGACACGGATTGCGCGGTGACCGACGTCGACGTAGGGCCATTCGGCAGCATCTTCAGCTCGACCTTGACGCGCGGTTTTTGGTTCACCGCCCCGGTAAACTTCACCATCGTCGAGCTTCGTGTACCCACCGACGTCGGGACCCAGGCGCCGAACAACCAGAACATCGAGGTCGTCCGCTTCACCGGCGGTCCCCCGCCGAACTTCAGCATGACGACGACCAGCTACGTGTCTCTGTTCTATACGAACAGCGACACGAGCAGCAATTACATCCCCGTCAGCATCCCCGTGCAGGCGGGAGACATCATCGGAATTCTCGGCGCCCGCGGCACGACGACCATGCGAAACTCGTACGGAACGACCACGACGTACGCGACGACCATTCTCGGCCAACCGGTCACGCTCACCCGCCTCATCTACCAAGGCGGCCTCAACTCGGGGCCGTCGACCGAGCTGTCCTCGAACGCCACCGGTCAGTACAGCCGCATCGAGATGCGCATCTCCCCCTGATGCCTTTCGACGGCGCCGTCAGGGGCTCTGGGCGCAGCGGAGACCGATGCCGCTTCCCCGGGGCAGCGAGAAGGTCGCGCGGGTGGCGGTGGCCATGTCCGCGGCGGGGCCGATGAAGCCACCTCCGCGCGCACTGTAGGTGCTGCCTCCCGACTGAAGGACCACGCAGTCGACACAATTCGACTTGGCGAAGGGGCTCGAGAAACGGTCGCGGGTCCACTCCCACACGTTGCCCGCGAGGTCGTCGTGTCCAAACGGGCCCGCGCCGGTCGGATGGGTCCCCACCGGGGCCACGCTATCGCGATCGCAACCGTCGCTCGCGCAATCGTACGCGGCCCGGGCCGGGCTCGGGGCGGCGACGCCCCATGGGTAGGGGTGGGCGCTCGGCTGCCCTCCGGTGGCGGCGAGCGACCATTCCGCTTCGGTGGGGAGAAAGCCCCCGTCGAAGATGCAGAAGGCGTAGGCGGCGACCCACGTCATGCAACCAATGGGGCGCGTCTCGCGGCCCTCGGGCGTCGGGGACCATTGCGCATACGTGCTCGCTCCGGGGCCGAACTCCTCACATCCCAACATCGCATCCCAACCCGCCGCATCCGCGGGCAGACTGGCGTCCCACTGCGGATCCCAGCCGGTTTCGAGGTCGTCGACCAAACCGACGGGAGATACGTGTTCATGGCGACCGGAACCCGGGAACGGACGCCACCCGTCGTCGACGACGGCGGCGACGAAGCGCCGAAAGCGCCCCACGGTGACTTCGAATCGATCGAGGCGGAACCCGGACACCGAGAGGGTGGCACCGAGGTGATCGAAGGTCGCCGCGGGGACGGGCCGCGCGTCACAACAGTCGTCCGTCGCGTTCGCGCCGCACGTTGGCGGGAGTCCGACGCAGCTCGGGCGAACCTCCGACGTGACCCCTCCTCCGCCGCCCGCCCCGCCCGCGCCCGCTCCGTGGCCGCCCACGCCGGAAAGGGAGGCGCCTCCTCCGGTGACGGTGGTGGCCGAGGAAGAAGTCGCGCCGACGGACGCCGGCGCGGGGGGCGGGTCGTCCGCCGGCCCGAAGAGCGCATCGCTCGGGGCGCACGCCGCCACCAGCGCCAGGCCCAACCACAGGTTCCGGATGGCCACGCCCCGACGCCCCCCTCGGAGACGTGAGGCGCGGCGAATGCATGAGGTCGTCATGCCGTGAAGGACCGCAAGGGCCATGCCGGCATGTCCCCGCCGCGAACGCTCCTTTGCGGGTGGTCGGGCGTGAATGCGTTGACGCTTCGTCGACCCAATGGCGGTGAACAGGGCGGCGGTGAACAGGGCCGCGGTGAATCAGGGCGACGGGGACCGCGCAGGGTGGTCCTACGTGGCCGAACGGTGCCCCTACGCGCCCGACGGGTCGTACTGAAAGGCGCGTCGGGCCCGGGTTTCGGCGCCGTCGGGGTTCACGACGACGATGTCGACCGCGCGACCGGCGGGACCCGGGGGCATGACGAGATCGATGGTCGTCGGGTCGATGTAGGTGCTGGCTCCGACGGCTTCCCCGTTCACCGTCACCTGCGCGCGAGGGTGAAAGTCGGCCCCGAGCAGGCTGACCTCCGTCCCTCCCCCCGCATCGCCGCGCGCGGGCGTGACGCTCATGAGCCGGGGGGGCGCGAGCGGCGCGTACCGAAACGCCTGCTCGAAGACGACGGGGTCATGCCCCGGGTTTTGCACGGAGATCGGAACGTTTCCGGGCGTTTCTAGGGGCGCCACCAGCACCCGGAGCTCGCTCGGTTCGCGTACCCCCACCGTCATGGCGATCTGGCCGCCCACACGGACGACCGTGACCCGATCGAAGTGATCACCGCGCAGCACGATGCGCGTCTCGGCGTAGACCGGACCCTCGAGCGGGGTGACCTCGTCGACGCGAGGCGGAGGGCGGGTGGCCACGGGAGAGGCCGGAGGCGGGGGCACGGGGACCGACGCCGGGGGCGGCGCATCGCCGTCGAGCGGAGGGAGCGGCGGAGGAGGCGGCGGGAGCGGCGCCGCCGCCGTCACGGGAGGTGGCGGCGGCGGAGGCGGCGGGGGCAAGGAAGGCGGCACCACCTCGTCGTCGGGATCTTCGGGTGGGCCCGACGGCGCGGCCGCGGCGTCGCCGTCATCGCCGTCGTCCGGCGGCGGGTCGCTTTCTTCTTCGGGGGTGCTCATCCGCGGGGTCGATCTTACGTCAGCGCAGGTTGAGAATCGCGGCGTGGCCGATGTCGATGTCCGCCTTGTTGGCGGCATTCTCGGCGACGAACACCACCAAGACGTGAACCCGCTTGCCCCCGCTCTGCTGCACCAGCACGTAGGCGAGCTGTCCCGGTTTGCCGTGAAAGTTGCACGTGGCGTCGGTGATTTCCGCTTGCAGACGGTTGGGACCGATGGGCGCCTTCGACTTGTTCGTCACCCGCTCGTTGGTGATGCCCAGCCTTCGCTCGATGTCCTGCACCCGCCCGACGTATTCGCTGCGGTAGGTCACCGGGGTGAAGACGACCGCGACCTTGTCGTCGGGCGACTGTACGCCGCTGTAGAGGCCGGTCTTGAACTCCTTCCACCCGTTTGGCACCGGGACTTCGACCGAGGTCGACGGGATCCGCTTGTAGACGGCGTTCTCCAGGAGCTTCGCCCCCGCGTCCGGTTCCGAAACCGGAACGACCTTCGGAGGCTTGGGGCTTGCCTCGGCCTTGTCGCCGTCGGCGCCGTCATCTCCGTCGTCGTCCGCCCGCTTCTTCTTTTTCTTCTTCTTCTTTTTCTTCCGGCGGTCGCCATCGTCGTCGTCCCGACGGGTCTCGGTCTTGCTGCTGAGCGCATCGCACCCTCCCACGACCCCACCGGCGACCCCGAGCCACAAGAGAAGCGTCAGCCCCCGAATCATCACTTTTCGCACGTCCACCGCCAAAAACTACCAGAGCTCGCCAGAAGAGGGGAACTGCATGCCCCTCACGTGACGACACCCTTGTCGAGGGCACGCGCAAGCGCCTAGCGTGGCCCATGCGGAAGTTCCTGGGATACACGGCCGTCCTGCTCACCCTCGTCGCGTGCGCCGACGGAGGTGACGACGCAATAGACGACGACGACGGCGGCGACGCGACGACGACAACGGGCGCCACGACGACCGGCGCCACGACCTCCAACGGCGTCACGGTCTCGTCCAGCGCCACCACATCGAGCGGCATGAGCGCCGGTGGCATGGGCGGCATGATGGGGACCGGCGGCGCCGGCGGCATGAGCGCGGGCGGCATGGGCGGCATGATGGGGACCGGCGGCGCGGGCGGCATGGGCGCGGGCGGCATGGGCGGCATGATGGGCTCCGGCGGCGCCGGCGGTATGGGGGCCGTCACCGCCGTGTTGCTCATCCCCGATTCCAGCGACGACGCCATCGGTCAGTACGACCCGCAGACGGGGGCCTACCTGGGCGACTGGCTCGGACCGAACCAGGCGACCGACCCGTGGTCATTCAGCACCCCGATCTGCGCGGCCCAGGGCCCGAACGGCAACGTCTACGTGTCGGACCAACTCGCAGACGCGGTGTTCGAATTTCAGGCCGACGGCACCTACGTCGGGGTCTTCGCCGACACCAACGACGGCCTCAACAACGTCCGTGGCATCGACTTTCTCGGGACCGACATGTTGGTCAGCAACAACGGCGAAAATGCCATCAACCGGTTCGACGCCGCGGGCACCAAGCTCTCCGACTTCGTGGTTGGGCTGGACCCCTTCGACGTCATCGTCGCCTCGGGGGGCGATGTGGTCGCGTCGGACATTGGCACTCCCGACCAAGTCATCCTTTATCCCCAAGGGAACCCAGCCGCTCCGATGCAGCTCCTCGCGACGAACTTTCCCCAACAGGTCAAGGAGGCCGGGAACGGCAACTATCTCGTCGCGTCGTTCTCCGCCGGTGTCGTCTCCGAAGTGACGCCCCAGGGAACGGTGGTGACCTCGGTGACGGTGAGCAGCGCCCGCGGGGTTCATCCGCTGGGCAACGGCAATTGGTTGGTCACGAGCAGCAGCAGCAGCATCGGGGTGAGCGTGGTCGATCCCGTCAATCAAACGACCACGTCGGTGCGGACCGGTAGCGGCTATCGATTCATCGAGCCTGCCACGGTTCCCTGAGCGAATGGCGCCGCCTCCAAGGAGCGCGAGCCGCCCGCGCCCACCCGTCTGGACTTCGGCATGGTCCGTTCGTTCTCTCACAGCGGGAACGCGTCGCACCCCACGTCAGGCCGCTCCTCGCACACCATGAGCATCGGCGACTGCGCCGTACCCATCACGATGAGGCCATAGACGCGCTCTGCGACAAACGAAAAGGGCTGCGCCCCGAGCAACGTTCCGGTCCCGTCGTACACGCCAACGTCGAGGGTGCCCCCGGGCCGGTGAATCCAAGATACCCTTGGAAGCCCCCCATGGTGCTGACACCCTCCTGGCCGTACGCGGCCTGTTCCAAGTCGGTATTGCCGTCGAGCGGTTGGGCGAGCTCACACGCGAGCTCATCTACCCCCCGAAGCGTATGGAGAAGGCGGAATTGCCACCCGAAGGCTGGCGGCGAAAACCTATTCACCTGTAGGGCCAGCGGAAAACTCGCCGAATCGTCGCCGTACACCGTTACGTTCGTGCCGCTGAGGTCATCACCCGCGGTCACGGTCTCTACGATGTCGAGGTTGTCGCACGTAGTGGTGGTGAAACCCAGCGTGCGCGAGCCCGCCTCTATTGGTATCGCGGTTCCCGTTCCCGCATCGACGTCGCCCCAGGCGACCCCGTCGATGCATACGGTGAGCGAAGACATCGCTGCCGCGTGAAACACGTTGACGGTCGCGTCGCTACCGCCTGAGCCGCCGGCCGCGGCCCCCGCTCCGCCGGCGGCGGCCCCACCCCCTCCGCCGGCCCCGCCGCTTCCCGAGGTGGAACCGTCGGTCTCGCTCGCACATGCGGCACCTACGATCATCAGGAGGACCATCGCCCCTGCCCCCCAGGTCGTTTGCCCAACGTGGCCCGGCCGCTCTCGCCCCTGCGGCGCCCCACCGACCCTGCCCACCCGGCTCTTGCCGCCGTTGCGCGGTGGTCCGTATTGGCTCCGCCCTTGGTTGCGCGGTGCACCGTCGACTCGACCTTGGCGGTGCGCCGTGGTGTGGACTCGCCCAGCGCGCGGTGTCGAGCCGAAGCGGCGGTCAGTCAATCGACCCAACACAGACGCTGACGCTCCTAATCTCCCATTCTTCTCTTCCGAGGTCCTCGACCAAACCGCAACTCTGGTCACCAAAGCAATCGTCGTGCTCGTCACAAGGACGCAAACACGAGGGAAGATCGCCGTAGAAACTAACCGCCTGACCGGGATCGAAGTACCTACACTCCGTCGACAGCACGCCTTCCCCATTCGGCATGCGAGCAGTGGACCCCCAGATCCGATGCACACCCGACGACCCCAGAATTGACCAACGAGAACGCGACGGCTGCCAAGGTCTTGTTCAATCCTCTCACGATTCCTCCCAATCCGTGCACATCGTCAACTTGAAGGCTAACACACTTACTCTGAGGTAAAATTCACCTATACGCCCGTCCGGAGCGGATGAAGCACTCCCCCCGCCGGGAGCAGCTCCGCCGGCGACGATACCCAGATCGCGCTCAGCGACGAACACGCAGACTGGCGCCCTCTGGGCCGGGGTGCCGTGGCGTGGGTCGCCCGAGGTCAGGCTCGCGGCGGGTCGTCGATGGCACGGCGTAGGGCGCGTTCGCCGTCGTCGTCGCGGCCCGTTCTCTCCACGGTGTCGAGCGCCCGGCGGAGCCCGAGGCGGACGGCGTCGAACCACTCGGCGGCCACCACCACGTTGTCGGCCCCGAGCGCGGCGATCACGCCCGTGCGCTCGAGGACCGCCATGGCCTCGGGGCGGACGTCGAGCAGCATCAGACGGCGGCCATCGGCCTGGAGCCGGGTGTGTGCCTCGACGAGGGCGCGGGCGATCGACACGTCCATCCCGAAGGCGCCGCGCAAACGCAGGGCCAGCACCCGCAATCCCGGATCTTGCGTGACCTCGTCGAGGGCGTGGCTGAGTTCGCCCACCGCGCCGAAGAACAGCTCGCCTTCGACCTGAAGCAATCGAATCGCATCCGACCGCCGCGCCCGCGCCGTCGGGTCGTCGCGGCGGAGCTCGCGGGGCCGGCCGTTGTCGTCGAAGACCAACTCCAGAATGGTGAGCAGCCGGGCGCGGCGGAGAAACATGAACAGCGACAACGCGACGCCGAGGTAGATCGCATAGTCGAGACGGAGCAACCACGTGCCCACCACCGTGGCCCCAAAGGCCGCGGCGTCCGAGCGACGGCCGGCGAAGATCTGTCGGATCCGCGGGCGGTCGACGAGGTCGTACGCCACCACCAGCAACAGCCCGGCGAGGGCGGCGATCGGCGTGTGATTCACGGCCGGGCCGAGCGCGAGCAGGACCAGAACGATGATGGCCCCGTTGAAGACGCCGGAGAGGCGCGTCTGTACCCCGCAATCGTGATTCAGCACCGATCGCGAGAGGCTCCCGCTGGTGGGATACGCCCCGAAGAAGGCCGCCGCGAGGTTGGCCAGTCCCTGCCCGGCGAACTCGACCGAGATGTCGAGCCGCTGCCCGCTCTTGGCGCTGATGGCGCGCCCCAGCGACGACGACTCCACGAGCGAGAGCACCGTCGCCGCGCCCGCGATGGGGAGCACCATGACGGTATCGGAAAAGGTCCAAGCCCAAGGCCCCTCCCCGCCCGGCCACGACAGCGGCGGAAGCCCCGCGGGGATGGGGGCGAGGTCAGCGATGGTGGGCACGCCATACCCACGCGCCCCGACGAGGGCGCTCAACGCCGTGAGCAGCCCGAGCACCACGAGCGGGGCAGGAAAGCGGCGACCGCCGAAGCGACGCCCCGCCACCAATCCGGCCACGGTGACGAGCCCCGTCGCCACCGCCCAACCATTGGCGTCGGGCAGGGTCCGAAGCCACGCCCCCACCGTATCGGGGAGACTCCCGGCGAGCCATGCGCCGACGGCGGTGTTTGCGCCCAGCGCCCCCGCGACCGGCGCAGTGGCTGGTGCGGTGGCCGTGAGGTGTTTCAACTGCCCGACGCCGATGAGCACACCGGCGCCCGTGATGTACCCCATCACCACGGGTATCGAGATGTAGTCGACGAGCACCCCGAGGCGCAGCCCGCCCGCCGCGAGCTGCATCACCCCCACCCAGAAGGCGAGCAGCAGGGCCGTCGGTACCGGGTCGAGACCGAGGGCCGCCGCGCCGGCCGTGCCCACGAGAAGACTCAGCGCATTGGTAGGCCCAGTGACGACGTGGCGCGACGACCGGAACAGCGCCCCGACGATCGTAGGCACCGCGGCGGCGTAGAGCCCCATCACCGGCGGGAGGCCCGCGATGAGCGCGTAGGCGATGCACTGGGGAATGCCCACCAGCGCCAGCGTGACGGCGGCCGAGAGGTCGGGCGCGAGATCAGCGGCCCGGTACCGCTTCAGCTCGAGCAGCGGAAGAAACCGCACCCAACCCATGACTTCGCCCAACCCATTGCTTCGCCGTGCCTATTGCGCCGGGCCTATCGTTCGGCCTGAGCGCACGCCGCGCGCCGACGTCAACGTACGCGGCCGCGGCCGAAGGCGTACTCGCTGAGCACCGACGCCTCCAGCTCGCGCGCGTCGAGGGTGACGTCGATGGTGGGGGCGCGGCGCACGATCTGAGGCTGATCGCGCATCGAGCGACCGACCTCGGGCGCGTGGGCGAGGCTCACGATCGCCTCCCGCACCGAGTCGGCGGTGGGCACGGACGCATACTCGAGCGCTTCCGCGAGTCCGACCCCGGGCACGTGCTCACCCGCGTGGAGGCGAGGCGCGACCCGCAACTCCCCGAACAGCTCGTCACAACAACGGCGAATGAGGTGCTCGCCGAAGTTGGTGATCTCGGTATCCTCGTTGAGGAACAAGACCCGCCCCGTCTTGCGCACCGAGGCTACGATCGCATCCCAGTCGTAGGGGTGGAGGGAGCGAAGGTCGATCACCTCGGCCGAGATCCCCTCGTCGCGAAGGGCATCGGCCACCCGCATCGAGACCCGGGCCAACCGACCGTAGGTGATCACCGAAAGGTCGGACCCCTCCCGCAGGGTCCGCGCCTGGCCGAGCTCGATCGGCGCCAGCTCCGTCTCGGGCCAGTCGGGCACCCAATCGCTGCGGTCGCCGATGGGTGCGTCGATCCGA
>JBCCLB010000110.1:0-17650 GCA_039027095.1 Myxococcota bacterium
CAGAACGATGAACTCCTCGCCGCCGGTGTGCGTATGCTCCGAAAAGTGCGTTCCGGGCGCGAACCTCACGATCGTGGTCGCGCGCGCCACTTCGTCGCCGATCCGGTCGAGCATGCGTCGGTGCACACCGGGCATCGGGGAAGCTACCCAGTCGAGCTGGTCCGAATGCACCAGCACCCGCGCGCTAAAATCGGCGTGCAATTCCATCGTGATGACCACCTCGTAGATGTCAGGTGAGCCGCGCGGTGTCGCGTACGTTGAGATCCATCTACCTATCAGTAGGTAGACAGTAGAGCAACGGGAAAGTGAACGTGGAAGTGGAACCGTCCCGACGACGGGGATGTCGCGGGCCTGAAGATCTGTCGCGGTGCGTCGTTCGGGTAGGCGTGGACAACGATCCCGAGACCGTCCGGAGCCGCCGCATCGAAGCCTGGCCGCGCACCCGTAGGAAAAAGGCGGAGACCAACGGCATGCTTGCGGCAGGGCAGGTGCGGACGGCCATCGTCTTCGACGACGTCGAAACCATCCGCGAGGCCGTCGAGGCCGTCGCGCGGGACCCCAACGTGGACGCACTACGCCTCGACCGGGCGGAAGGGAGCTTGCTCCTTGCCAAACGAAGAGGAGCCCATTGAGCCACGAGGCTTCGCGACGTTCTCAGCTTTGGAGCCACCACATGCATCCGGTACTAAAGGGGCTGGTGACCGATTCGGCCCGAAAGCTGTTTCAGCACTACGGTTTGATGTTGGAGATCGAACCCACGGCGCACCGATCGCTGTATCATTACGCCGGCGTCCTCGGTTTCACCGGTGAGGGCATCCGGGGGATGTTGGTCGTGAGCGCCAGCGGACCTGCGGTTGAGGCGACCTTTCCCGAGGGCGGCAGCGACGACGACCGCGAGGACTGGGTGGGCGAACTCTGCAATCAAATTCTAGGACGAATCGCCAATCGGGTGATCCGCTACTCGATGAGTATCAAAATGTCGACCCCGGTCACGTTCAGCGGTCGTGACTACACGATGCAGAAGAGCCATTGGGGGGAGCAACAGGGTTGGCTCATGCGGGGGGCCGGGAACGCGGATGTCTACGTTCACTTTTCCGCCGATGTCGACGAGCACGTTTCGTGGGCCGTCGACGAAGACGCCGAGGACGCCCCCGAGGAGGGCGACGTCATGCTCTTCTAGTAGCCTCCTTGGTCCAAACGGGTCTCCACGATGGTCGACCCGGCCGACGGAGCGACGAGGCTGAAGGTGAACAAAGGTGAGGCGAACCTCGGCACGGGTCTTCGGCGCGAGTTTTTGGTGACAGAGCGCTCGCTCTCGCTTCTGATGCGTCCATGAAGGTCGAAGCCCGGATTGGGGATCCCGAAATCGAGGCGCTTATTCGCGAGCATCCTGACGTCCAAGACCTGGAGCTCCGCGACGCGCGCGATGCCAGCGCGAAAGGGCTGATGCGACTCGCGGAGCTGGGCCGACTTCGGCGACTGACCGTAAGCAAGGTGAAGAAGGCCGTCGACAAGGCGGCCATGGCCATCGCCGAGGCGCTCCCGCTCGAACGGATGGAGCTGTCGCACTGTCCGAAGCTCACGGAAAAGGCGACGACGGCCATCGGAAAAATGGCCACCCTCCGCGAGTTGGACCTCAGCTACAACGCGGGGTTGAAGGGTAAGGCCCTGGAGCCTCTCGCCGAGCTCCACATGGAGCGGCTCTCGCTCCACGGCTGCAACAACCTCGACGACCGAGCGTGCAACACGTTGAACCGCATGGGTCAGCTCGTCGAACTCGACATCGCGGCGTGCCAGAACAGCACCATCTACGACAAACGCATCACCGCAAAGACGTTCAAGCTGCTCCCGTCGCTTTCGCACCTCCGCGTGCTCAAGGCAGGCAACAACTGCGGCGTGACCGGCAAAGCGCTGGAGCCTATCGCCACCATGCGGCAGCTTCGCACGCTGGAGTTGACGCACCTGGTTCGATTCACGGCCGAGGCGTGGGCCCAACTCGGCGCGCTGACCGAGCTGGAGGAGCTCAACCTCTTCGAATCTGGCCCCGCCGACGACGTCGTACTCGCGGGGCTGTCTCAGTGCGCGAGCCTACGACGCCTCATCATTACGGGCCGGCAGCGGGGGCCCTACATCAAAAGGCAGCCTCAGCCCTACACCGACGCCGGGCTAGAGGCCCTGGCCGGTTGCCGAGCCCTCGAGGAGCTCACGCTTTACTGCACGGAGGGCATCACCGAGCGCGGCATTGAAGGGCTGAGCCGGCTCCCTCGCCTCCGAATGCTCAATGCTTGGGGGTGTCCGATGCATCCCGACGCGCTCGCGACGCTCACGTCGCTCGAAGAGCTTCACCTCGGTGGCGAAGTGGTGACCGACGAACTCCTCTTTGCCGCCGCATCCTTACCCAAACTCGAGAGAATCTCTCTGCTCGAGCCAGGACCGAAGCTCACCGACGAGGGCTGGGCCGCCATCAACCATCTCGACGTACGTGAGGCCTGACGTCGCGCTCCGTGCGCTGGACCGAACGCTCGACGCCCGAGATCCGTCAGCGCAGATTCGACACAAAGGCCGGTGGTCGGCTCGTTGGGAACGTATTTAGGCGTTGCGTTGACACGGTTGGGTGTGCAGCACGAAGCCGTGGGGCGCTACGACCAGACCGGGCACCATGAGACGGAGCCGCATGTCCTTGGTTTCACCGACCTGCAGCCGGAACCCGCCCAGCTCGAAGGCGAGCGACCCCGGCTTGTTGATCACATGGGTGTACTGACCGTTATAGAGCCGCCACCCCTCGAGGGTTTCGGCGTCCTGGCCGATGCTACGGATGGGATCTTTCAGGTAGAAAGCCATCATCCCGTCCCACGCGCGGGTGGTCGCGCTCCACGGTTTCCAGGGCGGGTTCGTGCCGGGGTAGCTGGCAAAGGTCAGGCGGACATGCACGCACCCGCCGGTATCGTTGCGGACGCGCCACGACAGGTCGAACTCGCCCCCGTAACACGACGTCGAGAAGGCATCGCTGTCGCGACCTTCACAAGGAAAGCCGTTCTGTGAGTGACGGGCATTCGGGTCGACGTTGGGAGAAGAAGCGTAGTAGGCGATGGCGGCGGGCCGCTGATTGTCGCCCCCCACCGGGAGATTGCTCGAGGGACGGCATCGTCCGAAGGGAGGGCCGGCAAGGTTCCCGCTCGCGTCGACATTGCGCGGCGCCGAAGGCTCGTCGTAGGTGTTGCCAGGTGCCGCGAGGAACTTCCAACCCCGAATCGTCCGGGGGACGCTGACCGACGTGACCGTGATCCCCGACCACTTGTCGCTTTGGTAGATGCCGCACGGGGTCCCCCAGCCATTACCGCCCCGGGTGCCGCGGACGTTCGCGCCCCGACAACAGGGGCACTGAATGTTGCCGTACGCGTACTGCTGCTCCGCGAACGCCCAGGCCTCGGCGGCGTCTGCACTTCCGGGTGCCGCCACCACCCGCGCGCGGAGCGGAACGCCGTTGGTCGACGCGATGTGAACGCGCGCGTCGGCCGAAAATCCCTGCCCCGCGTGGAGATTGAAGACGGCGATGGGCGCGTCCGACCCGACCCTCCAGCCCGCGATCTTGATGAACTGCTCGCGCGCGCCTTCACGCCAGAGCCGCCCCGTGAGGCACGCTTGTTCGACGCGAAACGAGGGGGTTTCCCCGATGTTCCAGGAACTTCCCAGGCTGACCGCCGCCCCGTAGGCGTTGAACTCGGCTTCGACCCCGGCCCGGGCCGACATGATGAGAAGCATGAAGCGAACATCGCGCAGGTCGCCCTTGACGATGTGATGCATGTAGAACGAGAAACGCGTGAGCGAGGGCGGGGTGCCCACCAGAGTCCGCGCGTACAACCCGGCCCGCGACGGACGGACGGGCTCGGAAGCACACAACAAGCCGAGACGGGACAACGACTCGGGGTTGTTGCTCACCATGATGGGCGTTCGATTGAACCCACCGAACAGAGGCTCGAGTTGGGGGTACTCGGGAAAGCTCCTTAGCGGCGTCGCCTGGGCGAGGTGCATCTCGGAGGCTTGCGCGGTGACGAGACGTCGGCTCAAAACGGTTCTCCAATCCAGCCGTGGGCGTAGGGGTGGTCGGGGTCGGCGGGGGCGCCCTCGTCGGCCTCCTCTTCGGTGAACGCGAGCGCGACCCGACGGTCTCGGCGCGCGGCGTCGAGGATCGAGCCCGGACGGCCATCCGGGGCGGGGGTGCCTCCGGTGGGCGAAGCCCCATGACCGACGAAGATCGGAGGGCCACCGGCGGCGGCCCAGGCGTAGTCGAACACGTTCGCCACCCGGTGAAAGGCCATCTGGGCCGCGACCACGCCGAAGTAGCCGCCGAGACGGCCGGCGAACGCGCGCTCGATGGCGCGGACGACGTCGGCGTGTCGCTGAGCCCCGACGCGAAAACCGCGGATCAAGTCGAGGGGGACGTCGCACGCCACTTCGCGACACGACAGCGCCGGACCGGGGTCGCCCCCAAAACGGGCGGCGGCGAGGCACGCATCGACCACCCCATGGGGAGCCCACCCCGCGGCTTCGTACACCATGGTGTAGTCGGGCCGGACGACCGCGAGAACGTCGTGCAGGGCACGCCGCGCGTCGGCTTCTTGGGCGTGCCAAACCTGAATCTCGTCGTCGGGGGCGCTCTCATTCATCATTCAGGCTCCGCCCCCGCGAGTGCGTCGTCAGGGGTACGATCCTCTTCGGGCTCCTCCGGGCCGCGGAAGCCCTCCGTGGTCTCGTCGACCGCTTGCGGTAAGACCGCGTCATCCTCCGCCGCGAACGAGGTTTCGCCGAGTTTCATGCCGCGGGGCGCCGAAGGTGAAGACGCGTAGGGATTGAGATGGAGGTCTCGATTGGCCTGGACGACCACGTCATCGTCGGCGCTCATGACCGCCACCCGGTCGGTCCCCGCGATGGCGATCTCCCGCTCGGACAGGACCGTCACGCTCTCGAGGGCGTGGAGGGAGATGCCGCC
Source organism: Myxococcota bacterium (assembly GCA_039027095.1). GTDB lineage: Bacteria > Myxococcota_A > Polyangia > Polyangiales > Polyangiaceae > JAPYTK01. The sequence continues at coordinate 4,991 of JBCCLB010000110.1, forward strand.
CTGGGCCGAGATGGTGACGTTGGGCCCGTCAAGCACGATGGAGGCCTCGCCGGTCGACAGCTTGATTTGGCGGTCGACCATTTCAATGGCCGTGGGCGGGGGCCCGGGCTCAGCCTCGAAGCCCCCGAGGAGATGGGCGGCATCGCGAAACTGCTCCCACGCCCGTGCCCCGAATTCGGTCAGGGTCGCCCCCGCGACGTTGGCGAGTGGGTTTTGGGGAAGGCGCCCGAGCACCTCGGTGGCGGCGCTCCGCAACACGCCCCCCAGCGATTGCGCCGCGCGCTCGATCTGTCGCGGAAGCTCGGCCACGAGCCCGCGGCCCATGGTCACCGACCACCGCCCCCCGACGACGGTGCTGTCGTCCGACCCCACGGTGGTGGTTCGATTGACCCCCACCGCCCGATGGGCGTTGAGGCCGGTGACCATCTGCTCGTTGAAGTTGACGAAGCTCGTGCGGTCGCGACCGACGGCGGTGGTCTCCGAGCGCTGGACGTAATGGGTACGGTGACCGCCCACCGCTTGCTTGAGGTCGTTCTTGACGAGCTGGTCGAGGTCGCGCTCCGCCTGGAGGAACACGTGTTCCCGACCCGCGGCGTCGTCGAAGCGCAGCTCGTTTGCCCCTCCCGTCGCGGGGGCCGACGCCGTTTTGATCGCGGTCACGGTGGCGTTGGCGGGAAGGGGATGGTGGGTATGCGTTCGATTGTGCATGCGCCCCACCACCACCGGCAGGTCGGGGTCGCCGTCGACGAACCCGACGAGCACTTCGTGACCCACCCGGGGCACCCCGAGCATCCCGTAGCCGTTTCCGGCCCAGGCCTGGCTGACGCGCATCCAAATCGAACTCTCGCTGTCGTAGCCGTGCTCGCGGTCCCATGGCAGCTGCACCCTCACCCGCGCGTGTTCGTCGACGTAGATGTCCTCCTCAACGAGACGTCGTGTCGCCCCGTCCGGGTCGAGCGCTACCGCGGACAACGACCCCACCGCGCCGGGAAAATGAGCGTGGGCGGGCACGCGGAGGGACGCCTGCCCCGCCCCTTTGGCGGTACGCCCCACCACGAGCGCCGGATGAAGCCCCGCGATGCGCGGCTTTCGATGACGCGGAAGCGGGCGGTACGGCGCGTCGGCCGGGACCGCTTCGATACGGTGATCCCACGACTCCGGGGTGGCGATCTCACCGCGAAACGTGCTCCTCAGTACGAGATGCCCCACGGGCACGACGACGCCGGGATGGGGATGGTCGATCACCCGGACCACCGCGCCGGGATGGAGGTCGGCCGCGTGCGTCGAAAACGTGAGGCGACGGCGATCGCTCTCGAGGCCTTCCCGCATCAGCTCGGCGCGGGCCCGCCCCCGCGCCATCACGTGGCGCGAGACCCCGAGGTCGTCCCCCACCGGGTCGACATCCATGCTCGCCGTTTGCAGCTCGGGAAGCTCCTGCCGGAACGCACAGGGGTCGAAGCGGTATTGCTCGTGGCTCTGCTCGATGCCCCCGCCCCTGGCCGTCGAGACGTATCCCGGGTGGTGCAGGCGGCGAAAATCGTGATCGCGCAGGGTCACGCGCCCGGGGCGCGAGCGGTTCGACCACTCGAGCGCGGTGCAGTAGTCCCGACCGGTGACCTGGGCGGCCGTGGGCTCGTCGGTAAACGGGAGCGGCGGCGTCCGCGGTTTGCCCTGGGTCGGCGCGTCGCTCAATACGATCGCACCGTCGGCATCGGCCGCGGCGGGTTCGAGCCAATAGGTGATCCCCGCCTCTTCGAGGATGCGGCCGACGAAATCGAGATCGCTCTCCCCGTATTGGGTGCGCAGCTCGAGCCGGGGGTGCCGCGCCCGATCGATCTCCCAGCGGCGGGGCAGCTCCCATTCACTGAGGATCTGGTCGACGATGTCGATGGCGCTCTGATGTTGGAACAAGCGGCAGTTGACCCGCTGGCCGAGACGCCAGAGCTCGGGGACGACCTCGATGGTGTATGTCGCCAGTCCCGCGGCATCGTCGTCGACACGCGCGAGGGTCATGGCCGAGCACCGACCCCGCCAGCGGTGCGTTCCCCCCCAATGAAGGGAGAACGCCGCCCGCGCCCCCACGTGGGCGTCGAGGTCCAAACCGGCGTGGGGCGAACGCGCCGTGAGCGACCACCGCCAGGGCGTCGACACCGCCGCCACCCCGGCAAACCCACGCACCGAGAGGGGAGCCACGGCGCCTTCGATCCAGAGCTGAGCGAGTTCGCCTTCGACCAAGGAGGTCATGGGCGCGCCCTCCGCAAGCGTCGTTCCGGCTTTGGACGCCAAGAATCCCGTACCTTTACGTCGGAGTTCGTGTTCATCGGCCTGTTGGTGGTGGCCAACGGGTGCCTGGAGGTCACAGGGCCCCGACCTTCGCGGCGATTCAAGAGAGGTCGTAGGGTTCAGGGTCGCGCGAGCGGCGCGACCCGTAGGACGTCGAACGTCGCCGCGCAGGGCACGGCCTGGTCGAGCTGGGCGCAGATGCCCTCGAAGGAGCCCTGAACGCGCCCCCCCATCGCATCGACCCGCATGACCTCCACGGTGCCTCGCGTAGCATAAATACCCATCTTGAATTCGAGCTCGGGATAGGTCCCGACGGCAAGCCCATCCGGAAGTTCAATACGCAGCGCGCTTTCATTGCCAGAGTCGAAAAAATCGAGACAGGCTTCGACCACGCCAACGCTCGCACCTGGTTGGCCAGCAAGTTCGACGTAGGCGACAGGACAATCGGTCTCGTCGCGCCCCCACTCGCAGACGTACGCGAACTCGTCGTCGTACGGTCCGGGGTCGACCGTCACGCCAGCGCAGCCGGGCGGCCCGCCGCCCGTGCCTCCGGTCGCCGCGATGGTGGTGATGCTCCCCGCCCCCGTGCTGGTCGCGCTCGATGCGACGAGGGCCGCCTCGCCCCCGGCTCCCCCCGCGCCGCCCGTCGCGGCGTCGCCCGACGCCGAGGTCTCTCCCCCACATGCCATCGCCAACGCGACCATGCTCCACGTCGACCCCACCGCTTTCCGCATGCGTTTAGGGTACACGAAACAGTCCCCGGGTTCCGACCGCACGTCGCCCCGTAAAGGGCGGACGCGGAACCAGCCTCGTCGTGAGGGGCACGCATCAAACCTCCGTCTCCCCCCCGCGAATTGGCGCTTCGCCTGCGCTGGGGCGTTCTGCCTCGCATGGTCACGTGCGTCACGATGCCGCCAACCCTTATGGCGGAGCCGGTGCGCTTAGCGGGTTGAATCGATGTTGGCACGGCGATTGAAGCAAACCCATGTATGACCAAGCTTCAAACCGCCATACCGCTTACCATCGCTTCGGCGGTGCTCCTCGGCCTCGCCGCATTCGAGATCGCAAGGGTCGCCACCGGGCAACCTTGGGGCATGTGGCCGGCGGCGCACAGTTACACGATGTCCATCGTGCTCGCCGCCGCGTGGACCGGGGCCGTCGTCTTGTTCTGGGGCGTCTACCTAGGTCGGGTCCATCCGATGATGGCTTGGGTTGCGACCTTCGTCACGCCGGTCTCGCTTCTGGCCCACTCGTTGGTCACCGCCATTGGCATGTCCGACTTTGCCCCCATTTACCTGCCCGCCGCGCTGCTCGTCGCTTTTTCGCTCGGGCGTGGCTGGATCGCGCCTGACCGTACCGCCGAACCCGCGACCCGACGCGCGTCGGCCAAGACGCCGTTGCCGCAAGGTGCATGAGGCGACTCTGTCGGGACCGGTCAACCCGCTCGTTCGGCCTTCTCGAACCACTCGATGACCTGGCGCAGGTAGGCGTCACCGTACTTGGCCGCGAAGTCGCGGGTGGTCGGCTCGTCGGGGTTCCGTAAGGCCGCGACCCGCTCCCGCGCGTATTCGGGCGTCAGCGCGATCCCGCAGCGCACCGTCAGAGCTTCGCGCCACTCTGCGTAGGTCTGAAAGTAGAAGTTGGCTTCTTCCGTCATGAGTCACTCCTGCTGCCCCGTACCGAGCCTCGTAGCACGGTCCTTTCGGGATTCCCCGTCTCGCAGAAGTCACCTCACGGTGCCTCGGAGCCGAGGCTGAGGTATCCCGATCGACATGCCGACGTTGAAGCGCGAGGACGGCCAGAGTCTCTACTTCGAGGATGGTGGCGGCCCCGGCCCCGCGGTGGTCCTCGGTCACGGGTTTTTGATGGACCAGACGATGTTCGATCCGATCTCGGCGGCGCTCGGGGACCGGTTCCGCATCATCCGATGGGATGCCCGCGGCTTTGGTCGGTCCGGCTGGAACGGACGCCCGCACGACCCCTGGCGGCATGCGGACGACATTGCGGCCCTGATGGATCACCTCGGTCTCTCCCGCGCGTTCGTGGGCGGCATGTCGCAAGGGGGGTACAGCGCGCTTCGCTTCACGCTTCGCCATCCCGACCGCGTGCTGGGCCTGATCTTGCTGTCGACCATGGCGGGGCCGACGCCGCCCGAGGCGATCGCCTTTTATCGCGACAACATCCGCACGATGCGGGAACAGGGGATGGTCGAGCCCCTCCTCGAAGGAACGGCGACGGCATTGCTCGGGGATCGCGCGCACTGGGAACCCTGGCTGACCCGGTGGCGGGCCTACGACCCCCACCACGTCGCAGGCGCGATGGAAGCCCTCATCGCGAGGGACGACGTCAGCGGCCGCCTCGGCGAAGTCACCGCTCCGACCTTCATCGCGCACGGCACCGAGGACCACGGCATGCCGATCGCAGCGGCCGAGTTTCTCGCCGCCAAGCTCCCCGCCGACGGCGTGGTGCGCCTAGAAGGAGGGGCCCACGCGGCGGCCTTCACCCATGCCGACGCCCTCGTCGAACCCCTGCGCGCGTTTCTCGACCAACACCAGCACGGGTACGTCTAGGCGTCGAATGGGGGGACCGGTCCGACGGGAGCCACGGATGCGGAGCGCAAGCCGAAAACTGACGACCTCGACGTCCACCTACACCCTCGACCACAACTGTTGATGGTGTCGCGATGCTCGCCGACAACGTCCAAGAGCGCCGACGACAAGCCGGCGAGGGCGAGCATCGCTCCTCAGAGCCGGTTCTATTGTCTTGGGGGTGCCTCACTGTTTGCGCCGGTCAAATCTACCGATTTGACCGACAGTATATGGTTCGCAGACCACCTTCTTGACGTTTCCTGAAACGTCTTGACGGGTTGGGCGAGGCGCATCAGCGTCGAAGTGTGTCGAACATGACCAAGTTCAGCTCGCAGCTCGACGCGCGCGTCCTCGAGCAGCTGCGAACGTTCGCGAAGGAGTCTCATCGAACCCTGGCTTCGGTGCTCAACGAAGCGGCCACCGAATACCTGGCACGGGCCCGGGTCCGACCGGGATTCCGCGAAACGGCAGAGGTCGTGATGACCGAGCACGAAGAGCTCCTAAGGCGGCTCGCCAAGTAGCCTTCGTTCCCCGATGGCCTCGACGACCATCTTTCTCACCGTGGAAGAAGTGATCCAACTCCACGGTCAGCTCATCGAGCGCTTTGGCGGCGATGGACGCGTCCGGGATTTGGGTTTGGTCGAGAGCGCACTGGCCCGCCCTCGAAGCGGCTACTACACGAGTCTCTCCGAACAAGGGGCGGCATTGCTGCAGAGCCTGATCCGCAACCACGCTTTCGTCGACGGCAACAAGCGAGTGGCCTTCGCGAGCTGCGCGATTTTCTTACGGCTCAATGGCTATCGGCTGACCCTCGATGCGTCCGCAGCCGAGGCCTTTCTCGTGGACCGCGTCATCGTCGGAGGGGCCGACGTGGCCGAAATCGCCAGCTGGCTGGAATCGGCGATGGATGCGCGGTAGCCGAAGCGCCCGCCTCGACTCTGAGCGCGACGGAAGCGAAGGGGGCTGACAGCCGGGCGGGGATCGACGAACCTTCTCCCATGGGCGCTGGTCTCTCCAGAACCCGGGCGACGGACCTCGGGTGGCTGCTCCGTCTTCGCAGCGGTGTCTTGGCGGTGGCGGTCGTGGCCGCGCTCGTGGGACGAGAAGTGCTTCACCTCGCCCTGCCCATGTCGTCGCTCGGAGCGTTGGCGCTCGCCGCCCTCTTTTCGATGGTCGGCGCCTGGTCGCTCCGCCGTCGACCGCCCCGCTGGCTGATCCCCGGCCTCCTGGGGTGGGATGGGATGCTGCTGACCGGAGCTCTGGCGCTCACGGGCGGGATCGACAATCCATTCGTACTCGGATACCTCGCGCTGATCGCGTTGGGCGGGGCGCTGTTCGGGCGTCGCGGCACCGCCGTCGCCACCGCCGGAGCCTTGGGTGCGATGGCGATCCTCTTCTTCGTCGCCCTCCCGGTCCACCTCGACCACGACGTGCACGAGGCGCACGCCCACGAACACCACCACCACGGTCACAGCCGCACGACCGCGACGACGCCGGCCGAGCATCTCCAGCGGCACCTCCAGGGGAGCTGGTTGGGGTTCGCCGCATCCGCCCTCCTCATCGGTTATCTTCTCGACCGCGCGCTGCGCCGCCGGGACGAGACCATCCGGCAACTGCAGGACGACAATCGACGCCAACAACAGCTCGCGGAGCTCGGGGCGATGGCCGCTCAGGCCGCCCACGAGCTCGGGACCCCGCTCGCGACGATCGCCTTCGCCGCGGACGAGTTGGCGGACGAGCTGGCCGGCCATCCGCTCGAGCCCGAAGCGGCGACGATTCGCCGCCAGGTCGCGCGCTGCCGGAGCGTCCTCGATGAGATGGGCCGACGGGCCCGAGGCGAGGTCGAAGCCGGCCGGGCGGTGGGTGTGGCGACCCTCATCGAGGGTGCCTCGGAAGCCCCGGCCGGCGCCGCGGCCGCCGCCCTCGACGTGGATGTGGTTCCGCCCTCGCTGACCGTATTCGGTCCCGAGCGGGCGTTGCGGCACGTGCTCCAGGGGCTGATCGCGAACGCCCGCCGAGCTTCGCCCGACGGAGCTACCGTCACGGTGCGCGCGCGCGCTCACGCCGACCGGGTCTGCTTGGAGGTATGCGACGAAGGAGACGGCGTGGCGGCCGCAGTCCGCGCGCGCGTGGGGCATCAACCCCTGGGCGCCACCGCTTCGGGTTTGGGCATCGGGTTGTTTCTCAGTCGGGCGGTCGTCGAGCGGGTCGGTGGTCACCTCGAGCTCGTGCCGGGCGACGACGGGACGGTGGCGCGGCTTCTCCTTCCCACCGGGGACGCCACGTGAACGACACGTTGCTCGTCGATGACGACCCCGATTTTCTCGCTCAAATGGCGAGGGCGTTTCGCCGTCGCGGCTTCGCGGTACGTACCGCGCAGAGCGCCACGGCGGCCATCGAGCAGACGGCGGACCGAATCCCCGACCGCGCCGTGGTGGACTTGCGGCTCGGGCGGGACCACGGGCTCGAGGTGGTGCAGGCGCTGCTCCGGATCGACGACCGAATCCGCGTCGTGGTCCTCACCGCGTACGGCAGCATCGCGACGGCGACCCGCGCCATCCGGCTCGGAGCGGTCGACTATGTGACCAAGCCGGCGCACCTCGACGATCTTCTCGCCGCGTTCGAGGCCGCCGAGCGTCCGGCCGACGCCGCCGAACCGCTTCGCGACGACCCGGCGACGCTGGCGGAAGCCGAATGGGAGTACATCCAACGGATCCTCGCCGAGTGCGACGGCAACATCACCCGCACTGCCGAAATCCTCGGGATTCATCGGCGATCACTTCAGCGCAAGCTCGGGCGGGGTCCGGGGGGATGAGGGCAAGACGACCGCCGCCGCGTCCCCTCCGCGCGAAGACCGCGCGGGTTTTTGAGAGGTGTAGGTGCGTCGTCGGTCTCGTTGTGCGAGGAACGTCGGGCGATGGGTGATCGACTGACCGTCATCGGGTCCTCTGACGCCTTCAACTCGGCCGGCCGGTGCCACGCTTGTTACGTCCTGGAGGGGGACGGGTTCGGGCCGATCATGGTGGACATCGGGGCGACGGGCCTCCTCGGATTGCGCCGGGCGAATCGATCCCCGGGTGAGCTCGCGGCCCTGGCCATCACCCACCTCCACGGGGATCACATCGGCGGCTATCCCTACCTCCTCCTCGACCTGATGTTCCGCAGCCAACGCACGGACCCGTTGCCCATTGTGGGTCCGGTCGAAACGGAAACGCGGCTCGACGACCTGACGCGCCTCGCCTACCGGGACATCGCCGACCGGGAGAAGCCTTTTGCCACGTCTTTCACCGAGCTCGCGCCGGGCGACCAAGCGGTGCTGGCAGGCGCGGAAGTCACGGCCTTTGCGGCCGACCACATGGACCTCCCCGACCAACCGTTGTGTCTTCGGTTTCGCCTGCCCTCGGGCAAGGTGGTCGGCTTCACCGGCGACAGCAAAATGAACGACGGGCTTCGCGCCGTCGCCGCTGGCGCCGACCTCCTCATCGCCGACTGCAGCGGTCTCGCGCCTCCCGCCGGTCGCCACTGCACCTGGGTCGACTGGGAAGAGGCGCTACCGACCATTGGGACGGGACATGTCGTCCTCAGCCACCTGAGCCCCGACGTTCGGGAGCGAGCGCCGGAGTTGATGAAAAAGGCGCCGGCTCACGTCACCCTCGCCTTCGCCGACGACGGGATGATCATCGACATTTGACGCGACGCGCCTCAAGGCGCGGAGGGCTCGGCCACTGTATCGAAGGTCGGCATTCGCATGGCGACCGTCTCCAGGCGGACTTCGATCGCGTCGGCCGGCATGCGCACGAAGCGGGAGGGGTCAGCCACCGGAATGCTCACCGCGACCTGACCGCCGAGCATCACCTCGACGCGGTGCGCGCCCGCGGGGGGGACGAAGGTCGACGCCGCCACCACTTCGATCAGCTCACCGGTGGGGTCGAAAACCGACCACTCGCGGTAGGGCTCGCCCTCGTCGAAGTCGTCGGTGTTGGCATGCCAGCGCCCCGACTCGTCGACGAAGACGTAGGGTTCGTGGGCCGGGAGCGGATCGCCCGCGGGGGTTTGGTAGGGCGACGACACATCGGGGGCCAGGCCCGAGAACCCCGGATCCGCGGGATGGTAGCGCCAGTCACAGTGAACGAAGGAACTGTACATCCCGATGTAATCCGCGCCCTGGGCCTGGCAGAGGTTGCGGATTTGGTTCAGCGAAACCACCCCACTCCAGATGTCGGCGGCATCTCCGTACATGTGGCGCGAGTAGGTCGCGCCGCCGACGCCCGAGTTGTAGGTCGGGCTCCTAAAGCCGGAGTTGACGTTGAGGGGCCCGCCGGACTGCGCCCGAATGGCCTGCAGCTTGTTGACCACGTGGGGCTGGAAGACGGCGTAGCGTCCTTTCCACTCCTGCATCAGCTCGCCGACGCTGAAGTTGGCCGCGACTTTGGCCCCGGCCGGCACCGCGCTCAGGTCGAGGAATCGGGTCGGCGCCGTGTACGCCAGGCTCGTGTTGCTCGGGTACGCGTAGCCGGTGGTGCCGGCTGCCTTCAGCACCGTGGGGAAGCACGCGGTGCCATTCATCGAGGCGCCCGGGTAACACACCTGAGGTCCCGTCGGCGGCGGAGGAGGCGTCGGTGCCCCCCCGCCAGCATTCGTCGCACCGCCCCCCGCGGCATCGTCGCCCCCGGCCGCTCCGCCCTCCCCCAGTCCGGCGCCGCCGCCGGCGGCCGCGTCGCCACCGAACCCGCCCGGTCCCCCGCCCCCATCCGCTCCCGGGCCGTCGCTTTCGTCTGAACTGACCGGCCAGCCGCCATCCGGGGCGTCCGCGTCCGTGGTCTCCGACGGGTCCGCGCCATCCACGGTTCCCTCGACCGCGCAACCGGCCGTCGCCCGTACCACCGCGATGGGCAGCGCCATCATGATCCACGCGTTCCGCATCTTCGACTCCTCCGACCCGCTCTCGAGGATCAAGATAGAGACACCCGCGGTCGCTTCGATTGAAAGACTCTGAAATTGCCTGCGATCTGATACACTTACCCACATGTAGGCAAGGTCCGCGAGCACGGCCGCACCGTTCGGAGTAGGGTCGGGCGCGTGGTGCGCCTTCTCTTCGTGACCTTTGCGTCGGGCTTCGCCGCCCTCACCTACGAAGTCGTTTGGCTCAGCGTGTTGTCGACCGTGGTCGGGGGCACGACCGTGGCCGCCGCCGCCACGCTCGCCGTCTTTTTTCTCGGGTTGGGCATCGGCGCCATGGTCGGCGCGCGCACCGCGGAGAAAACGCGACATCCCCTCCGCGTCTGCGCCGGCGTCGAACTCGGCATCGCCGCCTGCGCCGGCCTGTTCCTCTTGTTGTTGGGTCCCGTCGCGGAGATTCATCGGGACTTGTTCGTCTCGATGGGCCACGGCGCCACCATCATCGTCGCCGCGTTGCTCCTGCTCCCCCCCTCGGTGCTGATGGGCACCACCCTGCCGCTGATCGGGGAGGTGCTCGTCCGGGATCCGGATGAACTCGGGCGCAAAGGCAGCCTCGTCTACGCCTCGAATACCGTCGGAGGCGCGCTCGGCGCCTCCCTCGCCGCCTTCGTGCTCATCGCCGAGCTCGGTGTCGCCGGGACGTGCACCGTCGCGGGCGCGCTCAACCTCGTGGCCGCCGGCACGCTTCTCACCGTCGTCGTCGAGGGCCGGGCCCGAGATGCGTCGCGCCCGGCCCCACGTATCGCGGGGGTCGCGGTGGTCCTCGCCGGTACGTCCGGTTTCTTCATGCTGTCGCTGGAGGTCTTGTGGACGCGCATGCTCGTGCAGATCGTGCACAACAGCGTCTACACGTTTGGCGCGATTCTGCTCGTCTTTCTGCTGTCCCTCGGCGCCGGGAGCGCCCTGACCGCGTTCCTGATGCGCATCGAGCCCGTCCGCCGTCGAGCCCGGCGTACGGCGATGGTCGTCACGGTGATCGCCACCGTGGCCGTGCTTTGGTCGGCGCACGGCTTTCGCTGGCTCACCGACGACTTTCAACGATTGAAGGCGGACGGGGGCCTGACCGCCTACGTGGGCACCGTCGTGATGGTGAGCGCCGCGACCTTTCTTCCCGCCGCCGTGGCGGGCGGCATGCTGTTTCCCCTCTCGCTCGAGTTGGCCGGCCCCGGGGTGCGGAGCGGTGGCCGGGGGCTCGGCGTGCTCGGGGCGACGAACACCCTCGCCGCCATCGTGGGCAGCCTCACCGGCGGCTTTCTCCTCACTCGCGCCCCATTCGGTCTGTTCGATAGCTTTGCGTGGATCGCCGCGGGCTATGCGTGTCTCGCCATGGGGCTGGTCGCGGGTCGAAGTTGGCGCGCTCAAGGGCTTCGGCTCGGCATCGTCGCCGCCGTGGTCGCCACGATTCCGCTCACCCTGGCGTTGCCCCCGCCCGTCTCACTCCGCCCCGGGGAGCGGATCCTCGACCTCCGCCAGGGCGTGGGCGGCATCGTGGCCGTCACCAAAGCCCCCGGAAACCGCAAGATCAAGGTCAACAACCACTACACCCTCGGCTCGACGCGGGGCACCCGTTATCAGCTCCGTCAGGGGATCGTCCCCGCGCTTCTCCACCCTCACCCCGAGCGGGTCTTCTTCATCGGGCTCGGCTCGGGGATCACCGCGAGCGCCGCGACGCTTTTCGACGAGATACAATCACTCACGGTGGTGGAGCTCACCGCGGAGGTCGTCGCGCTATCGAAGGCGCATTTCACCAAGGACGTCCGCGGGCTCTACGACGACCCTCGCGTCCAGGTCACCGCCGCCGACGCACGCCATCACCTCGCCACGCACGACGATCGCTACGACCTCATCGTCGGCGACCTCTTCGTCCCCTGGCGGGCGGGGGTCGGCAACCTCTATCGGCGGGAGCATTTCGACGTCGTGCGCTCTCGATTGCGCCCCGACGGGCTGTTCGTGCAGTGGGTGCCGCTCTACCAGATGTCTCGTTTCGAGCTGGCGGTGATCGCAAAGACGATGACCGAGGTGTTCGGCGAGGTCGAAGTGTGGCGCTGCGAATTTCAGGCGAAGCGATCCATCTTGGGCCTCGTGGGGCGCGCGCCAGGTGCCGCTCGGTTCTCGGCCCGCGACGTCGCGACGCGGGTCGATGCCTTCGCCGACCGCCACCTCGGCGCCGTCCCGGAATGGATGGAGGGCTACGGGTTCTTCGAGCTGTACGCGGGCCGTATCGGCCGCGACCACCCGCTGGTCGCCGAGGTGCCGATCAATACCGACCGCAATCCCGTCATCGCCTATCGCGCGCCAAGAACCCACGGCGCGAGCATGGGCGGCCCCGCGGCCTGGGTCCGCGGCGCCCGCTACCTCGAGGTGCTCGACGCCCTCCGTCCCGGAGTCGACGATGCGGCGCTCGACGAGAAAGCCCTGGCGCACGCCGAGGCGGGATACCACTACCACGCGCGCGAAATCGCCAAGTCCCGGTCCCAAACCGAGGCCACGCGGAACGCCGAGCAAGCGTACCGGGCGCTGCGAGAACGCATCGACGGCGCCGGTCGGTGAGGAGTTGCACGCCGTCGGTCTCGAACCGACGCGGTTCGCTGCAGGGGCATTGGTTGCGCTTGCCGCCGACATCTTCGTCGCGTGCTGCGCAAATAATGATACGAAACAGCTGCAAGATGATACGCGGCGTCGCTTGCAAGGCTTCTCGCCTGCGGCCTAGGTTGTCGGTGGCCGTTTTGGCGATTTTAGCCGCCGCGGGCTGCCGAGACCCCGCCTGCACCGACCGGCTGAGTGCCGTGATGAGCAAGGCCAACGCCGCCGTTCGTGACGAAGACCCCAG
>JBCCLB010000111.1:0-17567 GCA_039027095.1 Myxococcota bacterium
ACCTCGGGAACGGGAAAAGGGGGACATTCGCTCGTGCCGCCGAGGGTCTTCACGAACGTGACGTCGTCGCCGGCGAAGCATGGAATGCGCATCGTCGCGAAGGCCTGGGCCAGACACGCACGGAACGTCGCGTCTGCGATGGGGGGCTCGAACCACGTAGCCTTGGGCGCGCCGTCATCGGCGCCCATCGTGACCCAAACCCTCAACCCCGCTCTCAACCCTGCCTTCAACTGGGTCTCCGTGGCCTCGGGGGCACGGCAACGGGTCTTCGCGTCGCGTTCTGCGCGCTGCATGGCTTCTTCGAAGGCCCGCGACGTCACCGCCGCCACGGGGTGCGGACACCGCGGAGGCGGCGTGGAGGCACTGGCGTGGCGTGGCGCCTCCACATCGTGAAGGCCTGCGCTCGTCCCGCACCCTTCGAACCCCACATCGCCGGAGCCTGAACCCGCCGGGGCCGTGGCGGCGGCCGCGGGGTCGCCGCCGAGCGCGAGGCCCATCACGAGTAGGGCCCGTCGTCGTCGTCGTCGTGCGGGATCCATCTCCCCCCCCTTTGCCGCAAGACCGATGCCACGAGCCTCGCTGTCGAAGCGCGCGACTTCTGGTGCACGCGCCGCCGAGGTGTGACGTGGGATTCACACCTGCGGTGTGGTCGATGCGCGGGGGTCGGGCGGGCCGAACGAAACTCGGGTCGCCACGGCCTGTTGGAACGGACCCAACGAAATCCGACTGTTCACGAGCCCCGAAGTCCCTACGGCTACCGTCATGAAGTTCCCGGCACTTTTCGTCATCAGCGGCGCCGTCATGGCGACCGGGTGCGGTGGCGAGGCCATCATCGATGGCGCGCGAAGCGACGATGCGACCTCGGGGACGACACGGGTTCGCCTCGCCCACCTGTCGCCCGACGCACCATCGGTCGATCTGTGTGTCGATGCGGGGGACGGAGTCGAGCCTTTCGTGGTGTCGAGAGCGAGCGTCTCGTACGCGGAGGTGAGCAATTACGGCGCCATCGATCGCGGCCGCGACGGGGTCAGCTTTCGTCTCGTCGCGGCCGGAGCGGGCTGCGGCGAAGGTCTTCTGCCCGACCTCGTCGTCGGGACCTTCGTCGATGCGACCTCCGACATCGACGTCACCATCGCGGCGGTGGGCATGGTGGCGCCGATGGGGACGGACCAGCCGCTGTCTCTGGAGCTCTATCCCGACGACAACACGCCGCCCGCGGCAGGAACCGCGCGGCTTCGTTTCATTCACGCATCTCCCGACACGCCCGCCGTCGACGTCGGCACCGGGACCGTGGCCGACGGCACTTTTGCCGAAGTGTGGGATGGCGTGATGTTCCCCGACGTGGGCCTCCTCGCCGGCGACGCGTATCTGTCCACGCCCCCGCTCGAGGGCGCGACCGTCTCGGCGCGGGCCGATGATGCGCCGACCGATGCGCTGGTGATTCCCGGCGTCGACCTCCAGGAAGGCCAGGTCGCGACGGCGTTCGCGGTCGGCAACCTCGACGGCGACCCGCAACCGTTGCAGGTCTTGCTCTGTGTTGACAACGCGGCCGGCGGCTGTGCGCGCGTCCCCTGACGTTCCTCGCTCCGACCCGGGGCGAGTCGAGGTGGAGCGAACCCATGGGAAAGTACTTTAGCGCCATGCCGGGTCGGCGACGGAGAGGGCAGCGTCTGGGGCACGGCGCACCGGCCGCCGCGATGGGGATGGCGGTCTCCCTGGTGATGACCACCGCTTGTTCTCTGGACATCTACCGCGACGCACCCGCTTCCCCACGCACGTCCCCGGCGGGCGGGGAAAGGATGAGCGGCGACGCGCCATCGGCGGTCCGGAAGGGGCGTATGGCCGCGGGGACGTCGCGCCGAAACCCGCGGCTTCGACCGGCATCGACGCTCCCCGGCGGCATGACGCCTCGGGAACTCGGCACCTTCAGTCCCAGCGCCGGGCGGCTGCTCTCGTGCACCGACACCGCATCGAGCATCGCAGACCGCACGGTCGTGCATTGTCCTCCGGGGTGCCGCGGTCGGAGCAGCGTGTACGGCACCCGGACCTACACTACCGACTCCGGGGTCTGCGCGGCCGCGGTGCACGACGGGATCGTGGACGACACGAAAGGCGGCTACGCGCTGCTCCGGCATCGGCCTGGGCAGTCGAGCTACCCCGCCAGCGTCGCCTACGACATCAGCTCCGCTTCGCGCGGCGCGTACCCGAGCAGCTTCGAAGTGTTCTCGGTCGACGGCGTCGGTACCTTCCCCTTGGACGTGTCGTGTGAGGCCGATGCCGGGACGGTGCTGGCCCGGCTGCCCGAGTTCGGGGTCCTCCGCTGCCCCCAACCCTGTCCCGCCAGCAGCGTGTACGGCGACGGACACTACACGACGGATTCGTCCGTCTGCGGGGCGGCGCAGCACGCCGGACTGGCGACGACGCCGTTCAAGCTACGGGCGGCGGGCCGGCGAAGCTTGTTCCCGGGTCGGTGGCAGCACGGGATTCGCAGTGCCTCGTGGAACACCGAATGGGACGCCGTGACGCTGGTTCCGCTCACCGGTCTCTGACCTGAACGTCGGGCGCGACGACGCACGTGGTCGGAGGAGCCGCGAAAGCGCGGCCCCCTCTTGTGAGTGCGCCGTCACTTGTGTCGGGAGCTTTTCCTTGACACTTCCGCGTCATGTCCACTTTACTCCGAGGTGAAACATGAATCACCGTTCAGGTTCGCCCTCGAAGCCATCGAAGGCAAAGCGCGCCCCCGCCACGGCACGGGGCGCGAAAACGCGGGCGAAGATCATCCGCGCGGCCGAGACGGTGTTCGGAGGTGACGGCTACGAGCGGGGATCCATAGCTGACATCGCCCGCGAGGCCGACGTCGCGCTCGGTACCTTCTACATCTACTTTCCCGACAAGAAGTCGGCGTTCATCGAGCTCGTCGACGAGTTGGGGCGCAAGCTCCGTCGCGACCTCGGGGCCGCCACCGCGGGCCTCGAGCATCGCGTCGCGGTCGAGCGCGCGGGGCTTCGCGCCTTTCTCGAATTCACCGCGAGCCACCGCGGCCTCTATCGCATCGTTCGCCAGGCCGAGTTCGTCGATGAGCCGACGTACCGCCGTTACTACGAAGGCATCGCGGGCCGTTATGCCGAGGCGCTGGAACGCGCGATGGACGACGGGCAAATCCGGCGCCTCGATCCCGAGACGCTGGCCTATTGCCTGATGGGGCTGGCGGACTTTCTCGGCATGCGGTGGGTCCTCTGGGGCCAAGAGGACGATGACGTGGAGCGGACGCTCGCCGCGGCGGCCAGTTTCCTCGAGCACGGGCTCGCGGCCGCTCCGGCGCCTGCTCCTCGGCGCTCGCGCCCACGCAAAGGGACCGCGCCGTGACGCGTCGGTACGCCGCCATCGTCTCCACCGGCCGCTACGTGCCGGAGCGTCGGGTCGACAACGACGAGATGTCTCGTTTGGTCGGCGCCGACGTCGGGCCGTGGCTCGTCGAAAACGTGGGTATTCACGCGCGCCACTTCATGGCGGCCGATCAGCGGACGTCCGATCTCGCGGTCGCCGCGGGCCGCCAAGCCCTGACGCGCGCGGGTCTCGACCCAGACGCCCTGGACCGCATCGTGCTCGCGACCGACACCCCAGATCACCTCAGCCCGGCCACCTCGGCCGTCGTCCAACACCAGCTCGGCGCCCGGAACGCCGGGTGCTTCGACGTCAACGCGGCTTGTGCCGGGTGGGTCACGGCGCTCGATGCCGCCGCCCGCACCATCGAGGCGGACGCGCAGGTGAACCACACGCTGGTGATCGGCGCCTACGGCATGTCCCGCTATCTCGACTTCAGCGACAAGAAGACGGCCACCCTGTTCGCCGACGGCGCCGCCGCGGTGCTCTTGTCGGCGGCGGACGCCCCGGGCTACCTCGCCGGTCGCCTCGCGGCGGACGGTTCCTTTCACGACGCCCTCGGCATCTACACCGGGGGTACGGCCCGTCCCGCCACCCCCGACAACGTTTCGACCTACGGGGCGCCTCGCGTCGAATTCGCGCGACGATTTCCGCCCACCTACAACGTCGAACAATGGTCGCGACTCATTCGCGATCTTCTCGGGCGGGCGGCGTTTTCGTTGTCTGACGTGAAGCTGTTCGTGTTCACGCAGATCAATCGACGCGCCATCGAGGCCACCATGGCGGTGCTCGAGCTGCCCGTCGCCCGCGCCCACTGCACGATGGCGGAGTGGGGCTACGTCGGCTCGGCGTGCATTCCGATGACCCTCGATGATGCGGTGGTGCGAGGGCAGCTCGAGGCGGGCGACCACGTGGTCCTGTGTGCGAGCGGCGGCGGGGTGACGATGGCGGCCTCGCTCGTACGGTGGACCGTCGTGGCCACCTAGATGTCTGGGGGGACGACTGGACCGTCTCCCTTCGAAATAGTCCGGAAGGAAAGGGTAGATAGATGCGTAACTTGATGGTTCTGACGGGATGTGTGGTGACGGTGGTGGCGTGCGGCAGCGACCCGGGGACCGACCCGACCTCCACGGGGTCGACCACGGGCGTGACGAGCAGCACCGGCAGTGGGGCGGGCGGCGACACCGGTACCGGAGGCGGGGCCACCACGACGACGACCGGGGCTGGCGCCGGCGGTTCTGGGGCAGGAGCGCCGATGTTGACCTCGCAGGCCCAAATTGACGCCTATCTCGACGGGAAAACCCTCACGATGGAGGGCAACGACATTCCCACCGATCCGAACGGCTTCAACGAGAACGTCGATTTCGGCCCGAATACCCAGTGCTACAATCGAAGCACCCTCGAGCTGAATGGCGCCACCTTCACCGTCACGTCGGACCTCGGGACCCTCGAGAATATCGACCCCAACACCATGGTGGGGACCTGCGACCGGACGAACGTGTCGAACACGCTGATGTTCAACTCGCAATCGCACGTCTTCGAGAACGTTCAGGGCAACGCGGAGTGCTTCGACGTCACCTTCACGTACAACGGTTTTGCCCAGGAGGGGCGCGGGTCGATCAGCGCCGACGGCTTGACGGTAAGCTTCGAGCTGTTTTTCGTGACCCAAGCCACGGGAATCCGTTGCGCGGACGGTGCCGTAGGTTCGGGGGGCATCACCCTCGCCGGTAATGCGTTCACGGGCGACGCCGTGCAGGTGTACCGGGTCACCGAGGACTAAGGGGGGTGTCCCCCAATGGGTGCTCATCGGTCCGCGACATGCACGTCGCCCGCTTGCCTACGCCCGAGGTTTCCGTGATGACGACGAGGTCGCGTGCCATCGTGCGCCGTGCGTGGGTGTTCGCGGGCGTTTGCTCGACAGGGCTGCTGGCGGTGGCGCCCACGGCCGTCGCCCAGAACCACCCTGCCCCTCCGGGCGTCCCGGAACCGCTCAGTACCGACCCCGACGGGGCCCACTACGCGGCCTGGCGGGACAACAACGATCGGGCCGCCGACCCGGAGCCGTCAGAATTCGACTTCATCAGTTATTACCTCGCCCGCGGCTCGGTCACCAATCAACTGGCCGACCCGGCCGGGTTGCGGGGGGTCTCCCTCGGCCCCATCGCGGTCGGCGAGAACCTCGGGAGTGGCACGCGCGTCGGAGAGGCGTCGACCAACTATTACATCGAGCAGCGCTGGATCCCGGTGCTGCAGTACAAGCCGCATTTCGTGGACGGTCTCGCCGCGGTGCGCGCCCAGTTCGAGATCGACTTTACCTGGGGGCTCGCGGCCAATGCGATCCAGAACAACCAGGGGGGCGGGTTCAACGCCGACCAGGTCAACATTCAGACGAAGAACGTCAACGTCGCGCTCTACCCCACGAAGGATCCAAAACAGATGTCGATCCTGGTGGGGACGCAGCCGGTGTTCGACACGATCTACGACCCGACCATCACGTCGCTCTTCGAGATCGTCCAGACGGGCTACAAGCTCAGCTTTCTCGGCACCGATGCGACCGGGCTCTCTCTATTTTTTAACGACGACGTCTACGGGATCGGAAAGTTCAGCTTCATCCCGATCGGGGCCGCCCAGCCGGATAAGGCGCTGACGGGGGACGCGCGCTTCGAGCAGATCTACATGCTCACCGCCGATTACGCCTACCCCATCCGGCCGGGAACCGTGCTCGGACTGAGTTACTGGCACCTCCGCGACGATACCAAGGGGGCCGCGTTCGCCTTCGAGGGGCTGCTGCGGAGCGGACCGAGCTCAGGGGGGCTGTCCTCATTCACGGGAACGCAACCGTTTCAGATCGAGAGCCCCAACGGTCACGTGCACTACGTCGGCGCGAACTTTCACCACAACATCAGCTTCAAAAACGGCCCATTTGCCGCCAGCGGCTTCACCATGGCCAACGTCGGCGCCTTCACCACGCAGGAGGAGGAAGAGACCCAGCTCAACGAACGGGTCGACATTCTCGGCGTGGCCGCCAACGCCGAGGTCCAATACAACTACGGCCGCACGATTGACGATCGCATCACGTTGGAGGGCATGTTCACGTCCGGCGACAGCGATCCCACCGACGACCAGTTCAGTAGCGCCTTCACCACCAACTACTACGGGCTGCCCGGCGCGGTGTGGTTCAATCACAAGACGTTGCTGCTATTCCCGTTCACCACCACCGTCAGCAATTACACGGGGGCGGTGACGGACATCTCGAATCAGGGTTTCGGCCTCATCAGCGGCATCGCCAAGGGCTCGTACGACATCATTCCCAGCAAACTGAACGTACGGGGCGGCGTCGCCTACGGGCAGTCGGTGGGGCGACCCCCCGAGCGCAATGGTCTGCGGCCGGGGCGTATTCTGGGGGCCGAGGTCAATGCCGAGGTCCTGTACCACTTCAAGTACCTCATGACCCTCGGGCTGCACGGGGGATACATGTTCCGCGGAGACTTCTACGATGGGAATGCGCAGATCACGGAGAATCCCTGGGCGGCCTTCTTGTCGTACACCTGGTATGCGTTCTAGCCGGGGAGGGCGGAGGCTCGGCGTGGGCGGCCTGCTGATGGGCCTTGTCGGGGCCGCGTCGGGGTGCGCGCATCGCTACGCGGCAGCCCCCGCGCTCGCGTATCGGGACATACCCTACACCGCCGTCGACGGTACGGCGTGGCCCGAGAAGCGCCTGCGGATCACCGAGCTGCAGGAGCGCCACCAGATGCACGCGCCCTTCGACGTGCACTACGTCGAGCTCAATCCAAGCGGCGCGAGGACGCTCGTGTTCGTGCATGGTCTCGGGTCGTATCTCAAGTTCTGGCGCTACCAGCTCGATCACTTCGCGGAGGCCGGGTACCGGGTGCTGGCCCTCGATATGGTCGGCTTCGGGAAGTCCGACAAGCCGGCCTCGTTTCCCTACACGATGGAGGCGATGGCCGAAGTGGTTCGTATCTTCGCGCACCGGACGAAGGCGCAGCGTCCCGTGCTCGTCGGTCATTCGATGGGGGGGCAGACGGCGTTGTCTTACGCGATCCGGTACCCGGAGGCCCTGGCCGGCCTCGTGCTGGTGGCCCCCGCCGGATTTGAGATGTTCGGTCGGGGTGAGCGGCTCTGGTTCAAGAGCGTCTTCGGAGTGAACTTCATCAAGAGCGGTCGGGAGGAAGATGTTCGGGCGAGCATTCGCGTCAACAACTTCAATCGGTGGCGGTCGGGCTACGAATGGCTGGTCGAAGAGCGCATTCGTACCGCGAAGAACGATGACTTTGATGCGTACGCGTACGCCAACGTGCGATCGGTCCAGGGGCTGCTGGACAACGACTTCGTCCGGGAGAACCTCCGCCACGTCGGCGCGCCTACGCTCATCACGCACGGAGATGTCGACCGTCTCATCCCGAACCGCTTTCTCCACGGCGGGACGACGCGCTCGTTGATGGAGCGTGCCCAAGCGCAAATCCCGGGGGCGCGGCTCGAGACCCTCGGCGGATGCGGTCACACGCTGCAGATCGACTGTGCCGAGGCCTTGAACGAGACGATCGGGACGTTCCTCGAATCACTCCCGGCGCCACCGTCTTCGGGGGCCGACGCGTCGCGCGCACCGGCTGGGCGAGGCGACGGCAAAGAAGGTCGACGTCCGGTTCCCGAGTTGTTAGGGTCCAAACATGAATAGCCGTTCATGTTTGCGCGTTTTGCTCGGCACGGGCCTCGTTCTAGCCGCCGGCTGCGCCGATCCCGACGCGCCGGCGGCGGTGGCCAAGGCCGAGCTGCAGCCGGTGGGGTCGTTCGGGAGCAACCCCGGCAACCTCTCGATGTTCGCGTACGCCCCGCTTCAAGCCGTGCCGCAGGCGCCCCTCGTGGTCGCCATGCACGGCTGCAGTCAGTCGGCCACGTCGTACGACGACGAGACGGGATGGACGGAGCTGGCCGACCGCCACGGGTTTTACCTCGTGCTCCCCGAGCAGCGGACCGGGAACAATTCCTCGCGGTGTTTCAACTGGTTCGAGCCCGGCGACATCCAGCGCGGTCAGGGCGAAGCGCGGTCGATTCGCAGCATGGTCGACGAGATGCTCGACACCTACGACATCGACCCGAGCCGGGTGTACGTGACGGGCCTGTCGGCGGGGGGCTTCATGACGTCGGTGATGCTCGCGACCTACCCCGAGGTGTTCGCGGGAGGGGCGGTGATCGCCGGCGGTCCTTACCGCTGCGCGACGAACCTCCTCGACGCCTTCGGCTGCATGTCCG
The DNA here is from genome assembly GCA_039027095.1 of Myxococcota bacterium. Taxonomy (GTDB): domain Bacteria; phylum Myxococcota_A; class Polyangia; order Polyangiales; family Polyangiaceae; genus JAPYTK01. The sequence goes on from JBCCLB010000111.1 coordinate 8,656, forward strand.
GCGGCCGGGGGCGAACCCCGAGTCAGTGGGCCGCGTCGGTTTTCAACGCTTCGAGCCACACCGGGCCTTGGCCTCGGGTCTCGATTTGGCACGGAACGAGCGACTTCACCGTCGATCCGGTCAACCTCGACGAGCTCGTCGAGCAATGGACCGCCGTTCATGGCACCGACGCCATCGCCGACGCCACCGAAACGGTCAATGGCTATCCACGAAGTGAATACGCCGCGGGCAGCTCGGTCGTCGTAGAGAGCTACGCGATCACCGGTATGGGCCACGGAACCCCAATCGACCCGGGCTCGGGCCCGGACCAATGCGGGACGCCAGGGGCCTTCATCCTCGATGCGGGGATATGCTCCAGTTACTACGTCAGCGAGTTCTGGGGCATTCTCGACCAAAGCGGCGGCGCGTCGTCTTCGTCATCGGTGGCCACGACGACCACGTCGACGACGACCACCACCACCACCGGGGCGGGCGGTTCCGGGGCGGGGGGCATGACCGGGGCGGGCGGCGAGGGAGGGGACGTCGCGGCTGGGGGCGGCGATGCCGGCGGGGCCCCCCCGACGACAGGACCGTTCTGCGGCGCCGCCACGAACCTCGAGCACTTCAACGCCGGTCGCGCCGTTCGCCTGGGCAACGTGCCGTGGGAAAGCTACTCGGCCGTCGGCTCTTACCAATGGTTGGGGTACGCCGACGAGACCACCCGTCTCAAGGACGATGGCGGGGGAACCTTCGTCGAGGTCACCAGCTGTCCCTGACGCCTCACCCGCTCAGGCCCGGTACTGCGTGGGGCTCATTCCGGTCCAGCGCTTGAACGCGCGCGAGAACGCACTCGCCTCCGAAAAGCCCAACAGAAAGGCCACCTCGTCGAGACCGAGCCTCGGATCGGCGAGGTAGGCGCGCGCCGCGGCATTTCGTTCTTCGTCGACCAAGGTCTGAAACGAGGTCCCAGCCTCGGAGAGCCGACGCTGAAGGGTTCGGCTGCTTTTTGCGAGGGCTTTGGCCACGCCTCCGAGGGTAGGCGGGCCTTGGGGCAGCTGGTTTTGAATCGCCTTGCGGACGGGGGCCAAGCCGTCGTCGGGCCGCACCTGGCGCAACAGGGCGTCGGCGTGACGCGCCAAGACGTCGCGCAATCGGGGCTCGCGGCGCGACAGCGGGGCTTGCCAACTCGCGCGGCTCACCACGAGCAGGGCCCGGTCCGCGCCGAAGCGAACGCGGGTCCCGAAGAAGGCGTCGGCCTCGGCGCGATCGGTCGGCTCCGGCATCGAGAGCTCGACCCGCAACAATTCGAACCCCCCCGCGACGACCGATTGGAGGCGCGCCACCGTGACCCCGAGAATCCAGGGCTCGAACACGAGCCGCTCTTCGGGGCCCCCCACGCGCGCGAGCAGCGTCACGCGAGGCGGTTCGGCCTCGCCTTCGACCGTCCAGGTGAAAAATGGGGTGATCAGGCCAAAGTAGCGACTCAGCTCCTCGAGGGCGGTCCCCGCATCGGGGCAGGCCCCGGTGAGGTAGTCGACGACGCCGTACGCGCCGAGGGGCAGTCGCGATCCAAGCCGAAGGGGGCGGAGAAGGTCGTCTCCGTTGGCCATGATGGCTCGCCAGAGCCGTTTGAAGGCGTCGTCGTCGGCGACGTCCTCGGGGATGGTGTGGAGGGGGACGGGCAGTCCTGCCGCGTCCGCGATGACGTCGGCGTCGTCGAGGATCTCGGCCAGGGCACGAATCACGGTGCACGTCATCCGGCTCACCCCGACGACACTACGGGGGCCGACCTCGGGGTCAAGCGTGGCGTCACGCGTCATCGGTATGGCGGGCCGCGTCTTGGCGCGGGGCCGAGGGCGCGGCACGAGACAAAGCACCGCACCGTGCTCTCTGCCCTCGTCTTCGCCGCCGCCACCCCGAGCCCCGATGTCGCTTCGACCCCCCCGGAGGTGACGCCGCCGCCCTACCGGGTGCAACCGGATGAACCGCCAGCAGATCCACGGGTCCATCCGACGGCCACGTGGCTCGCGCTGCAGGTGTTGCCGAGCCCGAGCCTCGCCATCGGCCCTGGGCCGGAGCGGTTCGGATTGGGATGGCAGGTCACCCCGGTGCTCTATTCGTTTGCCCTCCGCGATGGATTTCTGCCGTGGCGCTTCTTCGCCGCCGAGCCGAGCGTACGCCACGGCGGATCGATCGAAGCCTACGCATCGCCGGAGCTCTACTTCGGCGCCAGCACCACCCCGCTCTTTCGCGCCGGCCTGCGGGCGTACCTTCCCGTGTTGTCGCGCGGAGAACTCCTGAGTCTCGCCGTCGGCAGCTCGGTTCAGCATGCGGCGGGGGCGACCGACGTCGCTTACGAAGCGGGAGCCTACCTGTTGTTCGGCATTCTCGGCTTGTCGGTCAGCCACGCGCCCGGCGCCGCGGTGGCGCCCACCGTCGTCAGCATTCGGGTGAGATACTTTTGATGCGCCGGCGCGCCTTCTTGTCGGCGGTGCCGGCGCTCGCCGGTTGCGATGCGATCTGGACGATCACGCGGCGCAACATCACCGCGCTGGGGCGCTACCCCCGCCGGGTCCCCCACCGTTTCCGGGATCCGCGGCGCACCGACGTTCGTCTCGCCGTCACGTGGATCGGCCATGCGACGGTGCTCGTGCAGCTCGGGGACCGGTTCTTCCTCACCGACCCCGTGTTCAGCGACACCGTGGGCCAATTCTCTCCGCGTCTCGTCGAGCCGGGACTGGCCCTCGACGTGCTTCCCGAGCTGACCGCGGTCGTCGTCTCCCACGCGCACTTCGACCACCTCGACTTTCGCTCGCTCGAAGCGGTGGCGCCCCTCACCGACGACCTCCTCGTGCCCCGGGGCACCCTCGTGTACGTGCCGCCCCTCCGCGGGGTGCGCGCCCGCGAAGTCCGGCCCTGGTACACGGTCGAGCTCGGCCCGACCACGCGCATCACGGCGGTGCCGGTGCGGCACCAGGGCTATCGCTACGGGGTCGACACCGCGTGGATCGAAGGCGGCTTCACGGGATGGGTGTTCGAGCACGACGGCCTCACCGTCTACTTCGGGGGCGACACGGCCTACGACGGCGACGCGTTTCGCCGCACCCGCGCCCGCTTTCCCCGCATCGATCTCGCCCTCATCCCCATCGCTCCCGTCGAGCCCCGAGAGCTTGCCCGCGCCAACCATCTCGACGGCGCGGAGGCGGTACAGGCCTTCTTCGACCTCGGCGCCGACCACATGGTACCCATCCATTTCGACTGCTTTCCCCAGGCCGCCGACGAGCTGGGCGACGCCACCGCGCTGCTCCGTCAGAGCATGCAAAAGCGCGGCCTGGACGAGCAGCGCATCCACATCCTCGACGTCGGACAGAGCTGGCCGCCCCGGGCCGAGGAAAAAAAAACGCGGCGTCGGTAGAAACGCCTTGGTCTCGCGCGACGAGGAGGTGTCGGCGCCACGCAGGCGCCTCGCTTCGCGAAAGGAAGCCCGAGATGTTTCAGGACCAGCACGTCATCGTTTTCGCCGCCACCGGCGCCACCGCCAGCGGGGTCGCCCTCGCCTTCGCCCAGCGGGGGGCCACGGTTTGGCTCGCCGGACGCGACGCACGCGTCGAGGCGCTCGCCGACGACCTTCGCCGTGAGGCCGGCGACGATCGACGGGTACATAGCGCAGTCGTCGACGCGACCCAGTCCGAGCCCGTGGAGGCGTTGGTTTCTCGCGTCGTACGAGACGCCGGTCGTCTCGATGCCGTCTTCAACGGGATCGGCGCGGCGCCGGCTGAGCTCCGGTACCCTCGACGCACGGTGGACGCTTCGGTCGAGGACTTTCTCCTGCCCATCACCCACATCGTGGGCTCCCAGTTTCTCACCGCAAAGGTGGCGGGTCGCGTGATGGCGGGGCGTGGCCGGGGCGCCGTCGTCACATTGTCGGCGACGCTCTCGGGCATGACGGCGGCGCACATGGCCGGCATCTCCGCCGCCTGCGGCGCGGTCGAGGCGATGACGCGGGCGCTGGCGGGCGACTTCGGGCCTCACGGGGTCCGGGTCAATTGTGTGCGCGGATCCGCCATGCCCGAGACCCGCACCATCCGGGATACCTTTGCCGGGCAGACCGAGCTGCGGGGTGCTCCGATGCCGGTCGTTCCCTCCGCGCTCGGCCGCCCCATCACCGTGCGCGAGACGGCAGATACGGCGGCCTTTCTCGCCTCGGACGCCGCGAGCGGCATTCACGGCCAGGTCGTGACGGTGTGTGCGGGCCAGTTCGTGGGGCAGGGATGACGGCGCTGCGTCTTCACTCGGCCAAGTCGGCCTTCGGGGTGCCGTGCGCGAGCCCCTTCGCGACCAAGGCCGAGAGCCTTTTGCGCCTCAGCGGCGTGCCGTACACGCGCGAGGACGTGTCGCCCGTCACCGGTCCGAGGAAAAAAATCCCCTACCTCACGCTCCTCGATGGCCGCGTGGTGAGTGATTCTCGCAACATCGAGGAGTACCTGCGCCGAGCGGGCCAGCTCGAGCTCGCGCCGTGCGCCCTCGACACCTTGGTCCGACGGTTGGTGGAGGAACACCTCTACTTCGCGCAGGTCTACTACCGCTGGACCCATCACCCCGACCGCGTCCGCGACGAGCTGTTCGCCGAGGTCCCCCCGGGCCTGCGTCATATCGTCTTCGCGATGGTCCGCCGGCAGGTTCGTCGGGACCTGTGGGGGCAGGGGATCGGTCGGCGACCCGAGGCTGAGATCTTGGCGTTGGTCGAAGAGGACCTGTCGGCGCTGGAGTGCGCGCTCGACGACCGGCCATTTTTCGGGGGCGATGCGCTCTCGAGCGCCGATTGCGCCGCCCATGGCCTGCTCGATCAGCTCCTCGCCTGCGACTTGAGCGACGACCTCACCCGGGCCGTGCGTCAACGCGAGCGGTTGGTGGCGTACCATCGGCGCGTGAACGACGTGGTGCGAGGCGAGGCGGCGAGGCGCTGATGCAGTACGCGATTCTCATCTACGAGCGGGCGGAGGGCTTCGCCCGGCGGGGTGACCCAGAACGTCATGCGGCCTACATGGCGCCCTACGAGGCCTACGTCGCCTCGCTACGAGAAGAGGGCGTGCTCGTCGGGGGCGAGGTCTTGAGACGACCCGATACCGCCACCTCCCTCAGCGTGGTCGACGGGGTTCGCCACATCCAAGACGGCCCCGTCGCCCACAGCCGCGAGCAACTCGGTGGATTTCTCATCGTTGAGGCTCCCGATCTCGACGCGGCGCTCGACATCGCGGCCCGATGTCCCGCCGCCCTCGAAGGCAAGGTCGAGGTGCGACCGTGCGGCATGGAAACGCCCGGGTCGTAAACCGCGAAGGCGACCCGCGCTGGGCGATCGTCGGCAGCCCGCCGCGGGTCGTCTCGACCGTACGCAACGGCAATTAAGCGGGATTAAGTCGCGTTAAAGCAGGCTCGACCCAGATTCTGCGTGTCCCCCGGGCGGTCCCGGGGGGGCTCCTCGAACCCCACGAAAGGGCACGCAAGCATGCTTTCTCGAACGAAACGCCGACTGTCTCGGCCGAACTTCTACCATCAACTCCTCGCCCTGCCGCTGTTGGTGGCGGCCACGGGCTGCGGCGACGACGACGGGTCGGCCGCGCCGACGTCGGGCTTGAGCTCCGTCGAAGTCGTCAGCCTGGAGATGCAACGCGGGGACGGCCCCGCCTACCTCAACGAGCGCATCCCGGTAACCCTCACGGTTCAGGCGACGAGCGTCGATCCGGCCAACCCCGTCACCGAGTTCGTCCCCGTCACGGTGACGTTCGTCGACGCCGACAACCCCGAGTCGGAGGCGGAGGGCTGCTCGTCGGCGAGCATCGTCGTGGAGGTCGTCGGCAACGGCGAGCCCCAGACCGTGTCGGCGTTCGTCTGGCCGACGTCGCTGTGCAACCCCCTCGTCGGTGGCGACGCGGTGCTCAAGGCGGAGGTGATCGAGACCGAGGAGCAGCCGCTCGCGACGAGGCGACTCTTCACCCAGCGGGTCCCCCTCGCGTCTTCGGAGCTGGTCGACATCGAGTACGCCAGCCTTACGTCCGAGTCGTCGGTGGCGGTTTTTCCCGCGGTCGACGTCGAGGGAGAAGACCTCGACGGGGCCGCCAACGAGGACCTCGCGCCCACCATCACCGTGCAGTCGAACTTGGTGCTGAACGGCCGCGACCCCTACGTCGCGCCCGTCGACCCCGACTTGATCCCGGACGAGGTGAAGGAAGGCGAGCCCGGCCTCGAAGAAGACCTGCGCTTCGGCCGCGCCCCCGACGCGGTGGGCGAGATCAACGACCTCCCCGGCAACCTGACCCTGCGTTACGAGATCACCGCCGAGCGAGACGGGGTCAACTGGGCGGCGATGGACATCGGGAGCTCCGACGGGCCGGTCCCGTCGGTGGTCTTGGCCCAGCTTCGACCCGGGTTGCCCAACGTGCTGTCGCATGAGCTCTTTCTCGGCGAGGACGCCCGCGCCGCCATCACCGACGAAGACCTCTGGTTGGGCGAGGAGAACTTTCTCATCCGCGGGTGCTTCGTCACCGACTTCGAACAGATCCGGGGCGACGGCGGCCCCGATGGACGCTGCCAAGTACTCCCCGTCGTGCTCATCGCCGACGACGGCGAGGTGGAGAGCGGGCTGAGCTCTCTGAGCTTCGACGGGGGTCGCAACGCGACGTTTGGGAACGGGCGCGTCGGCCTCGAGGCCGCGCTGCAGACCCGCAATGCCATGAATTCGAGCGGCGTCTTCAGCGATACCGAAGCGCGTCTGACACTAAAGGGAAAGATCGGCCGGAGTTATTCGTTCGACCTCATCCGCGGCTTTGCGACCCTCGATGCGCCGCTGCAGGGCGACAAGTCGGTCGACGCGGGGCTCACCCTGTTGGGCATCAACGTCGCGAGCTTCAACGAGGAGGTTCCCGATGCGCTCACCGTCGAGGAAGACTTTTCCTTCTCGCGTGACGCGCTCATCGTGAAGGCGGTCTTCGGCTTCGGCCCGGTAGGGGTCAGCTTCGACCTCCGCGGCGGCGGCCGCGCCGGGGTCGAGATCAATGGCCAAGCGCGGTTGGGATTCAGCGAAGCGGATTGTCGCCCCCATCTCCCGGCCGCCTCTGCGGCTGATCTCCAGGCCCGTCAGGAAGAGGCGGCTCGGATTGAAGCGCGACTCGCCGACATCGAGGAGCGCGTCGCGCAATTCCCGCCGGTCCTTCAGGGCTTGGTGCGCCGCATTCTCACGCGCGCGCTCCTGGGTCGTCTGCGGGCGTTGGGGGATCTCGCCGACGCGACGCCGTTGACCGGGTGCGTGTTGCTTTCGGCGGAGGCGGGGCCGTCGGCCAACCTCACCGCCACGGCCTTCGGCGGCATCAGCGTCGGGATCGCGAAGGCGGGCGTCGAGGCCGATCTCGACCTCGCTCGCCTCGCGCTCCCTGCATCCGCCGAACTGGCGCTGGGGACGGACGAGGACAACCGCTTGCTCGTCTTCGGTCGGGCCGGCCTCGATCTCGACTTCACCCCGGTGACCGGACGTCTGGCCCTGGTGGGACGGGTGAAGGTCGGTCCCTTCCGCCGCAGCAAGACGGTCACCATCGTTCGTTTCAGCTCGCCCACCATTCGCACCAACTTGCTCGAGCGCAGCATGGGCTCGGCGGAGGTGATCATCCCATGAAGAAGCTCGGCGCCAGTGTCGCAACGTCGGCCATCGCAATCACCGCCCTCTGGGCCTCGCTCGGCGATTCGACGCCGGCGTCATCTTCTCCCCCGGGTCCCGTCGTCGTCGCGGCGGGGCCCGGCCCGCGGGCGTGTGACTTCACGCCCGGTCAGACCATGGCTTTTCGGATCGACAACACCGTCGTCGCCCGCGACGCGCAGGGCCATGTGCAGCCCGAGACCGACCGGTTCGCCGCCGTGTTGAGCAGCGAAGTCCGTGATCTCGAGGCCGACCGCGCCACCCTCGTGTCTGCCTTTTCCCACGTCGCTCTCCGTCAGACGCTGGCGGCTCCAAGCGAGCGCGTCGCCCAACCGGTGACCGACGCTTTTGCCTTCGACGTCGCCCCCGACTGCCGGGTGCTCGGCTTTCGGTTTCCCCGTCATTGGTCGGAGGCGACGCGTCGCCTCGTCACCAGCATCGTGTCGGCCCGGGACGTCGCCGTCGCCACGGGCGCGACCTGGACGACGGAGCAAACCGACGGCGTGGGCCCGTATGTCGCCGGCTACACCCGCCAAGGGCCGGTCGTACGACGAACGAAGCAGTTTTACGCCCAAGACGACTTCGCCTCCTTCGGCATGGAGTTGGCGATCGTCGCCGCCACGACCGAGGCCACGTTCGGCGTGTCGGGTCTCGAGCGCGTGACGGGCACGGAGCGCATCCGAATTTCGGTCGGCGGTGCGCTTCGTGCCGACCTCGAGCAGTCCTATCGTCACCTCCGCGACGACGGCGCATTTCGTCGGCCGGGGCCGGCGCCGGCCCTTCTCGCCGCCGACGCGTTTGGTCCCGAGGAGGGTACGCGGCATCTGCCCCCGGTACCCGCCGACCTCGTGTCGGCGCGGGCGCTGTACGCACAGCTCGTCGAAGGTCTGGCGACGCTCCACATCGAGGATGCCTACGCGCTCGCCGCCCTCGCGACGGAACACCCCGCATTGCTGCGTGCCCTCGCCGACCGTCTCCATCGCGACGAGGACGACGACGAGGCCCGTTCTGCGGTGTTTTGGATCCTCGAGATCGTGGGGACCGAAGACGCCCGCGCCGCGCTCGTGACCTGGCTCGACGGGGACGACCGCCGCGATCGCATGCGGGCCGCCATCGCCCTGGCGGGAGCGGGCGAGGCGAGCTTGGAGACGGCCACCATGCTGGCGGCGTTCGCCGCCGATGACGCCGATGACGTGGCGTCGGCGTCAGGCCTCATGGCCATGGGCCGCCTCGCGTTGCGCGGCGA
>JBCCLB010000112.1:0-17493 GCA_039027095.1 Myxococcota bacterium
CCGAACCCTGTCCCCGGAGCCCCGAACCCTCTCCCCGGAGCCCCGAACCCTGTCCCCGGAGCCCCGAACCCTGTCCCCGGAGCCCCGAACCTGTCCCCGAACCCTGTCCCCGGAGCCCCGAACCCTGGTTCCGGGCCACTGGGCCACCGGGGTCTCCGGGCCTTGGGGCTCGCCACCACCTCATGCGGACGGTGTGCGCTTCGCGCGCTCGAAGCACGTGGCGGGGACGCGCCGGCGCCGGCGAAGCGCCTCGGTGGCGACGATGAACTTGGTCGTGACGGGGTCGTGATATCCGGAGACCACCGGGAGCGAAGCGTCGAGGCGTCGGTAATGGTCGACGATACGACCCATCAGAAGTTCACGAAGGTACTTGCCGACGAGGCTCGCCATGCCGACGAGGATGTTGCTCGCGTCCCCATCACGGACGAAGGCGATGTCGCCGACGCCAGGAAAGCGGTAGGCGCTGCGGGCCCGCCCTTCTTCGAGGACGAGGTGGAGCCGGCCCCCAAGCGGGCCGAAGACCTTGCCGTACTGGCCGAAGCCGCCGACCTTGCCGCATTCGGCGCTGATGTCGACGCCGGCGAGCTCGCGGTGGTGGAGGATCAGCCGCTCCATGGCGTGAAGGTCCACCACGAAGCGTGAAGCGCCCCGGGCAAAGGCCTGGTTGAGGCGTTTGGTGCAGACGATCACGCTGCGCACGGCCACGATGTCGATCCCTCGTGCCGCGAGACGCTGGAGGTCGCCGCGCACATCGCGCAGCAACGAGCCCATTTGCGCGGCGGGGACGAAGTCCTCGTGCGCGACGCTCCAGCATTGACGGCGCACGTGTCGGGGGCAGGGCGACGTCAGCACGTCGGTCGGGTCGAGGCTCACCGCGCCGAGCAGCTCGGCCGGGGTTCGAGGTCGTTCGAGGGTTTGCCGTCCGGCGCCTCGCTCCACCAAGGCGCGGGTCCACGCCTCGCCGAGCGCGCAGTTTCCGTGGGCGACCAGCCCTTTCGAGTCGCCCAGACGCTTGCGCATCCCGCCCCGGGGCCGCCGGCGGATAAGCGGTACCGCCTCGTCGGTTACCCGGGCCAGGACCGCGGTGACGGTCATCGGGCCGAGCCGCGGGCCGAGACCGTTTTCGTCGGCGCCCACCAGGTACCGCGTTCCCACCGTTCAGAGCCTGACACTGTGACCGCGTGCCGCAAAGGGGGGCGCCCCATCCACCCGAGGACGGTGGCGACGACACCTTGATGTGCCGGGGGTTCACCGCCATAGTCCTGGGTTCGCGGGGAATAGCACAGCCTGGTAGTGCGCAAGCTTTGGGTGCTTGAGGTCGGCGGTTCGAATCCGCCTTCCCCGACTGCGGACCGATGCGCTTCCTCTGCTCGGGGGAGGCCGGGGGAATTCGGCCGACAATTCGTGCCCGTGCCGTGGTCTTTGGTACGCCACCACCATCATGGACGCATCGGCGGCATCGTTTCTCCAGGCCCTCGCCCTGGAACGGAGGGCCTCCCCCCATACCGTCGCGGCGTACCGACGCGACCTCGAGCAGCTCGCCGCCTTTGCCGCGGAGCGCGGCCACCCCGATCTCGCGACCCTCGACGCCACGCTCGTTCGTCGCTGGCTTGGAACCACGGCCCGCCGGTGCCGAGCGAGCACGGTCGCGCGTAAGGTCTCCTCTCTGCGTACGTTTTTCCGTCACTTGCAGCGGACCGGGGTCCGTTCCGACAACCCGGCCGAGCGTCTCGACACGCCTCGTCGCGTGTCGAAGCTGCCCCGGGTCCTCGACGCCGAGACCACCGGGGAAGTCATCGAAGCGGTGCGCGACCGAGGGGAGACGGCGCTCGACCGTCGGGACACGGCGATCGTCGAGCTCCTCTACGCGACGGGGATGCGTGTCTCCGAGCTTTGTGGTCTCGACTGCGGCGACGTAGACCTTCGTCGCGGTGAGGCGAGGGTGGTGGGCAAGGGCGACCGCGAGCGCATCACCCCGGTGGGTCGTGCCGCGCAGGCCGCGGTGGGCGCCTACCTCGAGGTGCGGGGGTCGCTGTTGCGGTCCTCGGCGCGAGGGAACGAACCGCAGCCTGCGCTCTTCGTGTCCTACCGGGGGCGGCGTCTGGAACCGAGGCGAATCCAGCAGGTGGTGCGCCGGGCGGGGGCGCTCGGCGCGGGTACCGGGGACCTCCACCCCCATGCGCTCCGACATAGCTGCGCGACCCACTTGCTCGATGGCGGCGCCGACCTCCGCAGCATCCAGGAGTTGCTCGGTCATCGCAGCCTGAGCACCACGCAGCGCTACACCCACACCTCCATCGAGGGTCTGATCCGCGTCTACGACCGCGCGCATCCGATGGCCGAACTCCGGCCGCGTGAGGAGGTCGACAACCGCGGTGGCTCGTCGTAAGGCCGATCGGAATCCCGGCCGCTGCGCGCATGTCTTCCCCGTCCCATTCACCTCCGGCCGCGTCGTCGTCGCCCCCGGCGCCCCGTCGCGGTCGGACCCGTCGCGCCGCGGCGCTCGGGCACCGGGTGGCGGTGAGCGCCGCGGCGGGGAGCATCGGCGGTCTCGCGCTCGCCGCCTTGGACGTTCGTTGGGTCCAGCGCGCGGTGGGCCTGGACGAAACCGTCAGCACCGGGACGCTCTTCGGCGCTAACGCGGGGATTTTGGCGCCGGTGTCCCTGCTCTGTGGGGTGCTCGTCGGACTGCTCTCGTGGGGATGGCACCCCCAATCGGAGCCTACATTCGCGCGGGCGAGACATCGGCTGCGCGCCTTTGCCACCGGACGCCCCGCCGACATCGCGGCCTTTGTTCCCCTCGCCGCCGGCGGGCTTTTCTTCTGGACCACCGCCTCCGCGCAGTCGGCGCGATGGTTGCTCGCGCTGGATGCTTCCCCGCGGTTCGTCGGGGTTGCGCTCGCGGCCATGGCGGTCGCCTGGGCTGTCGTCACCGCCTTCGGCGTGCTCACCCTCACCCCAGCGCTGCGGCGAAGACTCGCCGCCCTCAGTGGCAAGAGCCGTTGGGCTGTCGACCCCGCATTCACGCTCGCGGTGGCGTTCGTCGCCGTCGCGCTGGCCTTCGGGGCGGGCGTATGGGCGGGGGACGTATCGGGTCGCGGTGGAGGACCTCTCGGGATCTACGGCATCTTCAAGCGCCCCGAGCTCGATCTCCGACTCCCTCTGGCCATGACGGGTCTCATCGTCGTCGTCTACCTGGCCCCGGCGCATCTGCGGGGCCTTCGGGCTTCGGTGGCGCTCGCGACGGCCGTGCTCCCCTTGGGCCTGACGGGGCGCGCGGCGGTCCGCCTCAACGATGCCGTCGACGCGGCGCGTCTGATCGAACGCAGCGCGCCCGTCGCGCGAGGTCCGCTGAGGTGGTGGCGTCGGGCGACGGACCGCGATCGCGACGGGGCGAGTCCGTGGTTCGGCGGGGGCGATTGCGATGACCGAGATCCCGCGGTCGGTCCCGCGGCCGACGATCTGCCCGACAACGGCATCGACGAGGATTGTAGCGGTTCGGATCTCACCCTGGCGGGGCTCGACATCGCCCCCGAACCGACCTCGCCGGCGCGCGCCACGGCGGCGGAGGGCCCCTTGCCGTCGGCGGTGACGCAAGGCGGGAATCTCGTTCTCATCACCATCGACACCCTACGCCACGACTTGGGCTACGCGGGGTATGAGCGGCCCATCTCGCCTCATCTCGACGCGCTTGCCGCACGGTCGGTGGCCTACACGCGGGCCTATGCGCTCGCGAGCTACACCGGAAAGAGCGTCGGGCCGATGCTCATCGGGAAGTACGGAAGCGAGACGCATCGCAATTGGGGTCACTTCAACACGTTCGGGTCGGAGGACACCTTCGTGACCGAACGCCTCGACCGCGCTGGGTTTCACACCATCGCCGTGCACGGTCATCATTACTTCGGGGCCTTCGGAGGATTGGAACGTGGGTTCGACGTGCTCGATCTGTCGGCGGCGCCCCCGGAGTCGGCGCCATGGGCGAAGGCCGACACCGTCACGAGTGCCAAGCTCACCGATGCGGCCATCCTCCGGCTGCGCGAGCGTCCCCGCGACCAGCGCTTCTTTCTCTGGGTCCACTATCTCGACCCCCACGCGGACTACAAAACGCACGAGGGCGTCCCCCACTTCGGCCGCGGCGCCCGGGCGCTCTACGACCACGAGGTCGCGTATACCGACCGTGAGATCGGTCGCCTCCTCGAGGCGCTCGACGCCGACCAGAGCGCGCAGCCGACCAGCATCATCGTGACCAGCGATCACGGGGAGGCGTTTGGAGAAAACGGCATGTGGCGCCACGGGGTCGAAGTGTGGGAGACCCTGGTGCGGGTCCCCCTCATCGTGCACGTGCCCGGGGTGGCGCCGCGCCGGGTGAAGGCCCGCCGCAGCCATATCGATCTCGTCCCCACGATGCTCGACCTCGCGGGACTCCCCGCGGTCTCGTCTCCGGCGGCCACCGAAGGCCACGACTTCGTCTCGGGGCGAAGCCTCGTGCCCGATTGGTACGCCGCCGACGGCGCCGTGTCGGCCCGTGACGTCATCGTCGACATGCCGGCGGGGCCGTACAACGAGTCGCGCCGCGCCTTCATCCACGGCGACCTCAAACTGATCGTGTCACGGGGCGCCAACAAGGAACTCTTCGATCTCGGGACGGATCCGGAGGAGCGACGGAACGTGTGGGCCGCGCGGCGCGATGAGATCGAAGCCCGCTACGCCCTCGCGAAGCGGCGGCTCCGCGAGCAGGTCGTCACCGGTCCGCGTCGCTGAGCGCGCTTTCGGCGTCAGCCGCGGCGGCCGCGGACGACCGCTCCTCCGCCCGCTCCGCCACCTTGCGGCGAATGAAGCGAGCGATGGCGTCGCACTGCGCATCGTCGAAGACGGTGATGAGTTGTACGTACGCGTCGCGACCGACCTCACGGACGATCGCGCCGACGGGGACTTCGGCCACGGGTTCGGTGGCGAGGTCGAAATCGGCGCGGGCGAACGCGTCGATGGCGACGCGATAGTGGGCAAGCCACGGGTCGGTTCGGTCCTGGTAGCGCGACTGAATGCCGCGGAGTCTCACGATGAGGGTCGCGATTTGGCCAAAGGTGAGGTCGAGGTCGATGCCCATGTCGCGCTGAGCGTCACCGATGCTCCCCCGGTTGGCGCGCTCTTCGCGGCGGGCGCGTCGCTGCTCCTCCCGGTCGCGGAGGTACGCCACCACCGCTTGGCGTTGGGCGGGAGCGAGCAAGGCATGAAAGTCGTTGATCGCCTGGATCAGGGGGCGCTTCGTGAGCTCGAGCTCGGTCGCGAGGCGATCGAGACGAAGCTCGAGAAAGCTGAGGTCGTCGGCTTCACATCGTCGTCGGGCCGAACTTGCGACGGCACCGGCGACCCCCTCGGCGGCGAACGTGATGGGTTCTCCCAGGGCTCGGATCCGGGCGACGATGGCCGCGGCGCGTGGCTCCTGCTCGGGGGTGAGCGCCAACCAGGCGGGAAAGGAGGGCGCCCCGCCATCCTCCGGCACGGTCGCGAGGGGCTCGGGCGTCGTGGCGGGCGTGGATGCGCCCCGGGACCCAGAGCAGCCCGCGGTAATGGCGAGCAGCGCCCCCAACCACCCCAAGAGGATCAGCCCCCGCCCCGTCCGGCGCGCGCCCGGGACCCAACCCGCGCGGGTGTGTCGAATCGCCATGCTGAACACGATACGGGACCAGCATAGCTCCTCTGTCACGCCGCGCCCGCGCGCGCGCCAACGTTACTGGGGCGGCGGGATGGGTTCGAAGCAGTCGATGGTGGTCTCGATGCGGAAATTGGACTGCGACGTACGACGCTCGGCGTGAAAGATGTCCATCGGGTAGCGCTCTCCGACTTGGATGCCGAGGACGCCCGCCATCGCGTCGAGGTCGACCGTCGCCGACAGCTCCGGATGAAGGCCGCCGAGGTCGATGGCGAGCCGACCGTTGATGAACATCCACAGGTCGTCGTCACCGGTAAACGTAAAGACTTCGCCGCCTTCGTAGTCGAAGGTCGCGTGGAGCTCGGTGGTGAAATGAAAGTTGTGAGGATTCCCCTCGTTTCCGAAACCCATGCCGTCGAGCGGGAAAAAAGCATTGCTCGCGAAGATCGACACCCCGTCGGCGCGCTTGTCCAAGAAGAGGTCGATGCTGAACCGTTGGTTGATGCCGTCGACGTCGCGGTACCACTGGTTGAACTCGTCGGGTCCCGTCGTCTGGGCCGTCGCTCCGGCGTGGGCGTACACGGGGAGGCCGTCGGGGCCCAACTGGTCTTCGACGATGCCGGTGAAGGCTTCGGTCCCGGTGAAGGCTTGAAAGTCGGGATGGGACGCGGCGAAGTCGCGCACCGTCGCTTCGAGTCGACCCTGGCAGATCGCGCCTCCGGCCCCGTCGCCGCCGCCCCCGGAACCCAGGCCCGCGCCGCTGCCGTCGATCGTCACCGTCAGGGTTCCTCCCGGGCCGCCATCGGCGCTGCCGGTTGCCCCGGAGCCTCCCGCCCCCGCCTCGGCATTCGAATCGCTGTCGTCCCCACAAGCCGCGGCGAGTCCCATCAGCGACGCCAACCCGAGGACCACCGCCTGCGATGCACTTCGACTTCCCATACCTCCAGATTAAGCCCACCATCGTGAATTGTCGCCTGGGGTCGCGGTGGGATGCGCCATCGTCCGCGCACGCCGACATCCGCCGTGCCGCCTCGCGTGAATTTTCGTCGCCTGCGGGACCGAGGAGGGCCTACCTTGAACGACAAATCGGCATCGGGGGCAGGTTTCGCCACCTGCGGGAAAGGGTCATCGCGCGCCGAGGCGACGGCGAAAGCACGTGATGAAGTACCCGTCGGTGTCGTGGGCCGACGGCGAGAGGGTCAACCCGATGGCCGCCGCGCCGTCGGCTTGGTCGCCGGGGTGGCTCGGGGGCGCCGCCGCGGCGCGCAGAGATGCGGCGAGGGACCGCGCCGCGCCCTCGGGGAAAGACGCGGGTTCGAGGTCGGGTTCTCGGGCGAGGCGGAGCGCGACGTCGCGACCTTCCTCGGGCAACACGCTGCACACGGCGTATACGAGGCGACCTCCGGGTCGAAGGCGGGTCGCGGCGGTGCGCGCGATGGCCACCTGTACGTCCGCCAGTCGCGCCGGATCTCCGCGGCGCAACCGGCGGGCGATCTCGGGGCGTCGCGCGAGTGTTCCCACCCCGGTGCAGGGTGCATCGACGAGCACGACATCGTAAAGATCGGCGGGGACGTCACCGGGACCTCGCGTCCAGTCGACGCCGAAGGCGTGACGCAGCGGAAGGTCGACCCGTTCGCGCAGGCGTTCGAGTTTGCGGGGGTGAAGGTCGGCGGCGTCGACGGCGCCGCGGGCGCCCACCGCCTCGAGCAGCCACCACGTCTTGCCCCCGCGGCCCGCGCAGGCGTCGAGGACGAGGTTGCCGGCGGTCGCTCCGACGAGGTCGGCCAGCACCTGGGCGCCCTGCTCCTGGACGCGCCAGGCGGCGCCGGCCCCCGGCAGTCGATCACTTGGTCCCACGCCCCATCCGCGCAGACAGCGAGGCGACCAGCGTCCCTTCGACCAGCGCCCGCGGGACGCGTCGCGCAATCGGGAGAGCCACGCGTCTCGGTCCTCCCCGGCCGCAAGGCAGAGGTCGAGGGGGGGCGGGCCCGTGCGGCGCGCATCGACGTGCAGCAGCGCGTCCAGACCGCGCTCGCCCAGGGTCTCCCGCAGCCGGCGCCGTAGCCACCGCGGGAGGTTCTGTCGGGCCGCCGCCGCGCGTCGTGCGCTCGCCGTATCGGGTTCATCGCCGCCCGACGCTTCGCCGAGCCGACGCAGGACGGCGTTGGCGAAGCCGGCCACCCGCGGGCCCTCGCGACGCTTGATGGCGCCCACCGCGGTTTCCACGGCCGCGTGAGCCGGGATTCGATCCAAGAACGCGAGACAGTACGCGGCGATCAGCAGATGGGCGAAAACCCAAGGTTGCCCCTTGTAGCGCGGGCTCGAGGCATGGCGATCGATGCGCCGCTCCAACGCGGCTTCGGTCCGCAGCACCCCGAACACGAGCTCGGTGGCCAAACGTGCGTCGCGTTCGTCGAGCTGTGGATGGCGACGAAGGGTGGCAGTTAGCACCGGGGCGGCAAAGGCGTCCTCGGTCCAAACGCGGACCAACGTCGCGGCCGCGAGGTCGCGCGCGTCCACGCTCCTCGCGTCACGAGCCGATGAGTTCTTGGACCTGGGCATTGAGGATGTCCCATCGGCGCTCCACGTCGTTCTTGAGCGCGAACCCCATCAGGGTGACCAGGACGACCAAGCCGAACAAGCTCAACAACTCACGCACGCGAAGCGGGACGGGGCGGCGGGTCAGGGCCTCGATACCCAAAAAGGCGAGGTGGCCTCCGTCCAACGCGGGAATGGGCAGAAGATTGACGAGCCCGAGGTTGATCGAGATCACCGCCATGGCCCAGAGCAGGTATCCCGGACCCTTCTGGCGCTCCTGCATGACGACGTCGTAGACGGTGATGGGCCCGCCGATCGTCGAGAGACTCAGCTTCCCGGTCGCGATTTCCCGGAGACCCGCCGCGATGAAGCGAATGACGTCGGTCATCTCATCGACGGCGGCGGGGAGCGCGTAGTTCCAGAGCGAGGGGCGCCCGACCGGGGGGTGGGGCACGGTGAGCGGCCAGTTCTTGGCGCCGAAGATGGGCTCGGGAGGCCGGGCGTCGTAGTCGTCGGCGACGAGCGCCTCTTCGTCGAGGCGAAACGTGGCGCTCATGGCCGCGCCCGCACGCCGCCACGACACGCGATGCGAGGTCAGGGGTCGCACGCTCATACGCTCCCGGTAGGTGGCCCAGGTCGTGACGTCGACGTCGTCGACCGAAACGATACGGTCTCCGGCGCGGATTCCCGCGCGGTACTCGGGAGCGTTGGGGTTCACGTCCGCGATGTAGAGGTCGGCGGGTTCGATGCCGGTGCGGGGGGTGATGCCCTCACCACGGGTCTCGGGGGTCAGGGCCACCAGCCCCGAATCGTACACGTGGAGGTCGCCGAGCCCGCCGAGCGCGCGGGGGACGCGAACGGGCCGCAAATACGTGACCGGGGTCGTCTCGCCCCGATTGTTGTCGATCAGGGCTTCGAGGTCGGCAAAGGTCTGCACCGGCTGTCCGCGAACTTCGGTGATGACGTCGAACGTACGGAGACCGGCGCGGTACGCCTGAGAACGATCGTCATCGATTCCGACCACGGCCGCCGGGGGTCTGGGCTTGACGCCGATGGCGCCGACGCGATCCTCGAGGCCGAGCCCCCGGTATTCGATGTGCTCCTCGGGGGTGATGCGGACCTCGACGTGCGTGTTGTCGCGAAAGACCTTCAACCTCAGCTCGCGGCCCGGACTCTTGCGCACCGCACGCGACAACTCCGCGAACGTTCCGATTCGGGTGCCGTCGACCTCGAGGATCCGGTCGCCCGGCTCGAGCACCCCCGCCGCAGCATGGTTCGGCAACACCGTCCCCACGGTTGGAGGGCTGAAGTCCGCCTCCCCGGCGAAGACGGCCACGTAGAGGAACACGGGAAAGAGTATGCTCATGGCCGGCCCCGCGAGCACGATGATGGCGCGTTTGTAGACCGGTTGCGCGTCGAAGGTGCGGTGTCGATCTTCGGGGAGCACCGGGTCTTGCCGGTTCTCCTCCAACATCTTGACGAAACCCCCGAGCGGAAGGGCGGCCAGGCAGTACTCCGTCTCGCGGCCCCGAAGCCGGACGAGCTTGGGCCCGAACCCGATGCAAAAGGTGAGCACCTTCACCCCGAACGCCTTCGCCCAAAAGAAGTGGCCGAGCTCGTGCACGAAGATGAGCACGCTCACGACGACGGCGAAGTAGACGAGGTCCAAAGCGAATCGAGGGTGAAGCTACACCAAGGCGTCGGTGGCGCCCGCGCCCTCGCGCAGGATGGTCACGTCCCCGTCGGACAGGTCGACGACCGTCGTCGGGACAATGCCGCACACGTCGGCCTCGACGACGAGGTCGAGAGAGGGAAACGTTGCGTCGATGGTCCACGGGTCCTGGATGGGATCACCGTCCGTCTCCCGCGCCGTGGTGCTGATGATGGGGTGTCCGAGCTCGGTGACGAGGGCGAGCGCCACCGGGTGGTCAGGGACCCGAATCCCGACGGTCTTTTGCTTCTTCATGACGAAGCGAGGCACGTCTCGGGTCGCCGGCAACACCCAGGTATAAGGCCCGGGCGTATGATGTTTCAAAACGCGGTAGGTCGCGTTGTCGACCACGGCGTACTTCGAGATGTCGCTCAAATCTTGGCACACGAAAGCGAGCGGCTTTTTCTTGTCCATCCCCTTGATCTGGTGGAGCCGCACGATCGCCTGCTTATTGTGCAGGTCGCAGCCGAGTCCGTACACGGTATCGGTGGGATAGGCGATGACGCCTCCGTTCCGAATGACGTCGACCGCACGTTTGACCTTACGTGGCTCGGGGTGATCGCGATTGATCGAAAGGAGCATCGACCGCGCCGCCGCCGTCAGCCATCGAGCGCTTCGCTGCCGCTGATGATCTCGGTGAGCTCCGTCGTAATCGCCGCCTGACGCGCACGGTTGTATTGCAGGGTCAGCTTCGAGATCATGTCGGACGCGTTGCTCGTCGCGGAGTCCATGGCCGTCATGCGTGCCCCTAGCTCGCTCGCCATGGATTCATAGAGCGCCCGAAGAATCGAGATCTGCACGTACATCGGAACCAGTTGGCCGAGCAGCGCCGCCTCCGAAGGCTCGAACAGGAAATCCGATCGCACTCCGTCGTCCCCGCTCGCCGAAGGCTCTGCCGACGCCGGGACGGGGATGAGGGTCTCGGCGACCACGCGCTGGGTCATGGCCGACTTGAATTCGTTGTAGATCAGGTAAATCGCGTCGACCGGGTCCTTTCGGCGGAGAAAGTAGTGGAGGACCTTGCGTCCGAGGTCGCGGGCGCTGTCCCACCCCAGCTCGTTCCACACATCCGGCTCGTAGACGATCGGAGCGCCCCGTCGCTTGAGGTAATCTCGCCCCTTGCGACCGATCACCAGGAGCTCGACATCCTGGCCGTCCGCGGTGCGCTCTCGCCATTCCCGCTCGGCCCGCTTGTTGATGTTCGCATTGAAGCTGCCACAGAGACCTCGGTCGCTGGTCAACACCACGAGCAAGACCCGCCGTTCGGGTCGAATCTCGAGAAGGGGGTGCAGACCCTCGGCGGCCGCCCCCTGGTCGTCTTCGGTCTGTCCGGCGCGGCCGGCCGCCGTGACCTCACGGAGTACCGCCGCGGTTTTCACCGCATAAGGGCGCAGCTCGGTGATGCGCCGCTGCGCCCGATTGAGCCGAGCGCCTGCGACCATCTTCATCGCCCGCGTGATCTTTTGCGTCGACTTGACGGTTCCGATCCGCTTGCGGATGAGCTTGAGCGACGGCACGAATCAGTCCTCTTCCTCTTCGCCGTCTTCGTCCTCGTATTCCTCTTCGTCGTCGTCCTCGTATTCCTCGTCGTCGTCTTCGTATTCTTCGTCGTCGTCGTCTTCGTCGTCTTCCGCGTCGAGCACGAACGTCTTCCCGAACGCTTCGAGGGCTTCCGTAAGGGCGTTTTTGACCTCATCGGTGAGCTTTTTCTTCTCCATGATCATCGGCAGAAGTTTCGGGAACCGAGCTTCGACGAAGGAGAAGAGCTCTTCCTCGTAGCGACCGAGGGCCTCGACGGGCAGGCCATCGACGAATCCCTGGGTGGCGGCGAAGATGATTAAGATTTGGCGGTTGACCTCGAGGGGGACGTACTGCCCTTGCTTCAGAATCTCCACCAGACGGGCCCCGCGCTCGAGCTGGGCGCGCGTCTTGGCATCTAGGTCGGAGGCAAACTGAGAGAAGGCCGCGAGTTCACGGTATTGCGCCAACTCGAGACGCAGCGTTCCGGCGATTTTCTTCATCGCCCCGATCTGGGCGTTGCCCCCGACGCGACTGACCGAGATGCCGACGTTCACCGCGGGGCGTACGCCGGAGAAGAACAGGTCGCTCTCGAGAAAGATCTGGCCGTCGGTGATGCTGATGACGTTCGTGGGGATGTAGGCGGATACGTCGCCGGCTTGGGTCTCGATGATGGGGAGCGCGGTCAGGGAGCCACCGGAATGAGGATCCTTCTTGATGGCGTAGTCACTCGCCAAGAGCTTGTCGTGCAGCTTCTGCGAGAGCTTTTTGGTCGCCTCCTTGTCCCCGTCTTCGCGGGCCTTTTCGAGCTTGGCGAACAACGATGCATCGACGAGGGCGTACGCAGCCTCTTCGCTCGACTCGTGGCCTGGGGCCCCCACGTGGACGGCGCCGTCTTCGCCCCGGAACGCAGCGTCGCCGGCCGGCACCTCGGCGTCCTTTTTCACGACGTAAAGACGGTCGGCCATCTTCGCCGCCCGCTCCAGCAGGCGCGAATGCACGTAGAAGACGTCGCCGGGGAACGCTTCGCGCCCGGGGGGCCGACGCAGCAGAAGCGACAACTGCCGATACGCAACCGCCTGCTTGGACAGATCGTCGTAAATCACGAGGGCATGGCGACCGGTGTCGCGGAAGAATTCACCGAGCGTGACGCCGGTGTAGGGCGCGATGAACTGAAGCGGTGCGGCCTCCGATGCCGTGGCGGAAACCACGATGGTGTACTCCATGGCCCCGTACGACTCGAGACGGTCGACGACCTGACGCACGGTGGAGCGCTTTTGGCCGATCGCGACGTAGACACACACCATGTCTTTGCCGCGTTGGTTGATGATCGTGTCGACGGCGATGGCCGTTTTTCCGGTCTGACGGTCGCCGATGATGAGCTCGCGTTGTCCGCGGCCGATCGGGATCATCGAATCGATCGCTTTCACCCCCGTCTGCATCTGCTCGGTCACCGGCTGGCGGGCGACGATCCCGGGGGCCTTCACCTCGACTCGGCTCCTCGTTTCGCTCTCGATGGGACCCTTGCCGTCGATGGGGCGGCCGAGGGCATCGACGACGCGGCCCAAGACCGCGTCTCCGACCGGGATGTCCATGATGCGCCCGGTTCGCTTTACCTTCGTACCTTCGGTGACCGCGGCGGCGTTGCCGAAGAGGGCGCAACCCACGTTGTCTTGTTCCAGGTTCAGCACGAGCCCCGTGATGGGCTCGACCCCTTCGGGACTGAACTCGACAAGCTCGCCCGCCATGGCTTGGGTCAGCCCGTGGACGCGAGCGATGCCATCGCCGACGAGAAGCACGGTGCCCGTTTCGCTGACACTCGGCGCGCCCTGGATGTTCTGAATCTGCTTTTTGATGATCTGCGAGATCTCTTCGGCGCGAAGCTGCATGGGGGTCTCTCCTAAGGGGGGGAACCAGCGGGGGGAACCAGCGGGGCGAATCAGTGTTGGCGGAGGGAGTCGGCGAGTTGTGACAGCCGTCCGCGAAGGCTGCCGTCGATCAAACGGTCGTCGATTTGCGTGGTGAGACCGCCGATCAGCGTCTCGTCGACGTCGTAGGTAACGACGACTTTCTTGCTGGTCGTGGCTTCGAGCTTGCGGACCAGCTTGGCTTTGTATCCGGCGCTCAAGGTGCGGGCGCTGGTGACGTGGGCGCGCACGATGCCGAGGGAATCGTCCGCCATGTCATCGAGCGTCGTGGCGAGGTCGGGGAGCACCGAGAGGCGTTGCCGCTCCGCGAGGAGCGCGACCGTGCGCACCACCAACGCGTCGGCGTCGAGCCGCGACCCGAGCATGGTGACGACCGCGACCCGGTCGTCATCGGCCACGTTCGGGTCAGTCTCGAGGGCTTGGAATTCGCTGCTGTTCGTGTAGGCATCGGCGTAGGCGCGTACCGAACCAACCACCTCCCGGATGCGCTTCTTTTCGCGCGCGAGGTCGAACAGGGCTCGGGCGTAGCGACGGGCAACGGCTTCCTGACTCATCGTGCGCCTCCCTCTTTGGCCGGCGTCGCGGACCGACGGCCGCCCCCAGCGGCGCCCCCGGTCCCGACCGTGGCGTCGAGCGCGTCGGCCAGTTGGTCGAGGTACTCCGCCTCCAGACGGTCGTGGTCGGCGTCGGAGACCTCGCGGACGAGGAGGCGCTCCGCCGCCTGCAGCGCTTCCTCCAGCGCTTGACGCGACAACGCGTCGCGCGCCGTCTTTTGCTCTTGCGAGATCCGGAAGGCGGCGTCGGCCAGCAGGCGCTCACGCGTCTCGGCCATCTCCTGGCGAACGTTGCGTTCTTCGACTTCTCCCTCGGCGGCGTACTGTTCGCGCAGTCCGGTGCGGCGGTCGTCGAGGTGCTCGAGCTCCTCTTCGTACTTGCGGAGCCTCGCCCGGGCGCTCTTCTTGATCTCTTTGGCGCGGTCCATCTCCGCCATGATGGAAGCGCGCCTCTTCTCCAACGCTTCGCGCAGCGGGCGCCGCCCAAAGCGGGCCAGCAGAAAGAGCAGCGCCGCGATGTTGATGACGTTGGCGAGGAGGGGAATCGGCTGGTTCCGGGCGTCGCAGTGGTCGTCGTGGTTTTCGTAGCGGTAGGGGTAGGGCGTCAGGCGCCATTTCCACCAGTCCGTGCTTCCCTTCGGACTCGGGGCGGGCTCGGCCTTTTCGTTGTTCACCCCGAGCCATCCGTGAAACAGGTTGATGTCCTTGGGGCGGTCGTTGTGGCTGTCTCCGAGGCACATGCCGTGTTCGTCGCGGGGCGCCTTGACCCTTGGCGGGGCCGAGGCGGGGGCGGCCGGCAGGGTGCCGTCGACGGTGGGACGGCCGCCCCGGGCCGCGTTCTTCCGGGCCTCGATCATCTTGCGGAGCGCGTCTGGGGTAGGCCGCCCCGAGGGACCGCCGACCGGAGGGTGACCCGGGGGGAGCGCGGGCTCGGCGCCCCGGCGGTCGGGGCGGGGCGTGATCGGCGTTCCCTCCGGACGCCCGGTCGCCGCCACACCGGGTCGGACGGCCGACGACGCTTTGGGGCGGGGGGCACCGCCGGCCGCCGGCCCGGCGGGAGGGGCGGGGCGCGGAGGCACGGGTATGGGAACCGGCGCCTTCGGAATCGGAGCGGGCGCGGCAGGGGCCGGAGGAGGGGGCGCGGCCGGCGGCGGCTCGGGCGCGGGAACGGGCGGCGTGGGCTGAGCCCCGGCGGGGGCGACGCCGAGCGCGAGGGTCCCCGCGGTCGCGATGACGATGCAGACGGGGGCGATCCTCATCGTCGGGCCTCCGAGGCAGAGGGAGCGCCCTTCGGCGCGCGAACCTCACGGCCCAACACCCGGCTCGCGATCGTCGCGGCGAGAGGGCCTCGCTCCGCCTCGAGCTCGGTCTCGATCTCGGTGACGTCGTCGCGCAGTCGCGCCATGCCCTCGTCGAGCTTCTCGCTCATCGTCTCCCGGGCCTCGGCCAAGAGGGCGCCCTCCAGCCGTTGCACGCGCGCGCGAACTTCCTCGCGATCCGCCGCTGCATCGCGACGAATTCGGTCGAGCTTGCCATCCAGCTCGGCTTTGCGCTCGATGGCCCTTTCATCCATGGCCCGCGCTTCGTCGATCTCCCCCGACGTCATCTGCTCGCGGCGCTCGAACACCTTGATCATGGGGTCGAAGATGAGGTCCTTCATGATGACGACGAAGGCTCCGAAGAGGATGAAGTGAATGAAGAACGTGGGGTCGAGGTCCACGTTCACCGCACTCGAGAGCCACAAGGGCCCCGAGCTGGGCGACGGCGGCGGATAGATTCCCGGCATTTGCAGCTCTTCTGAGAGGGTCCGCCCGGGACGGAACCCCATGGGGACGCGCGCGCTGTATCAGGGATGGCGAGAGGCGCAAAGCCCGAGCGGGTGCCGGCGCTCGGGTGAGGGGTCCTAGCCATCCGTCCAGTCTTCCGTTCGAATCGAGGCGAACACGGCGAAGGTCTCGCGGCGGCGGGTGACGAGCGTTTGCGCTCGGCTCGAAGCGATGGCCGCCACCATCACGTCGTCGGCATCGAGGTCGGCGCCGACGGTCGCCCGAAACTTGGCGAAGCGTTGGGCCGCGGGGAGGTCGTACGGCGCCACCCGGATGGCCGCGACCAGTCGCACCATGTCCTGCATCAGCTTGGGATGCCCCTCGGAGCGCGCCGCGACGAGCAATTGACTCACCGTGATGACGCTCGTCCACCGCTCTCGACTCGGCACCCGGGCCAGACGCTGGATGAGCGGCGAAGGCGGCGCCGACCGGAGCAGCTCCACGAGCGTGCTCGCGTCGAGCAGAAAACTCATCGAGACCGACGTCGAAAGAGGGCGGTTTGGATCAGGTCCGAGCTCATCGACGCGACGAAGTCGTCGTGGTCGCAAGTCCCGCACAGCGACAACAAAGGGTCGGGGGCGTCTTCGGCCGGATCGGCAGGGTCGAGGCGCCGCAGCTCGTCGAACGGGACGATGGCGGCGACCGGCACGTCGTCGCGATACACGATGGTCCGGGCCGACGAGCGCTCCGCGGCCCGGACTGCGGCGGCGCCGTGGGCGGACAGCTGGCCGACCTCCAACCCGTACTTGTTCATGGTCGCCACGGTAACGTCGCGATTCGCCGTCCTGCGAGAAAAAACTCCCCGGCCGGCTCGCGTCACGCGAGCGCGCCCTCCCAGTCTTTCACGAGTGCGTCGACGAGACGGGGGGCGTGCTCGCGCGGTGGCGCGAGCACGCCCTCGGCACGGGCGTCGGCGGCGCGGAGCGCCTCGGACGCCCGCGGGTTCGCGAACCAATCCTCGTCGTAGTGCGCGACCAGGGTCGTCGCCTCGGCGGCGGCGACGACCCTCCCGAGCGTGAGGGCGACGTCATCAGCCCGAAAACGGGGCACGGCCGCCGCGGGCAGGTCGAGCCGGCCCGCCGGGTAGAGCCGTCCCTGCTCTTGCCGGTGGCGCTCGAGCGCCGCGTCTCGCCCGGCGGCGCGGAGCGTCGCCTGCGTCACCGTGGCGGCGGCGCGGAGCCGCGCCGCCACCACGGTGGCCCGGGTCAGGGCGCGTCGGAGCGCGCGGGCGCGGTCGCGACCCACGTCGAGGTGTCGGGCGAGCCACGGCGCGCTCCGGATCAAGCCTTCGAAAAGGGCGCGGCGGGAGGCGACGCGAAGGCCGTCGGGGGACTCGTGCAGGACGAAGGGCACGCCGGCGGGGCGACCCGCGCGAAGCACGGCCACGCCGAGGTGGCCGAGGTCTCGGGCAAAGGTACTGGCCCCCCACAGGGCGGGACTCGCGGCGACGACGCCGAGGTCGAGGCCATCGAGCAGGCCGGTCTTCGCGAAGGTGCGCGCGGCCCACCCGGTGCGGACGCGCGGCCATCCGACGGCGTCCGCGTCGCGCGCCAGCGCGACGGGGACGACGTCGACGGCGGTGCCCGGAGCGACGTCGCGCGCGAGATCGTCGGTTGCGCGCAACAGGCGCTCGGCCACGTCCACGCCGAGGGCCGCGAAGGCATCGTCGACGCCGAGGTCGGCTTCGTCGGCCGCGGGGGGGGCCGCGGGGGGCGCGCCGGCCCCCCCCCCCCCCGCCGCGGGGGGCGGGGGGGGCGCCGCCGCC
>JBCCLB010000113.1:0-17414 GCA_039027095.1 Myxococcota bacterium
GGCATTCCCGCGCCATCATCGGGTGGCGGCGAGAAAGCGTGTCGGACCGAGGCGCGTTCGGGTTACGTCCGCATCGGTGTCTGTACGGCAATCGTCGAATTCGGGGAGGGAACGCGCACCGAGGACGACGCGGCAGTACCTCGCGCGCTACGCCCAGCCCGAGGTCGACATCGCGGAGGCGGTGTCGGGGGCGTGGTCGGCGGCGGTGGTGTTGCCCTTGCTCGACGAAACGATGGCCGCGGTGACCCGTATCGCAGAACGACTGCCCTCGAACGCGCTCCTGGTGGCCGTCGTCAATGCGACCGAAGACCGCACCCCGGACGAACATGAGTCGAACGCGACGTTGCTCGGTGCGCTCGGGGTGGCGAAGGAGAAGGCCTTCGAGCTGGTGCACGTTGCCGGGCGCGACGTTCTCGTGATCGACCGCGCCCGCCCCGGGCGACGCTTCCGGCGCCGCGAAGGGGTCGGTCTCGCGCGTCGCATCGGGCTCGATCTGGCGCTGAAGCTGCGGACGGAGGGCCGGATCGAGCATCCCTACCTCCACACGACCGACGCCGATGCGTCGTTGCCCGTGGGGTATCCGGCGATGGCGGCGCGTCTTTCCGCGGCGCCCCGGTGGAGTTACCCGTTCTGGCACGAGACCGCCGCGGGCGAGGTGGGCGAGGCCACCGCGGCCTACGAGCTCTGGCTCCGGTACTACGTGGTGGGTCTCCGGCGCGCGGGCTCTCGCTACGGCGACCATTGCCTTGGATCCACCATGGCGATCGAAGCCGATCACTACGCCGCCGTCCGCGGGGTCCCGCGGCGACGGGGCGGTGAGGACTTTTATCTCGCGAACAAGCTACGCAAGCTGGGACCGGTCGTCACGCCCGGTACGGCCCCCATTCGCCTGCAGGCACGTCGCTCCCGACGGGTTCCCTTCGGCACCGGCCCCGCGGTCGCCCGCCTCGTGGCCACCGAGGAGCTCGCGGTGGTGCATCCGAATGGCTTCGATGATCTACGCGAAGCGCACGACGCCCTCGACCGTTTCGTGGCGCGCGGACAGCCCACGCGCCCGCGGTCATCGCCGGCGCGTCGCGCGTGGGACGCATTGGACGCACCCGCGTCGCTCGCCCGCATCGCTGCCTCGACCGTCTCGTCTGCCGCTCGCCGCACGAGGGTCGACGACTGGTTCGACGCCAAACGCACCCTCCTGTTCATGCACCGAGTCCGGGACGCGGGCCGGGGCGAAGTGCCGTGGCGCGATGCGATGGCGGCATGGGGCGCACCCATCGAGATGATGGCGGCCCGCAAGTGGCTGGCCGCTCGCGACCATGGGCCGCAGCCGTCCGCGAATGGGTCCTCGCGGTAACCGGCCTGGGGAGAGCCGCGTTTGGGCCAGGGACCGGCTAAAGCGTCAGAGGAAGGTCGAAGCGAGGAAACAGCGTTTCCACGTCGAGAAAGTGGGTCATCGACGCGATGTGGCGCGCGTCGAGGTCGAGGACGATGAGCGACCAAGCACGGAATCCGTCGGGGTGCTTGCGGTACTGGCCGAAGGCCGCCTGCCCACACGCCGCCGTCGCGACGAGCCGCGAGCCGCGGCACCCCGCGCCCCGACCGCGCAACCACGTCGCGATGTCGTCACGCCCTCGGAGCCAAAGGGTGAACGGCGGCATCGACAGCGTGCCATCCTCGCGGACGAGGGCGACGAGGCGATCGATGTCGTACCGGTGAAAGGCATCGACGTAATCGTCGACGAGCTGCCGTTGTGCGCTCGAAAGTGCCGATGGCGAAGGGTCGTCGTCTGCGTCGCGGCGAACGGCCATCGTGCGCCGTGCCCGCTGGAGGGCGCTGTTGACGGCGGTCGTCGGGGTATCGAGCGTAAGCGCTATCTCGGCGGCGGTGAATCCGAGCACATCCTTGAGGAGGAGGACCGCCCGTTGTCTTGGGGGGAGACGCTGCAGCGCGGCGACAAACGCCAGACGAAGGCTCTGCCGCTGGACGAGCGCTTGCTCGACGTCGTGGGTTGGCGGCAGGGCACGCGCGTCGGCGACCGGCTCCAACCAGTGATGGCGAGGCTTCGTCGACAGCGCGTCGCGGGGCGTGCCCGCGGGTCCTTCGAGGACGGGAAGCTCGCGCCGGTTCCCCCGCCGGAGCTGATCGAGACACACGTTTGTGGCGATGCGGTAGAGCCATCCGCGCGCGGCCGCACCATCGGCGAGCCCGGCGCGGCCTCGCCAGGCGCGCAGCATCGTCTCCTGCACGGCGTCGTCGGCTTCCGTGACGGAGCCGAGCATGCGGTAACAGTGCCCCGCCAGACCACGTCGATGGGCCTCGAAGGCCTCGGACGCGCTCAGCCGTCGGTCGCCGCGTCGGTCATCGCCGACATGTCCATCCACAACACTTCCCACTGGTGCCCGTCCAGGTCGTAGAAGCTGCGACTGTACATCGGTCCTTGGTCGGTCGGGGGACGCGCCTCGTCGCCGCCCGCCGCGCAGGCCTCGGTCACCATCGCGTCGACCTCGGCCCGTCCGCTCGCGCTGAACGCGTAAAGGCTCGCGGTGGTCGCGTGCGGGTCGGCCGGCGCCCGGGACGTGAACGTCGCGAAGAACTCGGGGACCAAGAACATCACGAAGCCGCGGTCGCTGACCCGCATGCACGCCACTCGCTCGTTGCTGAACGCCGACTCGAAGCTGAAGCCGAGCCGTCGAAAGAAGGCCGTGGTCCGGTCGAGGTCCCGGACGATGAGGTTGAGGTAAAGTTCACGAGGTTCGGAATTCACGGGGTTTTCTCCTGACTCCGCGTCTCAGGGAGGAAACGCGTACCCATCCAGACGATCGACGGGGGGCAAACTCATCGGTGGGCGCCAAAAAAAGAACGGAACGCTGCCCCCCCCGGGCGCCACCCGGCATCCCCGTGGGACGTCGTCATCGTGGCCGGGGTAGCCTGCGGCCCCATGCGCGTGTCGGTGTTCGGGCTCCTCGCGATCCTCCTGTCGACGTCACCCGGGGCGGCGTGCGCGCCCTCTCCCGCCGCCCCGGTCGTCGATCCCGGGCGTTGGGCGGGGCAAACCCCCGTCAACCCGATGCGAGGCGAGCAGGTCGTGTACCGGAGCTTCGGGTCGCATCATCCCGACTGCTTCGTCTTCACGGCAGGGGAGGGGGGCGAGACCGAGACGATCACGTGCCCCGAGGGTGCCATCGATCGGCTCGAGGAGTGTCCCGGCGGTAAGCTCTACGCCCCGTCGGGGGCGCCGTGCATCTGTGTGCCCCTCGACGGCGAGGCGTTTGAAGTCACGTGTCCGGAATGAGCCGCGCCCCAAGTAGGTCACGGCGTCACGCTGAGGTGTGGGCGGTGATGGCGGCGATGACCTTGTCGCACTTCGTGTCGTCCAGGGCGTCGGGGTGAGGGGGACCAAAGTCGCCTCGATCCTGGTCGAAGTACGTGCCGTTGCGGTGGGCGGCCGCGGGGTCGAGGGCGGCGAACTGCAACGCGCGAACGCCAATGCCTACGTCCTTGCCCTTCGACCCGAAGGCCTCTGCGACCATCTTCGTGCCGAGCATCGAGCCGGGGTTGACGGCGATCACGATGGGGCCCTCGTCCCCCCGTCGGCGGCCCCACCGACACGACCACATCGTCAGCGCAAGCTTGCTCTGGGCATAAGCCTCGAAGGAAGGGAGCGTTCGTCGCCCCGCCATCGCTGCGAGGTCGACGGGACTCTGCGCCGCCGAAGAAAGGTTGATGATGCGCCCCTCGGACCGCAGGAGCGGGCCCAGCGACGCGGCGAGGATGAAGGGGGCGAAGGTGTTGACCGCGAAACGGACGTCGAACCCCTCCTCCGTGAGGGGCTGGGCAACCTCGAAGATCCCGGCGTTGTTGATGAGCACGTCGATCCCCTCATGCGCGTCGCGTACGGCTTCGGCGAGGCCGCGTGCCCCGCTGCGGCTCGAGAGGTCGGCGGCGTACGTGGAGACGGTCGCATCACGCTCGGTGAGTTGGTTTTCCAGCGCCTCGAGCTTCGCCGTGGAGCGTCCGTGAACGAGGAGATGGTGACCCTGGTTGGCAAGGGCGAGGGCGGTCTCGAGACCGATGCCGGAGGTCGCTCCGGTGATGAGGATTTTCTTGGACATGAAAGGCCGCTCATTGGTGAAAGGTCGGAAGTACGTCGGCGGCGAGCCGCTCGAGAGCGGTCTCGACGTCGGCACGCTGAAAGCGAAGATTCAATGCGACGTGATTCACGCCGGCGTCGCGAAGCGCCTCGAGGTGATTTCTCAAGGTCCGATGACCGAGCCGGTAGCCGAGATGGATCGGCTCCGCGGGGGCGTTCGCGTCCTCGAGGAGATCGACGTATAGAGATTGCATGGCCGGGAGGGGGCGTCGTCCCGCCGCGGCCACGCGGTTGCGCCACATTGCGATGACCTCGCGTTGCATCACGACGGGGCGCGGGTAGGTGATCCAGCCATCGCCGTGACGAGCGACCCACTCCGGGCTCTGCTGACTGTGACCGGTGAGGAGCAGAGGCAGTCTTGGTCCGGTGGGACGGGGCAGCAGCTCCATGTCGGCGTCGATCCGGCCGTACGTGTTGTCGATTCGCGGAGCCGGCCGAGCCGCGCGGCGGAGGTAGTCGTAGCTTGCCCGAAAGCGCGCCCCCCGGTCCGCGAAAGAAACGTTGAGGGCAGGGTACTCTTCCGGGCGATCGCCCGACGCGATCCCGAGCACGAGCCGGCCCTCGCTCAAGACGTCGGCACTCGCGGCGGCTTTGGCCACGTGGGCTGGATGGCGGAGGGGGAGGATGGTACTCGCCACGCCCAGCGTGATGTCGGTCGTCGTCGCGGCGAGGTGACCCAGGTAGACGAAAGGATCGAAGACTTGCCCGGCGTCGCCGAACGACGGGACGTCGAAAGGCACGTCACGCAGCCACACGGCACGGAATCCCAGGGCTTCGGCGCGTTGGACCCGTTCGAGGTGGTGTCGCAACGAAGGTCGCGAGCTGCTCGGGTAGGCCTCGATGGGCACGACGAGGCCAACGCTGAGGCGCTCCGGGCAAAATGCCGCGTCGTACCCGCGGTTGATCGGTTCGAAGACCGCGTCGGCCGTCATCGGCGCTACGCCAGGTCGTCTTTCCCCGCGACGAGCGCGTGATGGCTCCGCGAGCCGTTCGTTCTCGCTTGGAGGTGAGGTGCGTACTCGGGGTCGGCCATGAACGCCTTCGCGGCCGCCTCCGAGGGCCATTGGATCACGATGCGGAGGGCCACGTCGGGTCCTTCGCCTTCGAGCCGTTCGTGAAGGGCCGTTCGCGCGAGGTACACCCCGCCGTGCTTGGCCACGAGGGCGTTGGCGACCGGGAGGTAGTTGGGAACCCAGCCGTCGTCCGTCGGGGTTACTTCGAGGATGGAGTAGAACTTCATGGGCGACCGTTCCTTCAAAAATATTTTTATACAGGGTGTCGAAAAACCTGCCCGAGCACAGTTAGGCGGCTTGGCTTCCTGTGAGAAGCAAGGGTTTTTGGAGAGATATTCAAAAAATGTTTTAAGATCGGTCCCGTGAAACTGCGTGATCTCGAATTGCTCGCACGGGTGAGCGAGACCGGCTCGATGACCGTCGCGGCCCGCCAACTCCACCTGACCCCGGCCGCGGTGAGCGCGGCCGTCCATCGGATCGAAGAGGCCTTGGGTGTGCGCATTTTCGAGCGTACGACGCGGTCGCTCCAAACGACCGATGATGGTGTCTCGATCATCGAAGCGGCCGAGGCGGCCATCGAGCGATGGGAGGAGGGGCTCGCGTCGGTGCGAGACCCCACGGCGAACATTGCGGGCCGTGTGCACCTGTCGGCACCGGCGGATACGACGTACGACGTCGTGGCGCCGGTGGTAGCGAACGTCATCAAGGCGCACCCCCGGTTGGAGGTGGTCGTCCACGCGGGCGATGCCGTCGCGCACCTGCATCGCGAGGCGCTCGACTTGGCCATTCGGTACGGGCCTCTGCGCGACAGTCAGCTCGCGGCGCGAAAGCTCGCCGAAACCATCACGGTCCTGGTCGCCGCGCCTGAGTACCTCGCGCGTCGGGGGTGGCCTGAGCGCCCGTCGGACCTCGCGACCCACCATTGTCTCGCGCTTCAATTGTCCGGAGTCCCGGAGCGGACGTGGACGCTGAACCGTCGCAAGACGGCGACCGAGGTCGATCTCGCCCGTACCCTGTGCGGTGACGGCCACCTCACACGTCGGTGGGCGCTCGCGGGCGTGGGGATCGCCCGCAAGAGCCTCCTCGATGTGGTCGACGATCTCGAAACGGGCCGTCTCCTCCGGGTGCTCCCAGAGCACGACGCGGGCCTCGGTCCCGTTCACGTCGTCTTTCCTAGCCGTCGCCACATGCCCCCTCGCGTGCGCGAGGTCGACCGAGCCCTCGCGGCGGCGTTTGCGGCCCGTGCGGCTCGGTGTGCGGCTTGGCTCGCGTCGTGACGAAGCGCGGCCCGACCCCGACCAGATGCCGTGCGGGGTCGTGAGGCCTCCGCGAGGGACGGGCAACGCATTCCGTAGGTGTACTTTGTGCCGGCCCAAACCGGGTCGATGGGCTATCGCCCCGCCGGCTGCGCCGATGCGACCCTGGCCTCGGGGGCCGACCGTGTATGCTCGGTGGCGATGAGCGAAACCAACGCTGCTTCCCGCGCCGCCGAGCCTACCGTCACCGAGAACGACGCCATCCGTGCTCGCGTGCGCGCCCAGTACCGCGACGTGGCCGATGGGGTTGCGAAGGCGCCGACCTCGTCGTGCTGCGCGTCGGGGCCGACGGCGAGTCTGGCCCTCGGCTACACCCAAGCCGACCTCGACGCCGTTCCCCAGGGAGCGAACATGGGCCTCGGGTGCGGAAACCCCACCGCCCTCGCGGCGCTCCGGCCGGGCGAGGTCGTGTTGGACCTCGGATCGGGGGGCGGGTTCGACAGCTTTCTCGCCGCGCGTCAGGTCGGGGAAGAAGGCCGGGTGATCGGGGTCGACATGACGCCGGCCATGGTGTCCAAAGCGCGGAACAACGCCGCCACCCTGGGGCTTGCCCACGTCGACTTTAGGTTGGGTGAAATCGAGCACCTGCCGGTTCCCGATGCCCACGTCGACGTCATCCTCTCGAATTGCGTGATCAATCTGAGCCCCGACAAGGCGCAGGTCTTTCGCGAGGCCTTTCGCGTGCTCGCCCCCGGCGGACGTCTCGCCATCTCGGACATCGTGGCGCTGCGGGCGATGCCGGACGCCCTGCGAAAGGATGCCGAGGCGCTCGTGGGCTGCATCGCCGGCGCCATCACGGTCGCCGAGCTCGAGACGCGCCTGGAGGAGGCGGGGTTCGCGTCGGTCGCGATCGACGTCGATGCGTCGAGTCGCGAGTTCATCAAGGACTGGATCCCCGGCAGCGGTGCCGAGGACTACGTGGCCTCCGCCCGCATCACGGCCACCAAGGCGGGGGCGAGGCGCGTTGCCGCTGCATCGGAGGACTCGGTAGCACCGGGGGGCGCGACGACGGGCTGTTGCTGACGGGCGGGAGCTTATTATAAGGGCGCACCGGCCTGGCGGGGAGGCACGGCGCCGGTGCATGGGGGCGGTGTCCTCAGGGGCTTCGCCAGGGGCGCCCGTCGGTGGTGTGAATGACGGCGGCGGCCTCGGCGACTTCTTCGGCGGCGTGTTCTTCGACCGCCTGGGCTTCGATGCGGAGCTGCCTCAGGTCGGCGGCGAGATGCCCTTGCGCATCGGCCGCGTAGCCGACCCCGAGTTCCTCGACCGTCTCTGAGACCAAGTCTCCCACGTCTTCGATGCGAAGAAACTCCTCGGTGACGGCGCGTTCGTTGGCCCGGTCGACGACGGTGGGGGCCGACAGCTCGTCGTCGTCCGCCGTGAACACCTCGCGATAGATCCGCCGCCGAATGTTGTTTCGGTGTTGGCGGCGGTTGCGCCACCACACGACGGGGAGACGGATCAGGGGTACGGCGAAGAACAGCGAAAAAATCACCGCGGGGACGACCCCGACCCAGAACCCGAACCCGGCCAGTGGCCCGGATAGGACGCTCATCGTCAGGTACGCGCCGAACAGATTGAAGGCGGCGAGGGAAGCGATCAGGGCGTTCTTCCCGAAGCTGTTCCCGGTGAGCTCGAAGGGGGGTTCGTACTCATCCCAGTAGTATTCGATGGGGGCGTCCTGGACGGTGGTTTCCGACCTCACCAGCTCGTCGAAGGTGGCGTAAAGCGCGCCTTGGTCGCTGATTTCCGCGACCCCGTTTTGCTCGGCGACGAAGGCGGCGAAAAGGGCCTCGGCCTCTTTCCGTGGCCGTCCCGACAGCGCTTGGACGTCGCGCACGGTAAGCACGTTTCCTCTCGCGCGGACGAACGAGGCGAGCTCGCGGGTCTGGGCGTGGGGGCTCGGTTCGACCCGGGCGGGGCCCAGCACGAAGTCGTACACGCTCGCGACGAATCCTTTGGGCGGAGGCACCACGGCGGCAGCGCCTCCGCGACGGGTTCGGCGCCCCCGGAGCAAGGGTTGCTTGGGCTCGTAGTGACCGTGGGGATACCCATAGCGGTCGGTGTCGGCGTAGATGAGGGCGCTGTGGGTCGCGAACTCGAAAATCCCACGAAAGATGCCCTGGACGAGCAGCAACGCGCCCTCGACGGGTGACTCGTCCCTCGTGGCCGCGGCCGCCGCGACAGCGGCGGCGATGATCAGCAAGACGAAAGCGATGGCATAGGCGACGAGCACGATGGCGAGCGACGCCTTGTACGCGAGCGAGAATCCCCGCCACATCCAGCGGCCGACGGCGGCGAGGCGTTCGCGATGGGGGCGTCGCGTCAGCGGGACCAATTCGGGCCCGAAGTCGTACATCAGGGTGCCGTCGTCGCGAACGCCGAGCCGGCAGCGATGGGTCCGCATCAGGTCGTAGAGCGCGGCCCGCACCCGATCGAGCGCCAACCCGGTACCCGCCGCGACATCCCCCTCGCTCACCGAACCCCCGGCGCGGCGTAGGAAAGCGCGGACCTCTCTGTTCAAGACGACGCCCGTGCTCACCCGCGGACCATACCCACCTCGGGCCCGCGCGGGGAGCAGCCCCACGGGTCGAGCTCCTCTGCGGAAAGGGCCGGGCCCTCTCGTCGTTGACGTCGTCGCGTGACGTCCTAACCTGACGCCGCCATGAACAGCAGCACCGTCGTGTGGATCACGGGGGCGGGAACGGGACTCGGTCGGGCCCTCGCCCAAGACTACGCGACGCAAGGCGCGAGCGTCGCGCTGTCCGGACGCCGGGTCGCGCCGCTCGAAGCGGTGGCCAAGGACATTCGCAGCGCGGGCGGAGAGGCTCTGGTGGTACCGCTCGACGTGACCGACCACGCCGCCGTGACCGAGACGGTTCACGCTGTGGTCGACTGGAAGGGGCGCCTCGACACGGTCGTCGCCAACGCGGGCTACGGGTGCGCAGGCACCTTCAGCGCCTTGTCGATCGAAGACTTTCGGCGGCAGTTCGACGTGAACTTCTTCGGTCTGATCGCCACGGCGAAGGCGAGCCTTCCCTACCTCCAGAAAACGAAGGGTCGCCTCGCCCTCATCGGCAGCGTGGCCGCCTTCTACGGTCTTCCCAACTCCGGTGCGTACTCCGCCAGCAAGGCCGCCCTACGGGCCCTGGGCCAATCGATGGCGGTCGAGCTCGAAGGGACGGGCGTCTCGGTGACCGTGGTGCACCCCGGCTTCGTCGAGAGTGACATCTACAAGGTGCGCAACGACCAAACCATCGACGACACCCGCAAGGATGCGCGTCCCCAGAAGCTCATGTGGAAGGCGCCCCGCGCCGCCCGGGTCATGGCGCGGGCCATCGAGGGCCGAAAGCGTGACTTCGTCTTCACGGGCCACGGCCGCCTCGGGGCGTTCTTGATGCAGCACTTTCCCGGCTTCACCCACTTCGTCCTCACCCGGCCCGCGTCGCGAAAGAGTGCCGACGCGTTCGACAAGACCTGACAGGTCTCCGCGAGACCGGGCGCGCGCCCCCCCGGAGCAGCCTGCTCAAATCTGGGCCTCGAAGGTCCAGATCTGACCATCCGCAGGGGCGATCGGTGCCGCAGAATGGGTCTTCGTGGCCACTTGTCCGACGTGTCTCGAGTCGTTCCCCTCCGACGCCGGCACCTGCCCCCACGACGGGGCGGGATTGGTGTCGGACGCCGTCCTGCCGGCGTCCGACCCGGGCCTCTCGGCGGGTGACGTGGTCGGCGAGTACGTGATCGAGCGCCGGCTCGGCCAGGGGAGCTTTGGCGACGTCTACGCGGCCGAGCACCCGGTGATCGGCAAACGGGCCGCGGTGAAGATCCTCCACGCCCGCTTCTCCGGCGAACCTCAGGTGGTGTCTCGGTTCGTTTCCGAGGCGCGCGCGGTCAATCGCATCCGGCACCGAAACATCATCGACATCTTCGGATTCGGGCAACGCGACGACGGCCAGCCGTACTTCATGATGGAGCTGCTCGACGGCGAGACGCTGGGCGACTTGATGGAGCGACGGGGGGCGCTGGGGGTCGGCGAGGTGTGCAGCATTCTGCGAGGGGTGGCCGATGCGCTCGATGCGGCCCACGCCGAGCAGATCACCCACCGCGACCTCAAGCCGGACAACGTCTTTCTCGCCCTCGAGCGCGACGGCACCGTCGTGGCGAAACTGCTCGACTTCGGCATCGCCAAACTCGTCGACGACGACAGCGTGCAGCATCAGACCTCCACGGGCATGGCGCTCGGCACGCCGCTCTACATGTCGCCCGAACAGTGCCGCAATCGCGCGGTGGACCACCGGGCCGACATCTATTCGCTCGGCGTGGTGGCCTTTCAGATGCTGACGGGCGTCATCCCGTTCACCGGCGAGTCGGTGGTCGACGTGCTCTACCACCACATCGCGACGCCGCCGCCCGACCTGTCGGACGTCTCCTCTCTTCCCGCCACCCTCGACGCGCCCGTGCGGGCGATGCTGGCCAAGCAGCCCTCGCAACGGCCGGCCTCGGCCGGAGAAGCGCTCGACCGTTTGGCGTCGGCGGCGCGGGCGGCCGGGTTCGACATCGACGCGCGGGTTCCCGCGGCGGCGACGACCAAAGAGGGTTGCGCCGACCGACGATTCGTAGCCCCTACCGTGGCGGACGGGGACGTCGTGCGCACGGACGCCGTCGTCCCCCCGTCGGGCGAAGCTGCGCCGCCGTCGTCTCGCACGATACCCGCGCCGCCTCCGCTCCGCTCCCTCGCGGCGGAGACGACCATGCCTTCGGCCGCCGCTTCGGCGCCCCCCCGAAACCACGGTCCCGGCGGAGCAACCCTCGCGGCGGTGGCGGTGAAATCGCCTCGGCTGCCGAAAGGGTCGTTGAAGTGGATGGCCGCGGCGGGCGTGGTGGCCGTGGCGGTGGTCGGGTTCGGCATGTCACGGCGCGCTGAGGCGCCGACGGTCGCCGCTCTGAAGAACGCCGGTTCCGCGCCGACCACCGCGGTGTCGGTCGATGCTCCCGTGGCGGCGGTCCTTCCCTCCTCGGGGCCGGCCCGACCGTCTGCGCCGGCGGACGAGGCCACAACGCCGCCCCCCACGGTCCGCGTGACGCTGAACGCCACGCCGGCGGAGGTGGAGGGGTGGCGCGACGGCCGCCGGCTCGTTCCTGTGGCGCCAGGCGTCCTCTCGCTCCCGCGCGGACGCGCCCCGGTCGCGGTCACGTTCAAGCACCCCGGCTACGTGACGCAGACCATCGAGCTTCTCCCGGCCGACGACCAGACGCTGTCGTTGACCCTCACGCCCCTTCGGATGCCCGCTCGACCGGCGCCGCCGGCGCCGCGCCCCGCCCCCACGGCGCAGCCGCCTCCCGCGGCCACCGCGTCGCCGCCGCGGGCCTTCGATCCGCGTCTCGACGATCGGTGAGACACGGCTCACTCGGGAAACTCGTACGCGCCGCGATCGATCGTTCCCCCTTGCACGCGACTCTGCCCCGCGAGGTCGGTGGCCGATGCGTTGCCGGAGGAAGGGTCACCGGTGTTGCGGGCGGGAGACGGGGGCTGCAATCGGTAATTTCCCCCGTCGGTGGGAGCCGACGCCGCGCTCACGGCGGCGACGAACAGAGGGTCGACGTCCGTATTGTCGCCGCCGTCGATCGCGAGGCCGATGAGGTTCCACGCGGCGCTGCCCCCCGAGTCGCGGAGAATGCTGTGCGAGATGGTGATGTCGGCATCGGGACCGTTGGGATCTTCGAGGAAGATCTCCCCCTCTCGGGGAGCCGCCGGCGCGCCTTGGGTGTTGCCCCAGATGAGCGCGTTGGTGATTCGAAGCATTGTGTTGTCATTCGACAACCACAGGCCACCGCCTCGGTTGTCGGCGCGGTTTCCCGTCACGGTGAGGTTGACGAGCGCGACCTTTGAGGAGCCGAGAAAGTAAACGCCGCCGCCGAGACCGTCCGCGCGGTTGCCGCTGATCAGCACGTTGACGAACCGATTGTCGTTCGCCTCCGCGGCGCCGATGCTCGCCACCCCGCCCCCGTGGTTCGTGGTCGTGTTGCCGGTGATGGCGACGTTGAGGAGGGCGAAGCGGCTCCCCGACAGGTAGAGGCCTCCCCCGTTGTCCATCGAGCGATTGTCGATGATCGCTGATTCGCTGAGGTTCAAGGCGCCGGCTTCGATGGCGATGGCCCCGCCGGTGGCGCTCACCACTTGGTTGTCGCGAAAGGTTGCGCCCTGAACGGTCGGCGTCCCGCGGCTGAAGAGACCACCCCCGCGCCCCAACGCGCGATTGCCGCGCACCACGAGGTTACGGAGGGTAGGGCCACCGTCGTCGCATTGAATGCCGCCCCCGTCGGTCGCATTGGTGCCCGCCGCGTTGCCGGCGGTGATGGTGAAGCCATCGAGCACCGCGGTTTCGTCCGTGCCGGCGGCGGTCACGACGTGAAAACTGTTGGTGCCCGCGATGTCGGCGATGTCGGTGACCACGCCGGCCGTGGTGGTGTCGTTCTGGTCGATGTCTCCGGTGAGGATTGTGACGTTGGCGGCGACGTCGCGTTGCTCGAGGGCCATCTCGTCGCCGCGGAAACCGCCGTAGACCGCGAGGCCGCGGCGAAGGCGAAACGAAAGCTCCGGTTGAACCCCGGGCCGGTAGCTCCCGGCCGCCACCCAAATTTCGCCCACGTCCGGGCACGATGCGGCGAAGGTCAGGGCATTCGAGAGTTCGGTGAAGGCGTCGTCCCAGCCGCCGCCGTCGCCGGTCCCCGTCGCGTCGGTCTTCACGAACACCACCGGCCCGTCGCAAGGGTCGCCGGTGACCCCGCCGCCCCCGGCCGCGCTTCCGCCGCCCCTGCCGCCCCTGCCGCCGGTGGCCGCCCCGCCTCCACCGCCGCCGGTGCCCCCTTGCCCGGTGGTATCGTCGATGAAGAATCCGTCGAAGCCTCCGACGAAGGCGCAGCCGCCGAGGCAGGCGACGGCCGCTACGGAGATGAA
Organism: Myxococcota bacterium; assembly: GCA_039027095.1. GTDB lineage: Bacteria > Myxococcota_A > Polyangia > Polyangiales > Polyangiaceae > JAPYTK01. The sequence continues at coordinate 13,435 of JBCCLB010000113.1, forward strand.
GCGCAACACGGCGCGGGCGGCGCTCAGGGTTATCGCCGCGTAGCGCGCGCGGGAGGTCAAAACGTGCCTCCGAGGCCAACCCAGGTCGGGCCGATTCGGGCTTCGAGGGCATCTCCTTCGTCCGACGAGGAGGTGGAGAACGTGAGAACCAAGCCCACCACCAGGGCCGCCGCGCCCGCCCCGGCGGTGCCAAACGATACGTCCGAGACGGTGGCGAGTGCGTTGGCCTCATTCAGCTGGGCTTCATCTTCCGGGGCGCAGGCATCGTTGGGACACGACAAGGAGCGGCCGCGCGACAGCGCGAGGCCTCCCGTGACGCTGCCGACCACCACCGCGGCTCCGGTGACGGCGACGCCGATCCACACGAGCGGATGTGTGGTCGCGTCGTCGTCGCCTTCGAGATTCGCGCCGGGATCTGAAGCCGGGGTCGGCGTCGGCGTCGGCGGGTTCGCCGCGGGCTCGAGCTCCGCGGCTTCCAGTCGGGGGATGACCACTTCGAGGCGCGCCGGACCGGCGGGGGCCTCGATGGTGGTGGTCCAGGGTTGTTTTCCCGGAGCCCGCGCGCGGAGGGTGACCCGCCCGGGGTCGACGGGCAGGGCGGTGCCGAGGGTCGCGGCCGCGAGGTCTTGGTCCTCGAGGTGTACGACCAACCCTGGCGTTCCCGCCGGGTGCCGAATGACCAGTCGGGTGAGCACCTTCGTCAGGGCGTCGGCCCGCTCCGTCGCATACCCCGCGCGGCCGGTCTGCCCCTGCCTCCGGGCCGTCGCCGCCGCCTCGGTGTACTTCGACCAAGCGCTCGCGGTTCGGCCGATCTTTTCGTGGCATCCCGCGAGGTTGAGCAGCGTGCCGACCCGCGGCTCGATGCGGTAGCTCTCCTCGAACTTGGGGCATGCGGCCGCGGACGCACCGGCCTTCATCAGGGCGCGCCCGTCCCGGAACAGCGCCTCGGCGATGGTCGCGTTCCCCGTCGCTTGGGCGCGGGCCGACGTGGCGAACAGACCCGAGACCAGCATGAGCAGCGCCACGCCGGCTCGTCGGCCCCCGCCGTCGCCGCGACGACGCGTCGCAACCAGAAGACCACGTCGTCCCGTGTCGGACAGGGGCGGCTTTTGCGCCGTTCCGGGGGGGAGCGACGTCTCGCGCTTCGACTTCATGAGATCATGAGTGTGCCGCCGCGGACGCTCCTCGGGATGGCCAGATCCGACGCGCGGCTGGCCATACGTGAACAGGGTGCGACCCACGACGACCTGGTCCCGCTCGCCACGAGTCGGCCGGTGCTTCGTTACGCACGATTCTACTGCTGGGTAGATATATGTCGATCCAGGGCACGCGGCGGCTCACGGCCGGGCTCGTTCAAGTCACGAGAACCATTGGACATGTGCCGAGATATCTACCGGCACGTAGATTGCGAGCTGGAGGCATTCATGAAATTCCGACGTCACTCCTCCGCCTCGATGCTTCTGTTCGCCGTGCTGGCGTTTCCCGCGTACGGCTGTGTCGACGACGGGGCAGAGACCGCAGACGAGCAGTACATCGCGTCGGCCAACCCCTGGGACGAAGCGGACGCGTTCGTGAAGGCGTCGCTGGTTTGGGTCGAGCTGCCGTCGGGGGGGTCGTGTTCGGGCGTGATCGTCGGTCCTCGGTCGGTGCTCACCGCGGATCACTGCGTCGACATCGGGTCTGCCGAGGACTACGCCGTCCGCTTTGCCGATCATTCGGAGGAGACCGTGTGGGCGATGAAGCGCAATGCGTCCGCGGACCTCGCCGTGCTCACCATCAACCGGATCGCGTGGGAGATCGGTCACGCCCCGGCGGCGATTCACGACGCGCAGACCAACTCTTTGTTGCCGGGACATCGCGTGATCGTCTCCGGCGTGGGCGAGACGTTTTCGGGAGCTGGGGATTTCGGGACCCGCAATTGGGGGAAGATCGAATTCGATACCTACGTGGGGAACTACACCCTCGCGGGGGGCCTTCAGTATTCCAGTGGGCTGATGTTCCGGCCCGAGCCGTGCCAAGGAAGCGACCCGGCGTGCTCGAGCGTGTGTCCCGGCGACTCGGGAGGACCGGTCTTCCAGTGGCGTTCCGACGGCGGCTGGGGCGTCATCGCCATCAATTCGGGGAGCCATTGTACGAATCACGACCGCCGCCTACTGGCCGCTGACGCCCGGGCTTGGCGGAGCTGGATCCTCGACTGACGTGACGCGGGGCCGGGCGCCGGCGCGGTTCGCCGTTCGCAGGTTCTGGGGGTAGTCTGGGCGCGATGGACCTCCTCGAGCTTCGCCTCCTGCTGGCGGTCGCGGAAACCGGCTCGGTGGCGGCCGCGGCCAAAGAGACCGGGTACCCCCGGGCGACGCTGCGGCGACGTCTCAACGAGTTGGAGGGGCGGGCGGGCGTGCCGCTCCTCAAACGCCGGACGGAAGGCACGGCGCTCACCCCCGCCGGCGAGCGGCTCGCGGCGAAGGCGGGCTCGCTCATCGACCAGGCCCGGGCGCTGCTCCGGTCGGCGGCGGAGTTCGCGCCCGCGGGGCTGCCGCCGGTGCGGCTCGCGATGACGACCGGAGCCCCGCCAAGCCTCGTCGTGGCTGGCTACGCGGCGCTTCGGCTTCAATTCCCCGACCTGCGTCTCGACGTCATGTCGGTCAACCACCCCGACGAGCTGTCGGCGGAGCGGGTCGACGTCGCCATTCATCTCGGCGAGGTATCGGATCGCGAAGCGTGGGCGACGGGGACCCTGCTTCATCTGCGGGAGATGCTCGTCGCGAGCCCGGAATATCTCGAACACCGAGGCCGGCCGACGCGCGTCGAGGACCTCGCGACGCACGACCTCTTGACGTGGAAACACCCAGACCACCCCCACGACCGGTGGCCGCTGCTCGAGGGCGGGACCTTCCCGGTCACGCCGCGGCTCGCCCACATCGACAACCACCTTCTCATGCGCCTCGCCGCGGCCGGACATGGGATCGCGCTCTTTCCCGAGACCGACGTGGACGATCCCGCGGCGGCCGCGCTCGAGCCGGTGCTTCCCGACGTGGTCGGTCGGGTGGTCAAGGCTTCGTACTCCGTCCCGCGGATGCTGGCGGACACGCCCCGGGTCAAAAAGGTCATCGAGACCGTTCAGAGTTTCATGGCGACGGTATGAAGGGGCGCCAACGGTCGATGCGGCCCCCTACCATAAGCGCCGCATCACTCGTCCGCGGCAATGACTGGGGTGACGCGGCCGGTCACCAGCCGTGCCTGGGTGTCACATCGAAGGGGACGCGACTTCGGGGCCATGTCCCCCTCGTCGAGGTCGAACACCCTCGGGGCCGTAAATGCGCGGCGCAGCATGGGGTCGTCTCGATGGACGACCTCGACCACCTGCGGGGTGCGCGCGATGCCTCGGTCGGCGACCTGAACGACGACCCAGTGCTCGCAGGCCCGAAACAGGCGGGCACAGTCGGGGAGCGCGCCGTCATATCGCGCGGGAACGGCGGCCCCGGTCCCAATGGTCTGGGCGAGCGGGCACTGCGCGGCCACGGCGGCGACGGTACGGCCTTCGCCGGAACCCGGATGGCATGCGGTCGCGGTCACCAGGGCCAACCCGACGACGAGGGGGCGGGTCACGGCGCCCCTCCGTGCAGGGTCGTGGTGAGCGTGACGTCGTCGCCGGCGAAGCACCCGACGTCGAGTTCAGAGAAGGCTTCCGAGAGGCACGTCCGATAGGGGGCATCCTCCACGGGAGGAGAGAACCAGACGGAGGCCGTCGTGCCTCGGGCGGCGCGCAAGGTCGCGTAGGCGCGGCGGGGGGTGCGGCGAAGGGACGTGCAGCTCGCGCGGATGTGAGCGTCGACGCGCCGGAGCGCGCGTTGGACCTCGGGAACGGGAAAAGGGGGACATTCGCTCGTGCCGCCGAGGGTCTTCACGAACGTGACGTCGTCGCCGGCGAAGCATGGAATGCGCATCGTCGCGAAGGCCTGGGCCAGACACGCTCTAGACGA
>JBCCLB010000114.1:0-17012 GCA_039027095.1 Myxococcota bacterium
CCTGTCCCCGGAGCCCCGAACCCTGTCCCCGGAGCCCCGAACCCTGTCCCCGGAGCCCCGAACCCTGTCCCCGGAGCCCCGAACCCTGCTCCCGGAACCCCCGATACCCTGTACCCGGAGCCCCGATACCCTGTACCCGGAAGCCCTGAACCCTGCTCGCGGAACCCCGCCCCCTGTTTGCGGAGCCCGCGCCCTGCAAACCGGAGCCCCTCAACCCGGAGCCGACTACGCCAGCCGGCTCGCGACCGCGTCGGCAAACGCTTGGGCGCCGGCCTCGCCGCCCGCCGACGGGGGCCGCACCCCGGCGGCGAGGGCATCGCTGGTCGCACCCATGAGACGGGTCGCCGCGTCGCTTTCGCCGAGATCACGGAGCAACAGGACGGCCGCGAAAAGAAGACTGGTCACGCTGGCCTCGGGCCCCCGCGCCAGCGCCTTGCTCGGGCCGTGACCGGTCGTGAAGACCTTGACGCCGTCGGCAATGTTCACGCTCGGGCAATTGTCGCTACCGCCCACGAGGCCCGCGCAGAGGTCGGCCACGATATCCCCGAAGAGGTTGGCGCATACGAGCACGTCGAATTCGCTGGGACGCAGCACGAGCTTCATGCACAGCGCGTCCACGATGACGTCCTCGACGGCGATGTCGGGAAAGTCTTGGGCCACCCGTTGTCCGACGCGAAGGAAGAGGCCGTCGGACTTTTTCATGATGTTGGCCTTGTGCACGATCGTCACCTTCTTGCGGCCTTGCGCCCGGGCGAGTTCGAAGGCGTGACGGGCGATGCGGTCGCAGGCGGCTTCGGTGGTGACCTTGAACGACTCGTAGACCCCTTCGATGCTCGCGTGCTCCAGATTCGCGTAGATGTCCTCGGTGGTCTCCCGGACCACCATCACATCGACGTCGGGGTGGCGCGGCGAGAGTCCAGCGACGCTCTGCACCGGGCGCAGGTTGGCGTAGACCCCGAGCTGGCGCCGTAGCTCGACGATGGGCGGCACGTCGCCCCGCGCGCGGTCGATGGGGATGTAGGGCATGAGCGCGCGGCCGTGCCGCTTCACCGACGACACGACGTCGCCGCAGGTGCTCGCGTCGAGACACACGCGTTCCCACGCGATGTCGACGCCGGTGGCGGCGAGCAGCCGCACCACGGCGGTGGTCAGAGGCGTGTCGTCTTGGCTCTCGTAGCCAGGGATGAGGGTTGCGGAGTGGGCCATGACCAGTGAGGCGCGCGCTCGGAGCGGCGAAGGGTGGGAATCGACGGAGGGAAACCAGCAGCGAACAATCAGCAGCGTGGACGTTAGCGAATCGAAAGCTCAGAGGGCGTCGATGATCGCCTGGGTGAACGTCGCGGTGTCGGCGGAGCCGCCGAGATCGCCGGTGAGGGTCTTCCCCTCCTCGAGCACCCGGGCGACGGCCCGGCGCACCCGAGTCGCGACGTCTCGCTCGCCGACGTAGTCCATCATGAGACAGCCCGACAGCAGTACGGCGAGCGGATTGGCCACGCCTTTCCCCGCGATGTCGGGGGCGGTGCCGTGGACGGCTTCGAACACCGCGATCCGGTCGCCGACGTTGGCGCCCGGCACCACCCCCAACCCCCCGACGAGTCCCGCGCACAGATCGCTGATGATGTCGCCGTACAGGTTTTGCAAGAGCATCACGTCGAAACGGGACGGGTCCTTGGTCAATCCCATCGCGAGGTCGTCGAGCGACATCTCCTCCTGTTCGATGAAGGGGTACTCGCGGCCGACTTCGAAGAACGCGTCGGTGAAGGCGCCGTCGGCGCGGGGGAGGACCGACTTCTTGTGGCACACGGTGATCTTCCGGCGACCGGCGTTGCACGCGTGGTCGAAGGCCCACCGGGCGATGCGCTCCGCCGCGTGGTCGCTCGAGACCTTGAGGCTCACGATGGTCCCGGGCGTGACCTCGTGCTCGATGCCGGAGTAGAGGCCCTGCGTGTTCTCGCGGAGCACGATGACGTCGACCCCTTCGTAGCGCGATGCTACGCCGGGCAGCGACGTCACCGGCCGGAGGCCCGTGTAGAGCTTCAGCTTTTGGCGCAGCGTGACGTTGGCGCTGCGGTAGCCCTTGCCCTTGGGGGTCGCGAGCGGCCCCTTGAGCCCCACCCGATTGCGGCGCACGCTCTCCAACACCGCCTCGGGCATGGGGTCGCCGACCATCTCGGCCGCCTTCGCCCCGGCCAGCACCGTCTCCCAGGTCACGTCGGCGCCCGCCGCATCGAGAATGGTGCTCGTGGCGCTCGTGACCTCGGGGCCGATGCCGTCACCGGGGATCAGCGTGATGTTGAACGTCATGGTCGCGGCTCGGCCTACCGCCATCGCCTGGCGGCGACAACGTGCCGCGTGGGTTCTCTCAGGCGACAATCGCCAGCGACCCCGGCGCCGCCGGTGTAGGACGATGACATGGGACGCGGGTACCGAGCGGGTTGGCTCATCGGCTGGTTGGCGGTGGCAGTGGCGACCGGGGGCGGTTGCGACATGCTCGCCGAGAAGGGGAAAGCGTCGCGGCGCAAAGACGATGACGACGGGGGCAAGCGCCGACGGAGCAAAAAGCGCGACCGCGATGACCGCAAAAAGAAAGACGACGACGAGGACGATACGAAGGGGGAGAAGCGGGTCGTCAAGGTCGCGACCTACGAGGCCGACGACTACCACTGGGCCTGCGCCCACCATCCCGGAAACCAGACCTTCAAACTCCGCAGCCTCCCCCGGCGGACGCACGAAAAAGACGTAGAGGCGGCGACGGAGTTACTCGAACGTCTGGCGAAGCTCGGTGCCATCTCCGACAAACCCTTGCTCCGAGGTATCGAAGAGGTCGGGGACCGCATCGCCGTCGGCATGCTTCCCGACCGTACCCGCGGCCCGTACACGAAGGGACAGCTCATCGTCCTCGTGCACCCCTCGCGGCTGGCGACGCTCATCAAAGCCGATCCGGCGCGGGCGTCGTTCCTCCTCGCCCACGAGCTCGGGCATTTGACGGCCGAGCACGCCGGGCCGCCCGAAGCGCGCAAGCCCGACACCGAACTCGCCGCCGATCGCTTCGCCGGACGCTTGCTCGGCCTCGAGGGCCGAAGCCTCGGCGCCTCTGCCTCTTGGATCCTCCAGCACGCGGCCAAGAACGCCGAGGGGGCGAAGGCGGCGCGCAAGGCGCGGCTGGAGGCGCTCGCAGAGGGGTGGCGGGCAGGATGCAAGACCGGCGGCAAGTGCAAGGACCCCGAGGAACCGCTTCCGGGGGAGACGAAGACGGCCGCCAACCCGGAGCCTCCCCCCCCGGACGACGGGCCGCCAACGACGCCGAAGCCGGGCAAGGGGCCCAAAAAGGGCTCGTTTTCGGACCGCGAAGGACGTTGAAATCGGCCGCTGAGGGGGCTGCCGCAAGAGCCCCGCGGGACCGCTTACCTCCGGCGCACGGACGTCCGGTGGACGGACGTCCGGCGCGCGGACGTCCGCCGTGCTTCACTCGTTCTTTTTTGCTGGCGGCGGCGTCCGACGCAGGCGCGGGGTGACCCGCCGCGTCGGGCTCTTCTTCTCGGTCGGTCGTACCTTGATGGCCGGGGCTTTGCCTTTCGGCTGAGGACGAACTCGCGGGGTGACGCGCGGGTTGGTTGCGTCGCTTCCCTCAGGCTCGGCCCCCCGTTCGGGACGGGCGCGGGGCCGGATGCCACGCTTCACCCCGGGCGGGGTCGGGCCGCGCGAGAGCCGCCGGCGCACGAAGCGCTTTCCGTCGGGGACCACCTTGCCGCGAATTCCTCGCAGGGAAAGGGCAGAGCCCGCTTTGACCGGGGCGTCCGCGTCGGTGACCACCGAGCGAACCCCGGCGCGATTGAATCGGGCCACCTGATACTTCACGTTGCGCACCGGCTTCCCGTCGTCGGCGACCTGGACGCGAAGGTTCCGGCGGTCGAGCTTGAACTTGAGGGCGTGTCCCTTGCGCGCCTGCGCGCCTTCGAGGCGAACCTGGTACGCGTCGGCCCCCGTGCCGACCGCCATGCGCACGCGCGGCGCGGCGGTATCGCGGGCGGGTCGGTAGTCGACGTCGAGCCCCGAGCGCTTCACCACGAGGTGGTCCGTCTCTTTCTCGGCCACCTTGATGTCCTCGACCACCATCGCGGCGTCCTCGCCGAAGACGCCGACCGCGACGTCGTCGTCGCCCTTTTCACTCGTGAGCGAGATGTCGTAGTCGTCGTCCGCGGGGACCTCGTACATCGCCTCGGGCGTACCCTCGCCCGGTACGAACGCCAGCGTGGGGTGGATCTGAGCGCCCGGGATCTCGTTGACGACCTTGCCGTCGTGCCAGCCGAGCTTGCGGCCCTGACCGTCGGTGATGGTCGCGTTCACACTGTTGCCGGCGACCATGAAGAGCCGACTCTTCTGCGCTTTCTTGCAGAAGGGGCACACCATGTCGCGCATGCGCAGCGACACGGGGGTCTCGATGATGGTGTTGGGGAAGGCGCCGCCGCTCCAGGGGCTCGGATCTTCGTTGGGGTTGATGGCGGCGAATGAGTACTTCCAGGTGTTGGCTCCGGTATCGAACTCGATGAAGCGCGATACCTTGGGGAAGTTGTTGTCCCAAATCCGGACCCGGTAGATGTCTTTCCCCATGTCTTCGACCGCGTAGGGCACCACCGCGTGACCTCCCTTACCCGGTTGAATGAACTCGAGCGCGACCATGTCGTCCTTCGACGCGAGCGCCTTCTTGACGTCCGCCAGGACCTTGTTGGGCGTTTTGGCCCGCATGCGCCCGAAGAGGTCGTTGCGCATCGGTTGGAGAAACTGGAAGGCGAAGTAGTACCCGACGGCGGCCCGTGCGTCGTCGCGCATCAGCTCCGAGCCGATCTTCGCGCCGTCCTTGAAGTAGTCGGGCTGGTCGAAGCCATTGAACATCGACAGCGAGAACACCGCCAGCCCTTCGCATTGGCCGCGGTTCATCACCTTGTTGACCATGTGCATGAACTCGCGGGCACCCGGGCTCAGCACGCAGTCGTCGCCATCGCCGAGGCAGACCTGGTCGCTTCCAAAGAGCCGCTGCATGCCGTCCCCGTCGAGAAAGCCCGGCGAGGATGCGGGATAGGTCTGGCGTCGGCCGCGCGCGTCGCGGTCGCCGTTGGGAAACACGAAACCGTGCTTCGAGGGCCGAAAACCACTGTCGACCATGAAGTCGCCGTCCTCGGCCACCCCGAGCGCAGCCGGGCCGCGCCGGCGGCTCCGCGCGTTGAGGCTCTCGCCCGCGCCGCCGTCCTCGTCGGCCTCGGCTCGGTCCTCGCCGTCGTCGTCGTCGGCTCGGGCCGCCCGCGACGAATCGTCGGAAACGGTGCTCTTGCACGCTCCGGCTCCCCCGACAAGGCCCGCGACCAAACCGAGAGCCGCAACCAGACCAGACCAGCCCTTTCGCGACACGCCGGCCGCCGACCCGCGGGCATGAGGCCGGCGGCGACGGGGTGCGATGTCGATGGCCGCGGACTCCTCGGTCGTGTCGTCGTCTCGCCCTGCCGTCATCCCTGCCTCCCGTTTCGTCATTGGTTCCGCCGGTGTCTGGATCCGTCCGTCGTGGTCTCGTCGCCCCTCAGGCGTCGGCGCCCGACGCACCCGACCCTTACCCATACGCGAGGAAACCCCGGCGCCCCCGTCGCAGCAAGGATCCGCCACGTCGCGGACGACCCGCCGCGCCGCGACGATGGCGTCGCTCCTCAGAACGGTATTTCCTCGTCGGGGTCGTTGAAGAAGTCGGGGTCTTCGCCCGCGGCGGTCGCTTCGGGCGGGAGGTCGTCGTCCAGACGGCGCTCCCCCGGGTCGAACGGGGGCGGCGTTTCGTTCGGCCCGGACGGAGGCGCTCCGTACGCTCCTTCCTCGCCCGCGCGCGCGTCGCCTCCTCCGCCGAGCTTCTTCACCAGCGGCTGGTCGACCCAGTAGGTCGCCCCCTCGTCGTCCTTGAGCCCGTACCGCATCTGGTTGCTGTAGCGAGACTGACCCGTCCAGAACACTTCGCCTTGTTTGCCCGCGTCGGGACCGGAGACGATCTCGGCCCGGTCGCCCTTGTCGAGGGTGGGACCGGCGGGCGGCGGGGGCGGGGCGGGGGGCGCGTCGGCTTCGGTGCCGAGCTCGGCTTCGTCGACCCAGTAGGTGAGGCCGTCGTCGCCCTTCAACCCGAACCGCATGCCGGGGCCGTACTTGTTGGGGCCGATCCAAAATACCTCGCCGCGGACCCCGACGCCCTTGCGTCCGGCGACGATGGCGGCGCGATCGCCCTTGTCGAATTTCGGCGCCGGTTCGGTCGACTCTTCCTTCATCGCGGGCCCAGCCTGACAAGGACGGGGGCGCGACGCCAGGACATCCCTGGCGGTTTGGCGGTCTGGCCGCGGAGGCCTACGGTGGGTGACTCATGGCGCGGCGCACGGCCCGAGAGGCGACCCCGGAGTACCTCGAGCGCGTCGCCCTCTGGTACCTCGAGCGGTACCCCGGGTCCGAAGCGCGGCTGCGGCGCGCGTTGGGCAAACGGGTCGCGCGCTCGGTGGCCGAGCTCGGCACCGATGCCGGGGAGGGGGCCGCCCACGTCGAGGCCGTGGTGAACGAGCTTCGTCGCCGGGGCTTCGTCGACGACGCGCGGTTCGCGCGGGCCCGGATCCGCGCGCTGCGGCGGAAGGGCACTTCGGGACGGGCGGTGGTCGCGACCCTGATGCGCCAGGGGATCGACCGCGACCTCGCGGTGCAGCTTCTCCACGAACACAGCGATGCCTCGGAAGGGGGGCCCCCGGAGCTCATGGCCGCGCGCGCCTTCGTCCGACGACGGCGGCTGGGGCGGTACCGACGCCGCGCCGTACCCTCCGACGAGGCGCGGGCGGCCCGCGAGAAAGACCTCGGGCGCCTGGCGCGGGCGGGCTTTTCGTTCGACATCGCGGCGCGCGTCCTCGACGAGATCGCTACGTCCGATGCAGAGACGCCCTGAGGTCGGCGGTGATGGTCTCGACCGCCTCCCGGGCTTCGGTGATCACACCGGCCATGTTCACGAATCCGTGGATGTGACCCTCGAAGCACCGCGACCGGACGCGCACGCCGCTTTTCCGGAGGCGTTCGGCGTAGGCGTCGCCCTCGTCGCAAAGCGGGTCGAAGCCCGCCGTGTACACCAGGGCTTCGCACACCCCGTCGAGCGCGGGGGCGCAGAAAGGCGAGACGTCGGGGCGGTCCCAGGGGGTGTCGGCCGGGAGGAAGTGCTCGAGGTACCAATCGATCTGCGCCGCCGTGAGGAGGTAGCCCGAGGCGAAGTCGCGGTGCGAGGCAAAGCGTCGGGTGAGGTCGAGGGCGGGATAGATCAAGAGTTGGACCGAGGGGGCGTCGGCGTGCCCCCGGAGCTCGTTGGCCACCACCGCCGCGAGATGGCCGCCGGCGCTATCGCCTCCGACCCCCAATCGGTGCGGGTCGATCCCGAGGTCGTGGGCGTGGTGTCGGAGGGTCGCGAACCCACGTCGGGCATCGTCGAGCCCGGCGGGATGGGGGTGCTCGGGGGCGAGCCGGTAGCGGACCGAGGCCACGCGGCAGGCGGCGCCGAGGGCGAGGCGACGACAGAACACGTCGTGGGTGGCGACGCTGCCGACGCACCATCCACCCCCGTGGAAGAAGACGAGGCCGGGGGACGCTCCGGTCGCCACCGACGAGGGGGTGTAGAGGCGAAAGGAGACCGGGTGGCGCTCGGTGGAGGCGATGACGCGATCTTCCCCGACGACCCCCGGCGGCGGCTCGGGGTCGACCGCCCACGAGCCCAGCGCGAGCAGGCGCCGACGCTCGGTGACGGTCGCGGAAGCCGGCGACGACCCGGTGAGCCGCTGCGCGTAGGCGTCGAGGGCGGTGAGGGCCGCGAAGGCCGGCAAAACCCTGCGTCCCCGGATTCGCTCGCGCTTGCGCGCCAGGAGCCCGCGCAGCCTGGGACTCTTTGCGACGCGCTGGATCAGCGCTCGCTTGACGGTGAAGTCGAGCGCCTCGGCCCCGCGGGGCCGCGCGTCGTCGACGAGCCCCGGGGCGTCGCGGAGGTGAGGGTCCGTCATGCGCCTACCAGTATGTTCCTCCCCCGGCGCGCCCGGTAGGCCGCGGGTTGCCACGCGGCCCATCTTGGGTGAACATTCGTTCCGTGGAACGTGCCGAGCGACGTCGCCCCCCGCCAGAATTCGACATCGTCGACATCCCGCAAGCAGACGACATCGATGCGGTGCGGGCGGTCGTCGCCGCCGTCGAGGCCGGTCACACCTCGCGAGGGGCCATCCTCGCCGCGACCGGGGCCACCGAACGCCACATGCAGTACCGCGTCCGGGCCGCCGTGATCTTGGGCATGGTGCGCGAGGGCACGTCGAAGGGGAGCACGGAGACCGAGCGCGGGGGGGTGCACGGTGCGCATGGCGACGAGGGTCGGCCGGGACTGCACGCGACCGAGCGCGGTCGCGCCTGGCTCTCCCATCCGCCCCGCTCCGACGCCGAGCGGTCTCTGCTCCGCGCCGCCGTGCGCGGCGTCGCCGCCCTTCGACCCATCGCGGCCGCGCTGTTCGGCCCGAGGGCACCGCGACGCCAATGGCTCGCGACCCAATTGAGGACCACCACGCTCATGGCCGAGGCGACCGCAGTGCGGCGTGCCTCGACGCTCTTGGGCTGGCGCCGCCGGCTGATGTCCCGGCAACTGAGCCTCTTCGACGATCTGGTCGAGGCCGGTCTCGGCGGCTGGGTCGAAGGGGCCGGCGCTTCCGCAGAAGCCCTCCCGGCCGGCGGCATGTAATGGCGCGTTCGCGATGCGCGTGGCGGCTGTGGGCGGCCATGTGGGGCCTGTCGACGTGGAGCTGCGCCGGGGAGCCGCCGAGGCCAGAGGGCCGAAGCGTCCGCACCTCGTCCATGTCCCAAACCGAAATGTCGGCCCCGGTCGTGGGGGCTTCCGTTGCGGCCCGCCCGCCTCCGGCCGCGACATCATCGGTCGTGGGCGCGCCCGGTGACGGAACCTCGCCGGCTCCATCCGCCGCTCCTTTGCCCGAAGCATCGGGCCCGCCCGCCGGATCGGAACCTTCGGCGCGGGTACATTTCGTGGGCCGTTTCGACCGCACGCCGCCGGGGCCCGGGGCGACGTCCACGTGGTCCGGAACGACGTTCCGCGCTCGGGTCGAAGGCACGGGGGCGACCATCCGTCTTGATGGGGCGGCGGGGGTGTACTTCGAGGTTCGCGTCGATGGGGTGCGGGAGCGGGTGTTTTCGACCCAGCGCGGGCCCCACGCGTACCGCCTCTTCGCGGGGCGCCCCAAAGCGGCGTACGAGGTCGAGGTATACCGTCGTAACGAGGCCGCCGCCGGCAAGATCACCTACCGCGGTTGGGACGTCGACGACGGCGCCATCGTGCCTACCCCGTGGCCCTATCGCCGCCGAATCGAAGTTCTCGGCGACTCCATAACCTGCGGCTACGGCACCGAAGGGCCGAAAGGGTGTACCTTTTCGGCCGCGACCGAGTCCGCCTACGTGGGCTACGCCGCGGTGGCCGCCCGCGCCCTCGATGCTTCGGCCCACCTCATCTGCTTCAGCGGGAAGGGTTTGATCCAGAACTACGGGGGCGGGACCCACGAGCCGATGCCGACGCTCTACGGCCGGACGTTGCTCCACGACGACACCGACACATGGGACTTCGCGCGCTACCCGGCCGACGTCGTCGTCGTGAATCTCGGGACCAACGACATCTCTGCCCCCCTCGACCACGACGCGTTCGTGGTGGCCTACGTCGGTTTGCTGACGCGGGTACGACGGCGCCAGCCGGGGGCCCTCATCGTCGCCATCCGTTGGGCACATTGGGGCCAGAGCCGGCAACACCTCATTTCCGACGCGGTGGCGAACGTCGACGACGACCACCTGCTCGAAGTGCCCTTCCGCATCGACCGCGACGAGGGCCTCGGCTGCGACGCGCACCCCAGCGCCCAAACCCACGCCCGCCTCGGGGCGGAGCTCGCCGCGGCCATCGAGGCCCGCCTCGGGACCGACGCTCAGGGTCCGTAAGAGAGGTGGACGGCGAGGGCGAGTGCGGCCGCACCGAGGGCGACGAACACGAGCTGGAGGGGGAGGATCCACCGCGCCCAACGGGTCCACGACACCTCGGAGAGCGAGATGGCGCCCATGAGCACGGCGTTGGTGGGCGTGATGAGGTTGGTGAACCCGTCGCCGAGTTGAAAAGCGAGCACCGCGGTTTGTCGGGTCATGCCCAACAGGTCGGCCAGGGGCGCCATCAGCGGCATCGTGAGGGCGGCTTGACCGCTGCCCGACGGGACAAAGAAGTTGAGCGTCGTCTGAGCGCCGAACATTGCCATCGCGGCCACGGTCGTGCTCGTACCCTCCAGGGCCGACGCCAACGCGTACAGCACCGTGTCGACGACCTCGCCCTCCCTCATGACGACGAGGATCCCGCGCGCGAGCGCGATGATGAGGGCCGTGCCGACGAGGTCGCGTGCTCCCGCCATGAAGGCCCGGGCCGTCCCGTTGCCCCCCAGGCCACCGACCGTGCCGGCCACGATCCCGAGCCCGAAGAACAGCGTCGCGATCTCGGTGATGTACCATTGATAGGCGAGGACGCCGTAGACGAGCAGCGCGATCCCCGCGAAGAACGAACCCAAGACGATACGGTGGCGCGCGGTGAGCGGCGGGACCTCCTCGTTGGCGAGGTTCATCCTCTGGTTCGTCTTTTGGGGGACCGCTTGCGTCGCCGCGCGGTCGAGGCGTCGCACGCGCGCGCCGTGGCGCATCACGAAGGCGATCGCGACGGCGGTCGTGAGGCCCCATAGCGCCAATCGAAAGCCCACCCCCGAGAACAGGGGCACGCCCGCGATCCCCTGGGCGACGCCGACGGTGAAAGGATTGAGGAACGCGGCGGCGAAGCCGGCGCCGGCGCCGACGATGGGAATCGCCGTCCCCACGATCTCGTCGTAGCCCAGCGCCAGGGCGAGCGACACGAACAGCGGGACGAAAGGGATCACCTCTTCCGCCATGCCGAAGACCGCGCCCGCGAGTGAAAATGCCGCCATGAAGGTAGGGACGAGCGCCCGTTCCAAGGCGGGAGACCGTCGCGCCGCGCGTACGAGCCGATGGAGGGCGGCGTCGATCGCACCTGTCTTTTGCAGCACCGAAAACGCGCCGCCCACGACGAGGACGAACGCGATGATGGGGGCCGCTTCCGGGTCGACGAAACCGAGGAACGGGGCGCGGAGAATGAGGCCCGCGGTGGCCACCAAGCGTTCTCCGAGGCTCTCCGAGGCGCGGTCGATCTCGGTGTACGAGCCGGGGATCACCACGTCTCGGGCCCCGACCCCGGGCACCTCGATCGAGGTGGTTTCGTAGCGTCCCGCCGGCAGGACCCAGCCGAGGCCGGCGGCGACCACGATCAAGGCGAAGATGACCAGCGCCGTGTCGGGCGCGCGAGGTCGGGGGACCCGCATCGGACGCTCGCTCGGCACCCTCAGCGGATCATGGACCGGCGGGCGTCACGCTTGATGTCGAAGTGGAAGTGATTCAGGTGATCGGCGTTCGCGCTGGGCGTCAGCATGTGATGAAAAATCTGGGCCCGCGCGACCGCACACACCATGTCCCGCATGAAGAGGGCATCCGGTACTTTGGAATCGAGCGGCGCCCCCGGGCCACACGGGCGGTCACCGATGTCGGCCCCCCACGTTCCCTCGACCGCGACCATGCGACCGTCGTGGCGGCGAAGCACGGAGATGTCTAGGGCGAGGGCATGGCTGTGTTGGCTCGGCTTGCCCCGCCCGCGGATGGTCGCGCCCGGACGGTGCATGCTGCCGATGCGAATCTCGGAGACGCCAAAGCGCGCCATCACCTCCGTCATGTCGTCGAGGGCGAGCGCGAGGCGGCAGTCCAGGATCCCGTAGGGGCTCGGCGCGGGCGCGGTCACGATGCGCACGCCGTGCATGGGCCCGGTCACCCGAGCGGCCAGCGCAACGCGCCGGACCGCTTTGGCTTCGAACTTCACGGGCAGGTTCCGCTCGCGAACGAGGGCCCGGCATGCGCGCGGCGACAGATTCGCGTAGCGCATCGCAGGGGCGTGGGGCGGGAGCGTCGGGGCCGGAAGGGGGAGACGAAAACCCTCGGGGACCGGCCCGTGGGGCGGCGGAGGAAGCGGCCGGGGCTCGTGGTTTGGAGACGGCGACGCCGATGGCTCGGGCGGAGGCGCCGCCGACGATGACGCCAGCGGGGGCTCGGTCGGGGACGCTCCTGCCGGAGGTCCACTCCAGCCCACCATCGGGTTCGCCGCGGGGGCGACGCGCGCGGTCGGCGTGGTGCTCGCGCCTGGCCCACCCCGACCCGCCTCGCCCCGACCCGCCCCGGCGACGCCCCCCGGGTAGCCGGGTTGGCCGTACCCCCCCGGCGGGTAGGCCCACGGCGTCGTCGGCCGCGCGACGGGCTCGCGCATGCACCCCGCGGCGCTCAGACCGAGCACCAGGGCCAACGACAGCGCGGCGGGGCGGACCACCATGGGCCGTACCCTATCGGGTGAGCCGCGACGGGCCAGTTTTCCGTGTTCGCCGCCGAGCCTCGGCGGGCTCACCCCCCGAATTCACGCATGAAGTGGCACGTGTAGCCGTTCGGGTTTTTCTGCAGGTAGTCCTGGTGCGCGGCGTGGGCGGGGGTGAACGGCGTCGCGGGGACGACCTGGGTCACGATGGGCTTGTTCCAATGGCCCGAGGCGTCGACCTTGGCCTTGACCTCGGTCGCCACGCGCTTTTGGTCGTCGGAGGTGTAGAAGATCGCCGACCGGTACTGCGTTCCCACGTCGTTCCCCTGGCGGTTGGGCGTGGTGGGGTCGTGCATGCGAAAAAACCACTTCTCCAACAGCTCGGCGTAGCTGAGCCGCTTGGGGTCGAACACGACTCGGATCGACTCCGCGTGGCCGGTGTCGCCCCCTCGCACGTCGTCGTAGTCGGGGGTCGCTGCATCTCCGCCTGCGAATCCGACCTCGGTATCGATCACGCCAGGCACGTCGCGAAGAATCTCTTCCATGCCCCAGTAGCAACCCCCCGCGAGGATCGCGACGTCGTGCTCGGGTGCCACGTTAGGACGCACGGCGGTCCGTGCCAGCTGGGCCGGGGTGGGGGCGACGGCGGCCGCCGCTTCACCCGACGATGACGCGGGGGCGCGACGGTCGTCGTTGCACGCCATCATCGCGGCCCCAAAGCCCAACAGAGCCACCAGCAACAGAAACTGGCCCACCCCCGTCGCGCTCGGTTCGAGGGCGGGGAGTCGCGGGTAGGTGAGACGACGCATGCTCGGGGTGTGACGGCCGCGGTCGCGCCGGTAAAGCAAATTCTCGCGGCGCGACCGTCATTCGCGGGGTACGACCTGAACTGCGGTCCCGTACGCGAGCAACTCCGCCGCGCCGCCCATGACCATGCTCGTGGTGAAACGGACGCCGACCACCGCGTCACCGCCCTGGCTCCGTGCTTGCTCGGCCATGCGATCGATGGCCTGCTCGCGGGCTTCGGCGAGAAGCTTGGTGTACTCGCGGACCTCGCCGCCGACGAGGTTGCGCAGACTGGCCACGATGTCGTGGCCAACGTGTCGGGCCCGTACGGCGTTGCCTCGCACCAGACCCAGCGTGCGCACCACCCGGAACCCGTCGAGCTCGTCGGTGGTGCTCAGGGGAAGAGAGGAGGCGAAACCAGTGACGGCGCCATCGGCGGCGTGAATGAGGGAAGTGTTCATGATCGAAACCAGGGGGATGGGGGTCAGCGGTCGATGTCGTGATACGGGTCGCGCCCTCGGGTGCGCCGCCAGAGCAGGTAGGCGACGATCACACCGCCGCCTCCGACCATGAGGAGGACGCCTCCCCGCACGGCGAGGGGGGCCGACGGGTCGGCGACCAGCTCGACCAGCGCGTAGCCGACGACGAGGGCGTAGCCGACGGCGATGGCGAGTTGGGCGGTACCGAGCGACGTCCTCGTGGCCGCGTCGAGGCGCGGCGGTTCGCGTTCGGCTTCGGCGAGAATGCGTTGGGTCATCGTGTCGGTGATCTCCTTGAGGTGGTGAAAGTCGGCCTGCTCGGCGGCGAGCTCGGGATGGCGCTCGATGAGGGCGGCGAGTTCCGCCTCTTCCTCGGGGGTGGTCAGCCCGTCGACCGACCGCATGAGCAGGGTTTCGGCTCGGGCGCGGCTCATCGGCGACCTCGTCCCATCTCGGGTGGTAGGGCAGCACGAAGTTTTTTTCGCGCGCGGTAAAGCCGGCTCATCACGGTGCCGACGGGGATCTCGAGCGCCAGCGCCATCTCTTCGTAGCTCGCGTCCTGAAAGTGCCGCAGTTCGATGATCTCGCGGAGGTCGTCGTCGAGCCGAGCGATGGCGGCGGTGACCGCGCGCTCGCGTTCCCCCGCCAGGGCGCGTTCCTCGAGGCCGGCGCCCGGGGGTGCGGGCAACATCGCCTCGTCGACGCTGACCTCGCGGCCGCGGCGACGCAGTCGGTCGAGGCAGTGGTTCTTTAGAATGCGGTAGAACCAGGGGTAGAACGGTTGCGTCGGGTCGTAACGGTCGGCGGCGCGGAGGGCGCGCGCGGCCGCTTCCTGGCAAGCGTCTCGCGCGAGGTCGGGCGCGCCGAGCATTCGTCGGGCGGCCACGTAGCCCCGGCGGGTCGCCCCATCGAGCTCGGCCCGTACTCGGCTCGGCCCTCTACGCGGGATGGGCCCTTCGACCATGGCGGCAGGAGCTATCACGGAGGTCAGCGGATCGATCATCGGGCGGGTGGTGGGTGCGGCGCCCCTCGGCGAGAGGCGTCGGTTCTGGGGATGTGTTGGCTCTACGCGCCTGCGACGGGAATATTCTCGAAATCGTCGACGAGGGCGACGCGGTGTGCGAAGGGCGGACCTCGGCGCGACCATGAAGACGCGAATCGTACGGCTCGAGGGAGGAGATGAAGCGGGCACGGTGGCCGAGGCGGCCGCCGTCCTGCGACGAGGGCAGCTCTGCGCGTTTCCCACCGAGACGGTCTACGGGTTGGGGGCCGACGCGCTGAATGCGGAGGCGGTGCGCGCGATCTACGCCGCCAAAGGCCGACCCGCGGAAAACCCACTCATCGTGCACGTGGCCGATGTCGCCGGGGCCCGGCGCATGGTCACCGACTGGCCGGCGGCCGCGGAAGCGCTGGCCGCGAGCTTCTGGCCCGGGCCGCTTGCCGTCGTTCTTCCTCGCGCCTCGGACGTCCCCGACGTCACGACGGCCGGACTCGATACGGTGGCGGTGAGGGTCCCCGACCACGCGTTCGCGCGATCGCTCATCGCCGCGGCGGGCGGGGCGGTCGCGGCGCCGAGCGCGAATCGCTCCGAGGCGGTGTCGCCGACCACGGCCGCCCACGTAAAGGAGGAGCTCGACGGTCGCGTGCCCCTCGTCGTCGACGGCGGGCCCACGCCCATCGGGATTGAATCCACGGTGGTGAGCCTCCTCGGCCCCCCGCGGCTGCTCCGTCCCGGCGACGTGAGCCGCGCCGCGCTCGAGACGGTCGTCGGCCCGGTCGCCGTCGGACCGGCGTCGGGGCGTCCGGTGCGCAGTCCCGGGCAGATGCGCCGACACTACGCCCCTCGCGCCACCGTGCTTCTCGCCCGTGCCGCCGATCTGCCCGCCCACGCCGGAGACCGCACCGGGGCCCTCGTCCACTCACGAGGCCTCGTGGCCTCGTCCGACGGGGCGATGGGATTTGCCGCCATTCAGCGGCTTCCCGCGGACCCGCGGGGGTACGCCAGAGGTCTTTACGCCGCGCTGCGAATGCTCGATACCGAAGTCGAAAGAATCGTCATCGAGGATGTCCCGGCGGACGATCCCGCGTGGGCCGCCATCGCCGACCGGCTCCATCGGGCCGGAGGCTGAGGCGCCGGGGTTTCGGGGCTCGGGGCTCCGGGTGTCGGGGTCTCGGGTGTCGGGTTTCCGGGTGTCGGGTTTCCGGGTTTCCGGGTTTCCGGGTGTCGCGGGTTCCGGGCTCCGGGTTTCCGGGTGCCGGGGCGCCGTCAGACGCAACGGCGCGATTGGCGAGGAGTGCGCGCATTTGAGGTGCTTAGGGTGACGAAGGGGCCCCAAACGCGAGCGAAGCTCGCCGATTGGGCTTCTCTGTTGTGCGCCCCGGGTCTCTGGCCTGTGGATGGGCTCTGGGGAAGAGAGCTCTCCTCGGCTTGTTTCAGCGTGCCCTCGTGCTCGGGCCGGTCAAGGGGCTCGCAAGCTCGCCCGCGCTGCGCGCGGCTGCGCCCTTGACCGACCCTCCGCGCGAGGGCGGGGGGGAAGCCTCAAAGGAGGCTCAGATGAGCGAAGTTGAAAATGTAGTGGTGACTGGTTCGAAGTTGGTGCGGGGGCATGGCGCCGGTCACGAGGGGCGCCGCGGTGCCGGTGGCGGTGGTGGCGGCAGTGGCCGCAGCGGCGGCGGGCGTTTGCGGGTGCTCGACGACATCGTGGCGATGGCGGCGCGGGTGCATCGCATCATCGAGCGGATGAAGCGGAAGGACCGGGATTTGGCGAACCAACTGCGTCGGGCGGTCATGAGCGTGGGGCTCAACGCGGCAGAGGCGGAGCGGTCACGGGGGGCGAAGCGCGGGGCGATGTTCGACATCGCGATGGCGTCCGGGCGCGAAGCCATCATGGCGTTGCGTCTGGCGGGCGCGGTCGGCCATGTCGACGTTGCGTCGGTGGCGGCCGAGGTGGACCGCATCGACCGTATCGTCGCGATTCTCTACAAAGTCGCGCATCGCTGACGCGAACGCGGTGCGGCGCCGCCGCCAGGGGAGGGGCGCCGCATGCAGAGGCGACGCGGCACCCCTCACCTGGGTCGGTGTGTGGAGCCCTGCGCCGGTAGCCCTGTACCGGCCCCCGGAGCCCTGTCCCCTGTACCGGCCCCCGGAGCCCTGTCGCCGGAGCCCTGTCGCCGGAGCCCTGTCGCCGGAGCCCTGTCGCCGGAGCCCTGTCGCCGGAGCCCTGTCGCCGGAGCCCTGTCGCCGGAGCCCTGTCGCCGGAGCCCTGTCG
>JBCCLB010000115.1:0-16142 GCA_039027095.1 Myxococcota bacterium
ATCTAATCACTCGGTGCCCACAGCTATCTCCACCGATCTCTCACCCCTGCCCCCGGAGGACGCAACCCAGACCTCGGAGCCCTGCCCCCGGAGATTCAGAGGCAGCCTTGCCGGCAGGTGCTGTAGTCGGGCAGGCAGCCGCCTTTGCACCTCTGCCATTCGGGGTACGCCCTCGCCGACTGGGGCTCTTCGCCGCAGCGTGTTCGCTGGCAGTCGAGATACGCGCTGTGACATCGGTTCAGGCACGTGCCCGTCACGCTTCGGCGCTGAGACGGTCGCGAAGGGCGCGCAGGGGTCGTGCCGCGAACGGGCGCGGGACGCTCGGCGGCGGGGCGACGGGGCGGGGGAGGGCGAAGCGGCCGCGGACGGGGCAGCGTGTCGAGCCGACGGCAATTGTCGAAGGCATCGGCGAGAACCGTGCGCGCACTTTCGTCGGGGGGGCGCGCGACGTCGCACGCATCGACGACCGCGCCGACCGAGCCCGCGAGCATGTCGGCGGCCAGTTGGCTCACCGAAGCCGCATCGGGGCTCGGCGCAGACGACGTCGGGGCGGGGGTCGGGGCCGTCGTCGCGCGGTCGCGCATCATCCACAGGGTGAAGGCGCCGCCCCCGACCAAACCGATGCTCAGCGCTACGGCCACCGTCGCCACCAGACGAGCGGAAGCGGCCTCATTCCCTTGCCCCGCCGCGAGGGCGTCCGGGGCCTCGAGGAACGGGTCGACCAACGGGGCCGCTGCGATCTTTGCGTCGGCCGGGCTCTGGGGAGATCGCTCGCCCCCGGATGGCCCGTCCGGCGCCAACTTCACCGGAGCGTGCCCATCGGTAGCGGCCGAAGCGACGGATCGTGCCGCCGCCGCGGGGGCCGATCCCGCCGACGGAATGGGTCCGCCGCCGAGGTCGAGCGGAGCCCCCGGTACGGTGGGCGCCGTCTCTGCGGGGGCGTGGGACGTCTCCCTCTCGGGCGGCAACTCGGGCCACACGACCAGCGGTTTTGCCTCCCGCAGGTGCGACAAAAGCCTTCGCTCCGCGCCAGCGTTCGTCACGGCCCTCAGGAGCTGACGCGCGGCGTCATCGGCCGCTCCCTCGCGGTCGAGATGCAGTCCGAAAGCGACCGCGAAATCGCTGATCTCCCCCCGGGTGAAGCTCATCGCCAGGGTGCGTCGGAGCGCGACCAGGTCGAGAGGCGGCGGGTCGGCGACGGACGAGGGCGTTCGAGAATCCGCCATACGGATGGAACCCGTACGCCAGCCGAGCGTCTGGCTCAAAGAAGGGGTGGGTCCCCCGATTGGCGGCGAAGAACCGCGAAATTCGCCACGGAACTTTTTCCGAACCGGGTCGCCGACTAACATGACCCTGCCGTCAACCTCGTCCGCCGCGCCGTTGCGCGTCGAACCCCGACAGTTCTGGATGTCCGTTCAACAAGCCGGTTTGGGTTCCCTCCTTCACACGCGTGCCGCGCTTCTGGGCCGCGACCACGAGATGGGGGTCCTCGAAAAGACGCTCTCGGAGGTTCGCACCGGCGAAACGCGAATCGTGACGCTCCTCGGCGGGGCCGGCATCGGCAAGACGCGTCTCATCCAGGACTTCATCCTGCGGCAGCGAGAACGGCGACGCGGCCAGGCCCCCGTCAAGGTGTTTCGGGGCAGCTCACGTGACCTCACGACCTCCTACGGTCTGTTCGCCCGCCTCCTGCGCGCGCGCTTCGGCTTGGTGGAAGGCATGGACCCCGAGCAGGCGAAGCAGCAAGTCCGTGCGCAGGTGGCCAAGGTGCTCGAGGACCGAAAGGTGGGCGACGTCGTCTACTTTCTCGGGCAGCTGCTCGACCTCCCGTTTCCCGAGAGCCCGCTCACGCGCGCGGTCCGTGACGATGCCCATCAGGCCGACCTGCTCCGCCGGGCCGTCTTCAAATCCTTCATCGAGGCCGACGCCCACACCGGGGATGCGAACCCGGGCGGGGCGCCGCTCGTGCTCGTCTTCGATGATCTCCAGCAAGCCCACCTCGATTCGCTCGAGCTTCTCCGCTACCTCCTCGAGTATCTCACCGGCGGCGTCCTTCTGCTTTGCGCCGCCCGACCCGAACTCTTGGTGCGCTACGAAGATTGGGACCGCGTCGGCGAGGATCGCCACACCCTCGTGGAGTTGATGGCGCTCGACGACGATGACGCCGCCGAGATGATGGCGGAGCTGCTCGCTCCCTGCCCCGAGCCAGACGCCGAAGGCGTGCAGCAGTTGGTCGATGCGGCGACGGCGTTTGCCGGCGGCAACCCCGCGCTTCTGGAACAGATGGTCCGGATCTACCACGACGTGGGCGTGCTCACGGAGCAAGACCCGCTCAGCGACAAGCCAACCTGGACGATCAACCTCGAGCGCCTTTCGAGCGCCCAGCTCCCGCTGACCATCGACGACGCCGTCAGCGCCCGCATCGCCGCGCTCGATACCGACGAGCGTCGGTTGCTCGAGTACGGCGCCGTCATGGGGAGCATCTTTTGGCGCGGGGGCTTCGTCGCGATGATGCGGGCCGACGAGGAGGCGCCGGAGTTTTGGGAACCGAACCAGGCCGACGACGAGGAGAAGATCGACAACATTCTCCAGGACCTCGTCGACCGCGATTACATCCTCCGGCTCCCGGACAGCACGTTTCCGGGCACCGAGGAGTACATCTTCAAGCACAACAAGGAGCGCGTCGCGATCGAGCAGCGGCTGAGCACGGGGGTGAAGACGCGCCACCATCGAACCATCGCCGATTGGATGGAGCACCGCGCCAACATCCATTCGAACGAGGAGTACCTCGCCATGCTGGCCAACCACTGGGAGCGCGGGGGGGAGCCCTACCAGGCGGGGCTCACGTTCCTTCACGCGGGAGACCTAGCCCGCGCACGGTACGCGCACGGAGCGGCGTCGGAGTATTACGAGCGGGGTTTGCCCCTTCTCGGTGAAGGCGCGGTCGCCCAACGGCTCGACGCCCTTCACAATTACGGGGATGTGCTGCAGCTACAAGGGCGGGTCGACGACGCGCTCGCGGCTTTCGGCGAGATGCTGACGCTGGCGTACCGCCTCGATTTGCGCGGCAAGGGAGGCGCGGCCCACAATCGTATCGGGCGGATCTATCGCGAAATCGGGTCCCTCGACGAGGCGGCGCAGCATTTCGAGACGGCGCTGGCCCTGTTCACGTCGACGTCTGACCTCCGCGGGGTCGCCTCGACCATCGACGACATGGGCAAGCTCCACTGGATGAAGGGCGAGTACGACCTCGCGCGTCGCCTCACGCGCGACGGTCTGGAGCGTCGTCAGGCCCTGGGCGACCGCCGTTCGATCGCGGTCTCGCTCAACAACCTCGGGCTCGTGCTCAAGGATTCGGGCGACTTCCCCCAGGCCCTGTCTGCGTTCAACGAGTCGCTCACGATTCGTCGGGAGATTGGCGATCTGGTGGGCGTGGTGCTCTCGCTCACCAACCTGGGGTCGGTCGCGCAGAGCCTCAACGAACTGGAGCGGGCCCTCGCGCTGTACGAAGAGGCCCGCGAGACGGCCAAGGAAATCGGAGATCGTAATCGCCTCGCCCTCATCCTGACGCATATGGGCGAAGCCCTCTACTCGGGAGGGCAATCGCAAAAGGCGATCGACGTATTGCGCCAGGCGGAAGAACTCTGTGACGAGCTGGGCGACAAGCTCGGCCTCGCCGAGGCGCTTCGTGGTTTGGGCAAGGCGTACATGCTGCAGGGCGACTTGGCGCGCGCCCGCGACTGCATCGGCCGCGCCGTCGACCTCTTCGCGTCGGTTCGAAGCAAAGTCCTGCTCGGGAGCGCGCTCCGCACCCTCGGAGAAATCACGGCGGCGGGAGGGTGGGGCGCGGCGCACACCAAGAGCGCGCGCGAATACTACGCGCGAAGCGTCGCCATCTTCGAGCAGACGGGAAACGAAGTGGAACTCGCGCGGACGTACCGAGTGTACGCCCGGTTTCTCCAAACCGAGCCCGAGTACACCGACGACGACGTCGCGCAGGACGAGGCGGAGCAGATGGGCCAGCGGGCGGGTGAGATCTTCGCGCGTCTGCAGCACTCCACTGCCGACTTGTCGGGTCCGCAATCGCCGGTGAATCCCGCCTAGGGGCTGCGCCCACCGAGCCCTCCTTCGCCTCGGTCCTGGGTGCCCCGCCGTGCCCAAAGGCCATCGTAAGCGCCTGAAAACACGATTCGTGGCGCGCCGTCGGTCCGACTTCCGCGAGGCCGCCCCCTGCGGCCTCGGTGCGCGCGCGGCGACGTTTTGGGAACAGGACGGCGACGTTGGGGGTATACTCTTTCCGTATGCATCGTTTCTCTGCCTCGCTCGAAGCTGACGATGCCGGGCCCGACCCTGGGCCGCTCGCCCGCCCTGTCGTCGTTTCTGTGACGACGCGAGCCCGGGCGCACAAGGGTGCCGAACGGCAACGCGCGGGGCAGTTTCGGGACAGAGGGCAGGCGCTCGCCGCGACCTCTCGGCCCGAGAGAACGACGCATTGTGGCCGGGCGACGGGGCCCGGCTCGGTCCGGTAACGGCGCCGCCCATCGGCGCCGAAGGAGTGACGAGATGAACATCACCACCACGTTTCGCCAGATGGAAGGAACCGAAGCCGTCAAGAGCTACGCCGAGACCAAGATCGGCAAGCTCGAGAAGTTTCTGCGCCAGGCGACCCGCGCCGACGTGACCCTCGCCGTCGACGGAAGCGAACACGTGGCCGAGGTTCATCTCAGATCGGGGCCCATTCACCTCCACGGATCCGAGCGAAGCGGAGACATGTACGCCTCGCTCGATCTCGTCGCCGACAAGCTCGAGCGACAGATCCGCAGCGTTCACGGACACGAGGTGCGAAGGCGTCGGCGCAGCGCGATGAAGACGCACGACTTCGCCGCCGCGCTCGAGCGGACGCGTTGAGGCGCCGCGCTTCTCGGATCGCCACCGGTGCTTCGGATCGACGTCCGGCTCGCCGCGCGGGGGCGGGCGGGGCGAGCAGGCGTTGAGGCCTCGGGCCCGCCCCTCTATGGGTTGGGTTGGAGGCCGGCGGCGCACCCCTCGGCCTGCGTCCGTTTCATGGGCCCGAAGCGTGTGAGAATCGTCGATATCGTATCCCCGCAGCGGGTCTCCGTCTCGAAACCGGGGTCGGACGGGTACGTGCGCACGAAGGCACAGGCGCTCACGCGTCTCGCCGACCTCCTTGAACATCCCGAAGCCGCCGCCGTGCGCATTCGCGACGTTCTCGACGCCCGCGAAAGGGAACAATCCACGGGGATCGGCGGTGGGGTGGCGGTGCCGCACGGGGAGGTGGCTGAGCTTTCGCAGCCGGTCGGGGCGTTTTTGGTGTGCCGAGAGCCGGTCGCCTTCGATGCCATCGATGGGGAGCCGGTGACGATCTTCTTCGCCCTCGTGGGGCCGAAGCGAGCCTCGGCGCAACACCTCAAACTTCTCGCGCGCGCCTCGCGGTTGCTGCGCAATGCCGCATTTCGGTCGGAGCTGGCGACGGCGGAATCCGCCCCTGACGCCTACCGATTGATCGCGGCCCAAGAAGAGGGCCGCCCGTGACGGAGGAGCGCCGGCTGCGCGTGCGTGACCTGGTGGCCGATGCGCAACTCGGCGTCGAGCTCACCGTCGCGGCGGGCGCCGCGGGGCTCGATCGCACCATCGGCGCCGCGCGCATCCAAAAGTCCGGGCTCGCGCTCGCCGGCCACTTTCACGGCATCGACCGCGAGCGGGTTCAGGTGCTCGGGGTGACCGAGACGAGTTACCTCGCCGCGATGCCCTCTGAGGTGCGTGACGCGGCGTTCGATGCCTTTCTCTCTCGCGACCCCTGCTGCGTCGTCGTGACCCAGAGCGACGATCTCGAGGCGACGTCGCCCCTGGTGGCCACCCTGCAGGGGAGCGCAGAACGGGCCGGCGTGCCCCTCCTCTTTTGTGTCGCGCGGTCGAGCCGCACCATCACCGCCCTCCATGCCCGGCTCGACGAACGGCTCGCCCCGCGAGCGCGCCTCCACGGGGTGCTCGTCGACGTTCACGAGGTCGGCATGCTCATCGTCGGGGAGAGCGGCGCGGGAAAAAGTGAGGTCGCGCTCGAGTTGGTGATGCGGGGGCACCGGCTCGTCGCCGACGACGTGGTCGATTGTCACCACCGCCCGCCCAACATGGTGTTCGGGGCGCCCGCTGACTTGCTCCGGCACCACCTGGAGGTGCGGGGCTTGGGCATTCTCAACATCAAGGATTTGTTCGGGGTCACCGCCATCCGGGACCGCAAGCGCATCGACCTCGTCGTGCAGCTGGTCGAAGACGACATCGACCATGGCGACGACGGGGCGGACCCTGCCTCGCACCACACTGCCTCGAACCACCCTGCCTCGCGCCTCGGCGCGACGCGCGAAGACCGCCTCGGGGTCGACCGGCGTGCCTACACGGTGCTCGGGACGGCGCTCCCGGCGCTCACGATCGTCGTTCGGCCGGGACGTGACATGGCGTCGATTCTGGAGATCGCGGCGCGGCGTGAGCTCTTGCGCGCGTCCGGCCATCGACCGGAGCGGGCGTTTCTCCGTCGGATCGAGCGCGCCCGGGCGGGGCTCGCGGGGACGACGACGACGCCGCCGGAGGAGGAGCGCCCCCTCGACGAGGTGCCGGGGCGGAAGTGGACGACGTCCCCGCCGGAGTCTTCGGTGGGCATGTCGATGCCGCAGGACGAGGGAGGGGGGCCATCGTCGTGACGACGCGGGCACGAGACGCCGACTTGGTGGTGGTGACGGGGCTCAGTGGCGCGGGAAAGACCACGGCCCTCAACGCCCTGGAAGATGCGGGCTGTTACTGCATCGACAATTTGCCGCCCCCTTTGATCGCGGCCACCGTGGATGCCTGTCGTGACACGGGGATCGAGCGCGTGGCGCTGGGCATCGACGTGCGCGTCGGAGCGTTTCTCGACGCGATTCAACCCGCCATCGAGGCCCAGGCGGGACGCCCGGGCGGCTTGTACGTGCTGTACCTCGATGCCGCCGACGAAGCCGTGGTGCGTCGATTTCACGAGACGCGGCGGCCCCACCCCGTCCTTGCCGATGCAGCGCCCGGGAGCGGCGTTCAGGGCGATGAAGAGAACGTCGTTCCCTCCAGCGTCAGCGAAGGCGTACGGCTCGAGCGCGCCCGCCTCGCCGGGATTCGCACCGCCGCCTCCGAGGTCGTCGACACGACCCATCTGACCGTGCATCAGCTCCGCCGCATGGTGCTGGAGCGATTCAGCGGCGACGGGGAAGCGTCGCGACTGCAGGTGCGGCTCCTGAGCTTTGGGTTCAAACACGGGGTCCCCCTCGATGCGAACCTGGTGTTCGACGTACGGTTTCTCGACAATCCGTACTTCGTCCCCGGACTGCGCGAAGCGACCGGCAACGACGAGGCGGTACGTGACCACGTGCTCGCCAGCGACGGCGCCGAAGCGTGGCTCGGACACGTGGAAGCCCTGCTCAAGTTCTCGCTGCCCCGCTACGAGGCCGAGGGCAAGACCTACCTCACGGTGGCGATCGGCTGTACCGGCGGACGCCATCGTTCGGTGGCGCTGAGCGTCGAACTCGCCCGCCGGCTCAGCACGTTCACCGGGCAACGCATCGGGATCCTGCATCGGGACGTGACCCGCGGCGCGGTCATGACGGAGGTCAAGGCGAGCCCATGAGCGATGACGACGCCGTGGTTCGCGGACGGTTCACCATCGTCAACGAAAAGGGCATGCACGCCCGCGCCGCGAGCGCCCTCGTCGCGGTGGCGAGCGGGTTCCCGTGTACGATTTCCCTGTCGGGCCCCGAAGAGGCGGGGGTCAACGCGAAGAGCGTCATGGGGGTGCTTCTGCTCTGTGGCTCGAAGGGCACGGTGGTCGAGGTGGAAGCGCGGGGCGAACGGGCAAAAGATGCGGTCGCCGCCATCGGCGCGCTCATCGCCAACCGCTTCGGAGAGGATCGTTGAGCGTCGGCCCGTCGGAAGGCGGCGGCGGTGGCGGTGGTCCCGGAGGAGGCCCCCGGTCTGCGGACGACGGCCTCAGCGCGACCCTGCTCGGCATTGCGGGATCGCACGGCGTGGTGGTGGCCCCGGCGATCGTGGTGGGGACGGCGCGGGCCCGGCACCACCGGCGGCGCGTCCGCCCTGAGGGCGTCGATGGCGAGACCGAGCGTTTCCACGCCGCGGTGGCCGCGGTCGCCCACGAGCTGAAGGAGAAGATCGCAGACCTCGACGGAAGTGTCGGGGGGTCGATCCTCGAGGCGTACCTCCACATGGTCGGCGACCCGATGCTCGACGAGCACGTGTGTCGGCACATCCGGACCGACCGCAAGCGGGCGGACTGGGCCGTGTTCGCCGCGACCGAGGCATTCGCCGACAAGTTGGGGGCGCTCGATGACCCCTACATGCGCGAGCGCCGCCACGACATCGAGTTCGTCGGCGATTTGTTGCTGCGGGCGCTGGGCGGCGGCGAGCGCCCCACCTTCGACATCACCGAGCCGTCGATCGTGGTCGCCCACGATCTCTCGCCGGCCGACACCGCGGCCATGGTGGGCCAACCGGTGGTCGGGTTCATCACCGAGGTCGGCTCCCGGACCAGCCACACCTCGATCATGGCGCGGGCGTTGGAGATCCCGGCCGTGGTCGGCGTGGTCGACGCCCTCGGCCAGATCGACGCGGGGGACGTGCTCGCGCTCGATGGCCTGAGAGGTCGGGTCATCGTCAACCCCGACGACGAGGAGGTCGACGACGTCGAGCGCCGCCGGGCGCGGTACCTGGCGTGGACCCAAGAGCTCGACGCGCATCGCGACGACCCGGCGCGCACCAAGGACGACGTGGCGCTGAACCTACGGGCCAACATCGAGCTCCCCGAGGAGGCCGCGATCGCCCGCACCCACGGCGCCGAGGGCGTGGGGCTCTATCGCACCGAATACCTCTACGTGAGCCGTAGTGCCCCTCCCGACGAGGACGAGCAACTCGCGGTGTACCGCCGGGTGCTCCACGCGATGGGGGATGCTCATCCGATCACGCTGCGGACCTTCGACATCGGGGGCGACAAGTTCGTCACGACGTTCCCGACCCCCGACGAGTTGAATCCGATGCTCGGCCTCCGGGCGGTGCGGCTCGCGCTCGCCGAGCCCGAGCTGTTGATGACCCAGCTCCGCGCCATGCTCCGCGCGAGCGCCTTTGGCCCGGTGCGGGTCATGGTTCCGTTGGTGGCGACCCTCACCGAGCTGCGCGAGGTGCGGGCGCGCTTCGAGACGGCGCGGGCGCAGGTGCGCGAGGCGGGGCACGCGATGGCGGACCACATCCCCCTCGGGGTGATGATCGAGGTCCCGGCGGCGGCGATGATGGCGCGACACTTTGCCGTCGAGGCCGACTTCATGAGCATCGGGACCAACGACTTGGTGCAGTACGCGCTCGCCGTCGACCGCACCAACCGCGCCCTCGCCCATCTGGCGTCTCCTTTCGACCCCGCCATCTTGGCCCTGGTGCAGACGGTGGTCGCCGCGGGGCGGGAACACAGCTGC
This sequence comes from Myxococcota bacterium, assembly GCA_039027095.1. Taxonomy (GTDB): domain Bacteria; phylum Myxococcota_A; class Polyangia; order Polyangiales; family Polyangiaceae; genus JAPYTK01. Next base: position 9,516 of record JBCCLB010000115.1, read on the forward strand.
CCCGTCAGCGTGTGCGGTGAGATGGCGAGCGAACCCTACGGCGCCCTCTTGCTTTTGGGGCTCGGCGTCGTCGACTTTTCCATGGAGTCGATGGCGATCCCCGAGATCAAAGAGGCGGCGGCGAGAATTCCGATGACCGACTGCGTCCAGGTGGCGGAGCTCGCGCTTCAGATGGCCACCGCCGACGAGGTCGTCGAGCTGCTCAGCGACACCTTCGAACCGCGGCTCCACGACGTGCTCACCGGTCAACCGGAGAGCATCTCGTTTTCGTCCGCGCCCTCGTCCTCGCCGAGTCGCGCGTCGCGGTCGCTGCCGCGGCGCCGGTCGTCCGGCCAGCATCGCTTCGATCTGCCGCCGCCGCCCGACGACGAAGAAAACCCCTGACGCGGTCGGTACTCTTGCCGTCGCCGCTGCGAGCGCGCGGCGGGTCGGTCGAATTCAGGTGCCGCCGCTTCCGCCGCTCCCGCCCGTGCCCCCGGTGCCACCCGTGCCGCCGGTACCCCCCGTTCCGCCGGTACCCCCGGTGCCACCCGTGCCGCCGGCGCCTCCAGCCGCCCCGGCGCCGCCGCCGCCGCTCGCCCCGCCGTCGCCCCCCGCGCCGCCTCCGGTGGTGGTGGTCGTCGCGGTGGTGGTCGTGGTCTGACCGGCGGCAAAGTTGCTGCACACGGTGACGGCCGGGTTTTGGTTGCAGTCGGGATCCTGGCAGTCGATGAGCTCATCGCCATCGTTACTGACGCCGTCCGAGCACTGCACGTCGTCGTTCTCGTCGCCCATGATGGGCGCAGGCGGGTCGACGGGGTCGAAACGATCGGCCACGCAGGCGGCGGCGGCGAGCGCGATTACCGCCAGGCCCACTGTAACGCGCGTTGCTCGCCCGAATGGGTCACGGCGGCGGCTTCGCGATAGGGGAAGTCCGGTCGGACGGGAGGACGTCATTCGCACACCGTCACGTCGTCGTTTCGCGAGCAGCTGAAGTCGTCGCAGTCGATGAAGCCGTTGAAGTCGTTGTCCACGCCGTCGGAGCACAGGGCGTCGGTGTCCTCGTCGGGGCATACCGTGACGTCGTCGCTGTTCTGGCAAGTGCGGTCCGCGCAGTCCGTGAAGCCGTTGCCATCGTTGTCGATGCCGTCGGAACACCGCTCATCGGTCGACTCGCACACGGTGACGTTGGGATTTCGCGAGCAACTGAAGTCACTGCAGTCGCCGAAGCCATTGTCATCGTTGTCGATGCAGTCGCTGCAGCGCTCGTTGGTGTCTTCCGGGTCCCCGTCGACGATGCACACATCGTCGGGTCCCGTGAGCACTTCGTTACAGAAGATGTCGCAACAGTCGATGGCGCCATCGCCGTCGTTGTCGAGCCCGTCGGAGCACAGCGCTGGAGTCGCCTCGAACACCTCCGGCACAACGGGGCCCTCGTCGTCTTCACCGACGTCGTCCGCACCGAACCGGTCGGTCGCGCAGGCGAGGTAGGCCAACGACGCCGCGCCGACGGCGACGACGGCCAAGGGGGAGGGACGAGCGGTCATCACGACGCCCGAGCTGTAGACTGAAGTACGCGCCGCCGCCACCGCCCAGGCCTCTTGGTTTTGCTCCCCCAGGTCTCCTTCTGCATCATCGAGGTGTCAGCCCGGCGGCGCCTCCGGTCGCGCGTCGACCGCTCTTGACGTCATGGAAGCTCGCGCGTACCCCGGCCTCGGACGTAACGTAGTGGGCATGGAGCGGCGCGAGCGACACGAGGCCTTCGAGGCGCGACCGGCCATCCGCCGCGCGGGTGCGCCCACGAAGACGTCGTCGAAGTCGAGGAGCAGAGTGCCAGGGACGAAGGTGCCAGAGACGACGGCGCCGATGTCGCCTTGGGCTGTTCCCCTCCGGCTGAAGCACCTCGCTGCGCTCTGCGTGATGCTCGCGGTGACGACGACGGGCAACGCGGTCTGGTTCCAGCCCGGGGCGGCGCATGCGCAGGTCAGCCTGGTGCGGGTGAACGGCGACGTGACGCCGGTCTATTACAACGACGGCGACACGTGGCGGGCCCTCGGTGGGCGTTACCGGAACCGGGCCGCGCGGCTCGCCGGCTACAACACCCTCGAGTCCTACGGGCCCGTCCATCAGTGGGGGGGCTGGACCTTTCGCGAGCTGTACGTCAACGCGAAGCAAGCCACGATGCACGCGCGGCGCCGCATGTGGAACTGCGACGTCGACCCGGCCAAGGTCGACGGCTTTGGGCGGATCCTCGCCGACTGCGCCGACCTTCGGAACAGCCAGGTACGGCGCGGCCTCGCCCACATCTACGAGATTGGCCAGCCCTCGGATCGCGTCGACATTCTCGCCCAGAGGGAGGCGATGATGCGACGCCGCGGCATGTGGGCCAAAGGGGTTCCGGCGGTGGTTCTCACGAGCCTGCACTCCGCCGACGAACGGTTCGACAACTCGAGAAACTACAACCGCCTCATCTCGTCGCTCGACGGCCTGTCGGCCAAGTGGAAACACCAAGAGACGTACGAGGAGTGCGAGGAAGTCTGTCACCGCCACCAGGAGGTGCCGCGGGACGAGGCGCTTCGGATCATCGGGGCGCTGCGGGCCGACCCGACGACCACCGACGTGGTCGCCGGCTACGAGGACCCCTACCTCATGCTGCTCCTCAACGAGTACATGACCCCGCTGCCCCGGCCCGACGAGGACATCGAGTATCCCGCGCATCGGGTGGCGCACATCTTCGCCGACGACGACGGCCGCAAAGCCGTCCAGGCGAAGCTCGACCGCCTGCGCCAAGCCAAGCAGATCCGGAGCCGAGAGGTGAAGGGCGCGTGCATGATCTACGCGAAGTTTCGCCGTCGCTACACGGTCAAGCCCAAGCCGGCTTGTCTCAAACTCTGAGTCCGTTCCTTCCCAACCCATGGTGCGCTTTCTCCCCCTTCGCGCGGCCCGACGGCGCCGGTGGCTGCTGCCCCTCCTCGGGGGGGGCTATGCCTTCGCCATGGGGGCGGGGGCGTGTGCGTTCAACGAGCCGACCCCGCGCTTCGGTTACGAGTACGAAGACGTCAATTGCACCAATGGTGTCGACGATGACTACGACGGTCTCATCGATTGTGAAGATCCCGACTGCGTGTTCACGTCGAGCCAGTGCGGCGAGGTGATCCCCGACGGCACGCTGCTCCAAGACATCGAGAACACGTTCGAGCGGTGTCGCGACGGGATCGACAACGACGCCAACGGCCAGTTCGACTGCGGCGACCCCAAGTGCCAGGGCATTCAGGAGCTCTGCTGCACGCGCGAGTTCACCGACGACCTCTGCTCGGACGGGATCGACAACGACGGCAACAACTTCGCCGACTGTGAAGATTTCCAGTGCCGCACCGGCATTTTCGTGGGGGTTTGCTCGGGAACCGCGGCCGGAGGACGGCCGCTGGTGCCGTGTCAGGACACGGTATCGGGATGCGACGTGGGCGAGGTCAGCGCCGCCTCGTGCTCCGATGGGAGCGACAACGATCGAAACGGGTTCGCCGATTGCGAAGACTTTTCGTGCCAGGTGGTGTCGTTTCCCAACCCTGAGTGGTTTCCCGGGGCACCGCCCGACATCCCGTCGATGTTGCCCAACACGGTGTGTGAGCTCAGCGTCGAACTCTGCGCCGACGGTCTCGATAACGACGGCAATGGCTTTGCGGACTGTCAAGATCGCCTGTGCGACGACGCGCCCAACTGCGAGGGCAACTACGCCACGTGTTTCGATGGGGAGGACAACGATGGCGACGGCTCGGTCGACTGCGCCGACCGTGGGTGCAGCGGGGAGCCAGGGGGCGTGGACCTCCAGCTGGTCTTTGGGTCGGCCGAGGGCCGCGCGGTGGCGCAGGATTGCTCGGCGCTGGAGGATAGCGGTCCCGAGGAGGGGCAGGACCTCGATGAATGTCGGGACGGGATCGATAACGACGACAACGGCTTCGTCGACTGCGGCGATTTCGGCTGCTCGCGGAGCGAAAACCCCGACATCCTGGCTTTTTGCGACGATCAGCTCGAGAACAGCTTCGACAAGTGCCTCGACGGCATCGACAACGACGGCAACGGCTTCGTCGATTGCGGCGATTTCTCGTGTCGGCAGTCCGATGACCCGGCCGTGGTGGCCGCCTGCCAGGAGAGCGTGGCCCAAGTCTTGACGGACGACACCCTCGGCGATGTCCCCCTCACGCCGGACATGAAGTGTTCGGACGGGCTCGACAACGACCTCGACGGCTTCGTCGATTGCGAGGACTGGGACTGCAGTTGGAATCCCGAGGTGACGATCTGCACGTCGCCCCGAGTGTGTGAATGACGGAGGGACGCCGTGCGCGTGCCCCGAGGACGAGACCGATGACGATGCGCGACCACTTTCACCCCCTGCCCCTGCTGCTCGCGCTGGTCGTCGGGGCGGGACTCACGACGACGACCGGGCGTAAAGACGGTGCGCCGGGACTGTGGGGCTCGGCGTGGGCGCAACCCGTCGACGGCGAAGGTGACGACCAGATCGACGACGACCGGCTCGACGAGGAGCTGACGGCGCCGTATCCCGAGCCTCCCGACGACGCGCCGCCGCCGCCGCCGCCGCCCGCGGATCCGAACGATCCGACTGTGCCCCCGCCGGTCCGCGAGCCGGAGCCCGCGCCCATCCCCAACCGGCAGGCCACCGAGACGAACTGCACCGACCGGATCGACAACGACGGCGATTCCGTGGTCGATTGCGGGGACGCTGATTGTTACGACCAGCCGGTGTGCCAGCCGACGGGGGTGCGCGAGCAGAGCGACGCCCTCTGCAGCGATTGGATCGACAACGACGGCGACGGCGCGCTCGATTGCGACGACCTCGACTGCCAGACGGGCGCCGTCTCGGTGTGCCAAGGTTTTTACGTCGGTCAACCGGGGCCGGTGAACCCGAGCCAGCAAAAGGCCTACGGACGCAACTTCAACCTCCCCGATCTCGAACAGGGGATGAGCGTCGACGAGGTCATCGGCAAGTTTGGCGACGCCGACGGTGAGCGCAACGACTACGCGTGCTCCGACGGCGTCGACAATGACGGGGACGGACGGATCGACTGTGCCGACTTCGGCTGCCGGTTCGACTCGCAGGTCACGGTCTGCAACCCGAGCACCGGCGTACGGTTCTCGGTGGTGGGGCAGATCGAGCAGACCTACCGGATCGAAGACACCAACGCGGCCGAGCTCGACCAGAACGATTGGGATACGCGTTTCAATCTGCTGCAGCTGCGCGCGCTCGGACCCATCGGTAACATCGAGAACTCGTTCTTTCTCGTCAACGTGCGGGCTGAGCGGACGCCGCGGCTGACCTTCGCCCTCTTTCAGCTGCCGATCGGCGACTACGGCCACTTCGTCAACGTCAACTCGGGCGGCGGCGGCCTCACCGCCCAATTCATCATTTCGGCCGCCAAGCAGCTGCTGCTCCAGCCCGCCTTCTTCGTGTTTAACGCGTTCGAGCAGGGCAACGGGGCTGCGGTCGAGGTGGGTGGCCCCATCGATCTCGGAGGACGGTTCCAGTTTCGCGCCTTCGCCGCGGGCGGGGCGGGGCGGCAAGCGGGCAACATCGGAGGGCGGTTCTTTTCCGACGACAACACGAATTATACGTGGACGGCGGGCGCCCAGTTTCTCATCAACGCCATCGGCTACTTCGGACGTTTCGATACGCCCTACATTTACAACCCGGTGCCGGCTCAGCTCGCGTTTCTCGTGGGCGGCAAATACGACCAGCGGGCTCAGGAGCGCTATCCCGCCTGGAACGGGACGGCGGTGGCCAAGTGGTGGATCTTCTCCGCCCAGTTCGAGAGCTACTTCAAGCGCGAGCTCGAGTTTGGCTCCTGGCAGTACTCGTACCTGGCCACGCTGGGGGCGGCGATCTGGCCTCGGCATCTCATGTTGGCCGGCGACTTCGGCGAGTACATCGCGGGCGACATCGAAAACCCTCCCGACAACCTCAACTCGATCGTCGGCGACGAGATCCGTCGTCAGCGGGACGAGCGCCAGGGCCGGGCCATCCTCCACTGGTTCGCGTACGAGCAGACGGGGCTGCTCTCGCTCCGCTACACCTATCGCGACGTGAAGAACGGACGCTTCGCGGAGGACGGCTTTCGCGAACAGCAGCTCAGCGCCATCGCCAGCTACCGGTTCTGATGGGTGGGTGTGGCATGCGCGACGCGGTCGCCGCCGTTCTGGCGGCGGCGGCGTCGAGTCTGGCCGGCTGCGGCGGGGTCGGGGCGAGCCCCGAGCAGCTGCTTTCGCGCGCCACCTTCGACCTCGAGTGTCCGGCGCCTGAGGTGCGGGTGCGCGACCTCGGCGACCGGCAACGAGGGGTCGAGGGATGCGGGCGGCGACTCGCCTACGTCGAGGTCTGCGAGCAGCGCCCGGATGGCAGCCACTGCGCTTGGGTCATCAACGCTTCCCCGTGGGCCTACGGGCCGCCGATGAACAAGCGCCCGCCGACGCCGGCCGGGACGTGGTTTTATTCGAATCCGCCTCCGTCCGGTGGCCCCCCCGCGCAGACGCCGCGCACGACGGCCACCGCGCCGCTGGCCCTCCCCGCGCCGGCCCCGCCCGCGCCGGCCCGGCCGATCCCCCCCCCGCCCGTGGTGCCGGGGCCGCCTCCACCCC
>JBCCLB010000116.1:0-16001 GCA_039027095.1 Myxococcota bacterium
CCCGCGTTGAGAAACACCGCGTCGACGTTGCCTCCAAACGCGTCCGCGACGGCGGCGGCCAGCGCATCGGCCGCCGACGGCTCCCCGGCGTCGTTTTCGATCGCGGTGACGCCATCGAGCGCGTGGGCCGCGTCGAGCCGCTCGCGGTTGGTACCGGTGACCAGCACCTGGGCGCCTTCTTCGACCAAACGCTTGGCCGTAGCGAGACCAATGCCGCTGGTGCCGCCGGTGATCAGGACCTTCTTATCGTTGAATCGCTTCATGGGTTTTTTTTTCTTGAGTGAATGTTTCCAAAAGGGTCGTGATGGAGCGGGCGCGTCATCCACGGTGCGATGCGCGCCTTGAGGTCAGGGGGAAAGGGTGTCGAGGAGGTGGGCGACGAGGCGCTTGGCCTCGGGGCGTGAGAGCCCCTTTTTGCCCTCGACCTGGAGGCCGTTGATGAACACAAGCAGGTGGCGCGCGCACGACGTCGGATCGCCCGCCCGGAGCTCTCCCGCCGCTTGGCCCCGGCGGACGAGGTCGGTGAAGAGGCGCAAGAGGCGTCGGTCGTGGGCGCGGAGGGCTTCGCGAACCCGGTCGTCGTGCGGCGCGAGCTCGACCGCGCAGTTGACGGCAAAGCAGCCACAGGCCGGGGTCGCCGTCGCCATCTCGGCGACGACATCAAGCCAACGGGCGAGCGCCTCGCGCGGGCCGAGGTCTCCGAACGTTTGGGCGGCCATCTGCCGTCCCTCTTCGAGATATCGGTCGACCGCGCGCACGAACAACGCGTGTTTGTGGCGGAAGGCCTTATAGAGGCTTCCCGCCTTGAGCCCGGTGGCCGCCTCGAGGTCGACGATCGAGGTGGCCGTGTAGCCCTGACGCCAGAACACCTCGAGCGCGCGCTCGAGCACTTCGTCCTCGTCAAAGCTGCGCGGCCGGCCCATGTCGAAAGACCTAAGTCGGTTTGGAAACGATCGCTAACAAAAAAGTCGTCGGGCGGTGAAAGATGCAGAGCGGGGGCGTCCTGACTAGTAAGACAGGCGTGATGATTTCCCGTCGGTCTCTGCTCGCGTTGCTGTCCTCCCACGCGCTTCTTGCTTGCGGTGGCGCCGCGCCGCCCCCGGTGACCCCGGCCGACTCGGGCGGCGCCGATGACGGAGCGGCGGACGCGCCGCCGCCGCCCCCGCCCGACGCCGACGTTCGTGCGGTCGCCGCCACCGGCGCCCAGATCGAAGGACGGCTCGAGGTGGCGCGGCTCCGGTCGCATCCGTTGGCGCCCCAACTGATGGCCCAGGCGGTCACCGAGACCCGGGTGTTGGTCGGCACGGGGATCGAGCCGTTGGAGGACATCGACCGCGTGTTCTTCGCGGCGAAGTCGGCGCGCGACCCCGAAAGGGTGATGGTCGTGGTGGAGCACCACGTGCCCGCCGACCGACGCGACGAGGTGATGGCGGCGCTCGTCGCCCAGGGCGAAGAAGGCTCGAAGGCGCTGGAGGGCGAGCCCTATCCGGCGGTGCAGGTGCGGTACGAGGGAAAACAGAGCCTGGTGCTGGCCGTGTCGCCCACCGTGTTGGTGGTGACGTCGCCGGCGCTCCGAGAAGCGGCGCGGTCGCTGAAGGACGTCTCCGGCTTGCCCGCGATCGAGGGCGAGGAAGCGCTTCGGGTCGCGATCGACCAACCGAAGCAGACGCTCGACAACCCCCGGGCGGAGGTGCCCATCCCCGGCTCGATCTCCAAAGCGGACGCCACCCTCACCTTTCGCGACGACGGCGACGCCGACCTGCACGTCGAAGGCCAGAGCACCGACGCGGCGCGCGCCGAGGAAGACGCCGCGCAGCTCACGAAGACCATCGACGAAAAGACCAGCGTCAAAGCGGGACCGGTGCGGGTACGGGTGGTCGAGCCGGTGGTGTTCGGGGCCCAGGGCGACCGCGTGGTGGCCGACCGCCAGATCACGCTGAAGGAGATGAAGACGCTGCTCGCGCTCGGCGGCGCGCTCAACGCAAAGCGCGCGGCCGAGTGATGCGCGCGAGGGCGGCGGCGGTCGCGGCGCGGAGTGCGGCCGCGAGGTCGCCGTGAAGCACTTCCGGGTCCCGCGCCAGGCCACGGACCACGCGGGGGGGCGTGGCGGCGCCGTCCGGATCGCCCGAGGTGGAGAGCCCGTAGACCCGCGGCACGTCGAGCCCGGGGAGCGCGGCCGAAACGTCGTGGTTGCGCCGTACCAACGACGCTTCGTCGTGACCGAAGACCACCAGCGCGTCGATGTTCCCCATCAGCAGCGCGACTTCGTCGGGCCGCGCCACGTCACCCCCCACCCCGTCGACCCGTAGTCGACGGCGCCGGCTCTTGATTCGGGGCCAGTGCGAAAAAGAGACGAAGCGGCCGGTCTGGAGTTGCCCGTACCGCAGCGGCCCGCGGGTCTCGGGGGCGAAGCGCGCGCGGGTGGCGCGGAGGCCCTCGACGACGCCCGCGCCCGGGTGTCCGACGAGGCCGACCGTGACCCCCACCTCCGCCCGATCCCGCGACAGATGCGCCATGGCGACGATGTACGCGCTTTGGGGACGGGCCTCCCTTGGCGGCACGAAAGCGGCAACCCGCAGGGGGCGCGCGCGGGCGCCGCTTTCAGAACCTTTGAGGCGTCGGTTTGGTACCGTAGGCGCCATGATCCAGCGGACATTGCGCGTACTGGTGGGGGGCAGCATGCTCGCGGGCCTCACGGTCGGGGCCGGATGCGGCGACGCCGACGAGGCGGCCGAGGCCACCTCGGGGGGCACGACGACCAACACCAGCGACGGGGCCACGACGACAACCGGGGCGTCGATGGGCGCCGGCGGCGACGGCGCGGGCGCCGCGGGGACCGGCACCGGCATGGGGGGCGGCGCGACGACGGGCACGGGGAGCGGCGCGGGGGGCGCCACGCCGGCCTTGCTCGGGTGCCACGACCCACGGCCCGCCAACGCCCCGATGCCGCCCGCGCTGCCGACCTACGGCGGCACCTGTCCGACGCTCCAGCCGGGGCTCAATCAGATCACCAGCGACGGCAATGCTCGTGAATTTCGTCTCGTCGTGCCGCAGAGCATCGCGGCGGGCGAATCGTTGCCGGTGGTCTTTCTCTGGCATTGGCTCGGCGGAGACGCGACGGACTTCATCGAGCAGGGCGAGGTGCAGGAGGCGGCCGACGCGTACCGCTTCATCGCCGTGGTGCCCGAGAAGAAAGGCGACGTGCAGTTCACCTGGCCGATGGACGCCCTCAGCAACAGCAGCCGGCGGGCCGAAGAGGCTACGTTCTTCGACGACATGCTCGCGTGCGTGGCCGCCCAGTACGACGTCAACGCCGACTGCGTCTCGAGCGCGGGCGTGAGCGCCGGCGCCCTGTTCACGAGCAGCGTGCTCGCGGGCGAACGGGGGCAACACCTCTCGTCGATCGTGTCGCTGTCGGGGGGGACCGGCGGCTTGGCGATTCAGCCGTGGAGCTCGCCCGCCCACAAGATGCCGGCGATCGTGTTGTGGGGCGGTCCCACCGACTCGTGCCTCAACCTGCTGAGCTTCGAGACGCTGTCGCAGGACCTCGAGACCGGCCTCGCCAACGACGGCCACTTTTTCCTCGAGTGCGTGCACAACTGCGGCCACGCCGAGCCCCCCTTCGATGCGCCCCCGGGGGAGGCTCGGTTCGCCATGATGTGGCAATTCATCATGGATCACCCCTACTGGCTCGCCGACGGCGACAGCCCGTACCTCAGCGAAGGCCTGCCCGCCGTCATGCCCGCTTGGTGCGGGATCGGCGCCGGGTCGGCCACCCCCCGGACCGGCCAGTGCCTCGAGCCGGGCGGCTGCTAAAGCCGCCGGCAGATCTTGGTGGTCGGGGGCGCCGCCGGGGCTCCGCCCCCTCGTCGAGGGGCGCAGCGCCAGCTCAGGGCGCGGTGAGAACTTCGAACCCGGCGACGATGGTCGCGAGGTCCCTGCGGCCGGCGATGGCGGCGCAGGTCGGCGTGCCCCCGTTTCGCCAGTCGGCGGTCAACGCGACTGTCAGTCCGAAGTCGCCGCCCCCCGGGTCCTGAACCAACACCGTGCACGTCGCGGCCGCCGCGGGCCCGGAGCCCGACTGGGTGACGACGGCGGGGCGCGCGGCTCCGGCCAGCGTCTGCGTCTCTTCCGCCACGATAGGCTTATCGGGGGCCGCCGCCGTCACCACCGCCCGCAGGGCACCGATGTCGTGATCGGCCCCGCGGTAGAGGTCGACGGAGACCCCGTCGGACCCGCCAGGAGGCGAGCTGCTGAAGGCGAGATGATCGCCCTCCAGCGTGCCGCCCCGCCAACCTCCGGGCTGGGGGAACCGCACGCCGAGCGCGACGCCCCGGACGCGGGCGACCTCCGCCGCGGTCACGCGTACCTCGCCCGAGGTGCCCGACGACGCCGTGGCCGATGGCGTCGCGTTGGCGGTCGACGTGGCCGTAGCGGTTGAGGTGGCGGGGGAGGTGCTGCGCGCGCTCTGGGAGGCCTCCGGCTCATCGTTCGGGGGCGGTGGCGTTGGCCCTCCGCGGCCACACCCCAGCGCCAGCGCCAGCCCCCCGCCCAGCGCCAGCTTCCCGATGTCGCGCCCGGTCCGGACCCCAGCGCGTTTCGACGACCGTGCCATCACCACCCCCTCCAGGTTCTCACTGGAACGACGCGTCGAGGGTAAACGGCCCGCTCTCGCCGGCGGTCCAACCGTCGACGAAAATCGTGTACGTCGTCCCCGCCGTGACGGTGAGCGGAAGCGTCTCGACGGGCATCGCGCTGGCGTCCACACAGGCCACTTCCGTCGTGTCGTCGTTGCATGTGGTCCGCACGTGAAGGCCGAGGTCGGCCATCGAAGTCAGCGTCAATGTGAGCGTTCCGTTGGCCGAAGCGACGTAGGTGTACACGGCTTCCGGCGTGCCTCCCATTTGGCACGAACTTTCATGCGTGCTGACCCCACCCATACTCGTGTCTCCAGTGTTCGTGCCGAGGACCAGCGGCTGGGCGGTGCCACAGCTCTCCGGCAGGCAGAGGTCCGTCCCCGGTCCAATGTTCTCGCAGCGGTACTGCGTGGTGTTCTGGCAGTCGTTGACCGTGGTGCAGGTTTCGACGCACAGGCCGACGTCGTTCGGAAGGCCGAAGCTCGCGCAAAATGCCCCCGCGGGGCAGTCATCGTTGAGGAGATCGCAGAACTCGCTGCAGTAGCCATTGGGCCAGCCCAAGTCGCCGGTGAGACAGAACGGGTCGTTTGGGGTGGCCACACACTGATTGGCCATCATGCACGCGTTGCCGGCCGTCGTGGCTCCGGGGGTGCAATCGGCCAGGTTTTGGCAATTCGATGGGTCGGCGCAGTCGATGAGCCCATCGAAGTCGTTGTCGATCCCGTCGGTGCAGTTGGTCTCGTCGGGGATCTGCTCGACCTCGAGTGTGAAGGCCCCCTCGTCCGTGTTGGACCAGCCATCGATGAGAACGAAGTAGGTCGTTCCCTGCGTCAGGTCCAGGTTGAGTGCCTCGGTACCTTCGGTGAAGTTGTCGCTGCAGTTCAGCTCGGACGCGACCTGGGTGCAGGTCGTTCGAACCGAGATGCCGAGGTCGGCGCCCGGGCCCATCTGTCCCGTCGGGGGCGTGATGAGTCGAAACGCGTACAGCCCGGTGGTCGGCGCGGTGTAGGCGTAGACGAGCTCTGGGCCCGACGTGTCGGCGCAACTGCCCGCGAGCACGTCGGGTTGGCCGGTGGTGTCGCCGTTGACGGAGACCATGGCGCCGTTGCCGAGTTGGATCGGCATCGTGCAGTCGCCTCCGGTCGTCATGCCGCCGCCCGTGCCACCCGCGCCCGTGGTGGTGGTGGTGGTGGTGCCCATCATCCCGCCCATCCCGCCGGTGGTGGTGGTGGTGGTCGTCGTCGCCGACGTGGTGCCGCTCGCCGTGGTCATGACGCCGCCGGTCGTGACCGCGGTGGTGGGACCGGTGCCTGTGACCGTGGTCGCCATGCCGCCGCCCGTGCCCACCGACATGCCGGTTCCCACGGTCGCTCCCGGGCCTACGACGGTGTTGCCGCCGGTGCCGGCCATCGTGCCGCTGCTGCTGCTGCTGTCGTCGTCGTCGTCGCCGATCACTTCGTCTTCGGTGCAGGCCACGAAGCACTGCAGGGTGAAGAGTACGGCCAGGAAATACTTGGGATGTCGCATGTTCACTTCCTCCACCGCAGGCCGTGCCACATCCTGCTCCGCGCGTGCACCCCCCTTGACGATGTGGCAATCGACCGCCACGCGGGGAAAGCCCAGTCCCACGCGGGAAAAATGTCAGCGCCACGCGGGGAAGCCCCAGCGTTGCTATGCGGGGAAGTGGGTGTCGAGCCAGCCCTCGAGGCGTGCGAACAGTCGACGTCGGTCGGCGAGGGCGGTGAAGGTGTGATCGGCGTCGGGGTAATGGTCGACGTCGAGGTGGCCGCGAAAGTCGAGGCCGGGAAAGCAATCGCCCAACTGTCCGCGATAATTGAAGTACTCGCGAACGCCGCCGGTGAAGACGTAGAGCATGCGACACCCCCGGGCGACGAGCCGCCGCAGTTCGACGGCGACCTCGGCCCGGGGCGGGAAGTCCACCTCGAACTCAGGGGCGCCGTCTGGCTTTGCGGCCGCGCCCGAGCGTCCGACCCCGAGGGCGGGGAGCTTGCGTCGCGCGAAGCGTACCCACTTCGACGGCCGGATCACCCGGGGCCCGTAGTGGCGAAGATAAAAGGTTCGGGTGGGCCAGGCGAAGCCGTCGAGCGCGACCACGCCGACCGCGCGCGCGTCGGCCGCGGCGGCCCGGTGGGCGTTCACCGCCCCGCTGCACAAACCGAGAACCACGAAGCGGCGGCGCCCCTCCGCCGCGAGGTGATCCATCGCCGCCGCGATCTCGTCCCGGCAGCGGGCGCCGTAGTCAAGGCTGGTGGCGGCGGCGGGGCTGTCGCCGAGCCCGCTGAAGTCGAACCGAAAGCTCGCGAGCCCGCGCGCGGCCAACGCGCGCGCCAGCGCCACGTTCATGCGGTAGGGCCCGACCTTGTGGAGGAGGCCGGCGTTGAGCAACAACACCGCCAAGTCGTCGCGCGGGGCCGTCCGCGCGCGTTCGTCGGGCGCGGTCCAAATCCCGCCGAGAGCGACCTCGCCCGGCCCAAAGCGCAGGACGCGCTCTTCGCTCACGCGCCCTCCGTGAGCGATGCGATGAGGGCCGCGGCCGTCCGCGGGGCGACGAGCGCGTCTTCGATGCGCGCGGGGTCGTACCATGCGCCGACCTCGCCTTGCGCGGCGACGTCGACGGCGACCGAGGAGGACTTCAACGCGCGTTCCCAAGCGTCGAGCCCGGGGATCGCGAGCGAGCGGGCGACGAAGATCCGCGCGACCTGCGCGACCTCCCCCCGGAGGTCGAGGGTGCGCAGCTCGCGTTCCAGGTGGCGCGGGAGAGGAAAGCCGACGAGCTCTTCCTCGGCGGCGATCACCGTCCGCCCGAGACGCCCCAAGAGGCTGCGTTTGGCGCGGGTGGGGCGTGAGAAGCGATTCGGGTCGGCGAACACGTCGCGGTGGAGTTGTTGCAGCCGGTCCAACGCATCGCCGCCATCGACGATGGGGTCCCACAGGGCGAGACGACGAAACCGTCCCGCCTTCGTGGCCGCCCGTGCGACCAACGTCGCCACCAGGCGAAGACCGACCGCGTCGACGGTCGCGATGCCACTGCGCCGCCGCAGCTCGTCGCGGGCTGCCTCGACGTCGTCGTCCCACATCGCCAGCGACGCGGTGGCGAGCTCCCCCTGGGAATCCCCGCACCCGCGGTAGTCGAAGCGGAGCACCGCGAAGCCCCGCCGCTGGAGTTGGCCGGCGAGCCGGCGCAGCGCCCAGTGGGTGCGCATGTACTCCTGCATGATGGGTCCGCAGATCAACACCGCCCCCCGCACCGAATGGCCCTCCGGTGGGTGGTACGCGCCGTAGCGCGGGCCGAAGAAAAACGACGCCACGCCTCCGGGCGCCGCCATCACCGGCGGGGGCGGCGCGCCCGCTTCGTCCACGCTGCCCGCGTCGGGAATACCGGCGTCGTGGCGCGGGGCCGCATGGTCGCCGCCGGTGGCGGGGAGCCGCTGGGCGAGCTGCCCGAGCGGCTCGAGGAGGATGTCGCGAAGGGCGAGCGTCACCTCCGTCTCCGAGGCCACGGTCGCGATGAGCTTTATGGCGAGCAGCGAGTGGCCGCCGAGGTCGAAGAAGGTCTCGTCCAGCCGGACGTCGGTCGACGGGATGTCGAGCAGACGCCCCACGATGGCGCAGATCTGGGCCTCCGCTTCCGTGCGGGGGCGTGCCGTCTCGCCGCCGCCGGGGTGTGGAGGCCGACCGGGCGGCCCGTCGGTGCGACGGTCAGGATCCGGCGGGGAAGGCCCCGCGCGGTTTGGCCCCTCGCGCGGCGGCGGCGACGACGACGATGACGACGAGCTCAGGGGGCGCGCGCGCAGCGCACCCTTGTCGACCTTGCCGTTGGGGGTGAGGGGAAACGCGTCGAGCGGCACGAAACGACTCGGCACCATGTAGCTCGGGACGGAGCGCGCGAGATGCTGGCGCAGGGCGGCATCGTGGGGCGGGCGCACGTCCGCGGCCCATTGCAGGTACGCGACCAATCGTTGGTCGCCGGGCTGAGCCTCCACCACCACCGACGCCGCTTGCGCCACGGCGGGGTGGCGGGTCAGGACGCTGTCGATCTCCCCCAGCTCGATGCGATAGCCCCGCAGCTTGACCTGGTCGTCAAGCCGACCGAGGAAGCGCAACGTGCCATCGGGGCGCCACGTGACCTCGTCGCCGGTGCGGTAGAGCCGCGGGTGCGGCGCGTCGGGGATGGGGTTGTCGATGAAGCGCTCGGCGGTGAGTGCGTCGCGGCCCCAGTACCCGTCGGCGAGCCCGGCGCCGGCGAGACACAGCTCCCCGGGGACCCCGGGAGGCACGAGCCGTCGTTGCGGGTCGAGCACGTAGACGCCGACGTTCGCCATCGGCCGCCCGATGGTGACGGGGGCTTCGGGGTCGGTGATGCGGGCGACGGTGGCGTAGATCGACGCCTCGGTGGGCCCGTAGAAGTTCCACACCTCACCGGCCACCGCGAGGAGCGGGGCCGCGAGCTCCGGGGGAAAGGCCTCGCCCCCGCAGTAGACCTGGAACTCGGGATTTCCGCGCCACCCCGCCTCCAGGAGCAGCCGCCACGTCGCGGGGGTCGCGGTCATCGCGGTCGCGCGTTCTCGCTCGAGCAGGGCCGCGAGCTGCACGCCGTCTCGGGCGACCTCGCGCGAGGCGAAGACCGTGGTGCCGCCCGCGATGAGCGGGAGGTAGAGATCGATCCCCGAGACGTCGAACGAGAAGGTTGTGGTCGCGACGAACCGCGCGCCGGGATGGAGCGCTGGGCCCGCCATCACGCCCAAAAGAAAGTTCACCACCCCGCGGTGGGGCACCATCACGCCCTTGGGCCGGCCCGTCGAGCCGGAGGTGTACATCAAGTAGGCGAGGCCGGAGGGGGTGGCGTCGATGGGGCCGAGCCTTTCGCTTTCGCCGACGTCTTCGAGGACCGTGCGCCGAAGCCCCGCGTTCAAGACGCCATCGAGGTCCCGGTGCAGGACGGCGTGGGCCACCTTGGCGTCGTCGAGCATGAAGGCGATGCGCTCGGAGGGAAGGTCCGGGTCGATGGGGAGGTAGGCCGCGCCGGTGGCCATGATGCCGAGCACGGCGACGACGGCGCCGACCCGGCGGGCGACGCACAGCGCGACCACGTCGCCCGGGCCCACGCCGGCGGCGCGCAACGCCGTGGCGAGCCCCCCCGCGCGACGCATCAGCGCATCGAAGGTCAGCGCCCCGCCTTCCAGGTCGCGTACCGCCGCTTCCGTGCCCCGCCGGGCGGCCGCCGCCGCCACGAGCCCGACCACCGTGTCGTCGCCGTCGATGTCGCGGGCGGTGTCGTTCCAATCGTGGAGCAGGCGCCGCCGGGTTGCAGTGTCGACCACGTCGAGGTCCGCGATGGGGGTGGTGGGCGCGTCGAGCAGCCGGCGGTAGAAATCCAGCAGCTCCGCCACCCGGCCGGCGATGGTGGTCCGGTCGAAAAGGGCCGTGTTGTATTGCGCCTCGAGGATCATGTCCCCCCCCGACTCGGCGAGGTTCACGAACAGCTCGAAGCTCTCGAAGCTACGGGGCGCCGTGCGAAAGCGGGTGTCGAGGTCGCCGAAGCGAAGCCCGCTCCCCTGCATGCCGAGGTCGACGTTGAACATGATCGAGGTGAGGGGGATCCGGCTCGGATCCCTTCCCGGGGGCAGCGCCTGCAGCAAGCGCCCGAACGAAAGCCGACGGTGCTCGTCGGCGTCGAGAAGGACGCCCCGGGTGGTGGCGACATGCGCCTCGAAGGTGCCCGCGACGCGCACCCGAATCGGGAGGAGGTTGACGCAGTGGCCCACGAGCGCATCCTCGCCGAACACGATCTGTCCCGCCGCGGGCATGCCCACCGTGATGTCGGCTTCGCCCCCCAAGCGCGCGAGGTAGGCGGTGAATCCCGCCATCATCAACGAGACGAAGCTGGTGCGCTGGGCCGTGGCGTAGGCTTTGAGGCGTGCCGTCAGCTCGGGCGGGAGCGGGGTGTCGATGCGGTCGGAGGCAAAGGTGCGAAAAGGAGGACGCGCACGGTCGGCGGGGAGGTCGAACGTGGTGCCGCCGTCGGCAAAGCGGCGCTGCCAGTACGCGAGGGTCTCGGCGAAGTCGGGGCGGCGGGCGTAGGCCGCCTCGTCCTCGGCGTAGGCGACGAACGACGCGGGGGCGTCGAGGTCGGCCGCGGGTCCGCCCGTGCGCTCGGTGTAGAGGCGACCGAGCTCTTCGAGCAGCACGGCGCACGACCACCCGTCGAAGACGGTGTGATGACCGGTCAACACGGCATGATGGCGGTCGGGCGCGACCCGTATCACCCGCGCCCGAAACAAGGGCCCGCGGCCGAGGTCGAAGGGTCGGTCCACGGCGTCGCGGAGTGCACGTCTCAGCGCGTCGTCGCCCTCCTCGAGCGGGACGTCGATCTCGCGGTGCGCGCTGATGATGAACAGCTGCCCGTCGTCGCTGAAGGTGCCCCGGAGCGCCTGGTGCCGGTCGACGAAGGTCTGCAGGGCCGACCGAAAGGCCTGGAGATCGAAGGCCCCGCGGAGCTCGAGCACGAGGGCTTCGTTGAAGGCGCAGTTCGCCCCGTCGCCCAACTGCGCCGACGTCCACAGCTCGCGCTGCGCCCCGGTACTGGCGACGCTCTCGACCACGTCCCCCTGGGCGAAAGGGTCGAAGGTCACCGGCGTCAGCGCGACGTGCGTCATGTGTTTCGCGAGCTTGAGGCCCGGCCGACCCCTTACGCCGAATGCGCCGCTCGGTTACCCGCGCCGGTGTGAACCTGCAGGTAGGCCCCCAACCGGTCTGGGTCCTCGACGAACCACGCCGGCTTGCCGTGGGCGTCGCGGCCGAGCCGCGCCCCGGGCACCGGCGGTCGGGGCGTGATCTTGCGGCCGTTGCCCGAGAGAAGCCCCTCGGCCTGCATCTCCGCCACCGTTTCCTCCCACGCGGCGACCACGCGGGCCACGTCGGCCTCGGCGTGGGCAAAGGTCAAAAAGCACGGGCGCCCCTCCCAGATGTGAATCCCCTTGTGCCGGAGCCAGTGAAAGACGAGCGACCCGTGCGGCTCGGCCTCGTCGATGGTCGGTTTCCACAACGAGCCGAAGTGCTTCAATCGGATCGGCGCGCCGACTTCCGCGAACGTCGCGTTGAGCTGGGCGCACATCGCATCGGTCATCGCATTGAGCCGCTGGTGCCCGGCCGCGCCGTATTCTTGGAGCTTGAGCAGCGCCGCCTTCGCGGCGGCGAGGGCGAGCGGCCAGCGCACGAACGTGCCCGCGAAGTAGGTCACGCCGACCTCGGGGAACGAGTCGTCGCCGAATTGCCAATGGCCGCCGTCGAGGGCGTCGAGGTAGGTGCGCCGGCCGGCGATGGCGCCGATGGGGAGACCGCCGCCGATGATCTTGCCGTACGTGCAGATGTCGGCGCGCACCTCGAAGTGCTCCTGCGCCCCGCCGGGGGCGATGCGGAATCCCGTGATGACTTCGTCGAGGATCAGGGGAATGTCGGCGTCGTCGCAGATCTGGCGACACGCGTGGAGAAACGCTCGCGGTTGGAGATCGGGGCGCCGGCTCTGGACCGGCTCGATCATGATCGCGGCGAGGTCGTCGGCGCGCGCGCGGAGCACCTCCAGCGATGCGGGATCGTCGTAGTCGACCACGAGCATGTTCTCGACCTGAGCGCTCGGGATCCCCGGCGCGGCGGGGATCGCACGGTGCGACCGGGTGCCGCGCACGATCACCTCGTTGTTGATGCCGTGGTAGGCGCCGTTCATGACCGCGATCACGTCGTTGCCCGTCACGGTGCGGGCCATGCGCATGGCGCCGAGCACCGCCTCGCTGCCGGTGTTGCACAACGCGACGCGCTCGTGGCCGGTCATCTCGCAGATGAGCCCCGCGACATCGCCGGCGAGCGGGGTCTGAGGACCGATCTCGTAGCCCGTGTCGAGCTGCGCCTTGACCGCCTCGTTGATGAAGTCGGGACGGTGCCCGAAGACATTGGTGCCGAACCCGCACGTCACGTCGACGTACTCGTTGCCGTCGAGGTCCCAGAGGCGACAGCCGTCACTCTTGTCGACGACGATGGGATAGGTGACTTCCTTGTGCGCCGGCTTGAAGCCCGACACGGCCCGGGGGTCGGCGAGGTGGTGCCGGTGCTCCTGGGTGAACGCCTTCGAACGACGGGTGCGCGCGGCGTAGGCCTCGAAGAAGGCGTCGAGGGCGCGCCGTTGGTCCCCGTCGATCTCGGTGCGGCTCGCCTCGGTCGAGATACGCACCGCTGGTCCGATGAACTTCTTCGGGGTGTCGGCGGCGGACACCGGCGGCCGCGGCGTGGAGGCCTCGTTCACAACGGCGGCGGGGGGCGTGTCGACCCCGGAGGCAGCGTGAGGCGCTGGGTGGCCCGCCGGCGCTGGGTACCCTGCTGGCGTGGGGTACTCTGCCGGCGCTGGGAACCCTGCTGGCGCCGGGTGCCCTGCCTGCGCCTGATACCAGGCGGCGTAGTATTGCTGATAGTGCTGCAGGTGTTGCTGCCAATGCTGGTGGAGCTGCGCGTAGTACTGCTGCCAGGCATAGGCCGCCGTCTGGGGATCCAGCGACGCGGCTGCGCCCGCGGCCGGCCACCCCGCTGACCAGGCCGCGAACGGAGGCGCGGCCGTCCCCCCCGGCGGGGCCGTGGCGGGGGCGGCGGCGGGCGTGGGCCAAGGCGCCGGGCCCGGGGCGTGCTCCGGGGAAGGCCCCGTCGAAGGGGGAGCCCCCCCCGCCGCCGCGCTCGGCGGAGCCGGTCCGTTCCCGGCGGTAAGCGCGGCAGGGCTGCGCGTCGGCAAGGGCGCCGATGCCGGCGCGGCGAAGGCTTCTGGAGGGGCGTTGGCGTCGATGAGTGCGGCGAGGGTGCCGAGGGAGGGCGCCTCGTCCATGAGCTGGCGGAAGGTGACCTTGACCCCGGTTTTCTTCTTCAGGCGCCCGGCGGCTTGGGTCAGCGTGAGGGAATCGAGCCCCATCTCGAGAAAGCTGAGGTCGGGGTCGGCGTCGTCGAGCGTGAGCCCCGACACCTCTTCGAACACGGCTTTCAGGGCGACGATGATGCGTTCACGACGTGGCTGATTCACGCTTGGCTCTCCCCGGCGACCCTGGTCGGCCGCGCGTCTTTCGTAAGCAGGGTCTCGAACGTTTCCCCTGGCGTTCGATCGGCAAACCTACCAGCTCCGCAGAGGGCCTGAACAGGGGCTTTCGGCGTAGGAATCCGAGAGATTACCGCGGGTAGCGAAGGAAGGGCCGCCGCCGCCGGACGAAGGCGTCGTGGTCCTCGCGCCAACCCTCCAGCATCGCGTGGAGGTCGCGTCCGCCGACGAGGCCGCGGTACGTCTTCTCGTCACCCAGGTGACGCCGCAGCGGCACCGCCCGCCATCCTGATGGCCCTTTGGATTGTTGCTGCAGCGCACGGGCCAACGCGAGGCCCAGGCGCACGGGACGGAGCGCGTACGGGTCGGTCACTTCGAAGCGAAGGCCCGCGCAGCGTTGCCCGGCGA
Source organism: Myxococcota bacterium (assembly GCA_039027095.1). Lineage (GTDB taxonomy): Bacteria > Myxococcota_A > Polyangia > Polyangiales > Polyangiaceae > JAPYTK01. Next base: position 14,134 of record JBCCLB010000116.1, read on the forward strand.
AGCGACGGCGGGTCGGCGTGAACGACGTGGGCGAGAAACGAACGCCGGCGGGGGCCTCGGCGCGGAGCGCCACCGCGAGCGCCTCGGCGTCGAGCCACGGCGCCCCGAGCTGCGAGAAGGGCGCGTCCGTCCCCCGCCCGACACTGACGTTCGTCGCTTCCACCAGCCCGAGGGCGGGATACAGCAGCGTCGCCTCCCACGAGGGCAGGTTGGGGGAAGGGGGCCGCCATTCGAGACCCGTCGTGGGCCACGCGCCTCCCCGGTAGCCCTCGACGGGCACCACGTGAAGGTCGACGTCGAGACCTCGCTCGGCCACGAAGAGGCCGGCCAGTTCGCCCACGGTCATGCCGTATTGGACCGGCAGCGCGTGGTAGCCGATGAACGACCGGAGGCCGTCGTCCAGCACGGGGCCGTCGACGCGCGTCAGGCCGAGCGGGTTGGGCCGGTCGAGAACGACGACCCGAAGGTCATGGGCGGCCGCGGTCTCGAGCACGTACCCCAACGTCGTGATGTAGGTGTAAAAGCGAACGCCAACGTCTTGAATGTCGAAGACGAGGGTATCGATGCCTCGGAGCTGCTCGGGCTGAGGACGGTTCCTCGCCCCGTAGAGGCTCACGATGGGCCGCCCCGTGACGGCGTCACGTCCGTCCGTCACGTGGCCCTCGACCCCGCCCCCGAGGCCATGTTCGGGGGTGAAGATCCGGTGGAGCCGTACGCCGCGGGCCCGGTGCAACACATCGATGAGCCGGCGGCCATCGTGGGTGCGACCGGTATGGTTGGTGACGATCCCCAGGCTCCCTTTCGCCATCGGGGGAGGCGTGCCGGCACCGATCGCGTCGGCCCATTGGTCGGCCCCCGTGCGCACGGTGGGCCCGGCCGCGTCGGCGACGATGCGTCGCAGCTGTTGGCGGAGGGAGGTGACGTCGCCTCGGCCGTCGGGATGGAGGCGGCTCGTCAGCAGCACGACGCCGAGGCGGCCCGTAGGCTCGACCCAGAACATGGTGCCCGTAAAGCCGGTGTGACCGATGCCGCCCCGGGGCCGCGAGAACGAGAGCGTGGCGCCGTCGGGGCGAGGCGCGACGGCCCGGGCATACGTGGCGCCCGACCAGAAGCGGTCCTCCGGTCCGAGCCCCCGCCGGAGCAGCATGCGGACGAAGGCGGCGAGGTCGTCGACACGCCCGAAGAGGCCGGCGTGACCGGCGACGCCCTCGAGCGCCGCCGCCCGGGGGTCGTGCACGACCCCCCGCAACCAGGTGGCGCCCCGACGCTCGGTCGGCACCGCATCGGCCACGGGCCCGTAGCGGGCACCACCCATGCCCAATGGGTCGAGGGCCCAGGTGCGGAGGGCATCGGCCAAGGGGCTTCCCGCGGCGCGGGCCACCACGTCGCCGAGCACGATGTAACCGACGTCGCTGTAGGTGCGGCGACCGACGCCCCGGAGCGGAAGCGCGTCGATACGCGCCAAGGCTTCGGCGCGGCCCCCGCGGTAGTCCCGCAGCGCATTGGCCGGGGGCAAACCGGCGGTGTGCGCGATGAGCTGCGCGACGGTGACGGAGGGTTTGTGCTCGCGCGCGAACGAGGGGCGGTAGGTCGCGACCGTCGCGTCGAGGTCGAGCCGTCCCGCCTCGGCCAAGCGCAACGCGGCGGCGGCGACGATCGGTTTGGTGAGGCTCGCGAGGTCGAAGCGATCCGTCACCGCCATCGGAGCGCGCGCGGGACGACGCTGGCGGTCCCCGTACGCCCCCTTCCAGGCGATCCCGCCGGGGCGCACCACCGCGACGACGGCTCCGGGCGTCTCACCGTCGCGGATCGCCGCCGCGACCGCCCCGTCGATTTGCCGCACGACCGAGCGCGCCAGCGGGGCGACG